>NZ_VITM01000006.1:0-343591 GCF_007828675.1 Rhizobium sp. ERR 1071 | reverse complement strand
CCGCTACGACAAGCTGCTCGCCAACTTCAGAGGCTTCGTCATCATCGCTGCCATAACCATGTGGCTACGATAGTTAAATCGTCACCACAGCCTAGAGTCGAGCCGAGAACACCATTGGCTCAAGCCGGATCTTCCCTGTGAAGATCGTGGATGGCGACGGCATCGTCGCTGAAGGGTGGCAGCAGCCAGTCGGTATGGCGCAGCGTGCGCTTGGTATCTTCGAGGCCCATGTCCCAATGCTCGCGCATCGACGTGCCGGAGAACTCATAGTCCTTGGCGTGACCTTCGTAGTTCTTATGCTGATAGATCAGATGCACGATATTGACGACGCCGGCATCGGAATAATCCGCAATCAGCTCTTCCTCTTCCGCAGTCAACTGCTCTTTCGGAACACGCTTTAGGGCGCTCAGGAGCTTCATCTTCAGTCCGTGAATACGCTTGAAATTGTCGGTATTCTGCCGCGTGCGGCTCGAATACATGATGTCCTTGTGGCGCGAGAGCACGTCCGGCATGCTGCGCGGCAGGACGCCGCGGGCACTGAAAAGATCCACTTGGAAGACGAGCGAGCTGCGGTCCTCTTCCTGATCGAGCAGATATTGCAACGGCGTATTCGAAACGATGCCGCCGTCCCAGTAATATTCGCCTTCGATCCGGATGGACGGCAAGGCCGGCGGCAGGGCGCCGCTCGCCATGATATGCTCGGGGCCGATGCGCACTTTGTCGGTGTCGAAATAGACGAAATTACCAGTGCGGACATTCACCGCGCCGACGCTGAAGCGCTTCTTGCCATCGTTCAGCACGTCGAAGTCGATCAGCATCTCCAGCGTCTTCTTGAGCTCTGCCGAGTCATAGAAGCTGGTTGCCCCCTCGGCTCCCGGCAGCTCGAACCAGGGATTGGGAAAGCGCGGCTTGAAGAAGCCGGGCTGGCCCATGGTCATAGTCATCCAGGAACTGGTGCGATTACGGATATCGCGGAAGAAATCGCCTTCCGGCGTATAGGCCCAGATCTTGCGGCCGGAAATGATCTGCCAGAACTGCTCCAGACGCTGCAACCGCCGGCCTGGCTCGTTGCCGGCGATGATCGCGGCATTGACTGCGCCGATGGAGACGCCCGAGAGCCAGGTCGGCTCGCATCCCGCTTCGGCAAGCGCCTGATAGACGCCGGCCTGATAGGCGCCGAGCGCACCGCCACCCTGGAAGACCAGGGCAACGCGATCATATTGCGCGGCTATTTCCGGGATGGTCGGCGCTACCGCCTTGATATTTCGTTCGAGCACGATCCGTCTCCAGTATGGTCTAACAATAAGGCTTCGGCTACCTGCGCTCGGCGAGATAGTCGTGAACGACTTCGCCTAGCCCGAGCGTCAGATCGGCGGTAAAATGAACCGCCGAAACCACTTCCAGCACGGGCAGTCGCGCGACGTCGGCCATGACATGCGGCCGAAGATCGAGGGCAGCCGGCGAAGTCCAGGCTTCCTTGATGGTGATATCGGTCAGATAGTAGCGCACGAGCTCGCAGATACGCGGCGTGGCATCGACATGCGGCACGATCTTGATCAGGAAATTCGGTTCCGAGAGAGCTGCTAGAAGCGGTCCCTGGTCGATCGGCTTGTGTTTGTAACCCATCGTGCCCGTGGCGCAGAGAACGCTGCCATAATGCAGCGTGCCGACGATGACTTCGCCTTCGTTGACGATCTTCGGATTGGCAAGCTTCTTCGGAAAGCCCCAGATCTCGCGCCCGCCGGTGATCGGCGCATCGTCATCAAGATACATGGAGTGGACATAGCCACCCTTTTGTCCGCGATAGGTCACGGGGATGACCTGTCCGGTCTCGGTGTAATCACCAAAGCCAGTGGAATCGGGCATGCGGATGAATTCGTATTTCACCAGCGGCTCGTCGATTTCGAGCGGCGCCGGGACGACCGCTTCAAGCGCCTCGCGCGTGGTGCGATAGGTGATGATGATATATTCGCGATCGAAGAACCGATAAGGCCCTGGAGGATAGGAAGGATTGGTCAGCGGCATCGCATAGGCATGCTTCAGAATGTCTTCGACCTTCATCGTATTGTCCGTCGTTGGAGGAAATCGCCGGGCGCCAGAGCGAAAACTTGCACGGTTGCATGACAGTGAAGTGTCAGCCAATGATTGGCAGCGCCGCGAGGCAAAACCGCGCTGTTATCAAAGCGACATATCAGGCTGGCAGTGTGCGCTCATCTTGAGCATTTCCCTCTACCCAACCATGTCATAGAGATTGCAGGAGTTGCATCATGGGTTCGTTGACTTCGAAGAATGCACTGGTCACCGGTTCGACGAGCGGTATCGGGCTTGCGATCGCCCGCGCCTTTGCCGCCGAGGGCGCGAACATCACGATCAACGGCCTCGGGGATGCCGATGCGATCGAAAAGGAGCGCGCGGCGATCGAAGCCGATTTCGGCGTGAAGTGCCGCTATTCCGGCGCCAACATGATGAATGGCGAGGAAGTGACATCGATGGTGCGTGAAGCCGAGGAAGCCTTCGGCAGCCTCGATGTCCTCGTCAACAATGCCGGCATCCAGTTCGTCGCCCCGATCGAGGAGTTTCCCGACGACAAGTGGGAGGCGATTATCCGCATCAATCTGCTTGCCGCCTTCTACGCCATCAAGGCCGCCATTCCCGGCATGAAGGCGCGCAAATGGGGTCGAATCATCAATACATCCTCGGCGCATGCGCTGGTCGCCTCGCCTTTCAAGTCCGCCTATGTCTCGGCCAAGCACGGCATTACCGGCCTCACCAAGACCATCGCTCTCGAGGCCGCGCAGAACGGCGTGACGGTCAACTCCATCGCGCCCGGCTATGTCTGGACGCCGCTCGTCGAAAAGCAGATCCCCGAGACCATGAAGGCCCGCAACATGACGGAAGAGCAGGTCAAGCATGACGTGCTGCTGGCCGCCCAGCCGACGAAGGAATTCGTAACCGTCGACGAAGTTGCCGCTATCGCGGTGTTCCTGTGCAGTGACGCCGCAAAGCAGATTACCGGCACGACGCTTTCCGTCGACGGCGGCTGGACCGCCGAATAACACCGCAGCCATAGCCGGCACATGCTTGAGCACCGTGCCGGCTCTCAGCAGCCCAGGGCTGCAGCATCAACATGAAAACAGAGCAGGAGGCGCACAATGACCGACGAAACCCAGGACCCGCTCAGCCGTATCAAGGATGAGATCGTCGACAGCTTCGACGAAGAGCTGGAGATGCAGCTCGAAGAGGACCGGCTGGACGAACTGGTCGCAGAAGGCCTTATCAGCGAAGGTGAGGCGACGCTCGACCGCCGCATCTATTTCCGCGAACTTTTCCGGCTTCAGCACGAGCTCGTGCGCCTGCAGGACTGGGTCCAATACAAAAAGCTGAAGGTCGTCGTGCTGTTCGAAGGGCGCGATTCCGCGGGCAAGGGCGGCGCCATCAAGCGCGTCACGCAGCGCCTCAATCCGCGCGTCTGCCGCGTCGTCGCATTGCCGGCACCGACCGAGCGCGAACGGCATCAATGGTACTTCCAGCGCTATGCAGCGCACCTGCCAACCGCGGGCGAAATGGTGCTGTTCGACCGCAGCTGGTATAACCGCGCCGGCGTCGAGCGCGTCATGGGCTTCTGCTCGCCGGAGGAATTGGAGGAGTTCTTCCGCTCCGTGCCGGATTTCGAGCGCATGCTGGTTCGCTCCGGCATCATCCTCATCAAATACTGGTTCTCGATCACCGATGAAGAGCAGGAATTCCGCTTCAACATGCGCATCCAGGATCCGCTGAAGCAGTGGAAACTGTCGCCGATGGACCTACAGAGCCGCGTGCATTGGGAGGAATATACCAAGGCCAAGGAAGAGATGCTGGAGCGCACCCATATTCCGGAAGCGCCGTGGTGGGTCGTCCACGCCGTCGACAAGAAGAAGGCGCGCCTCAACTGCATCGCCCATCTTCTGAGCCAGATCCCCTACGAAAGCGTGCCGAAGCCGGAAATCGTGCTGCCGGAACGCATGCGTAATGCAGATTATCACCGTACGCCGGTGCCGCCGGAAATGTATGTGCCGGAAATCTACTGATCAGGACCGATGAGGGGCCCGCTTCTGGCGGGCCTCTCTGAAGGATTACTTGAAAAACGAAATCCCTGTCACTCCGCCACCAGCAGGCGAGGCCGGCTCAAGGTCAGGCTGAACGATAGGCCCATTCGGACATGGCGCCCAAACCCAGCCGCCGCAAGAGCTCATAGGCGACTCTCCGGTTGATGGGATTGTGCAGCCTGAGAACTTTCGAGCCAAGAAAATCCATCTCCACATGTTCAAACGGCAGGAGATGTCGTGCTCTGCCAAGTGCGGCTCGATAGAGCCCATGAAAATCCCGGCGGCAGACATAGGTCTTGTACTTCGTCACACAAAAGGCGACAAAGCTATCGCTGTTTCTGCGCGGAAAATCCGAGACACCGATCGTCACCTCCGGCCAGGCCGGATTGAACGTATCGTCAAAGGCGATGATGCCATGATCGGCCAGTACGCTCTTCGCCAACCGGCTATCGGCAACGATGTGGCGAAGCAAATGCCCTCCATCGATACTGAAAAAACGAACCTGCCCAACCTTGTCGATGATGGCCTGCGGATCGAGCCCGGTGCTATCACCCGTTATGACGAGATCCTCATCAACGGGAATGCCCAGTGATCTTCCATTGTCGAGGAAGCGTTGATATTGCGCACCATCCGCTTCTATGTCGAAAAGATCGATCGCAAGCACATTGTCATCGGGTGCGCTGATCTTGCGCAGCAAAAAATAGGACCGCCCGTAGTAAACCCCGATTTCGGCGAGGCCGCCATAAAGTTTCTCCTGCCTTTGCTTTTCGATCAAAGACAGGAAGACAAGCGCATCCGGCGGATCGATGTAACCATCGATTTTCTGAAGATCGCTAAACACAAATTTTCGAACGCCCGATTTCAAATGTAAACCTCACTGGTTTTCTTCATGCATTTCGCCTCCGAGCTTGCTCATCGATTGGAACCGGTCGATCAAGAAACGCCCCGTTTCTGCCACGACTGCGGCAGCGAAGCCGGAAGCTCTCGAAAATTGGGACGGCACGGCCTCAAGGCGAGCACCGCTCACGAATATTGCGGCCTTTCTGTCGTATTCCGGATAGCCATGCGCGAGTTGGATAGTCCGGCCCATATTAGGATCAATGCCGAAACCACATCGCAGATGATGACGAATAGCGAGCCGGCATCCTAAGTGATGTATAATGTGAGTCTAAAATTCATATCATCGGCCGAGGAGACCGTCATGACTGCGCCGCATCCGTCCAAAACGCATATCGGCAACCATGCGCTGCATCCCGAAACTCAGATGCTGAATTACGGCTATGACCCGGAATTGTCCGAGGGCGCGGTCAAACCGCCTGTTTTCCTGACCTCCACCTTCGTCTTCAAATCGGCCGAGGACGGACGCGATTTCTTCAATTATATCTCCGGCCGCACCGAACCGCCGGCGGGCACTGGCGTCGGGCTCGTCTACTCACGCTTCAACCACCCGAACAGCGAAATCGTCGAGGATCGCCTCGCCGTCTATGAAAAGGCAGAAAGCGGCGCGCTGTTTTCCTCCGGCATGTCGGCCATCGCAACAACCCTTCTCACCTTCGCGCGACCGGGCGATGCGATCCTGCATTCGCAGCCGCTTTATGGCGGTACGGAAACGCTAGTCGCCAAGACATTCCTCAATCTCGGAGTAGCCGCCGTCGGCTTCGCCGATGGCGTCAACGAAGGCTCGGTGACGGCAGCTGCCGAGGAAGCGATGACCAAAGGCCGTGTCTCGGTCATTCTGGTGGAAACACCGGCCAACCCCACGAACAGTCTCGTCGATATCGCCATGATCCGCCGCATTGCCGATGCGATCGGCAAGAGGCAAGGACACACGCCGATCATCGCCTGCGACAATACGCTGCTCGGCCCGGTCTTTCAGCGGCCGATCGAGCACGGGGCCGATATCTCCCTCTATTCGCTGACCAAATATGTTGGCGGCCATTCCGATCTGATCGCCGGCGCCGCCCTCGGCTCAAAAGCCGTCATCAAACAGGTGAAAGCACTGCGCGGAGCGATCGGCACTCAGCTCGATCCGCATTCCTGCTGGATGCTCGGCAGGTCGCTGGAAACGCTGCAGATCCGCATGGAACGGGCAAACAGCAACGCACGGGCGGTCGCCGATTTCCTGCGGGATCATCCGAAGGTCGAGCAAATCCACTATCTCCCCTACACGGATCCATCCTCGGCAACGGGCCGTACCTTCGCCGCCCAGTGCAGCGGTGCGGGCTCCACCTTCTCCTTCGACATCAAGGGTGGCCAGCCGGCATCGTTCAAATTCCTGAACGCCCTGCAGATCTTCAAGCTGGCCGTCAGCCTCGGCGGCACGGAATCGCTAGCCTCCCATCCGGCAACGACGACGCATTCCGGTGTGCCTGTGGATGTACGCCGTCGCATCGGCGTGCTGGAATCGACGATCCGCCTGTCGATCGGGATTGAACACCCCGATGACCTGATTGCCGATCTTGCTGCTTCCCTCGACGCCGCCTGATAAAGCCTATGCGGCCGAAAGACTGGGAGTGAGATGGATCAGGGCCGCACGGCCAGAAGGTTGGCATCGCGTGCGAGGCGCCACTCCCCGTCAGCCTCCTTGCGCAGAAGCGTGAGCGTATAACCCGATCGATGAACGGCGTCGCCACCCGGCGGTGTCACCGTCATGTCGATGTGATTGCGGATATAGGCCCAGTCGCCGAGCACCTGCAGTTCGACGATCTCGCTCGCACCCTCCATCTTCATGCCCTCCATGCCTTTGGAAACCGCGGCAAATGCCGCCTTGCCGAAGGGTTCCTGGCCGGGAACCATGAAGATGACATCGTCCGTCATCAGTCCTAGGACGGTTGCCGTATCGCCCGCCTTGCTCGCGGCAATCCAGGTTTCCACGACTTTCCGGATTGCCTTTTCATCGTCGGTCATTCCGAATTCTCCTCGATAGGCGCCGCGCTACCGGGCGGCTGCGATCTGCCCCCTGTCAGCGGCAGCCTGTCGGTTGAACAGGTTCACCATTGCGACCTATCCCGTGTGATCAATCGCCTGCCCAGATCTTGGCTTCCAGATCGACATCATAACGGCAAGTGACCGTAAACTGAACAAACAAGCCGTCCGCATCGTGGGCGTTTCTCACGTCCATCCGGCTTTTCATTCGAACGAGCTCGAGCGAGGGATCACGGTCTCCTCCAGGAGCGCCTGTAGCCAGTCGGCGAAAACATGAACGCGGCGGGAGAGATGCCTGCGATGCGGATAGAGCAACGTCATCTGCAGCGGTTCCGCCCGATGATCTGGCATGACCTCGACAAGTTCGCCCGCCTCCAGATGCTGGCGTAGGTCATAGGCCGGATTCTGGATCAGCCCCAGGCCAGCGACACAGCAGGCGATATAGGCCTCGGCGCTATTGACGGTCACGCGGCCTCGCATCGGCAGGCTGCGCAATACCCCGTCTTCCAACCATTCCCAGGGCTCGGTTCGCCCGGTCGAGGGCGAGGCATAATTCACGGCCCAATGGCGGCCGAGATCTTCGGGCGTTTGCGGCGTACCATGCCTCGACAGATAGGCAGGACTTGCGACATTGATGAGCGGCAATTTTCCGATCGGCCGGGCAATCAGCCCTGAATCAACAAGCGGGCCGACGCGCAACACGCAATCGACGCTGTCCTCCACCAGATTGACGGCACGGTCGGTAACGCCGAGATCCACTTCGATATCGGGAAACTGATCGAGAAATGACGGTAGCGCCGGCGCTATGATCAGGCGACCGATGCGGCCCGGCACATCCGTCCGCAATTTACCGGATGGTTTGGCGTCACTCTGTCGAAACAGGCTTTCCGTCTCCTCGACATCGGCAATTACCCTCAGGCAGCGGTCGTAGAAGGCCGTGCCATCCTGGGTGGGCGACACCTTGCGCGTACTGCGGTGAAGCAGACGCGCGCCGACGCGGCCCTCCAGCTCCATGACGGCAGCGGAGACCGAGGAGCGCGGCAAGCCCAACGTATCCGCTGCGCGGGTGAAGCTGCTGCATTCCACGACACGCGTGAAAATCCTGAAGAGGTCGATGCGATCCAAAAGCTATACCGCTATTGTCCGTTAATTCTGACAGATGATGTTAAATTAGACCGCTTTATCGGCAAATTCCAGACGATAGATTTGCTTCAGGAAGGGCGGCACGGTGCCGTCCCACTTCCCAAGGAGGGCTCTTTCATGACCGATCATTCGATCAAAGGGAAAACCGTCATCATTGCCGGCGGCGCCAAGAATCTAGGCGGCCTGATCGCCCGCGACTTCGCAGCGCACGGCGCAAAAGCGATCGCCGTCCACTACAACAGCGCCGCTACCAAGGCTGATGCCGATGCGACGGTTGCGGCCATCAAGGCAGCCGGTGCCGAAGCTGCCGCATTCCAGGCCAATCTCACGACAGCAGGCGCGGTGGAGAAACTCTTTGCCGAGGCCATTGCCGCCTTCGGCCGCCCCGATATTGCGATCAATACGGTCGGTAAGGTGCTGAAGAAGCCGATCGTCGATATCTCCGAGGCAGAATATGACGAGATGAGTGCCGTCAATTCGAAATCGGCCTTCTTCTTCCTCAAGGAGGCCGGCAAATCGCTCAACGACAACGGCAAGATCTGCACGCTCGTCACGTCGCTGCTCGGTGCCTTCACGCCGTTCTATTCAAGCTATGCCGGGACCAAGGCGCCAGTCGAGCATTTTACCCGCGCTGCGGCCAAGGAATTCGGCGATCGCGGCATCTCGGTGACCGCGATCGGCCCCGGTCCGATGGACACGCCTTTCTTCTACCCAGCGGAAAGCGCCGATGCCCAGGCCTATCACAAGGGCGCCGCCGCTCTCTCGAAGTTTTCGAAGACCGGCCTTACCGATATCGAGGATATCGTGCCCTATATCCGGTTCCTGGTCTCCGACGGTTGGTGGATGACCGGACAGACCATTCTCGTCAACGGTGGCTATACGACAAAGTAAACGGGTCGTATCTGCTTCCGGCCTGTCCAAAAAGCAGCCTATTCCGATCCGTCCTTCAGCTTAGCGGCACGCAGGGCGTCGCTAAGCTCCATTCTGGCCGTTCCGATGAGCTGCTCCATGGCAAAACGTGCAGCATCGGGCCGGCGCATGCGGATCGCATCCAGGACATCCTGATGGCGCGCGATCGCGTAATCATGCGACTGGCTGGCCCGGTTGGTCAGGCGAAAACTCGCGAGCAAAGCGGCGCGGATCGCAGTGGCGAACTGCCGGAAAACCCAGTTGCCGCTAGCATTGATGATCGCGGTATGAAACTCCAGATCTGCTTGGCTCCATGCCTCGTTGTCGCGGGCATTGGCAGCGACCATATCCTCGAAGGCCTCGGCAATCTGTGCGAGCTGCTTGGCCGTGGCATTAGCAGCCGCCTGTGCGGCGGCGGCGGGTTCCAGCACTTGCCGCGCATCGAGCAGGGAATCGTAGAAGCTGCGGTCATTGCTGAGTGCCAGGGTCGCATCGAGAACCAGCGGGTCCAGATAGTTCCAGTTCTCTCGTGGCAGAACAGTGGTACCGGCGCGGGTGCGCGAACGGACCATCCCCAGCGCCGACAAATATTGCATGGCTTCGCGCAGGCTGGTGCGGCTAACGCCGTAAACTTCCGAGAGTTCAGCCTCATTGGGAAGAACCGAGCCCTCGGCGAGAGAGCCCGAGACGATCTGGCCGATGAGCTTCTTCAACAGCTCCTCGCGCACGGTACGCCTTCCCTGCTCAGGCGCGGCCCCGGCCGGCGTCGTCCGTAAAGACCCCAAACGCGTACTCATCCCTAGCACTCCCTTCCGCTGACCCATCAGCGATCATGAGCGGCACCACGCCCCGGCATCAATGCGCAACTGCAAGCTCGATAAACTTCTCCCCAAACTTCTCCAAGGAAATCCGACCGTTACAAACGACTGCCACGCCCTACCGCGGACGAGCGCAGATTGTCCAACAGAACGGCAAGCAGCAGAATGCAGCCGCGCACGAGATATTGATAGAAGGCCTGGATATTGAGCAGGTTCATGACGTTCTCGGCAATGCCCATGATGAGGACGCCGACGATCACGCCAGTCATCGCTGCACGCCCGCCCGCGAGAGACACGCCGCCAAGCACGCAGGCCGAGATGACGGAAAGCTCGAGCCCGGTTGCCGCGTTCGGCTGGCCCGAGGTGATGCGCGAGGCAAGCAGAATGCCGGCAATGGCGCAGACGAGACCCTGCAAGGCAAAGATCCAGATCCGCATGTTGACGACATTGACGCCGGCCAGACGCGACGCCTCGGGATTGCCGCCGATCGCAAGCGTGTTCTTGCCGAAAACAGTGCGGTTGAGCGTAAAGCCGAAGATGATGAAGAGCAGCACCATGATCCAGATCGGCGTCGGCACCGTCAGAAAGCGCGACAGCGCGAGCTGATAGAAGGCCGGATCGTTGATGCCGACGGCACGGCCATCAGACGCGATCAAGGCGAGGCCGCGCACGATCTGCATCGTCGCGAGCGTGGTGATCAGCGCGTTGATGCGGAACTTGGCGATGACGACTCCATTGACGACGCCGACGACGCTGCCGCATATCAGCGCGGCGAGCAGGCCGAGCGGAATGGAGCCGGTGGAGTTCGACACCATGACGGCGATCATGCCCGAGAAGGCGACCGTCGAACCAACCGAAAGATCGAAGTCGCGCGAGGCCAGGCAGAACATCATCGTGCAGGCGACGATGCCGATCGTCACCACCGACTGCAGCAGACCGAGCATGTTGCGCTCCGTCAGGAAGCTCGGCACAAAGAGCGAGACGATCACGAAGGCGATCGCGAAGATCACCACGAGGCCCTGTTCGCCGAGGAGAATTTTTTTCAACGAATTCATCACTACCATTCCTGAATTAGATCGTGCCGGCGGCATTCTTATCGGGCAAGGCTGCGGTCAGAATGGCCCGTTCGTCGAAATCGGCGCGAGCGACATTGGCTGCGACGCGCCCCTGGCACATGACCATGATGCGATCGGAAATGCCCATGACCTCGGGAAGCTCGCTGGAGATGACGACGATCGCCATGCCGCCAGCCGCCAGCTCGTAGAGAATTTCATAGATTTCCGATTTGGCGCCGACATCGATGCCGCGCGTCGGCTCGTCGATGACGAGGACCTTGACGCCCTGTTCCGAAAGCCAGCGGCCAAGGATGACCTTCTGCTGGTTGCCGCCCGAGAGATTGACGATATCCTGCTTGCGGGAGGGCGTACGGACCCTGAGCTTGGCGATGAACTGATCGGCGACCGAGGCTTCCTGCTTCGGATTAAGGATGCCGAAGGGCGAGAAATGCCGCCGCGAAGAAATCGCAATATTTTCCTCGATCGATCGCCCCTGAATGATGCCGTCGAACTTTCGATCCTCAGGGCAGAGAACCATGCCGGCACTGATGGCCGCCTTCGGATTGTTCGGCGCGACGGCAACGCCGTCTATCGAGACGCTGCCCTGATGACGATGATCGGCACCATAGAGAAGCCGGGCCATTTCGCTTCGGCCGGCACCGATGAGGCCGAAAAAGCCAAGGATTTCGCCCTTGCGAACCGAGAAGCTGACGGGATTGCGCAACTTAGAACCGGAGAGGCCCTTGACTTCCAGACGCACCTCGCCGAGCGGGCGTTCGCGCCAGCCCCAAATATTGCTGATCTCGCGGCCGACCATTTGCGAGATGATCTGTTCGCGCGTCGTATCGGCAATGTCAGGATGATGGGCCGCAAGCTTGCCGTCGCGCAGCACGGTGAGGCTGTCGCAGAGCCGGAAGATCTCATCCAGGCGATGCGAGACATAAAGAATGACGGTGCCGTTGGCTCTCAACCGGTCGATCAGGGAAAACAGGATTTCGCTTTCACGTGACGAGAGCGAGGAGGTCGGCTCATCGAGCGCGATCACCCGCGCATCGACCATGACGGCCTTGGCGATCTCCACCATCTGGCGCGCGCCGATCGACAGCGAGGATACCTTTGCCGCAGGATCAACATCGATGCCGATTTCCTTGAGCTTCGTGCGAACGGTCTCGATCAGCATCTTGCCGTCGATCACGCCGGCCTTGCCGGGAAAACGGCCGAGCCAGAGGTTTTCGGCAACCGTCAGTTCCGGCACCAGCTGCAGTTCCTGATGGATGACAATGACGCCGGCATGAAAGGCATCGCGGACGGAGCTATAGTGTTGCTCCACGCCATCGATGACGATGCTGCCGCTATCGGCAGCCTGATCGCCGGAGAGAACCCGGATCAGTGTCGACTTGCCGGCGCCGTTTTCGCCCATCAGCCCGTGCACGGCACCCCTTTCGACATCGAAAGAGACGTTCGACAGCGCCTGGACACCGGGATAGCCCTTGGAAATGCCCTTGAATTCAAGGAAAGCCATACTTGCCCCATCGAGAGAAGGTCCGGCGGCATTTGTGAGGCCGCCGAACGGACATCATCCTGCCTGGATGATCATTCGATGCCGAGATCCTTGCGAACCTTCTCATAGTCGCCGCGCAGTGCGAGGGAACCGGAAGTGAGCGTGAGCTTCGGCGGCTCCTTGCTGTTGGCGATCCAGTCATACATGTTGAGCGCCGTCTCATAACCATGGCGCTTCGGTGAGATGATGACCGTGCCGAAGAAGCCGGTCGCGGCGGGCTTCTTGAATTCGTTGATCGCCGAATCCGCGCCGCCGATACCAACGCCGATCATGTTCGTTGCGGGAATGCCGACCGATTCCGAGGCGCGGACAGCGCCAAGCACAGCTTCGTCGTTAAGGCCGAAGGCAACCCAGTATTTGATATCGGCATGCTTGTTGAGAACGGTGGTCGCAGCGTTGAGCGCTGCTTCCGTATCGGTCTTGGCCTGCGGCGCGTCGTAGATATTCGCAGCCGGAAAGCCTGCGGCCTTCAGAACCGAGATCGCGCCTTCGACGCGGTCGACGGCGGTCGGCAGCTGATCGTAGGACACGCGGATCGCGCCGACATTCTTCATGTCCCAGCCGCGCTTCTTGATTTCGTCGACGATCGCTTGGCCCACGGTCTCGCCGATCTTTGTTGCGGAAATGCCCATATGCGGCACATCTTCGAGCGGCTTGCCCTCGGCATTCACCAGGCGGTCGTCGACCGTCATCAGCTTCAGCTGATTGGCGGCAGCCTTGGCAACGATTCCAGGGCCGAGCTTCACGTCCGGGGTGCAGATAATGAAGCCCTGTGCTCCTTGCGCGCCGAGATTGTCGACCGCCGACTGAACCTTCTCGCCATCCTCAGCGCCGATCTTGACGAGCGTGAAGCCCTTCTCCTTGGCCGCCTGGTCGGCGAATTTCCATTCGTCCTGGAACCATGGTTCTTCGGGCTGCTTCACGATGAAGCCGATCTTGACGTCCTCCGCGAAAGCAGAGCCGGCCGCCAGAACGGCAAAGGTGCCGGCAAGGATAGCCGCTTTGAAAAAGCGCATGATCTCTCTCCCTTTGTTTGCGCGTCCCCATCCATCTCCCGGGAACCGCTCGATTTCCGTAAGTTATATTGTAATATGAGTCAATTATTTGTATAACAATTAAACTGCATTTGCAGCCCAACGGACCCGAGACCTTGAATATGAAAAAACATCATACCAGTCAATATTTATGTATGATTATTTATGCCGTTGCGGCATTAGCTGATCGCCAAAGGCTCGCTTAAGATGCCGAACAGGGATATATTGCGGGATATACCGGCAAGAACCTCAGAGAGGATCCGAAAATAAATCATATATATCCGTTGACATGGGCCGAGGCAGATATAGGGTGTTGTGCGTTCGGCACCGGCCTTGGTTGTAGGGAGAAGGCAACCGCTTAATGACCATCATCGATTTGCGGGACGGTTCGCTTTCTGCTCGCGCTTCAACCTTCGGCGGCACATTGCTCGATTATACCTGGACGGTGGAGGGGCGCAGGATTGCGTTATTGAGATCCGCACCGGACGATGCGCATCCGTCCGCCTCCGCCTGCTATCCCCTCGTTCCCTTCGGCAACCGCGTGCGGAACAATCGTTTCGCGTTCGCGGGGCGCGACTATCGGCTGAGGCCGAACACGGCTTCGGATCCTCACTACCTTCATGGCGACGGTTGGCAAGCCGAATGGTCCGTCCTCTCCCGCATCGGCAACGAATTGCAGATCGGCTTTCATCATCGGGAGGGCGATACGCCCTACAGTTACGCAGCGAGGCAGATCATCGCGCTGTCATCCGAAGAGCTGATGCTTCACATGAGCGTTGAGAACACTGGCAAGGAGGCGCTGCCCTTCGGGCTAGGCTGGCATCCATACTTCCCGATGACCCCTGAGACGACACTCTTTGCGCCGGCGCAGCGATTTTGGACGGAAACGGAAGGCTGGCTTCCGGGAGAACGTACCGAGATTCCGGACGATCTCGACTTTTCCGCGCCCTCACCCCTGCCTCGCCGCTGGGTCAACAACGGCTTCGAGGGATGGAGCGGCGAAGCGGAGATCGTCTGGCCGGAGAGACATGCAGGCCTGCGGCTGACCGCCGACGCTTCAGTCAGACACGCATTCATCTTCATTCCAGATACGAACTTCAATCCGACCTTTCGCCATGATTATTTCTGCTTCGAGCCTATGTCCCACATCGCCAACGGTCACAATCTCCCCGACTTCGGAGATTTGAAAATCCTGCAGCCGGGAGAGACATTTGCAGGATCGATCCGCCTGCGGCCACAGGAATATTCGCGGTAGCCTGAGGGGTCGGCTGACCGCGAGATTTCCGCCCCAGCACAAAGAGGAACACTGAATGTCAAATCGCCTTTCGGGAAAACGGATCTTCATTACCGGAGCCGCGCAGGGGATCGGGCTGGCCATAGCCGAGGCATGCATGGCTGAAGATGCAAGCATCTTCCTGATCGATCGCGACGAAGCTCTGCTGGAACAAGCTGCGGATAGTCTGAAGGAAGACGGTGCCAATCTTGGCTATCAGGCGGCCGACATCACCGATGCCGAAGCCGTGCGCGTAGCCGTGGCCAGAGCATCCGGCGAAATCGGCGGCATCAATGCGCTCGTCAACAATGCTGGGGTCAACGTCTTCGCCGAACCGTTGAAGACGACGGACGAGGACTGGGAGCGCTGCTTTGACATCAATCTCAAGGGCGCTTGGAATTGCTGCCGGTCCGTGCTGCCCGAGATGATCGCCCGTGGCGGCGGCGTCATACTCAACATCGCTTCAACCCACGCCTTCACGATCATCCCGCATACCTTCCCCTACCCGCTTGCCAAGCATGCTCTTCTCGGCATGACCAAATCTCTGGGGATCGAATATGCCTCGAAGAACGTACGCGTGAACGCACTCGCGCCCGGCTATGTCGCAACGCAGAAGGCCATCGATTACTGGAACAGTTTCCCCGACCCGGAAAAGGCGAAGGCCGAAACGATGAAACTGCATCCGGGCGGCCGCATCGCTACCCCTCACGAGATCGCCATGGCAGCGGTCTTCATGGTCTCGGACGAGTGTCCCTTCATGAATGCCGCCTGCCTGACCGTGGACGGGGGCCTGAGCGTGTTGCAGCATCAATAGTATCGCAAACGAAGGCGCTATCGCGATCTGAGCTGGGCAATCGAGAGCATCAGATCGGCGCTCATGCCAATCCCCGATCCGCGCGTCAGGATGGCGGATGCGGCAGAGGTCGTATTCCCGCCATTTGCCGCATCATAGACGGCCGAGAAGCGCTTGAGCAGATTGTTCACCTTGCCGGCATCATGCAAATCCTTGATCGGGAATAGCTTTTCAAGCATCGCCGCCTGACGGGTCACATCCATGTTCGACATGGATGCGGGTAGCGAATAAGTCGTTTTGATCACATTGTAGAGCGCCGGATCCGACATGATATCGTAGACCGAATTGACCTGGGGTGCCTTGCGCTGAAAATAGAGAGCGAGACGAACACCTTCGTTGGAGCTTCCCTGCTGCGTCTCCAGGGTCTGATGAAGATAGAGATCGTTGGTGGCGAGACGCGCGCCCTTGTTCTGTCCCGGCTCGATCTTGGCCGTGGTCAGATTTCCCTTGGCGTCGAAATTGAAGGCGTTCACCATCGCCTTGAACTGCTGGCCTGCCTGCGTGTTCAGAAAGCCCTTGGCATCCTCGGGGTCCGCGGTGAAGGCCTTCTTCAAGCTATTCTTGTCGACCGACTTGGGATCGATATTGTTCGCAACGAGAATAAACTCCGTCAGCTTCTTGTCTGCGAGGAGTTCGTCGACCGTCTTGATCTTGGAGATCGACTTGCTGAATTCGGTCGCTGCGTCCTTCGCATCCTTGACCGCCTTATCTCGCATCTCGCCGGTCAATCCGAAGGTCTTCGACTTTGAATAGGCTGAGATCAGGCTGTTGATCGAAGTCTGGGACAAGGGCGCGACCGGCGCCCGCAGATTGCCCTCACTGTCGAAATTGAAAGCCTTGGCAAGCCCGACGAATCTGTCGTCTTTCAGCGAATTGACATAGCTCTTGCTGTCATAGGGATCGCTCTCCAGTATCTTGCGCAGCTGGTCCCTGGAGACCTCGTTCTTGCCGATCCCAAAGGCACGAAGCGCCATGTCCTCCACGGTTGGAAGATTCTTGTTCTTGGTATCGTTGGCGGCAAAGAAGTCCGCAATCGTCTTTATCTCGCCGACCGCGCTCTTGTAGTGTTTCTCCGCATCGCCGAACAGGTTCTGTTTCGCATCTTTCGCCTGGTTCAAATATTTGGTCGAGATGTCGTCGATGGCTTGCGGCGTCTGCGCCGGCTGACCGGCGGGCAGCGTACCATCGGATGCAAACTGAAAGTGCGAAACCATATCCGCCATTCCAGTCACGGCGGCATAATCGGAGTTCGTAAAAGCGAGGTTGAATTGGACCGGAGTGAGCTTGGGATTCAGGTTGAATGCGGTCTTTATGTAGGAAAACAGCCTGTTATCGCCGGTTATGTCGCTGAGCGACTGAACTTTCGTGATCGTCTGACGATAGTAATCGTCGTTGCTGGCGGCCGCAGCCGGGCTCAACAGGCTCGGGACCATGCTGTCATACCGCGAGATCATGGCCTCCTTCTGCTCCGCCGTCTGCGCGGTCGCACCGGAAAGCGTTCCGTCGGCATTGAAACTGAACTGCGACGCGATCAGCTTGTATGTCGGCTGCAGCGATGCCGTCGAGAAATTGCTTGCGGTGTTGACGAAGCTGTTCGGGTCGTTGACATCGCTGGTCAGAACCGACTTGAGGAACGCCTTCGAGATATTGTCCGGGTTTAAACCGTGCGCCCGCAGGATATAGTCCGTCATTCTGCTGCTGTTGACGATGTCGTCGACGTTCGACACCTTATCGATCCAGCTATCGTAGAACTTGCTTTCCTTCTTGGCCAAAGCCGTTTCATTGGCGAAAGATTGCTCATAGAGCCCGATCGTATCGCTCTTCTGTGAATCGCTCTGAGCCGATTGATTTTTTGACGTGCCGCCGAAATTGAAAGCGGCAGCGAATTGCCGGTAACGGCTGTCCGTCAGTTTGTTTGCAAAGCTGCTCGTGTCGCTAAGGTCGCTGGTCAGGACCTTTTTCATGAAGGCCTTGGCGTAGGTCATGTCCTCGAGGCCATAGGCCTTCATCGCATAGCTATACAGCTTGTAGTCGCTCAGAAACTCATCGACATTCTTAATCTTGCCGATATGCGCATCGTAATATTGCTGGTCGCTTTTGACCGTCGCCTGCTTGGCGATGCGCGCAAGCGTCGATGCCATGTCCTTTGTCGCGGACACGTAGCCGAGATACGTCGAAATCATAGATCGCCCCCACAGCGCAGTTCATCGATATTCGCCCCGCCTGAACTATCGCAATCAGACCTTGTGCGAGACTAGATCGGCAATCTGTGCTTTACCATTCGGTGTGATCAATCTCAGCTCCGCCATGGCGTTCCTGAAGCAAGACTACGACAAGGGGAAACTTCCGGCTCGGCTTCGGCAACCAGTTCTGAGGCAATCCTGAGAACGTTCGCCGCCAAAGCACAAGATGTCTTCGGCGCCCCAATGCAAGGTGCAAAGAGTTCTAAATTCTCCGACAGGAATTGCCCGGAACGAATTTCGGCGTCAGCACGAAATCCTGCGGCGGCTCGACCGCACCTTGCGGATTGGTGATGCGGTGCATCAGGCGTCTTGCAATGATGCCGCCGAGCGCCAGCGTATCCTGGACCACCATGGTAATGCGCGGCGTGATGACCGAACTCCACTGCACATTGTCGATCATGGCGAGCGAGATGTCTTCGGGACAGCGGAAGCCCAGCTCCTGCATGGCTTGCAGCGCCGAGAGCGCAACTGCGTTATTGGTGCCGAGGATCGCAGTGGGGCGTTCGGGCTGGATCAGCAAACGCATGGCCGCCTCGTAGCCGGCTGTGCGCGTGAACTGGCCGTCGACGACGAAATTCGGATTGATGTCTACGCCGGCATTGGCCATCGTATCGGCAAAGCCGCGATATCTCTCCGTCGCGGTATGCATATGGCTCGGGCCGGTGATGACGGCGATGCGCCTGTGGCCGAGCTGCAGGAGATGTTCCGTCAGCATCGCCCCGGCCAGATAGTTGTCGGAGCCGACGAAATCGCGCTCGATGCCGGCAACCTTCTGGTCGAAACAGACGATCGGCAGGTTCAGGCCGGCAATGAAGTCGATATAATCCCGATCATGGCCTGACGGCGCAAGCGCAAGGCCTGCGGTCTTCAGGCCGATCAGGTGCTCGACCATCGCCCTCTCGCGATCCGTTTTGCCTGAGGAATCGGTGACGACGACGAAGTGCTGATGGTCAAGCGCATAATTTTCCAGCTCGCGCCGGATATCCCCGAAAAACGGGTTGCCGACATTGCCGACGATGAAGCCAATCATGCGGCTGCGCCCACGCGCCAGGCTCTGGGCAAGCGGATCGGCAACGAAGCCGACCGCAGCGATCGCCTGATGAATTTTCTCCAGTGTTTTCTGGCTGACGCGCGCCGGATTGCTCAAGGCCAGCGACACCGTCGAGACGGATACGTCAGCGAGTTTGGCGACGTCACGAATGGTGGCCATGAATTTTTCGAACCGTTTCTATCGCCTCGAGCCTTCCGATCAAAGGCTCCCTTCCGTGAATCTCTGCCATAAATCTACCATTTGCCGGCCGTGAAGCAATATGCGGAAAGAGATTTCAACAGTGCGCTTGACATACCGGGCATGAGGATCAATTATCAAATCGAACCGGTTCGATGAAGCCTTAACACTTGGGAGGATAGTGTGAGCGACGCAGCGATCAGTGGCGGCCAGGATGTGGCCGACGGCAAGGCATGGTTTGGACACGACCGCTTCGGCATGTTCATCCACTTCGGACTTTACGCCCTCGGCGCACGTCACGAATGGCTGAAGAACCGGGAGGAGTTCACCACCGAGGCCTATCAGAAATATTTCGACAATTTCGACCCCGACCTCTACGACGCCCGCGAATGGGCACGCCGCGCTCGCGAAGCCGGCATGAAATATGTTGTTCTGACCGCCAAGCACCATGAAGGCTTCTGCCTGTGGGACAGCAAGGTCACCGACTACAAGGTCACCAACACACCCTATGGCAAGGACCTGATCGGCCCCTATGTCGAAGCACTTCGTGCCGAAGGGCTCAAGGTCGGCTTCTATTATTCGCTGCTCGACTGGCACCACCCCGATTTCCCGATCGACGGACATCACCCCCAGCGAAACCATCCCGACGCCGCCAAGCTCAACGAGGGCCGCGACGTCAAGCGTTATGCGAAATACATGCGCGATCAGGTGACCGAGCTTCTGACGAACTTCGGCAAGATCGACGTGATCTGGTTCGATTTCAGCTATCCCCAGCGCGTCTACAAGGGCCTGCCCGGCAAGGGACGTGCCGATTGGGAGAGCGACGACCTGATGAAACTGGTGCGCCAGCTACAGCCCGATATCATCGTCGGCGACCGCCTCGACTTGCCGCGCGATGCGGATCACATGCCCGAACTCGTCACGCCGGAGCAATATACGCCGCGCGTCGCACCGACCGTTGCCGGCCTGCCGGTACGATGGGAAGCTTGCCACACCTTCAGCGGCTCCTGGGGCTATTATCGCGACGAGACCAGCTGGAAGGATGCTGGCCAGCTCATCAACATCCTGGTCGACACGGTCTCGCTCGGCGGCAATCTGCTGATGAATGTCGGCCCGACCGGCCGTGGCACCTTCGACGCCCGCGCCATCAAGGCGCTCGACACCTATGGCGAATGGCTGCGCCTGAACGGCCGCGCGATCTATGGCGCAGGACCTTCGACCTATAAGGCGCCCAACGGATGCCGCTTCACGCAGAAAGGTAATCGGCTCTACCTGCATATACAGACCTGGCCCTTCCGCCACATCCATATCGAAGAGCTGGGGCGCAAGGTCAAATATGCACAGTTCCTGCACGATGCCAGCGAGCTTCATTGGCTCGACCCGGATGCGGAAGTCGACTCCAATGTGGGCGTCGCCGTCGGAGAGGGCATTCTGACCTTGGAATTGCCGGTGCTCAAGCCTGACGTCGTGACGCCAGTCATCGAACTGATCCTCAAGGATTGAGGGGGATAGCGAAACCCAGCCGTCCTGTGCCGCCGTGAGCCGCGAAACCGAACTCATAGCCGCGATGACCCCCTTGATCGCCGATCTGGCAGAAGACGGCAATGGTGCCGTTGCACTCGCCGGATCGCGCGGCAAGGGGAGGTCGGATGCGCAATCAGATTTCGACTTCAGGGTCTATGCCGACGCCTATCGCGGACCGGAGGTCCGGCAAACCGCGGCGTGGCGGCGTTTCGATGCCGCGCTGCGAGACTGGCAGGCCGAAGGCATCCGCATGGATGGCGTCTGGATGCGGCGGTATGCCGGCGTCCAGCGCGACCTGGATTCCTGGCTTGCCGGAGTGGTCGTGCCCAAGAGCTTCGAATGGACGATCTGGGGCTATCATCTGCCGACCGATCTTGCCAACCAGCAGATCATCGCCGATCCCAGGGGTTTGCTGGCCGGCTGGAGGCAGCAGCTGGCGCAATATCCGGAAGCGCTCAGGGCTTCCGTGCTCAGCCAATATATGGATGTCCTGCGCTATTGGGCCCGAGATTATCACTATGAGAGCAAGGTCGTTCGCCGCGACCTCGTCTTTCTCGTCGGTCTCACAGGCAAGCTTGCCAATGCCATTCTACAGACCGTCTTTGCCTTCAACCGGGTCTATTTTCCGGGCGACGGCTGGAATCTGCCCATGGCAGCCGAACTCGAACGGCTGCCGCCCGACTTTCTCCAGCGGATGACGGCCATTCTGGAGCCGGAGCAAGGTCCGGACACGTGGCAGCGTCAGCGAAGCGAACTGATCGGCCTGATCGCCGACCTGGAGGCGATGATCGCGGCGTGAACGAGCCGCAAGACCAAGCCGGAGGGGAGCGTCCGGATAGTGATGAACGTCACTGCAACGAAAGTCATTGAGGAGGAGGAACAATCATGAAGCATTCATTGATCTTTGCCGCCGCCCTTGCGGCGGGTTCACTACCCGGCATCTGCGCGCAAGCGCAGGATACCGCCGTGACCCTTACCTGGCAGATGTGGGGCGCGCCGAACGATGCGGAGCTCTGGCAGCAGCTGGCCGATCTCGTCAACAAGCAATATCCCGATATCAAGGTCAAGCTGCAGCTTTCGGGCTGGACGGACTACTGGACACGCCTGCCGGTTCTGGCAGCATCGGGTCAGGTCGCCGATATCGTCTCGATGCAATCGATGCGCCTGCCGAATTTCTCTTCGATCCTGACACCGCTCGATGATTACGTGAAAGGCAGCGACGTGAAGGTGGCTGATTTCGAGACATCGATCATGTCCGGTCTTTCGCAGGACGGCAAACTCTATGCGCTGCCCTACGATGTCGGCCCGTGGATGGTCTTCTACAATCGCGACAAGTTCGCAGCCGCCGGCTTGAAGGAGCCGGCCAAAGACTGGACGTTCGACGACTTCAAGGCCGACGCCAAGGCACTAACCAAGGATGGAGTCTACGGCTATGGCACCCAGGCTTTTGATTTCATCGCCGGCCCCGTCGCGCTCGGTGCTGATTATTTCAACGCCGACAATGAATTCGACCTTACCAATGCCGGCTTTGTCGATGCGTTCAGCAAATACGCCGATCTCACCGCCAAGGACAAACTCTCGCCGGTCTTTGCCTCCGCGGCCGATGCTTCGGCCGCAAGCGGCCGCTTCGCTTCGGGCAATGTCGCCATGTATATCGACGGTCCCTGGTCATTGATTACCGGGCAGGCCAATGTCGATTTCAAGATCGGCATCGCACCGCTGCCGCGCGGCAGCGGCTCTTCGCGCTTCATTACGGCCGGCTCGGGCTGGGGTATCTCCGCCACCAGTCAGCACAAGGATGCCGCATTCAAGGCGCTGCAGGTGCTGACAGGCCCCAAGGCCGCTGAAATCCTTGGCGCGGCCGGACGCGCACTGCCGGCCCGGCTTGCACAGCAGACCGCCTGGTATGATGGCGCTGCCAAGAATGTCAGCGGCACACGCGATACGCTTCAATATATATTTGCCCACACCACGCCGTTCCGCATCAACGAGAAATGGAACCAGTTCGAGAATCTGGTGATGCAATATGTGCCGCTCGCGCTGACGGGAGACTCGAAACCCGAAGGCGTATTGAGCGACATTCAGAGCCAGCTGCCATAGACCGGACGTCTCGTCGGCCTGCGGCCGGGCTCATCGGCTCGACCGCAGCGCCATCGCCGGAAAGGAGAGGCCCATGATGCTGGGCAAGCATACCGACATGATCGCAAGACCAAGGCCACGCTCGCGCAAATGGTTCAGAGGCGAGGGATGGACGGCACTGTTCTTCCTGCTGCCGGGCCTGATCGGCATCGTCCTGTTTCTCGTCCTGCCGATCCTTGCCTCGATCGCGCTCAGCTTCACCAATTGGCAGCTGCTCGGTACGCCGCGTTTCGTCGGCATTTCCAACTATGTGCGCCTGTTTACGACCGACCCGCAATTCTGGACGGTCTTGCGCAACACCCTCTTCTTCACCGTCGAATATCTTGTACTGAACATCATCATCTCGCTCGGGCTGGCGACGTGGATTTCGAGCCTGAAGATCGGGCAGCGTTGGTTCCGGGTGATCTTCTTTCTCCCGACCTTCACCCCACTGATTGCGGTCGCCATGGTCTGGATGTTGATCTTCACCAGCGGCGGGCTTTTCGACAGTCTGATGGCCTCACTATCGCTGCCATTGTCGGGCGTGCTGAACGATCGCACACTTGCCATGCAGGCGGTCGTCCTCACCTCGATCTGGGCCGGCGTTGGCTACAATACCGTTCTCTTCAACGCCGCGCTCGACATGGTGCCGGCAAGTTACCTCGAAGCAGCCCGCATCGATGGCGCGACGGCCTGGGACCGCTTCTGGAAAATCCGGCTGCCGCTGATTTCGCCGACGCTGTTCTTCGGCACCGTCATGACGGCGATCACCTCGCTGCAGGTCTTCGACCAGATTTTCGTCATGACCAAGGGCGGGCCGGGATCGTCGACCGCGACGCTCGGCTATGCCATCTACCAACGCGGCTTTCAGAACTTCCAAATGGGCTACGCCTCTGCCATCGCCTGGGTGATGTTCGCGCTGATCATGGCGCTGACGGCCCTGCAATTCTGGTTCCAGCGCAAATGGGTGCATTATGACGCTTAAATCCGAAGCCAGAACACGCCGGAAGCTGGTGCTCGATGTCGTCAATCACCTGGCAATCACGCTTGTCGCCATCGCCTTTCTCTTTCCCTTCTTCTGGATGGTATCGAATGCAGTGCGCTCAAATGCCGAGGTGACGGCGATACCCCCACGTATCCTGCCCGATATCTTCGAATGGGGTAATTTTGCAGCTGCCTGGACTCAGCTGCCCTTTGGCCGCTTCTTCCTCAACAGCGCCATCATCGCGATCTGCGTGACAGCGATCACTGTCGTCGTCTCCTGCCTTTCCGGCTATGCCTTCGCGCGGCTGAAATTCAGGGCGCGCGAAACGCTGCTGCTCGGTTATATCGGCACGCTGATGGTGCCGCCGCTGATGCTCATCATTCCGCTGTTTCTGATCGTCAACAAGCTCGGTCTGGTCAACACCTTCCCCGGCGTGATCCTGCCGATCTCCTTCGGCACCTTCGGCGCATTCCTGATGCGGCAGTTCTTCCTCTCCATTCCCATGGAACTCGAGGAAGCCGCCAGGATCGACGGCGCGTCCCGCCTACGCATCCTCGTCAGCATTATCGTGCCGCTATCCATGCCAGCGATCGGGCTTCTGTCACTCTTCACCTTCATTGGACAATGGAACAACTTCCTCTGGCCGCTGATCGTCATGACGGGTGCCGACAATGCTACCCTGCCGGTCGGCCTCACCCTGTTCCAGACGCAGCAAGGTACGCAGTGGAACTATCTGATGGCGGGTGCGACGCTTTCCATGCTTCCGGGCATCTTCCTCGCGATCATCCTGCAGAAGCTCATCTACAACAGCATCGCCCTCAATGCGGGCATGGGCGGTCGCTGAAGCGCCCGCCGAATTTTGGGAGAGATATCCATGGCGAAACTGACCATTCGCAATGCCATCAAACGCTACGGCGCGCTTGAAGTGCTGCACGGCGTCTCCGTCGCCGCACAGGATGGAGAATTCGTGGTGCTTGTCGGACCCTCGGGCTGCGGCAAATCCACCCTGCTGCGGATGATCGCCGGGCTGGAAGGCATCAGCGACGGCGAGATCGAAATCGGCGATCGTATCGTCAATGATCTCGAACCCAATGAGCGCGATATCGCCATGGTGTTCCAGTCCTATGCGCTCTATCCGCACATGACCGTGCGCGACAACATGGCCTTTTCTCTGAAGCTCGCGCGCCGCAGCCGCCAGGAAATTGAGCAAAAGGTGAACGATGCCGCAGCGATCCTCGATCTCGCCGCCCTGCTCGATCGCTATCCCCGGCAATTGTCCGGTGGCCAGCGCCAGCGCGTGGCGATGGGGCGCGCCATCGTCCGCAACCCCGCCGTCTTCCTCTTCGACGAACCGCTGTCCAATCTCGATGCTAAGCTGCGCGTGCAGATGCGCACCGAGATCAAGACGCTGCACCAGCGGCTTGGCACCACCATGGTCTACGTGACGCACGACCAGATGGAGGCCATGACCATGGCCGACCGTATCGTCGTCATGCGCGGCGGCCATATCGAGCAGATCGGCTCACCGCTTGACATCTACGACGCGCCTGCCAACAGCTTCGTCGCCGGCTTTATCGGATCGCCGTCGATGAATTTTATCGACGGCCTCGTCACCGACTTAAACGGGACGTTGGGGCTGCAGGACGCGCAAGATCTGCATTGGCCGCTGCCGGAAAGCGCCCGCCGCCATCTCGGCCGATCCGTCCAGCTCGGCATTCGCCCGGAACATATTGCCGTCGATACGGATGGCGTGCAGGCCAAAGTCATCATCATCGAACCGACAGGCTCGGACACGCATCTGCAATTGCAGGCCGGCGCGCAATCGATCGTCGCAGCCATCAGGGACCGTCCCACCGTGTCACCCGGCCAGCCAATCCAACTGAAGATCGACCCGGCAAAGACACATCTGTTCGATCCGTCGAATGGCCAGCGCTTGCATTGAGAATGCTTCTCAGCTTGTGGCGGAAGCCCCCGCAGCAACCTTCCCTCCTGATATCCACGATGGATTTAGACCGTCACATGGGGCACTGAAACCGGCTTGCGAATACCGGCCTGTTCGAGCAGCGGAAGAACCCGATCACGGAAATATGGGAATTCGGCATTGTAATCGACAAATGAAATGGTCGTTCCGCTGAAGCCCGCCTTGTGAAGGGCAAGAATACCCTCCGCCACCTGCTCGGGCGTCCCGATGAGCGGGAAACCGCCATGTCCGGCAGCCATCCGGTCCCGGATCAATGCCAGAAGGTCATGCGGAAAGGATTGCGCATGCGCGAATTGCAGGCGCACCAGATTGTCGACTGCCTCCCAATCCGCATTGTCCTTTCCGAAATGCTGCAGATAGTCTCGCGCTTCTCCCTCCGTCGGCCGGCAGACCACATGGGCAAAGGTGAGGACACCCAAATTGCGACCGGCGGCTTTGCCCTGCTGTTTCAACTCCGCGATTTCAGTCGTCGAACGGCTCAGATCTATGGCCGGAGTAAACAGAAAATCTGCATTCCGCACGGCAAAGGAGCGGCCTTGGCCGGAACCTGCAGCGTTGAGGATAGGTGCGCGATGCCCGGGGCGAGGATCGCCAAGTACATTTCTGAGATGAAAGAATTGCCCATCATAGTCAAAGGCCCGATCTCGCTCCCATAGGCTTTTGACGATATCAAACCATTCCTCCGCATAGGCATAGCGGCTTTCATGATCGGCGGGCAGGTCAAGCCCCAACGCTTCGTATTCCGGCTGGTTCCAACCGGCAACTATGTTGAGGCCGATCCGTCCTCTGCTGATTTGATCGATCGTCGCGATTTGCTTGGCGACGACGACTGGATGGTTCGCGGCCGTGTGAATGGTGGCAAAGACGTTAATGTTGTTCGTGCTAGCGAGCAAGCTCGCCGCCCACGTCATCGTTTCCAGCACATTGCCATGAAAATTGGTGTCGCCGCCATATCCGATCCATCGGGCGATCGGCAACATGAAATCGATACCTGCTTCATCCAGCTGCTGGGCCAATTTCAGATTGTTGTCCCAGGAATTGACCCAGCGTTCCGGCACTTTGGTAACGCTCATGCCACTGGAGCAATTGCTGGCGAAGGTGCCGAGCAAAAATTGCCCTGCGGCGAACATCGAGTTCTCCGACATTTCGTTCCCTTTATTTTTTGATATAATTTACGATAGAAATTTTATTTGAAACTTGAAACTTGTCAACTCTCGCCGTCTTGGCGTCACCGCAATATCCCGCAAAGGAAGCATATGAGCACCGAAACCGAAGACCAGAAGGGCCATCCACGCGGCTTGGATCGAAGCTGGCATCTGGCGCAAACACCGCTGCAAGTGGACCTGACCGAATTGGAATTTGCCCTCATGCGCGCGTTCGAAGCGTTCGGACGCTGGCAAACCGAGTGTCTGGCTTCGGTCATTGGACTGGCAGCAAGCGGCCCTGAGAATGCCATGCTCCATATAATTCGCATGCATGATAGGCCTAAATCCATCAAGGATCTCGCGCGCCTGTCCAATCGAGAAGATATCCCGAACATGCAGTACAGCTTGAGAAAGCTGGTCGGTGCAGGACTGGTAGAACGAAGGGGCAGCGGCCGTTCGGGGGTGACATATTCGGTGACAGAAAAAGGTCGAGACGTCACAGATGAATACGCCGCAGTGCGCTCGGCCCTTCTGGTAAAAGCTGTGCAAGGCGTTCCGAACATGGGCCGCCGTTTGGAGGAAGCGTCCAGCACATTGGACTTGATGACCGGGATTTATGAGCACGTGGCCAGAAGCGCAGCGACGCATCGCCGTTTTAAGGACGACTAGACTTTCTTAGGCGCGCAGTGCGGCAGCCGGGCTGGAGCGTAGCGCGCTGAACGCCGGCACGATGGAGATGATCGCGGCAACGGCTGCAAAGCCTCCGACAAGCCAGAGATCATCGAAAGAGAAACCGACGGGCAGGCGCACGGCGGTCGCTGCCGCCAGCCTGACGGAGATAACCAGCGCTGCCGCGTAGCCGAGGGCGATACCGAGCAGGATGCCGGCGGCGAACAGGACGAAGAGCTCGCCCCAGACGAGCGTGATGATCGAGCGGACCGGTGTTCCAAGCGCCCGCAAGGCGCCGATCTGCCGGCGCCGCGAGCCGACATGCATGATGGTGACCAGCACGATCGCGGCAATCACGATCGCCTGGGTCCCAAATGCGATCGCCAGCAGCAGGCTGCGGGCATCGCCGAGCGTTGCATAGAGCCTGGTCAGCACCTCAGCCGGGAAAATGCCGAGTGTCGTACCCGTGCGGTATTCCTGCCGCAGGCGATAAGCATCGGCAATCGTCTTCGGCTTGACCAGAACGGCCGGAACGCCGGGCGTCTGCACGTCGAAATGCTCGTCGAGCGGCGCATTGGCATCAACATGACCGTGCTCATGGTCGTGGCCTTCTTCGCGCCCGTCGTCATGCTGATGCGGCTCGGCTGCGCCATGCACATTGGCTTCGTCGCCATCATCGTCGTGATGGTCCGCGCCATGCATTCCGTGCAACTGCCAGACGGCACGGATCGGCACCAGGATGGCGCGATCCCAGGCTGTTCCCGTCGGCGCCATGCGGCCGGTGATCTTATAGGCGATGGCCGTATGGGTTTCGCCGCCGGTCTCGGCCGTGCCATGCATTGGTTTGACTTCCGCGCCGGTCGGCAAGGCGACATCCGAGCCAACAACCGCTTCGCCGAGACGCGCGAACATCACCCCCTGCGAGAGCGACGGCGAGAGGGACGAAATGAGGCCCGTGGTCGTGCCGACAATCGGATGTCCGTAGGCGGAATCGCCGAAGCCGACCGGTGCCGCCAGTTCGACACGCGAATCACTGGCAAGGCGAGACAGAACGGCACCCTCCATCAGCGGCAATGGCGCCGGCTGCAGGAAAACGGCGGAAAGCGCCAGCTGCGTTTCACTGCCGGCAGCACCGACAAGCAGATCGAACTTTTCCGCGGCGCGTGCGCTGCCGAGGCGAACTGCCCGCTCCTGCAGAGTCACCGTCACGCTCAGCGCGACTGACAGGGCAATCAGCACGACAACCGCTAACGCCCCGCTCCAGAAGCGCCTGAGGTCGGCAAGAATGAAGGTGATCATCGCGCGGCCACCTCCTGGCTGTCTTCCTCGATGCGCCCGTTTGCCAGATTGATGCGGCGGCCAAGGCGCTCGGCAAGTGCAGCGTCATGCGTGACGACGACAAGCGTCGTCCCCTCCTCGGCCGAAAGCTGCAGCAAAAGCTCCGCGACATCACTACCCGCCTGACGATCGAGGCTGGCGGTCGGCTCGTCGGCAACGATGACGCCGGGACGCGACAGCAGTGCGCGGGCAACGGCAACACGCTGCATCTCGCCGCGTGACAAGGTTTCGATCTTCTGCTGCGGTCGGGCGATACCGGTGACAGACAGCAGATAAAGTGCGCGTTCCCGCTCCTTGGCCGTAAGGCGCCGCGTCAGCTTGATCGGCAGCACGACATTCTCGAAGGCGGACAGGCCGGGAAAGAGATGAAAATCCTGCATGATAAGGCCGATATTGCGGGCGCGGAACGCATCGCGCCGGCCGGACGACAGGCGTGTGATCTCCGTGCCGCTCCAGGATATGCTGCCATTACCGACATCTTCCAAGCCGGTAATGGCGTTGACGAACGTGCTTTTGCCGGAGCCTGAAGCACCGGTGATCGCAAGCCTGCCGCCCGCCGGCAGATGGAAGCGGTCGATGGCGAGAACCGGCGCGGCCAGGCCGGGAAACTGCATTTCAAGACCGGAGATATCGAGCGCAAGCATGTGTTCAGACGGTCCTGAACGATGCGTCGCGGAGACGCAGCTGGCTGATGAATCCGGTTTCCGGATCGGTCCACGAGCCAAATTCCAGCACGCCCCGCGCCGTGATTGGCGCGTTGTACTGCACGAATGTCTGCTTGGAAGAGAGATAGACGACCATGATGTTGTCGGGCCAATCGGCATCGGAAGAGCAGAACGGGCAGAGCGACATCGGGATTTCCGTGAGCACGAAGAAAGCGGCCTCGGCCTTCAATGGCGGCGCCATGAAGCCATTGATGGCGACTTCCCTGCCGCTCAGCTGCTTCACCTTGTCGGAAAATTCGAGCCCGAGTGGGCCGAAGCTCTTATAGAGTTCGCCGAAGCCCAATGTCTCGGCGGCATTCGCACGTGCCGCAATGCCCATGACCGGCAAAATCGCGGCAGCGGCCAAGAAGCCCCGACGATTGATGGTGGCGATCCTGTCCCCGGACATCGCATATCCTCATGAAAGGTGAACAGACAGGCAGCCTCGAAGCCGCCTGTCATGGTCATACGATCTGTAACAACTTACATCTTTTCGGAGCCGAACGCGAAAGTATCGGCCAGCACACGGTAGACATCGCTCTGTTCCATGTAGCCACGGAAGCCTTCGGCGCCGGGACCAGCCGCCTGCAGCACGACATCATCGACGGCGTGGACACCGCTGTCCTCGTCCCGCGGAATGTTGCCCTGCACGAAGACGGCACCGGGCACGTCCTTATAGGCTTCATTGGCGACGTATTCCTTCTTCTCGTTCTGAACAGCCGGCACGAAAGGACCATCGAGCTTCGGGCGGAAGGTCTCGTAGTGGTCCGGACCATTGTTGGCGGCCATGAACAGGCGACGCGAAACGTCGACGCGATCCGGATAGCCGTCGCCATCCTTGTCCTCATAGTTCGGGAAGCCGGCAGCCGCATAGGTGCCGACCTTCTCGCGCATCTCGGTGCCCTTCTTTTCGTCATCGACGGTGCCGATGATCGAAACGCCATGCGTGTGGTCGCCGGTGACGACAACAAGCGTATCCGGATTCTTGGCCTGAAACTCGCGGGCGACGGCAACGGCCTTGTCGAACTCGATGGTTTCGACCAGAGCGCGATCCCAGTCGAGCGGATGGCTCATCTTGTCGATGGAGGCACCTTCCACCACCAGGAAGAAGCCGTCCGGGTTCTTGGCAAGCTTATCGAGCGCGACCTTGGTCATGTCGACCAAGCCCGGCTGGTTCGGAAACTTGTCGACGGTGCCCTTCTTCAGGAATTCACGATCGAGCGTGACGTCAAGGTTGCCGGTGTGGAAGAGACCAAGCAGCTTGTCCTGGTTGGAGCCGGCAGCCGCCGCCAGTTCGTTCTTGTCGGTCGCAACGGCATAGCCGGCATCCTTGAAGAGCGCGATATAGTCCTTGTCGTCCTTGCGTTTGGAGCCAGGAACGCTCTTCGCCAGGAAATAGGCCGAGCCGCCGCCGAGCAGGACATCCGGCTTGACGTCGTACATCATGCCGACGATCTCCGCCTTGTCGCCGCGCTTGCGGGTATGGGAAACGAGCGCTGCCGGCGTCGCATCTTCGACTTCGGCCGTGGTGACGATGCCGAGCGACTTCTTGCCGGTGCGGCGCAACGCCTCGCCGATCGTTTCGACCTTCGGGTCGTCCAGGCTTGCCGGCGTACGGTCGGCGTAGACGCCGAGGGCGTTGACGGCCGACTTGTGGCCGGTCATGTAGGCCGACATGGTATTGGCGCTGTCGGTGGCAATCGCAGAGGTCGAGGAGGTGCCGATGAAGGCGACCGGCGGGATATCGTCCATGGCAAGACGGCCATTGGCCTTTCCTTCGGTCATGCCCTTGGACATGATGCGGGCGCCGGTTCGGTGTGCAACAGAGAGGCCGTCGCCGAGCAGGAAGATGATGTTCTTGGCCTTCGGCGTGGCCGACGTGCCATAGACATCCCAGTTGACGGACTTCTTCTCGTCGCCGGCCGAAACCTCGACCTTGTACTGGCCGGGCTTTGCGAGCTTGATGCCGCGCAGGATCAGGGCCGATCCGAGTACCTTGTCTTCAGCGCCCTTCTCTTCTGCGACGAAATCAGCCGCCTTGCCGAAAACCGCGTCGTAGCTTTCGCCGTTGACCGTGACCTTCACGTCTTCCGGCTTGACGACCTTGTTGAATTCCACCTTGAAATCGAACGGAGAGCCGGCAAGTACCGTTGCCCGGTCCAACGGATAGACTGTCGCTGCATGGGCTGCGCCGGACATCAAGGCCGCAGACATCATGGCGAGAAGAAGTTTACGCATTTATACCCCCTGCGTTTGGTTGCTTCCCGCTCCCCACTTATAAAAGCCAGATGACAATCACGTAAAATGGAGTCAACTTTCTCAACCGCTAATTCCAAAACGACGATCGGTAAGTAAGATTGATTGTGTGTGCCGCATCTAAAATGCCAGCCGAACCTACGGACCTTCTTTCCAATTCGACACAATCCGCGCAACCTTCGTCATGCAAGCTAAGCCGACATTCATGATGTCAAACTTGCCATCCTCATAAGATAAGCGAATACTACACACGCTTCGTGAGGATTCTCAGAGTTTTGTGCAATGGATGAACAGCTCGACAAATTGGATCTGCGTCTGCTGGAGGAGCTTCAGAAAGACAGCAGACTGACGAACAACGAGCTCGGCGAGCGCATTGCGCTTTCGCCGTCGCAATGCTCGAGGCGACGCACGAGGCTGGAGGCAGAAGGCTATATTCGCAGCTACCAGGCCAATCTCGACCGGCAGAAGCTGGGGCTGGACATGCTCGTCGTCATCTCGGTGACGCTTGCCACCCACAACAGGGATAATGCCCGCCGGTTTTCGCAGCTCATCAACGGTCTGCCGGAGGTGCTGGAAGCCTATGCGCTGACAGGAGAAATGGACTATCACCTGAAGGTCGCCACCCGCGGGCTTACCGATCTCTCCCGTTTCGTCAACGACGTGCTGCTTCCGCATGAATCGGTCCAGCATGTGAAGACGGCAATCGTCCTCGATACTCTCAAGACCTTCGAAGGATTTCCGATCGCCCTGCCGCAAGGCTGACATGGCGGCGCCGACGTTCGATGATCGTTGTTGCGCGCCCTTGCCCTACCGGGCATCATGGGCAAGTTTTGAGGGCTTGCTTTCGGCGCATGCAGCCTTTCCAATCACGCCAAAGACAATATCCTTGGCGAGGACAGGCTTGCATGACCGGCACGGACGTACAGACGCGGCATTTCGAAGAATTTGCCGAAGTTCTGCTCAGATGTAATCATCTATACCATCCCAGCAACGATTCCATTGCCTTGCGCAATGCTGTCGAAAGCAGGCGCCAGATCGAGATATTCGACTATAGTCGTTCCGCCGATGCCTTCACGCGTGCGTTCGGAATGCGAAATTCACTGAAGTGCCTGCAGGTACTTACCAGCCTCGAAGCAACGGTCCACAAATATAGAAGGGTATGCGATCTCGGCTGCGGCTCGGGCGCCTTCAGCCTTGCCTTTGCCTATCTTGCCGGAAATCCCGAGCTCGAGGTTTACGGGCTGGACATATCCGAACATCAGCTCGCTCTCGCCAGGGAGCTGATGTCAGCGGCTGGCCTGCCGGGACGTTTCCAGTTCGAGCAACGAAGCCTGCCGGCGCAGATCGGGTATCTTCCCGACCTGACAATCTCCTCTTACTGGTTTTGTGAAAATGAGCATGTGATCGACGATCCGCTGCTGTTCGACCTTGTGGCCGGACAGGAGATATTGATCGTCGATTATGAAACGATCATCGGCCGCATCGCGACCTGTCTTCCGAAGGGATTCCATATTCTCGCGCGGCATACCGCCCAGGTCGAAATTCCTCCCGCCCTGGCTGATTTCGTCGCGCAGGAAAGGGCAAGCGTTTACGGCATCCATATCGGTCGAACCAACCCTTAGACGCTACGTGACATTGTCGTCTTTGCAAAATGCACGCAAACCCTTGAAACGCCGACGTCGGCTTCCCAGCTATTGGCCAACCCGCTGGTCCGGGCCCCTCTGGTGAGAGCCGTCGGCGCTCTCGCGATGTCGGACCTTTCCGACACCGCGCCGACAGGGGTTTTCCGACATGGAAACGTCTTTGCTCTTCGTGGAGTGGCTGGGAAAGCCGCTCTGGATGTGGGTAAGCTTCCTTGCGCTCGTCATCGCCATTCTCTCCTTCGATCTCGGTGTGCTGCATAAGGAAAACAAGGAGATCGGTGTCGGCGAGAGCATCAAACTCTCCGTTCTCTACATCACGCTCGGCCTCGCCTTCGGCGGCTGGGTATGGTGGTATCTCGGTGCCGATTCCGGCCTGGCCTACATGACGGGCTTCGTCGTGGAAAAGACGCTGGCTCTCGACAACGTCTTCGTCATTGCCCTCATCTTCGCTTTCTTCGCCGTGCCTCGCCTCTATCAGCACCGCGTGCTCTTCTGGGGTATTCTCGGCGTCATCGTGCTGCGCGCGATCATGATCGGCGTCGGCACGACACTGGTGGCCGAGTTCTCCTGGCTGCTCTATGTTTTCGCCGCCTTCCTCATCATCACCGGCATCAAGATGCTGGTCGTGAAGGATACCGAACCGGATGTGTCAAAGAACCCGCTGGTACGCTTCATGCGCAGCCGCTTCAACGTCACCGACCACCATCATGGCGAGCGCTTCTTCGTCAAGCAGCCGCATCCGCAGAACGGAAAAATGGTCTGGTTCATCACGCCGCTTTTCATGGCGCTCGTGCTGATCGAAGTCGCCGACGTCATCTTTGCCGTGGATTCGGTTCCTGCGATCTTCGCGATCACCACCGATCCGTTCATCGTCTATACGTCGAATATTTTCGCGATCCTTGGCCTGCGTGCCCTCTATTTCGCGCTTGCCGCCATGATCCACCGCTTCCGGTACCTGAAGCCCGCGCTCGCCGTCGTGCTCGTCTTCATCGGCTCGAAGATCTTCGTCGCCGATATGCTGGGTCTCGAAAAATTCCCGGCCGTCCTCTCGCTCGGCATCACCTTCGCGATCATTGCAAGCGGCGTCGGCTGGAGCCTGCTGAAGACGCGCGACAAGGCTGAAAGCGCCTGACGCCATGAGGTGCCCCGCTTGGGGCACTTCCCTCCCCGCTTCAAACAGATTTCCGACAAGGTACAGACATGATCTCCAATCTCCTCGCAGCCCTTTTTGCAACTTTCGCCCTTGGCCCGCTTCAAGCCGAAATCGAGCGGCATGCCGCTGCCGCCGGCCAGCCTGTCGGGATCATCAGGCAATCGCAGGCATGTCTCTCGTCCGAGGTCCCGGCACTGGCGCAACGCGCCTCCGAAGACACTTTCTGGACGATTTCAACCGTCATCGGCCTGTCGACCGGCTGGAGCAGCCCTGCCGATCTGCTCGATAAAAGCAATCCGGACTGCGCGCCCGTCATCAGGCTTATCCAGGGAAAGGGCGAAGGTGTCGATGAAGCCTGACGCTTTGTGCAAACAAGAAATTCCGGTGACCTTATCTGGTGATGTCCGATGACAGAACAGGCTGCCGATACGACTGGGCATGATGACAGGGCATCCACTCGCCTGCACCATCTCGCCAGGCTCACCCATGAGCAGGGCGGCATCTCCATCGGCGAGGTGCTCAGCGGCCTCGGGCACACGAGCATGGCCTTTACCATCCTCTTTCTCTCGCTGCCGGCACTGATCCCGATCCCAGGACCGTTCGGCGTCGTCTTCGGAAGCGCTCTCGCTCTGGTGGCGGTGCAGATCGCACTGGGCCGCCGGAGGATATGGCTACCGGCCTTTATCAACCGACGCCGGCTTTCGCCAGTAATCGTGGAACTCATCGTACGCTACAGCGCGCCGATCCTCGCCAAGGTCGAAACTGTCGTTCGTCCGGGCCGTCTGGCCGCTTTCACGGGCGGCACCATGCAATGGCTGCTGTCTTTTCCGATCTTCCTGCTGGCCGTCGCCATTGTCCTTCCGATCCCGCTCGGCAACTATATGCCGGTCGTTGCCCTCATGGCGATCTCAGTCGCCCTGATGGCACGGGACGGTTTGCTGATCCTGGCGGCGCTGTTCGTCTCAGCACTGGCCTTCATCGCCACGGCCGGTCTCATTCAGTTGGCTTTCACCAGCCTGAATGCGATCGGATCGTAAGCATCCTATTCAGTAAGGAAGACAGCGGATGATTTTGCGGCCAGTTGCCGCGCTTGTCCGCAACAGCCTTTTCGCGTCTTGCCAATAGCGGCAAGCCTGCCATCTATGCCAGCGGCGCATTTCTCAGCCATTAGGTTCCGGCCTGTAAAATCATCAGTGCAGAGGATTTCATCGCATGCCATCAAAGCCCCCGTCTTTCGTCCGCATGATTGCCCTCGGCAGCTCCGTCGCCATCGCGCTTGGCGCGCACACGGCGACGGCGCAGGAAATGCCGGCTGCCTCTCAGTGGCCCGACACGCCGACCTCGCGTCTGGAAGCACTGGCAATCCTGCAGACCCTGAATGCCGATCTCCTCAGCAATGCCAGTGCCACGCTGACGCTCGATCGCTGGTGTGCTGCGCATAAGCTTGCACCGGATGGCTCGAAAATCGTTGCGCAGCGCGTGCGCGGTCAGGACAAGCCGGCCGACGATTCAATCCGGAAGCTGCTGGCGGTCGGACCTGACGAACCTGTCGCCTATCGTCGCGTTCGTCTGGCTTGCGGGGATCGTATTCTGTCCGAGGCGGACAATTGGTACGTGCCGGCAAAGCTCACAGCCGAAATGAACAAGTCGCTCGATACGAGCGACATCGCGTTCGGCCGTGCCGTTCAGGCTCTCAATTTCACCCGCACGAACCTGTCGGCAAAGCTCCTTTGGTCGCCGCTCCCGCAAGGATGGGAAACCGGCGCCGATCTGCCGCCATCCGGGAGCGGGTCTCTCGCCTTGCCTTCCTTTCTTCTCGAACACCATGCCGTGCTGAAGCTGCCGGATGGAACACCATTCAGCGCACTGATCGAAAGCTATACCAGCCGGGTGCTGGACTTTCCCGCTCCCCATCTGCCATCGCAGTAAGTGGCCGACCACTTTGTCGACCTGATCCAGACACCGAAGAGCGACATCGGCAACACCCCGACATCGTAAGGGATGATGCCGTTGCATTATCCGGAATTTTACGCGCCCGCCGTCCATGGATAGGTGAGCGAGCAAATTCTGTCCTTCAATCTGGAAGACGGCTTGCCGCGTTTGCAGAAGCAGCACACCCCACCTCGTGACGCGGCATAAGCCCATCAAGGCTTTGTTGGCGCCCTCACCGCCTCAAGTCCGCCATATTTGCGCCGCGATCGCTGAAGAATGCTGGCGCAAAACGGATGGAGTCGATCAATGACAGGCGAGCAATTTTCCTCGTCAGCCAGGATTTCCGGCATCTGTTAGGATCTAGTTCAGCAAAGCAGCGCACAAGTATGAGTTCTGGATCTAAGCGTTTGGCAGGCGAGCTTGTGGGGCAGGCAGGCTGTCAACATTGCTTTTGACGGCAGCAGCGAATGCCGACCCAGAATATTTGATAGGAGAACTAATTCCGTGCGGTTGAGATATGCCCTTCGAAGCGTCCCCCAGATGCTCAGCCTCTGCTCCCTCGCCCTCGTCATTCCCGCAACATCGCAATCCCTGGCAGCCACCCGGCAGCCGGACATTCCGGCCTGGCTCGGAGCCTATGTCGGTACCGGCGACGGGCAGATCGCTCAACCAGTCCTGCAAAGAGCCCGCGCGCTCTACATGCGAAAGGTGAGCGAAGGCACGGTCAAAAATCCCTGCTATTTCGCCATGGACGCAACTCGTCCGAACACTCCAAATGACGGCAAGTCCGCGGGCCGCTTCTACATCGTTTGCGAGGCGACACAGACGTTCCGTGTCGTTTCATCCGGCCACGGCAGCGGCCGCGATCTCAAGGGCGTAGCTGATTTCGGCAACGGCCGCATGTGCGCCAAGAACTTCGGCAATGCGATGGACTCGAACCTGACGACGGGCGGTTCCTATGTGACGGAGGAGACGAAGACGACCTTCAAGGGCTACTACAAGCTCTCACAAACCAAGGAAGCTGCCTATCTTCGCACGTTCCTCCAGTTCGATGGCGAAGGCGAGACCGCGAATGCTCGCGAAAGGGCGATCGGCGGACATGCGGCCGCCAAGGTTGCGGGCATCTGCATGAAGAAGGATCCGCAGAGCCCCTACGCCAACCGGGACGGATATGTTCCGCTCGGAAAGCTGGTGGAATATGCTGGCGGCCGTAGCGACGGCTGCACCAGTTGGGCGGCATCGGATGCCAATCAGATCATTTCCATGGTGAAGGACAATCCGACGACGCTCTACATCTATCCGGAGTCCTCGGACATCAAGGCGATCGCCAAAGCCGTTGCGGCGGGGCGCTCTCCGGCCCAATCCGGATTATATTGGAACGACTCCTGCTTGAAGGAGATCGGCACGCCTAAGTTCTGGCCGAAGGAAACCCTCGAACCGATCATCGTGCAATACAAGAAGGACCATCCGGCACCGCCTGCCAAGCCGATCCCGATCTGCGACCAGCCGTGACGGTGGCCGAGAGCCAAATCAGGAAATTTGACAGGTGACGGCCGGGATCATTGATCATTGCCGCGCCTGTTTAAGGGAGCCGGGATGCAATTTCTCCTGTCGCGTCCAAATGCCTGCGCGGTAAGCTTGCCTGTGGATACCATAGCGCCGGATCGACGCGAAAATATATGGACATTTGCCGGTAAAAACGGCATAAAAACTTGAGATCGGCGGACGATAAGAACGCCTCCTATGACTTATTTCGGCTGACCTGGCTGAATTTTACACAGCCTCTAGCCGATTGATTTCATTGAGATAAAGCCTCAATCAGAAGCTATCCCTCTCTTTCCTGCCGTTAGCCCTATAGGAGGGCTGCGCCGTCTTTCGCATCAACCAAAACCGTGGTCGATGCGTCTCAGCAGACTTGATCAGGTCTGCGTTAAACCAGCGCTCCGTATCGAGGCCTAGGCGGAACCGGATATCAATCTTTCCACATTGAAATTAGAACCGGCTAGGCCACCTTTGGCGCGGTCGTATTTGCCCGCAGAAGGCTCATAAGCATGGGACCGATCGCAAACTCTCCTTTCTCCGTTCGCCGGGTCAGATCGCGAAGATAGCCGCCGGCTGAATTGATGTATGGGGCGCGTTGGAGGATGCAGGCGATGACGGTGGCAGCATTTTCTGTCCCCATGATCCTGCAGGCCTCCTGATAGGCTCCAGGGCTGATATCGAGTGTTGATTTGACGATGATCGAGGCTGCAAGCAGATCACGCCAGTTGTTGATAGTCCCTGCTGGTCCATAGGACATGATGTCTGGACAAGCGCGGAGAATGAGATCCAGTGGGAAGGACTTTAGCTCCATCGCAGTCTCGTTACGAGCTTCAACGCGAAAGCTGCGCATTGTTGAGGATGTTGGTCCGATAACGCCCGGAGATGTTGCCGCTTCGGGCGTCTGTGGTGTTGTCCGCGGAAATACGGTCTCGTCCAGTGGCATTTCTTGCTGTCCGGCCTCGGTTTCAGATTCAATTAGGGATTCGGAGTCTGAATTCTGTATGTGCCGCTCATTTTGATAGGGATTGCCGCTTAGTTTCGTGGCTTTTACATGTGTTTCCAATTGGTTGATGATTTGGTCGTGCAGGCGGCAGAGTTTATCCAGGAGAACGTCCAGCTCCATTGCGGTGGGAGATCGCGAAACACCGTCAATCAACGCACGGAAAGCCACGTAGACGGCTTCCCAAGGGCCTTCCACGGCTTCGGCAATGGCAGTTTCGATCAGTTTGGCGATATCGCGTCTGTGGAGGCTTATACGCTCGCGCAAGCTCTGCATATGGAGCCGTTCGGCCGCAACCCGAGTGGCGAGATGCTCGATCTCTTCGGCGCGTGCGAGAAGAGGCGCCAATGAGAAGCCATAGGCCTCATTGAGGTCCCCTGCCCTGCTCCGACGAGCATAACGCTTGCCGTTGGGGCTATCCCTGCGTACCAGAAGCCCGGCAGCGATCAACGCAGCCAAGTGGCGGCGAATGGTCTGCTCGGCCATCCCATGGGCGCGCAACGAGAGCTGCGCGTTCGAGGGAAACACGATCAGGTTGGCGTCATCCGATAGCTCGTTTTTCGGATAGAAGCTTAAGAGCGCATTGAGAACTGCAAGCGCACGATCCGTCACCCCGAGAAGAGGCTTAGCTTCACAGAGCGCGCGATAAATCTTCCATTTGTCGACGGACTTGATGCGCTTCCCATGCTCGGCTCGTCTTTGAGCCATCAACATGGCAAGCGTCATCGGCCGCCGCCCAAAAGGCGTCGTCACATATTCGGCTTCCATTTTCTTTCACCTACGTTGTGGCAAAAGAAGACAGCTCACCAAAACGGCGTCAAAGACTCTTGACTGTGATTCGGGGAAATGCGATTCTCGATTTGCTTAAGATCAGAGAAGGGCTTCCACGACGACGTCGTTTGGGGGCCTTTTTCTTTTGCGGGTTACGTTTCCTTTCCTTGCTGAAACTCGTTGAAGAGAGATTGCAGTCTCTCCTGCACGAACTCGTCAAAACCGGGCGCAGCCTTGCTGTCGAAAACAAAAGTGGCGCGCGCCGGCGTTCGCTTAAAGGTTACCGGAACTCCGGCTATGGATGAGGGAGCTGCAGTGCTCTTGCCAGAAGCGGGCTTACCTGTTGCCAGAGCGAGTGCCTGCTGGAAGCGCTCATCGCTAGACATTTTCCGATAGTTGTCCGCGGACAACTCGGCAATGATCGGCTCGGAAGCGATGCTCTCAAGACGTTCTCCCAGTTCCAGCCAACGTCTGCGGCCGATTTCAGGAGCAGGCCCGATCGCGCTGATAAGCGGCAGAGGCACCTGCCTCGTGACGATCAGCATCTTGGAAAGCGCTGCCTTGTCCACACCGAGTGCGGCCATGATGATATCGCGGCCGAAACCACGCTGCTCGAGGCGCAACGCAAACAACGCTCGCTCGACATAGGAAAGATTGGTGCGTGCGCTATTTTCCTGGCCCTGACTAACCACTAGCTGGTCATCCGTGAGCTGACGGACGACAGCGCGCACTTTGATGCCGAGTTCCTTCGCGGCTGCCAGACGACGATGACCGTAGGCAACCTGAAAGCGCCCCTTGGACTCCGGATGCGGTCGCACAAGGATCGGAACCTGCTGGCCGTGCTCGCGTATTTGCTCAACCAGTTGGCCGAGCTCAATGGGATCTATTTCGAGGCGATCGGTAACGAAGGATCCGTCGATGACATCGGGATCGATGTCGACGACCGTCTGCCCTTCCGCCAGCTGCCGTTCGAGGTCGCTGGCGCGTTCCATCTTCTCCGTGATGTTTCCGAGTGTCCTCGTAATGCCGCCCACCGGACCACCACCCCTCGCCTGCGGCAGGAAGCCTGCAATCGGGCGATTGTCCTTTGCTGCTGGCGCATCCGTGCGCGCCGTGTTCGGCGCCGAAATTTCAAGAAGGTTTTTGCGCGCCATCTATTTATTTCCTTCCCCAGGTCAGGCGGAGATGCATCTCGATCTCGCTGTTGACGAGATTGAGCGAATCCAGAGCCCGGTCGTAGGTACCCCTGGTGAATTGGGCACGATCGACCTCATAAAGCGTTTGTTTGGTGACACCGGCATCGGCAACGGCCGTCGATTTGACCATGGCATTCTGCAGCATGCGATTGCCGAAGATGGCTCGCATAAAGCCTGTCATCTGGCTTTGCGGCCCGTCGTTCGGTTCGAAACGAGTGACGAGATAGCGCATCCAGTCGTAGCTGGTGCGCCCGCCGGCATTCTCGACCACGAACATAAGCTCGCTCGTCATTGTCAGGAACTGCGACATCGACATGACGTCGAGCATCTGCGGATGAACGGTGATGAGGATCGACGTCGCGGCGCAGAGCGCAGACATCGTCAGGAAACCCAGCTGCGGCGGGCAATCGATGACAACGACATCGTAGAAACTTTCGATCTCGGTCAGAACCTCACCAATGCGAGCAAAGAACATGGTCTCCGCACGACCTGCCGCCATTGCGCGCGGCGTTTCGTGCTCGAACTCCATGAGCTCGAGATTGCCGGGGATCAGATGCAGGTTCGGCGTATAGGTCGAGCGGACGATATCGGCGATTGGACGCGGCTCTTCATAGCGGATGGCGCCATAGAGAGTTTCATTTTCACCGACATCGAGTTCCGGCTGATGACCGAAGAGGGCAGACAAGGAGGCCTGCGGATCGAGATCGATGGCCAGCACGCGATAGCCCCTCAGCGCCAGATATTGGGCGAGGTGAGCGGCGGTGGTGGTCTTGCCCGAACCGCCCTTGAAATTCATGACCGAGATGATCTGGAGCTTTTCCGACCCTCTGCGCCAGGGAACATATTTGGGTGTCCCGTTGCGCTCATCCAGTACCTTGCGGATGCGGTCCATATCCTCGGCGGCATAAAGCCGGCGCCCATTGGAAAGCGGGTCGGGTCCATGGCCTTCGGCTGCGATCTGGCGAAGATAGCCCTCACCGATGCCGATGAAGGCTGCAGCTTCGGCCGGCGAAAACATCCGCATAGTTTTCTGTGACTGAGGCGGGAAGATCTTTGCCTGATGTTGCTGGAGCTGATAAGACAATTCCTGCGCATCTGTCGCCAGAAGCGTTGGAAGGTGCTCTTGATCTTCTTGTAGCACGAGACTCGGCTGCATGGTTGTTTTCCCAATTAACTGCGCAATTGTGACAGAATGCTACTGAACTACGCAGTTACAATATGCTCCGATTCGTGTCCGTTTTACAAATGCTTAGATAAAAGGCAGTTTTTGATGCGTTTTTACGCATCAACAGCGTGCAGCGACGTTCGATCCGATGCCGCTTTACTATTTCGGCGATTTAGGTACGGCCGATCTGGATAGCGATTCGCATCCCGATTTTCATGGACGAACGGCGAGTGGTCCGCGGACCACTTTCGCTGAAGGCCAACAGGATTCTGGATTGATCGCGTCCAAGCGTGTCACTTCATGAATGAGCTTGATGGGCCGGTAGTCCACGGACTACCGGGACGCAGCCGGAGCTGCTGTCAATTGCATCGCCGCACCACCACGCCAAGGGCGCAGCGTTTCCATTACGGTCGTCACAATGAAGGCGAGGAGGATATGAGGCGATGCGCCCAGGCGCATCAGCGGGCGGCGCGATCGGAGCGTCGGCCGAGGAGGGAGGCTCGAATGAGTTCTGCTTTGCTCAAAGCTGGCGGTGGTGGCGGCTCTTCGCGTTGGGCCGCAGCCTTAGCCTGCGTTTGGCGCAGCGTGATCAGGCGCTGCTGTGCGGCAAGCCTGTCTTCGGCCGAAAGCGGCTCGACGGGATTGCCGGCGAGATCGTGCCGCATGGAATCCGGCTGGGCGCAGGCATGATAATATCGTTTGGAATGCAGAAACGCGCTGGTGGAGCGACGCAGAGACATGACTGGCACGTCAGGTTTCAAAAGTGGACGGATTTCATTCCAGAGGCCAAGCGCAAAAGGACGGATAGGGTCGCCGGCTTTGGCGGGTAGGATAGCGATGGGGCGAAGCAAGAGCGTGTTGATCGCGGCTGCCTTCTTGACATCGAGTTCGGTCGCCACGATCGGCTCGCGATTGGTTGTCCAAGGTTCTTCCATCAAATCGTTCCTCTGCGTGCAATTCCATTACGGACTGATTGTGAAGTGATTTTGACGGGATGGCAAAGAAATCTGTCCCGCTTGTTCGCCCTCACGCCAAGCCGACGTTCATATATGAGATGGTGCAGCCTGCAGCAAGTTTTTGGTTAACGAGATTTTTATAGTTGGACGGCTAGCTTTCGCGAAGCCGCGATAGGTAGCGCGTACGCGGCGCATCTTCCCTCAATCCCGAATTTGTAACAAGCTGCCTGCGAAAATGTCGCAGGGCTCTGGTTTGCGCGGGTTGGTGTGTTCAAAAGGGGAGGGGCCTTTTATTCGGGCGGCTGCAAACCAAATGCTAGCGGAGCAAGTCACGGTCAATAGGCGATGGGTCGACGGTACTCCTTATATTTGCGGTTGTTCAGGTTGCCTGGTGAAGCTGCGTCCTTCGAATAGTCCGCGCGCAGCGTGGTGTAACAGAGTATTGCATGGGTTTGGCTTCGCTGCTCCACGCCAGCTGTTGGCTTCAAATGTCCGAGGCTCTCCATTGCAATTCTCCGGCGCCGAGTAGCATCCTTCATCGGCAAGGCAGCGAGGGAGCATTCGTATTTGAGGGATGCTGCAGACGGAGAAGCGGTTGCGAGAATGAAGCCGTCGAGGGCAGGGGGCGGGTATCGCGCGGGAACGCGCAAATCGCGTCTTGCGTCGTAAAGCCAAACCGGCGCCCTTCGGTCCATTGAAGAGGGCTGCTCTATATCAGGGTGCGTTTTCTCGCAGGTTGAAGCACATTCCGCGACCGTCGTCATCTAATCTGTGAGCCCGGTAAAAAATCTGGAGATAGTTGCTATGGGCGACTTGGCTGGCGGCGATCGTAGCGATAGATACAGCACGGTCGACACGATCCAAGTTCGAACGGCTCGTCAGTCACTGGGGGAAGTCTTCTTGAGCATAGCAGCATCCCTTTCATTGGGCGTCGTTGTTTCACTCACGCTCGGTTCGAGTGCGTTTGCTTTCGACAAAGCTTCCTTCTTCGAAGCCGCCCTTTGCAAGCCGCCTTATTCGACTACCAGCGCGACAAAGATGTATGATGAGGCTGAAAAGCTCGCGAAGGCGGATACGTCGCTCATGACGGCTGCCGTATACAAAATGTCTACGGACTTTGGCCGCCAAGGCTTCAAGACGAGTGAAATCGTCTTCGCCGGAACAAGCTTCGGCATTCTGGTCGAGGGCTTGCGGGCGGACGATCTGGCTAAGACCTATCACCTGACACCGGATGGGCTTGGCAATCTCCTCGGCACCGCAACGAAGTCATATGGGCGCGCTTTGCGCAAGGCTGAGCAGCCCGCGGCCGAGATGGGAGTAGTCTCCGTGGTCGCCCGCGAATCCGCGGCCTTCCCGGGCAAGACCCTGCTGGCTTGCGAGTTCGTCTCGCATGAAGACCTCGAAGCCATGAAGAGCATGCAATCACCGCCGAAGTAGTGCGCGCCAGGGTATGGGGCCGCTGCTTTTTCCTGCGGTTGGAAGGCAACGGCAATGGTCCTCCGCGGAGGAGAGCCCTAGAGCTGCAATCTGTTTCTCCGAAGCGGCTCTTGGTTCGAGAGTTCGGTATCGGGTCTCTCGGATTGCCAAACCCGATTGCAGAGATGCTGGCGTGTGGCGGAAGCAAAATCTTAAATAGCTTCGGCTAAGCGAAGTATTAACCATAATCTCAAGCTATTGTGAAACCTGCGGCTTGACGCTTCCAGGCAGCAGCAACGTACGTGGGGCAAATTTCTGGCAATGCAAAACCGCCTCGCTTTGCGCAGGCGGCTTTCAATTGCGATGGATGGTGAAACCTGTTTATCTAATGAGAAATTGCAAGTGGCTGGACAGCAAAAGGCTGCGTTTGAGATGGCCCCCTATCTACTATTATTTTTCATCTTCGTCACATGCGGCCTCGTCAATATGACGCGCCCTCGAAATTCTATTAGACCAGTGAGTGACCGAGACACCGAAAACGCTTACAAAGCTGCTTTCAAAATTGAATCCAGGGAGACGGTAGAGCGACGAAAGCTCGTAGGCCTCCTTTTGGTGATTGCATTGCTAATCGACATGCTCCTCATCGTGTGGATAGTTCGCTTCGCCTAGGAGGTAGGCTTGCTAAACGGGGACGGGGTGCCTAAGTGCGCGGGGTGGCGCCATCTCATAAATTATGTGGGATAATCTGGAAAGCGCATTTATGTCTCCAAATCTGCTTCACCTATCGCAGTATCGGTTCGTCGAGGAGAATTCCAAGCCGCTAGCGCTCATGATATGACCGATGTGCTGCAAGTTTGCGCCAGCGGATTACCCATCTCCCCTCAACACGGAATGGTGCGGTCAGCTTCAGATCATGCTGAAGCGGCGTCATATCCTTTCCGACCAAGGCGTCCACCTGAGGGCAAATACGCTTCCCGGCCCATGCACGGCGGCGAAGAGCAGTCCGGCTACGAAAACAAAGTGATCTACGAAGAAGCCGAATTCAGCTTGGTTGCCGGCCCAACGGCCCGGACCATGGAATGAGAATCCAAGGAAGATGACATACACGGCTGCAACGAGCGTTGCCGGGACGAATAAAGCACCGGTCAAGAAAGCGACGGCAAGCAGCACTTCAAGGATTGCGGCACACCAAGCCAAGAATAATGGAAATGGAAAGCCGGCGGCAGCGATGTAGCTCGCAGTCGCGCCCATATCCATAAACTTGAACGAGACGGCCATCACAAAGACGGCGGTGAAGATGAGGCGCGCGATGAGAATGGCGGCTGTCTGCCAAATTGATTGAGCGTTTTCCACGATATCCCTCCAGGTTGACGCGGTTGATATTCCAAGGACGGCCAACCGAAGGTGATTCCGACAGGGAGGATGAAAATTATTTGCCGGACTCCCGTGATTGTCCGCTCATGCCTGAAGTATGGCTCGTGATGACATAGCGATGTTTCTCGTCGAGTGCGTCCGGATCCACCAGAACGACGGAAGGCTCTCCGGCGCCGGATATCAGAATGAAAGAATAGGGATTCGTTGTCTCGTCGTTGGCAACCAGGAGCGATCTCTGGAGCAGTCGTGCCAGTTGGCTGGCAGCGTCCAGAAGAAGCGGCGGGTGCAGATCACTGGAGTGATAGATGCTGATGGTCTGCGAATAGTCATCGAAAGCTTCCGACGTCACGAGGCATGTTGCCGGCATATCCGCGATTTGCGCTATGTCGTGGATTACGTCCACGCTGTCGGTATCGACACTGAGTACAGCCGCGATGGAACGCCGCAGAAGATCATCGTCAGCATGCTTTTCAAGAGCGGCATCAAACCAGATCATTGTCCGCGGTTCCGATTTTCAGGATTGTGTCACGCAGGCGCCTTTATAGCCAAAGCTCTTCCGTCGCTTCAAAGTTCGAAAACCAATCAGAGTCGTGGTCGCTATTTGCGTCGCATCGCAAGACATGTCGTCATCGACGATTACGACGTCATCATCCACTCAATCAAGGCATTCTGGGCATGAAGCAAAAATGCCTTGGCCAATCGGCTTTGGCAGGCTGTATGCAGCATTGCATCCGCCGTCAGTTCCTGACCTCTCGTGACTGGCGGGCATGGCAAAAAGATAGCGCCTTGCTTTCCTTCGTTGAGAAGCGAAGCCGACACCCGATACTCAGCCAACGCATCTTCTTCTGCGTCCGTTGGCCATGAATCGGTAATGATGACGTCCGCATCGAGCAGATGGCGAATGTCCCTGCTGCTTTCAAAATTCGAGTTCAGAAGGTCCGGGTCGGTGACGTGCCAGCGCTCCGGATAGACCTGGACGACGTGCATCGGCATCGATCGTGATGCCTCGACCCATGATCTCAATATATTGGCGTCTGGCGCAATTCCGACAACCTTGAGGCCATCAAGCGTTCCTCTTACCCTCTTGATATAGGCAAGATCGCCAAGCGTTTCGCAAGGGTGGTTGGTTCTTGTTCGGGCATTGATAACGGGTGCTTCTGCGGCGGCTGCAAGCTCATGCAGAGTAGCAAGCTCCTTTGTCCTGACGACAAGAAGATCAAACCAATTATCGAGGTAGCCCGCTAGATCGGCTGTGGGTTCGCGAGTACTGAAGCTGATGGGAGGTTGAGCAGATATGCCGCCCATCGCCTTCACGCCGAGATCGAAAGCGGTCGTGTTTCTCCATCCCGTGTCGTCGACAATGATGCCTACACGCTTGCCGAATAGGGCTTGTGGCATCGTGCGTTCATGCCAATGCTTCGCAAGTTGGTCCGCCCGGTCAATAATCCCTAGGATAACGCTCGGGGGCAACGAGTGAAATTCGAGAAAATCTCTGTTCGACATAAAACTCATAGCGTGTCCAAGGTTGAATTCGGCAGCTTTCTGCAACGGAGGCGAGGCGTTTACCCTAGGCAGTTTTCGATCCGGCGCAATGGCGGAGAAGCGTCAGCCGACCGGTGCTGCCTTGATGCCAGTCCCGCCCATAGTGGTGATCTGCTTTCGGCGAAGACTTATCGCAGATGCTGCTTTTTCAAGATCTTTAGCAGCCCCATTGGCAAAATCTTTAGATCGTTCGGAGTATTGAGGCGGCAATGCTTTCCGGCTGCTTTGGTAGTTTTCGATGATCAATGAATTAGATATGCCGACGGTGCTCTTTCTCCAAAAGACATCCTATATCGCTGGTGCGGCGACTTTGGGTTATTTGAAATATAGCTCGAATGAAAGCCGCGGCGTTGGTCTGCTTGCCTCAAGTTTCGTAATTCTCGCTACGGCATCAACATTGGCCGGATATGCCGAAACCTATCCGGCATTCTATGCGCCTCTCAGCCTTATCAATCTCGTTTGCGCCGTGCTTGGATATTCGCTGCTCGGCTCATCTTTCGTGGTGATCAGCGATCCCGATAGAAAGGTGATACCGGCTCTTGCATTGCTGCCTGCGCTGCTGACTTTGCTTGTCGGAGCTTTCACGGCATTTCATTTGAACAATACATATCGGGCGGTGACATTCAATTTCCTCGGTTGCGTGATGCTTGCCGGCGCGGCGATCGTCATATTCAGGGATTCCTTTCGCGAACCGCTGCCGATCAGAAAATTCGTTGCCGCAATATTATTGGCCTGTAGCCTGCTATCGCTGATAATGGCCTTCGAGTTCTCGTTCCATTCCTTCGTCCTTCTCGATGTGGCGAGCGGCTTCCTGCTGATGATCCTTTCCAAGTTCGTGCTGGCGCTGTCGATCGTCATTTTCATAAGCGAGCGCCAACAGATAAAACTCAGACAAACAGCCGAGCGAGATGGCCTGACCGGTCTTTATAATCGCCGCTTCTTCAACGAGAACGCTTCCGCACGGCTTCGGGATGGAGATGCCATTCTTTATCTCGATATCGATCACTTCAAGCATTTCAATGATCGTTGGGGTCATGCGGCGGGAGATGAAGTTCTCGTTGCAGTATCGCGAACAATAGAGGCGATTCTGCCGTCGTCCGCCATTTTCGCGCGGCAGGGAGGAGAGGAGTTCATAATCTTTCTTCCCTTGAAAGCAGGAGAGCCGCTTATCCAGGCCGAGCGCATTCGAGAAGCTGTTCAGCGAACCCGATTTCCGGATCTCGGTGCCGATGTGGTGGTGACGACGAGCATTGGCATTTCGAAGGTGAGCCGGGAATGCAGGTCGCTTGCCGAGCTTTGTCGCGAAGCGGATCGTGCCCTCTATCTGGCGAAGGCAGGCGGACGAAACCGGGTCTGTGATGCGAGCAGCAACTTTGTCGCTGAAGTTTACGTTCGCTCGGCGTAATCCTCGATTTTTGGTAAAGGTCCCGAATGCCGGGAAGCGGCGTTGATTTAGCTGGCATGCCCCTTTATTTCTCACGCTGAAAGAAGAGGTCAGTTAGCCATGGATAATGAAACAAGCCTCCGAAACGAGCGCAAGCGCGGCTCCGGCGTGAAGGTGGTCTATGATATCCTGCGGGACGAGATTCTGGATCTGGAGCTGCCGCCGGGCAGTCCCATTGACGAGGTGCAGCTTTCCGAACGCTTCGGCATGTCGCGCACGCCGATCCGCGAGGCGCTCGTGCGGCTGGCAGGCGAGGGGTTGATCGATACGCTGCCCAACCGCTCGACCATGGTCTCGCAGATCGATTTTCTCAACATGCATAGCTATTTCGATGCGCTGGTGCTGATGTATCGGGTGACAACGCAGCTTGCCGCCAAATATCACCGTCCGGAAGATCTCGAAGGTGTGCGCGCGCTTCAGGCTGAATTCGCCGATGCCGTCGAAGCGCAGGATGCGCTCGCCATGATCTCCACCAATGCCGCGCTTCATCTCGCGATCGCCGAGGCTGGCCGCAACCCCTATTTCACCAGCCTCTTTTCGCGATTGCTAGATGAGGGCCGGCGCCTCCTGCGCCTCTATTACCAATCCTACGACGATCGTCTGCCGCGTCGTTTCGTCGAGGAGCACGATGAAATCATTGCCGCTGTCGAGGCGCGGGATACGGAACTTGCCGAGCGCCTTGCGCGCGAACATGCTGAGCAGATCGTCGCCCAAATCCAGAAATTGCTGATGCGCGGGGATCGTCTCGACGTCAGTCTTTGATTTGCATATTTCTTGTCGACAAAATAAATACAAAGGTATATCAATGCTGCGAAAACGGTGAGGCGCGGTGGCGGATGCTGCTGGGCTGATAGCCGATCCACCCCCGGCCCAAGAGGATAGAAAGATGAAGTCCAGCATTTTCTCCGGGGTGATCCCGGCCTTGATGACTCCGTGCAAAGCCGATCGCAGTCCCGATTTCGATGCGCTGGTGCGCAAGGGCAAGCAGTTGATCGCCGAGGGCATGTCGGCTGTGGTCTATTGCGGCTCGATGGGCGATTGGCCGCTTTTGACCGATGCGCAACGCATGGAGGGCGTCGATCGTCTGGCCAAAGCGGGCGTGCCCGTCATCGTCGGCACCGGCGCCGTCAATACGGCATCGGCCGTAGCCCACGCTGCCCACGCCCAGAAGGTTGGTGCCAAGGGGCTGATGGTCATCCCCCGCGTGCTGTCGCGCGGCTCGGTGATCGCCGCCCAGAAGGCGCATTTCAAAGCGATCCTGTCGGCCGCCCCCGATCTTCCGGCCGTCATCTACAACAGCCCCTACTATGGTTTTGCAACGCGCGCCGATCTCTTCTTCGCGCTACGCGCTGAACATGCCAATCTCGTCGGCTTCAAGGAGTTCGGCGGCCCGGCCGATATGCGCTATGCCGCCGAAAACATCACCAGCCGCGACGATGACGTATCGCTGATGATCGGTGTTGACACGGCGGTCTTCCACGGCTTCGTCAATTGCGGTGCAACCGGCGCCATTACCGGCATCGGCAACGTGCTGCCGAGGGAAGTCATTCATCTCTGCAACCTCGTCCAGGCCGCAGCCAAGGGCGACGTCGATGCACGCCAGCGCGCGCTCGAGCTGGAGCAGGCGCTCGCCGTCCTTTCCTCTTTCGATGAAGGTCCGGATTTGGTTCTCTTCTTCAAGCATATGATGGTACTGAAGGGAGATAAGGAATATGAGCTGCACTTCAACGAAAGCGACGTCTTGAACGATAGCCAGCGCGGCTATGTCGAAGCGCAGTTCAAGCTGTTCAACAGCTGGTATGCGGAATGGAGCAAGCTTCCGGGTGCCGTGGAAAAGTACAAGGCCTGAGGCGGTCGCAAGCTTAAACCCAAACATGAGAGGCCCGAATGGGCCTCTTTTTGTTACCTTACGTTGGCTTTCACTTACATTTCGATATTGCTCAAGCTACGGCGTCTAGGCCGAGTTTCTCAAGGCGATCGAGTTGCCGGATTTCCTCTGCTGTCAGCGGGATACCGTCCTTTTCCGCGCGAGCGCGGGCGGCAAAGCGGCGTTGAGACGGCAGGCGCGCGCCTTGGCCGACAATCGCTTCGAACAGCACTTCCGCACGGGCGAGCGGATTTCCAGGTCGACCAGCAGCGAAGGCCTCCGGCGAGAAGGCGACGATGAGTTCACCATGCCGCGGTGCGAAGGCCGTGGAGCCGAGATAATCGAGCGCCTCGCGGCTGGTGAAGTCGCCGATCATGATGCCGGCCAGAAGCTCGATCATCGTGCCGATCGCCGACCCCTTATGCCCCCCGAACGGCAGCATTGCGCCGGCCAGTGCCGCTTCCGGATCCGTGGTCGGTTGGCCCTCGGCATCGATCGCCCAGCCCTCGGGGAGGGGTTTGCCGGCGCGCCGATGCAGTTCGATCTCGCCGCGGGCGGCAACCGACGTCGCGAAGTCGAAGACGTAAGGCGGATTATCGAGGCGCGGCCAGCCGAAGGCGAAGGGATTGGTTCCGAGGAGCGGCGCTGTACCTCCGGCGGGTGCCACCGTGGAATAGCTCGGACACATGGCAAAGGCGGCAAGGCCTCGATCCGTCAGGGCTTCCACCTCCGGCCAGAGCGCTGCGAAATGCGTGCAGTCGTTGATGGCGAGTGCGGCAATGCCGAAGCGGCGGGCCCGTTCGGCAAGCACAGGCATGCCGAGCTCGAAGGCTGCATTGGAAAAGCCGCTCTTGGCATCGACGCGAACGATGGCGGAGCCATCATTTTGTTCGAGAACCGGCACCGCATCCGGCCGCGCCTTGCCAGCCTTGACCGCACGCAACACGCCTTCGATGCGGTAGATGCCGTGCGACTTGCAGGCGTCGCGTTCGCCGGCGACAATCACCCGCGCGATTGCACCGGCCTGCTGCGCATTGATGCCGGCTTTTGAAAGGATCGCTTCGACACGGCCTTGCAGCGCATCCGGTGTCAGGGTGATCACGTCAGTCAATTTCGGTTCTCCCATATTATGCTTGCTTGCATCATAGACTTGAAAATTATAAATACAAAAAGAATACAAAAAATCGACATGAGCCCTCGTGCCGTTGGGCATGTGAGGAGGAGGGATGACCATGATTTGCATGACAGCGCCCGTCCGCGATGCTTCGGATTGCGCCACCTATATCCGTCAGGGCGGGGTGATCGGGATCGGCCGGCCTAATCAGATTTTCGGCAAACCGGAGCATCCGGAAATGCAGAAATCTCTCGCGAGCGTGCGTTGATGGCAAAACCGGACGTTATCGTCATCGGGGCCGGTGTCATTGGTCTTTCCACCGCGCTGGCGGCGCAGGCGCGCGGCTTGAGCGTCACGGTCGTCGACCGCGAGGGGCCGGCCGCCGGCGCTTCGGCCGGCAATGCCGGTGCCTTCGCCTTCACGGATATCCTGCCGCTGGCGTCCCCCGGCATCTTGAAAAAGGCGCCGAAATGGCTCCTCGATCCGCTGGGGCCACTCTCGGTGCCGCCTGCCTATGCACTCAGGATCGCGCCCTGGATGTTTCGGTTCTGGCGTGCCTGCCAGCCCTCACGCGTAGCCCACTCCACGGCGGCGCAGACAAGCCTGATGGATCTTTCCAAGGCCGAACTTGAGCCTTTTCTCGCCGCGACGGAGACGCTCTCCATGCTGCGCAAGGAGGGTAATCTCCAGGTCTATGAAAGCGAGGCGGAATTTCGCGCTTCGCTGCAAGGCTGGGAGGTTCGCCGCAATCACGGCATCGAATTCCAGCATCTGAAAGCCGACGAGATGGCGGCGATCCAGCCCGGGTTGGCGTCGCGCTTCATCCTCGGCACCTTCACGCCGGGCTGGTATTCCATTGCCGATCCCAAGCTTTACACGTTGGCGCTGGCCGCGCATTTCCGCAGCCGCGGCGGCGTCATCGAGACATCGGAGATTTCGTCGCTTCGGGCGCTTCCGGTTGGGGTCGAGGTGATGGCTGCGGATGGAAAGCTGCGCCAGGCCGGCAAGGTCGTCCTAGCCGCCGGCGCCTTCTCGCATCGGATCGCCAAAACGCTGGGCGAGCACATGCCGCTCGAAACCGAGCGCGGCTACAACACGACGCTTCCGACCGATGCCTTCGACCTGCGTACGCAGATCACCTTCGGCGGCCATGGCTTCGTCGTCAGCAGGCTTTCGACCGGCATTCGTGTCGGCGGTGCGGTGGAGCTGGGCGGATTGGCCTTGCCGCCGAATTTTCGCCGTTCCGAAGCCATGCTGCAGAAGGCGCGCACTTTCCTGACCGGTCTCAAGCCGGAAGGTGGCGTGCAATGGATGGGCTTCCGGCCATCGCTGCCCGACAGTCTGCCTGCGATCGGCAGTGCCAAGGCGACGCCGGACGTGATCTATGCCTTCGGCCATGGTCATCTCGGTTTGACCCAATCGGCCGGCACGGCGCGCATTGTCGCCGACCTTTTGACACGGCAGGCGCCGGCGATCGATCTGACGCCATTCTCGCCGCAACGCTTCTAATGCAAACAGGCATGCCGATGTGGATTTCCACATCGGCGCTTACGATCCTCTCGCATATGGACCCAGGGTGATATGAACGACACGGCATCGGCTCGCAGCATCATGGGTGGCACGGCGGAGGGCCGCGTCGTCGCCACGCAGGAAGCACTCAGTTTCTGGGGTGGGGTGGATCCCGCCACCGGCAAGGTCATCGATATCCATCATCCGCTGCACGGCGAATGTCTCACCGGCGCAATCTTGATGATGCCCTCGAGCCGCGGCTCCTGCAGCGGCTCCGGCGTGCTGCTCGATCTCGCGCTGACAGGCCGCGCGCCGGCTGCCCTGATCTTTTGCGAAGCCGAGGATGTGCTGACGCTCGGCGCGCTTGTCGCCGCCGAAATGTTCGGCCGGCGGCTGCCTGTCGTGCGGCTCCATCCGGATGTCTTTGCGCGCCTGGCGCAGGCAAAAACGGTCAAGGTCGAAACCGCTGCCGTCGTCGCAGATGGCGAGACCATGCCCCTTTTGCCACCTGCTATCTCCGGGCTTTCCTTGACGGAAGCCGACCGGTCCATGCTGGAGGGCGACGAAGGCGTTGCGGCCGCTCAGGCCATGCGCATATTGACCGCCATGGCGGCTCAGCAGGGTGCCACTTCCCTTATCGACGTGACGCAGGGCCATATCGATGGATGTATCTATGCAAGCCCGGCCAACCTGACCTTCGCCGAAAAAATGGCTGAGCTCGGCGGGCGTGTGCGGATACCTACCACCATGAACGCCATTTCGGTCGATCGCGCCAATTGGAGATCGCAGGGCGTGCCGGAGGGTTTTGGCGATCCCGCCGCGCGGCTGGCGGATGCCTATGTGCGCATGGGTTGCCGCCCGACTTTCACCTGCTCTCCCTATCTGCTCGACGGCGCACCGGGCGCCGGCGAGGCCATTGGCTGGGCGGAGTCCAATGCCGTCATCTTCGCCAACAGCGTGCTTGGTGCGCGCACCGCCAAGCATCCCGATTTCCTCGATCTTTGTATTGCGTTGACAGGTCGCGCGCCGCTTTCGGGCGTATATCTGGATGAAAATCGCAAGGCGACGCGTATCCTCGACGTTGAACTTCCAGAAGGTCGCGACGATGCTTTCTGGCCGATCATCGGCTATCTCGCCGGAAAGGCGTCTCCCGATCGCATTCCGTTGCTGCGTGGTCTTGCCGCCGGACATCCGTCACGCGACGACCTGAAGGCGCTCTGCGCTGCCTTTGGCACGACGTCTGCTGCTCCCATGCTGCATGTCGATGGCGTGACGCCGGAGGCTGTCGATGCTCACGATCCGAATGCCGATCGCCTGACTATCACACGCGCCGACATGGCAGCCGCCTGGAAAATACTGAACGAGGGGCCGGAAGCCGTCGAGCTTGTCGCCATCGGCAGCCCGCATGCCTCGCTTGCCGAATGTCATATGCTCGCCGATGCCTTTGCCGGCCGACGCCGCTTGCCTGAGGTAATGGTCATCGTCACGGCAGGACGCGATGTCATCGCGGCTGCGGAGGTGGACGGGACACTGGCGCGGTTGCGCGGCAGCGGCGTGCAGGTTTTGCCCGACCTTTGCTGGTGCTCGATCTCCGAGCCGGTCTTTCCGCCCGGCACGCGTGCGGTCATGACCAATTCGGGCAAGTATGCGCATTACGGGCCGGGGCTCAGCGGACGCGCCGTGCGCTTTGGCAGCCTTGCCGATTGTGTTGAGGCGGCTGTCGTCGGGCGCGTTGCAGCGGGGTTGCCGGACTGGCTTTGGGAGGAATGACGGTGCACTGTTTCCACGCATCGGTGCGACGTTTTCGTCCGTAAGCCTAGACGACCGTTTCGCCGCCATCGACGACGAGGATTTGTCCTGTCATGTAGGAGGAGCGGTCGGAAACGAGGAACAGAATCGGTTCGGCGATTTCCGACACATCGGCCCATCGTCCAAGCGGCACTTTCTCGGCGATGTAATCTTCAATGGCGCTGCGTCCACCCATCTGCGTGATGAATGGCGCGTTGAACGGCGTGTCGACCCAGCCGGGGCAGAGCGCGTTGACGCGGATGCCGAAGCGGGCATAGTCGCCAGCCATCTGCCGGGTCATGGCGATGACCGCATGCTTGGAGGTGGTGTAGGCGATCATCTCGCGGTCATAAAGTACGCCTGATGATGACGAGGTGTTGAGAATGACACCCTTTCCGGCCTTCTTCATGACCGGCATGACAAAGCGTGAAGCCATGAAGTGCGCCCGCACATTCAGGTTCCAGGACGCGTCGAAACCGGAAACAGCGACCTCTTCCAGATTGCCTGCAACCTGAGCGCCTGCGTGATTGTGCAGGATGTCGATGCGGCCATGCCTCGCGGCGATCTTTGCGACGCCGGCCTCAAGCGCCTGATCGTCCATGACGTCGACGACCAGGCTTTCGGCGCTGCCACCCGCCCCGGTAATCTGGCGCACGGTCTCCTCGCCATTTGCCAAGTCGATATCGGCGACGATCACATGGGCGCCTTCGCGCGCCATGATCAGCGCGCCGGCGCGGCCGATGCCGGAGCCGGCTCCGGTGACGATTGCGACCCGATCCTTGAGTATCATGATGTTTCCCTGGTCAGTTTGTCGTTGTCTTTTCGCGCATCAGGAAACGCGCGATGAGAATGAGGAAGAGCGATGCGATCAGCACCATGGTCGCGATCGCGTTGATCTCCGGCGTGACGCCGCGGCGGATCGAGGCGAAGACATAGATCGGCAGCGTCGTGTTCGATCCTGCGACGAAGAAGGCGATGATGAAATCGTCGAAGGAGAAGGTGAAGGCGAGGAGGAAGCCGGCGAGGATCGACGGCATGATCTGCGGCAGCACGATCTGCCGGAACGTGGTCAGCGGCGTGGCGTAGAGGTCGCTGGAGGCTTCAACGATGTCACGGCCAAGGCTTGCAATGCGCGCCTTCACGATCATCGTCACCAGCGCCATGGTGAAGAGGCCGTGTGCCGCGATAATCGAGCCATAGCCGAGCGCGAATCTCGGCGGCTGATCGCCAGGCCAGATGGCCGCGATCAATGGGTTGATGATACCGAAGACCTCGACGAGTGCCACCAGCGTCGCAATGCCGATGACGACACCAGGCACGACGATCGCGGCGGCAAAGAGCCCGTCGAAGACGGCGCGGGCGCGAGGACCGAGCCGCTCTAGGCCGATTGCTGCCATCGTGCCGAAGACCGCCGCAAGTGCTGCGCTGGTGAAGGCGATGATGAGGCTATTGCGCAGCGCTTCCATCAGGAAGGTATTGGACAGCGCCCGTCCGTACCATTGCGTCGAAAAGCCGGTGAATTCGCTGGCATTGCGGCCGGCATTGAAAGAGAACAGGACGACGAGCGCGATCGGCGTATAGAGGAACAGATAGACGAAAGTAACGAGCGCGCGCATCAGACGAGATCCACCTGACGGGTGCCGGCAACGCGCCAGGCAATGCGCATCGCGACAAGTAGTACGATGACGACGACGGCGACGAGCGTCACGGCGATCGCCGATCCGAACGGCCAGTTGCGCGATTGCAGGAAGAGGTCGACAAGCGCATTGCCGATGAAGAACACCTTGCCGCCGCCAAGCAGCTGCGGGATCAGATATTCGCCGAGCAACAGGATCGTCACCAGGGCGACGCCCGTCATGACGCCAGGCAAGGATAGCGGCAGCGTGATGCCGAAGAAGGTCGATATAGGCTTGGCGCCGAGATCGGCGGATGCCTCGAGCAATCGGCGGTCGAGCTTTTCCAGGCTGACATAGATCGGCATGATCATCAGCGGCAGATAGCCATAGACGATGCCGAGCAGCACGGCTCCGGGTGTGTTGATGAGCCGGACATTCTCTATGCCCAGGAATTCCAGCAGATGCGGTATGCCGCGTGCGCCGAGCAGATACATCCAGGCGTATGTGCGCACGAGCAAGCTCGTCCAAAAGGGAACGACGACCAGTGAAACGAGCAGCAGGCGGCGTTGCGGGCTCGCCTTGACGGCCAGATAATAGGCGACCGGATAGGCAACGAGCAGGCAGGCAGCCGCACCAATCGGCGCAAGGATCAACGTATTGATGAAAGCAGCAGACCGCGAGCCAAGACTGGCGAATTGCGCGAAGGTGAAAGCTGCCTGATAGCCACCTTCAGGTGCACGCTCACCAAAGGCAAAGACGATGATGGCGATGAAGGGCAGCACCAGGAAGACGAACAGCCAGATGCTTGCCGGCCCGACGAGGGCAGCGGTGACGAGGCGCCGTTTGGTGGCTGGGTTAAGGGGCATCGAGAGGTTCTTTGTCCGCCGGTGCTGGGAAGGAAGCCGATCCCTTACCGCCGTCATGGCGCAGGGATCGGGTCGAAGAAAAACGATCAGGCCGACTTGAAGCGTGCCATCAGTTCGGCACGGCTCGGATCGGTGAGCGTCACGGCGGCACCGAATTCAAGCGGCGTCAGCGAGGCTTCATCCGGATAGACGATCTTGTTCGAGGTGATTTCCTTCGGCAGGAGCTCGATCACACGGCTGTCGGTGGTCGGCGCGCCATTGGCGATGTGCTCCTTCACCGCATTCTTCGGGTCCATCAGATAGTTGAGCAGGGCATAGCCTGCCGCCTTGTTGGGCGCATCTTTCGGGATCGCGTAATAGTCGGTCCAGATCTCGCCGCCATCCTTGCCGAGCACATATTCAAGCTCGGGCATGTCGCGGTTAAGCTGCGCGCCGTCATTGGTCCAGCACATGGTCAGCCACGCATCGGTCGAACGCATCGACGGCTGATAGTCGGAGTTGATGGCAAAGAGATGCGGCTTGACCTTGATCAGCAGCTCCTCGGCCTTGGCAAGCTCTTCCGGCTTGATCGAGTTGAAATCGTAGCCGAGGGAAACGAGCGCGCTGCCGATGGTGGTCAGCTGATAGTCGTGGACCATAGCGCGGCCGTCGGCCTCGGTCTGGGCGATCTCGAAGAAGTCCTTCCAGCTCGAAAGCTTGGTCTTTATCTTCTTGGTGTTGACCGAGAAGCCTGTCGTGCCCCAGTTCTTCGGCACGGCATAGGTCTTGCCGTCGATCTGTCCTTCCTTGGTAAAGCGCGGGCTTTCCGTTGCCTGGCTGAAGTTAGGGATCTTTGACAGATCGAGTTCCTCGATGAGGCCGAGTTTGTGATAGGTCGAAATCGTGTAGTTCGTCGGTACGTAAAGAGACCAGCCGGAGGCGCCTGCCTGCAGCTTTGCGAGCATTTCCTCGTTCGAGCCGAATACGTTGACCTCGACGGCGACGCCGGTTGCGGCCTTGAAATTCTCGAAGGTCGCAGGATCGTGATAGTTCGGCCAGGTCGCGATCGACATCTGCGTGCCGAGTTCGCCGGCGGCATAGGCGGGTGTCGACAGCGCGCCAGGGACGCGCGACAGGACCGCCGTTGCAAGGCTGAGGCCGGTGATATTCAGAAAGTGACGACGGCTGATAGAGCCGCGCTTCAGGCGCATGAATTTGTCCATGAAGCCTTCGGCTGAAATCGGAAGGTTGTCTTTGTAATCCTTGCTCATGATGCTGTTCCCTTGTTTTGGCTTATGCATTCGATGCTGGAAAGACATGGAGGGCCGTGGGGTCGAAGCCGAGGAAGACCTCTTCGCCCGGCCCCACGAGATCGCTGTCGTTCATGCTGCGGCGATCCGACGTGATCAGGAAATCGCCGAGACCGGGGACGGTGACTGCGTATTCGGCTGACGAGCCCAGGAAGATGCGATGCGTCACCGTGCCCTTAAAGGACGTGCCGGATGTAGCCATGTCGCGGCTGAGATGGATTGCCTCCGGGCGCAGAGCCGCAATTGCCGCGCCCGGTGCGAGGCGCTTGCCGGACGAAAGCGCCGAACCATCCGCGAGGCGAAGCGTTTCGCCATCGGCTTCCATCGTCGCCTCGATGCGATTGGTCTTGCCGACGAAATCGGCGACGAAAAGATCGGCCGGGCGATCATAGACTTCCTGCGGCGTGCCAAGCTGGCGAATGCGCCCTGCGCTCATGACGCAGACGATATCGGCCATCGACAGCGCTTCCTCCTGATCGTGAGTGACGAGAACGAAGGTAATGCCGAGCTCGCGCTGCAGCGTCTGAAGCTCGATCTGCATGGCCGAGCGCAGTTTCTTGTCGAGGGCCGCCAGCGGCTCGTCGAGCAGGAGCACGGAGGGACGGTTGACGATGGCGCGCGCGAGCGCCACGCGCTGCTGCTGGCCGCCGGACATTTCATGGATGCGCCGCTTGGCGAAACCGCCGAGGCGAACCATCTCGAGCGCTTCGGCGACGCGCCGGTCGATTTCGGCACCGCCGATCTTCGGGCGCATCTGCTTCAGCCCATAGGCGACATTCTGGGCGACGTTGAAATGCGGAAACAGCGCGTAGTGCTGGAACACCATGTTGACCGGGCGCCGGTAGGCGGGCACGCCGTTCATCTCGCGTCCGTCGATCAGCACCGTGCCTTCGCTCGGCTGTTCAAAGCCGCCGATCATGCGCAGGCACGTCGTCTTGCCGCAGCCGGAAGGGCCGAGAAGCGCCAGGAATGCGCCTTTGGGCACATTGAGATTGATGTCCGTTACGGCGGTCACGGCGCCATAGCTCTTTGTGACCGAACGGAATTCGATATCGTTCGTTGAAGCGGATGCCACGTCTGTTCCCTGCGGTTGGTCGGCAGTCTTGATCTGCCTTATTGCCACCGTCGTTAAGGAAAGAGTAAGCCCGAGCTTCTCGCGAGGTATATACCCCGAAAGAGGTATTTTCGTGCCAAATGCTTCGTGGGAGGTGTATATAGGGATTGCGCTCAAATGCGCAGGGCGGCAGAGGGGGATCCGTCGCATGAGCACCGACCTTGAAGGGCTGTTTGCCGCCTTCAACGCCACGATCGGCCGATCGTCGATGACGGATGCCGAATTCGGAGAGACGTTCCGTCAGATGATGGCGGCGCTGGTGCGGTTCGATTACGTCGTCGTCTTCGCCTATCGCGGCAAGGAGCGGCCGATCGATCTCTACAGCACTTTCGATCCCGGGGAACATGTCGTCTTCGTCACGCTCTACCAGGCCGGTCCCTATCTGCTGGACCCCTTCTACCACACGGCGCGCAGCCGCCGCGAAGGCGTGCTCAGGATGCGGGAGCTGGCACCGGATCGCTTCTTTTCCAGCGAATACTACCGAACCTATTACGTTCAAACCGGCTTGGCCGAGGAAATCGGCTTCTTTGTCAATGCCGACGACGACATTACGATCGTCCTCTCATTGATGCGACGCGAGAGGACCGGGGTTTTTCCGCCTGCGGAATTTGCGACGCTGAAGAAGGTCGAGCCGCTGGTCGCAAACATGGTGCGATACTATTGGTCCGGCCTCGCCTCGCGCTTCGATGCGCAATTGGCGGCCGGCAGCAGGGGCCGGCGCAGGAAGGGTGAGAACGAGACCGTCCCGCCAGCGGAAGCCGTCTGGCGGGATCTCAATCTGACAAGCCGTGAGACTGCCATCGTCGAGCTCGTCTTGCAGGGGCACTCATCGGAATCGATCGGCCTGAAGCTCAATATTTCGACGGGTACAGTGAAGGTTCATCGCCGCAACGTCTACCGCAAGCTCGGCATTTCCTCTCAGACCCAGCTGCTTTCCCTCTACCTCAAGAATCTCGCCTAGTTCAGTCGAGGCTCTAGCCCAACAGACGCGCACCATTTCCATCTCTCGCAAGCAGCTTCAGCCAGGGACCGCAATGGAAGAGGGTCATGAGCAGATACATCGGCACCATCCCGCCGAGCATCGAACTGCCCTGTGTGGAACAGATCATGTCACCGGCTGAACCATAAGCGGATAGTACGGTCATCAGGGCGAAGCTCGGCGCGGCGGCCAAAGCCAGCAGCCGGCCGGCGATGAGGGGTAGGGTAGGGGCGGTGCGGCCGCCCCTCTCACCGATTTCGGACGAGACGGACATCAGTTTGCTCCATAGCGGTCATGGTGCCGCCACCACACGCCGGTCTCGTTGCGCCCGAGTGGCGCGCGGTCGAGCCACTGATACATGCCCCAGAGACCATCAAGGCCGCGGGCATAGGACGAATAGGTGTGATAGATCGCGCCATCTTGCATGGCGAAGGCGCTGACGCCAGGCCGGTCACGCGTGTAAGTCGCGATATCCGTCCCCGTCATTGACGCCATCAGTTCGACTGGGCCTTCGCTGCCGCGCAGCTCCCATTGCTGTATCGTCTTGCCTGCCTGGGCATCGAGCATTGGCGGCTCGCGGCGATAATTATATTCGATGCTGCCGCCGCTCTGTTCCTCCGGCGTGAACCAGACATTGAAATCATGGTTAAAATCGCTGTTGGCGGAAGAAGCCCAATCGAAGGTCCAGCCCATGCGTCGCTTGAACTCCTGCAGTTTCGCAAGCGGTGCGCGGGAAATGGCCGAGAAGGCGACATCGTGATTTTCGAGGTGAACTGCGATGCCGTTGAAGCCGTCAGCGATCGACGAGCAGGATGGGCAGCCGGCTGTATAGTCCGGCCCAAACATGAAATGATAGACGAGAAGCTGCGAGCGCCCCTTGAAGAGAACCGAGAGCGGAACGGCACCTTGGTCCGTCTCGAGCCGATAGTCCTTTTCCACCTTCACCCAAGGCAATTCCTGACGGCGGGCGGCGATCTCGTCACTGCGCCGCGTCAGCTCCTTTTCCTGCTCCAGCAGGGAAAGTCGTGCCGAAAGCCACTCTTTGCGTGTTCCAGTCGCATGCATCGTCATGGTTGATCTCCTCTTGTCAGCGACATCTGTCCTTGTCGGCGCTGCGTCTTGCCTGCCGATGTGCGATACCTTACGGCTGGAGTGCGAAGGGGTGGGAGTTACAAGTGTGACGGGATTTCGATGGACTCGCTGATCGTCGCGGCCGCCCAGGCGCTTGCTGCCGGAGATGTGCTGGGGGCCTTGAAGCGCGTCGCACTGCGCGACGATGCTCCGGCGCTGGCCCTTCGCGGCATTGCCATGGCCCAGCTCGGCGATCTCGCCCGCGCCAAGACCCTTCTGAAGAGTGCCGCGCGCGCCTTCGGTCCGCGCGAGGCCGTGGCCCGCGCCCGCTGCGTGGTGGCCGAAGCCGAGATCGCCCTTGTCTCGCGCGACCTTGGCTGGCCCGAGAAAGCGCTGGAGACGGCACGGGCCGTTCTCGAAAAACATGGCGATCAAATCAACGCTGCCCATGCCCGCAATCTGCAGATACGGCGTCTGCTGCTGGTCGGTCATCTGGACGAGGCCGAACGGCTGCTGGCAAAACTCGATGCGTCGCCGCTGCCGCCCGCTGCAAAGGCGAGCCATGAACTGGCGGTTGCCGGCATCGCCATCCGCCGCCTGCGCATTCAGCCGGCACGCGCCGCTCTGGCGCGCGCCGAGGAAGCGGCCGGCAAAGCGGGAATCCCCGCGCTTATGGTCGAGGTCCGCGATGCGGCGCGCGCGCTCGATGAGCCGGCGGCACGCCTGTTTGTGCAGGGGCGGGAAAAGCTGTTGTCGCTTGACGAAGTCGAGACGCTTCTGGCGTCCGATACCTTGGTTGTCGATGCCTGCCGCAATGTCGTGCGCAGCGATGGAGACATTATCTCGCTTGCGAGCCGGCCGGTGCTCTTTGCCCTGGCACGCGCGCTGGCCGAGGCGGCACCCGACGATGCGCCGCGGGAGCTGCTGCTTTCCCGGGCATTTCGCGCCCGTCACGCCGACGAATCCCATCGGGCCAGACTGAGGGTTGAGATTGGCAGGCTTCGCGCCGCCCTAGAGCCGCTTGCCGATATCAATGCGACACAGCACGGTTTCGCGCTGACGCCGCGAGGAAAGCGAGATGTCGTGGTGCTGGTGCCGCCTGTCGAAGTCGAGAATGCCTCGCTGCTTGCCCTGCTGTCGGATGGAGAATCCTGGTCGAGTTCGGCGCTATCTATCGCGCTCGCGATAAGTCCGCGCACGGTGCAGCGCGCGCTCGACGCACTTGCCGCGGATGGGATGGTGCAGGGCGTCGGCAAAGGCCGGGCTCGCCGCTGGATGATGCCGCCGGTTCTTGACTTCCCGTCAACATTGTTACTCCCGGGACCACTGCCGAGCGACTAAGCTTTTGCATCATCGACACTCAACCAATCCCGACTGGAGGATGCATCCATGAAAAAATCCCAAGCGGAAATCATTCGCGAATATGGCCCTTTCGACAATGCGCCGCGTGTAAACGGCGTCACTTTCGACGGGCAGCACGTCTGGTTCGCCTCCGGCGACAAGCTGCATGCCCTGAACCCGGAAAGCGGGGAGCAGGTGCGCACGATCGACGTCGCCTCGCACGCTGGCACCGCTTTCGACGGCCACAATCTCTATCAGATCGCCGAGGACAAGATTCATAAGGTCGACCCTGGAACGGGCAATATTCTCTCCACCATTCCCGCACCGGGCAATGGCGGCGATTCAGGTCTCGCCTGGAGCGACGGCAGTCTGTGGGTGGGGCAGCATCGCGGCCGCAAGATCTACGAGATAGACCCGGAGACCGGCGCCATCCGCCGAACCATCGAATCCAACCGTATCGTCACCGGCGTGACATGGGTGGATGGCGAGCTATGGCACGGCACCTGGGAGGGTGACGAAAGCGATGTCCGCCGCGTCGATCCGGTGACTGGCGAAGTTTTGGAGCGGCTCGAAATGCCGGAGGGTACCGGCGTTTCGGGGCTGGAATCCGATGGCAAGGACCGTTTCTATGCCGGTGGCGGCGGCAGCGGCAAAGTGCGAGCAATCCGCCGTCCGCGCTGAGTGGCGGCAACGAAGACGTCTTGCGCCTGGAATCGGTCGATCGATCCCAGGCGCTCGGTTTTGGAAAGAGTTGACTTACGTCTCCGGCTTGAAAGATCGTATCCCGATCACGACCGGATAGCGCGACTTTGAAGTTCGACGAGCCATAAACGGAGCTCGGGCTAGATCCTGCGATCGCCATCTCACGCATTTTGAACCAACCGCAATGCCATGCGTTTCCAACATGGAAGCCATGCCTTGCCGGTTTCCGCTTTCATTGCCATATTTCACTTACCAACCGCATTTCAATCATTCCAAGTTGCGAGCCGCGCCGATCCTGACGGATGTCGTGAATGGTCAGGCGCGCCAAGGAGAAGTCATGAGTGAGATCACGAAAAGTCTTGGCGAAATGAACTTGCAGGAGCGCGCCGATCTTATGGCGGCTGTCGCGGATGTACTGCAAGCCACCGCCGAAGAGGCCGAGGAGGATGGCGATGCGCTCGCCGTTACCAATTCGCTGTTCCTGGCATGTAATCTGCGCGGCTGTTCGTCCGATCTCGGGCTGAATGATCTCAAAGCCGCGGAACTGCTATTGGAGCAGGGGATCACCTTCATCCATCTGCTGAATGGGCGTAAGAAAGGTCGTGGGCTGCTGCATTGACGCAATAAATGGCCGGCCCGGCCGCATCCATCCGATTCAGGACGTACGGATGGATGCTTTGCGCGGTTTGCTTTCCCGTACCATCGGGCCGGCCTTCTCCGGCCGACATGACGACGGTTGGCGCGATCGCCTCAATCTTCCTGAATGGCGCTGTCTTTGGCCGTATCCCGCATGAAGAGATAGACGATGAGCGAAATGCCGATCATCGCGGTCACGTACCAATAGAAACCCTGTTCCCAGCCGCTGCTCTTGAATTTCAACGCCACGAATTCGGCTGTGCCGCCGAAGAGTGTGTTGGCCAGCGCATAGGGCAATGCGACGCCGAGAGCCCGGATATGAGCAGGAAACAGTTCCGCCTTCACGACGGCATTGATCGATGTGTAGCCGGTGACGATGACCAGTGCGCCCATGACGAGCAACCCGGCGAGGAATGGATCCCTCGTGGTTTCGAGCGCCGAGAAGATCGGATAGGTAAACAGCATACCGCAGAGACCGAAACCGATCATCAGCGGCTTGCGGCCGATCTTGTCGGAGAGGCCACCTGCAATCGGCTGCAGCAGCATGAAAATGAACAGCGTGATTGCGTTTATCTCGCTCGACGTTTCCCGGCTGAACCCCGAGGTGTTGACCAGGAATTTCTGCATGTAGATCGAATAGGCGTAGAAGGCGAGCGTGCCGCCAGCCGTGAGCAGCATGACGAGCGCGGTTTCCTTGGGGTGCCGGGTGATGAGCATCCAGAAGCCGGATTTCTGTGTATCGCTTGCGCGTGCATTCTTGAAGCTTTCGGTTTCTGCCAGGCCGCGGCGCAGCCAGAAGACCACGACTGCAAGCGCTGCTCCCATGAAAAAGGGAATGCGCCATCCCCAGGCATTCAGCGCTTCCGTCGTCATCGCGGCCTGCAACAGGATCAACAGTGCAATGGCAAGAAGCTGACCTGAGATCAGCGTGACATACTGAAAGGACGAGAAGAAACCGCGACGCTGGCGACCGGCCATCTCGGAGAGGTACGTCGCGGAGGCGCCATATTCGCCGCCGACCGACAGGCCTTGCATTAGGCGGGCGAGAACCAGAAGTGCCGGTGCCAGCACGCCGATGGTCTCATATCCCGGCGTCAGCGCGATAATTAGCGACCCCGCACACATCAGCGTCACCGAAAGGGCGAGGCCGGCTTTGCGGCCCTTGCGGTCGGCATAGAGCCCCATGATCCAGGCGCCGATCGGCCGCATGACGAAGCCGACGGCAAAGACAGCTGCCGAATTCAACAGCTGCGCCGTCTGGTCGCCGGCGGGGAAGAAATGCGGTGCGAAATAGAGCGCGAATGCAGCATAGACATACCAGTCGAACCATTCGACCAGATTGCCGGTGGAACCGCCGATGATCGATTTCAGGCGTTGACGCCGCGCGGCTCCTTCGGTCGCCGCCGTCGTCGTGATGGTATCTTCTAATGTATTCAGCATTGTTCCTCTCCTCCCGTTCTCACTTCGGATCGTCGTTACGCGGCGATGGCGCAGCAAACGACAGGTTTGTCAGGAGAGCCCTATGCATTTGGGCGGCTGGCGGTCGGCCATTTAAGGCGCCGTCGGCAATACCGTAGCCCGACCCCGTAGCCGACTGTTCTGCGTATTGAAGGTCCACTCTCCCAGTGATCCTATTGATAAGTGGGGAAAACGCGAGGTGCGAGATTTTAGGAGAGGTCAGGATATTCTATTGATATAACTCACTTTTCCTCGGACGTACTGCCGATTGCAGGGATATGATGCGCAAGATTTTGCATGACTAATTCGGAGTTTGTGCAATATTCTGCACATATGAGGGGATCAAGTCTGAAGCGAATTGTGCTGTTGGTGGTGGCCAGTTTGGCCGCTGCTGCGGCCATTTGGTGTTCGGCCCTTTTGCTTGCGCGTCAGGATGCGCTTAGGCGGCTGGATGCGGAGGCGAACGGGCTCGCGGTCCAGCACATTCGCCTGCTTGACAGTGAGCTCGCGCGATTTCGGCTTCTTCCAATCGTGCTTGGCGAATATCGTGATCTTGGCGAGGCGCTCGCGAGCCCCACGACGGACGCTGCCCGGCGGCTTGATGAAAAGCTTGGTTTCCTGGCGCGGGAAACCGGCGCCTATATCATCTATCTCGTCGATCAGAAGGGACTTGTCATTTCCGCGTCGAATGCGGGGACCGAAGATAGTTTCGTTGGCAAGAACTTCAGCTTCCGCCCCTATTTTTCCGAGGCGCTGAAAGACGGCACGGCGGAATATTACGGCGCTGGAGCCATAAGCGGCCGGCCGGGTCTGTTTTTGGCCCGCAGGGTCGGCGATGCTGCCGCTCCGGTCGGAGTCGTCGTAGTCAAATTCGAGTTCGATGCGGTATCCCGAATCTGGGCGAACGATCCCGGAAAAACGTTTGTCGTTGACGAACATCAGATCATCCTCGCCGCGTCCGAGCCGTCACAGGTGCTGACGACGCTTGCACCTCTATCGTCCGAAGTCCGGGTTGGCATCGCCGCAAGCGGCCAATATCGCGACGCCGCCCTTGGGCAGGGAAATTATCTTGCCGAGGATGCCGGTCGCATACGCGGTCCACGAGGTCGGATCATGATCGCTGCCGAGCAGCCGGTGGGCGGGACACATTTGCGTCTCCTGCATCTTCTCGATACCCGTGCGGCGCTGCAGGAGGCACAGGCGCGCGCCTGGCTGCTGGCGTTACCCGTCATCGTCGGTTTGGCCGTCGTTGTTGCTGCGATCTGGTGGCGGATGACCCGGGCGGCCAGGGCAGCGGCTGATCGGCGAGCGCTTGAGGAGGCCGTCGCCGCACGCACGGCCGAGCTGCACGAGGAGATGGCTGAACGTGCGCGCGCCGAGGACCGATATCGCGATGCTCGGGAGGAACTTGCCCAGGCGAACCGGCTTGCTTCTGTCGGTTCGATCACGGCGGGGTTGATGCATGAAATAAACCAGCCTGTCGCGACCATCCGCACCCTTGCCGAGAATGCGCGCCACCATCTCGCGGCCAATCGTCTCGATCGCGTTGGCGCCAATCTCGATGCCGCGGTCGAGGTGACGGCGCGTATCGGGACGATTACGCAGGAGATGCGACGGTTTTCGCGCAGGGGGCGACGCGCAGCAGCAGCGGAACCGCTCGATGCCATCATTGCGGGCGCCTTGCTGCTGGTGGGGAATCGATTTCGCAAAGCCGGCGTGCGGCTGGATCTGCCGGCGAAAGGGCTGCCGCATGTGCTTGCCGAGCGGGTGCGGCTGGAGCAGGTCATCGTCAATCTGCTGCAGAACGCTATCGATGCGGTTGCCGGTATCGAGGATCCGCATGTTGCGCTGCTCGTGGACGCCGCCGGAAAGGATATGGTGAAACTGACCGTCGCCGATAATGGCCCCGGCATCGATCCGGCATTGGCCAAGGAGATATTCCGCCCATTCATTACCGGCAAGCCCGATGGGCTCGGTCTTGGGCTCGGGATCGCGCAGGACATTATGAACGATCTCGGCGGATCGTTGACTATCGGTTCGTCGCCGCTCGGCGGCGCGGCATTCGTAATGACTATGAGGCGGGCATGACCCTGGAAGCGTCGCAGAAAATCCTTCTGGTCGAGGACGATGGTCCCTTCAATGCAGCGCTTACCGATTCCTTCGTCATAGCGGGCTTCGACGTGGAGACGCATGGTGATGGGCAATCTGCGTTGGCAAGTCTTGCAACCGCATTGCCCGGTGTGATCGTCAGCGATATCCGCCTGCCGCGCATCGATGGGCACGATTTGCTGGAAGCCGTGCTGGCGCGCGATCCGGATTTGCCCGTTATCCTGATGACCGGCCACGGCGATATCGCCATGGCGGTCGGCGCGCTGAAACAGGGCGCCTACGATTTCATTGCCAAGCCCTTTGCCACCGATCACCTGATCGCATCCGTGCGCCGGGCGCTGGAAACGCGCCGCCTGGTGCTGGAAAACCGGCGTTTGCGACAAGCAGCCGCAGAGGCGGAGGACGCAGCGCCGCTTCTCGGCCAGACGGCGGTCATGGCACGGTTGCGCGAGACGATCCGCCAGGTCGCAAATGCCGACGTGGATGTCCTGATCGAAGGCGAAACGGGGACCGGCAAGGAACTCGTGGCTCGGCTCATCCACCGCTGGAGCAGGCGGCGCGCCCGCAGCTTCGTCTCGGTCGATTGTGCCTCCCTGCCGGACGCGATCGCCGACGAGGTCCTGTTCGGAAACCGCGCCCGGCGCGGACGTATTGCCGAGGCAGATCGCGGCACGCTGTTTCTCGACGAGATTGATAGCATGTCCCCCATGCTGCAGGGACGGCTTCTGCGCGTTGCCGAGGAACGCGAGCTGCCTTCGGTGAGCGGCGAATCGACCCCTGTCGATCTTCGCATTGTCGCTGCGACGAAGAACGCTCCGCATGGCTCGGTGGCTGAAAACCGCGTTCGCGCCGATCTGCTCTATCGGTTGGAAACCGTGCGGATCCGTATTCCGCCCCTGCGGGAGCGCCGGGCTGATATCGGACTGTTGTTCAGCGCCTTCCTCGACGAGGCCGCCCGCCTGCACGGCGTGCCGCGTCCGCCCATCGATGCCGCGATGGAGGCGCGATTTCTAACCGACGACTGGCTGGGCAATGTCCGGGAGCTGCGCAATTATGCGATCCAAGTGGCGCTTGGCCTTGCCTCCGCTCGCAGCCAACCTTCCGTGGAGCTCGGCCTCTCCGATCAGATGGATCACTTCGAGGCAAACATTCTGCGGGCCACGCTGGAGAGATATGAGGGGGATATTTCCGAGGTTGCGCAGGCGCTCAAACTGCCGCGCCGAAGTCTCTATGCCCGTCTGCAACGCCACGGCATCAATCCATCGGCCTACCGTAAGTGAGATCAGTCGCAAGTCGAGAGTGAGAGGGCGAGTATAGTTTACTGCCTCAACTTGATGGCGTGATGCGTATTGAGTGTAATTTTCTCCATATCTGTATAGATGTGCGATGTATAAAATAGATTAACGATGAATTAATCATAATTATTCTGCGTAAAATAGAGAATAATTAATGCATGTTGAGATATTGTGGCTCGCCTGCATGATGCAGCAGTTAAATTAGAGAGCTATGATATGCTTGATTTGCCTAAATTGATGCAGCTATTACTATTTGCAGCCGTTATATTGTTATTTTTCCGCTGGGTCGTCGAGGACATGAACAGGTAGCCGCTTTCGGTGCCTGAAGAACCAGCGCCGCGCGATTTGCTTCTTCAGTTCACCGTTTCCCTGTCGTCCCGGCAAGACCGCTTGCGTCTCTATTCGGCAAACTGACGGGGACTGAACAATAGCGCCTGGGGTTTCCGGACGCCATTGAGGCGCATCGTATGATTGTCATGGTACAGACGCAGATCGCTCTTACCAGCTTCAGGCCATACGGTATCGCGTGCATAAACCCGCATGGTTCAGTGGGCACCTGCGCCGCCGCCGGCTTGGGGACGCTTGGTGAACAGCATGGTGATCGCTGCGATGGCAAGCACCACGCCGATGACGGCGAAGGTGTCGCTGAAGCCCATGATCAGCGCCTGTCTCTTGATGATCTGGCCGAGGGCGATGATCGCCTTCTGCTGGGCTGCCTGATGGTCCGAAACTCCATGCGACAGGAAGTAGCCGGTCATCTGGTCGATCCGCTCGCGAACCTCGTCACGGGCAAGGGTTACGGATTGGCCGATGATGTTGGAGTGGAACTGCTCGCGTTTGGTCAGGATAGTCCCAAGCGAGGCAGTGCCCACGGCGCCGCCGAGGTTGCGCAGCATGTTCGTCAGGCCCGAGGCCGCGGCAGCGTCCGCCGGAGCAATTCCTGCTGTCGTGATCGCGGTGACGGGCGTGATGACGAAGGCCTGGCCGATGGCGCGAACGATGTTCGGAATGAAGAACTGGTCTCCGGCATTGTCGGCCGAAAGCGTGACGTTCATGAAGCAGCTGAGCGCAAAGACTGCGATGCCGAAGAAGGCAAGCCAGCGCACATCGACGCGCTTCATCATCAATGGAACCAGAGGGATCAGCAGCAGCTGCGGCAACCCCGTCCAGGCAAGGACGTTGCCGATCTGCTCGGCATTGTACTTCTGCACCTGGCCCAGGTATTGCGGCAGGACATAGACCGTGCCGAACAGTGCGACGCCGACGAGGATATTCGCAAGCACGCCAAGCCCGAAATTCCTCTGCTTCAGCAGCCGCAATTTCACCAGCGGCTTCGAAACCTTCAGCTCGATGATAATGAAGAGCGTCAGGAACACCGCTGCGACGATGCTGAGCTTGACGATGAAGGGCGAGGAGAACCAGTCGTCCTTGTTGCCTTCCTCAAGCACGGTTTGCAGGGCCGACAGGCCGATCGCCATCGTCACGATGCCGGCCCAGTCGCCTTCGCGCAGCAATTTCAGCTGCATCGGCTGCTTGTCCAGCGTCAGGGCAAGCGCCACCACCATGATGGCGCTCGGGCCGGCATTGATGAAGAAGATGGTCTGCCAGCCATAATTCTCGGTCAGGTAGCCGCCGATCGTCGGGCCGATGGCCGGAGCGAAGGTGACCGACAGTGCGAAGATCGCCAGCCCCAAGGGCTGCTGCGGCTTCGGAAGCTTCGTCAGCACCATGGTGAAGGCCATCGGGATCAGCACGCCGCCGGCAAACCCCTGCAGGCCGCGAAGCACGATCATCGTTCCGAGATCGTGGGCAAAGGCGCAGGAGAGAGACAACAGCGGAAACAGTACCGAGTTCACCAGGATATAACGGCGAAACGAAAAGACGCTGCTGAGATAGGCGGTGAGCGGAATGACGACGATCTCGCCGATCAGATAGGAGGTCGAGATCCAGGCGCCATTATCAACTCCTGTGCCGATGCCCCCCTCGATATCGAGGAGGGAGGCATTGGTGATCTGGATGTTCAGGATCGCCATGAACGCGCCGATCATGCCGGCCAGCACTGCGATCCACTCTCTTGTCGATGCGCGCGGCTCTGCCGCTGTGGCCGGCATCGGACGGCCATTCATTTCAATCGTGGACATTGTGGGGACTCCCGCCGTCAGTTCCGCTGTGCGGCGTCTGCTTTGGTGTTTATGCTCGGCTCGACGGACATTCCCGGGCGAAGTTCACCGCTATTCATGGTCTGCGGGTCAAGCGCGATCCTGACTGGAATGCGCTGGACGACCTTGGTGAAGTTGCCGGTCGCATTGTCCGGCGGCAGTAGGGCGAATTCCTGTCCGCTCGCCGGCGCAAGGCTGTCGACATGACCATGGAAGACCTTGCCGGGGAACATGTCGACTTCGATATCGACGGGTTGGCCGGCATGCACGTTCGTCAGCTGCGTCTCCTTGTAATTGGCGACGACATAGGCCTGGTCGGTGGGCACGAGCGACATCAGCTGCGTTCCCGCCTGGACATATTGGCCGATGCGCAGCGTACGGTTGCCGACGGTGCCGTCGACGGGAGCCATGATGGTCGTATAGGAAAGGTTCAGCTCGGCCTGATGCTGGACGGCCTGGCTTTTCTGCAGGGCGGCGGTTGCCTGTGCGATCTGGGCTTTCAGAAGTGCGACCTGTTTGACGGCGCCTTCCAGCGTTGCGGTATCCCGGACGATGGAGGCCTGCGCCGCGGCGATCTGCGATGCGGCCTGCTGCGCGGTCTGCACGGCCGCATAGCCGTTGGAGGCGAGGCTGGCGTAGCGCTTGTTGTTCTGCTCTGCGAAGGTTTCGTTGGCCTTGTCCACATCCAGCGTTGCGCGGGCCGCGGCGATCGTCGACTGCTGAATATCCAATGAAGCCTGCTCGGCCTCTATGGTCGCCAAAGCCGCGGCGACATCGGCCCTTGCCTGGTCGAGTGCGGCCCGGAAGTCACGGTCGTCGATGCGGGCGAGCGGCTGGCCGGCCTTTACTGTCTCATTGTCCTTGACCAGCACTTCCGCCAGATAGCCTGAGATCTTCGGGGCGATCGAGCTGTTGTCGGCCTGGACATAGGCGTCGTCGGTCGACACCTCGAAACGGCCGTTCTGCCAATAGTCGTGCCCGTAATAGCCCACGGCGGCGATAATGGCGATCGCGCCCACGCCATACATCAGCCGGCGCGGTGTCTTGCTGCGCCTTGCTGCAGCATTGCCGCCCACCTGGCCCTGCGGTGCCTCCGGTCGGGGCTCGGCTGTTATCCCTTCCTTGGCTTTCGCCTTAACAGTCCCCTGCGCCTCGCTGGAAGCGCCTTCGGACGTTACGATATGCAGATTGTTAGCCATGTACTTGCTCCTGACAGCGGTCGCTGCCGGGCAGGGGTAGCGGCCAAGTTCATTTTAGAAACTTGATATTTTCCAAAATAAGCACTATAAAATCCAAGTCAACCGGATTTTGGAAAATATATATGGTCCTAAATCAAAAAGCCACGAAACGACCACGAGGACGGCCGCAGATCCGCTGTGATGACGACACCAAGGCGATCGTGCTTTCGTCCGCGCGCAAGCGTTTTCTGGAGGCAGGCTATGCCGCTGCATGCGTCAACGACATCGCGCAGGATGCGGGAGTATCGACCAAAACAGTCTATCGGCTGTTTGAAAGCAAGGGCGAGATCTTCAATGCCGTGATTACGGATCGCATCGCGCGCTTCAACGTCGAAGTGGATCAGGGCTTGCTCAGGCACACGGATCTGCATCATGGGCTGGAACAGATCCTGATTGCCTACGGCCGTCTGGCACTGGACCCGGAAACCATCGCGATCAATCGTCTGGCCGTAGCCGAGGCCGATCGCTTTCCCGAAATCGCGGCCTCCTTTTACGAGCGGGCGATCAAGGCATCGAGCGTGGTTTTCGAGGTCTGGCTGCGCAGCCAGCACGATAAGGGAGCGATTAGAATTGCCAATATCCCCCTCGCGGCCGGCTTCCTCAGGGGTATGATGACCATGGAGCCGCAGCGGGCTGTCATGCTGGGCCAGCGCCAGGCTCCTGACGACGAGGAAATAAGAACCCGCGCGACCGAATGCGCGGCGATCTTCCTGCAGGGCTGCATTTCCGGCTCGGCTTGAGCCGGAAATGGAAGGGCGAAGGGTGTCCGCGCAATTGCGGGCAGCCTTCGGGCCGGTCAAGGCGCAATGGTGAAACTGTAGCTCCCGTTGGTCTTGTGGCCGTCCGTGGAGAGCGCATGCCATTCGACCGTGTACTTGCCGGCTGGCAGTTTGTCGGTCACGGGCACCATCAGCGTGGTGCCGCTGTTCATCAGCATGCCTTCTCCGGTCTTTACGCTCGCCTTGTTGGGGCCGGTGACCTTGACGCCGCTGAATTTCAGATTGAGGCCTTCCGAGAAGGTTAGGTCGAGTTCGGATGGTGCGGTTTTGACTGTGCCGTCGGCTGCCGGAACGGCCGACTTCAGATGGGCGTGTGCCATGGCCTGGCTGGCAAAGGCGATGCTGATGACGCCGGCAGCGAAGAGCAATTTCTTGATCGGGGGCATTTGGTTTCCTCATCCTGTTGATGATCCGCGGAAGGTCTGCGGATCGTGTGATGGCGATCGCTCGATCGCCGATATCCGCTACGGGCAGAGCCGGACGGAATTTCGATTTTCCCGATGGTGCTTACGCGCCACGGAATTAATCCTGCCGCAGCAGATTTCGGATCTTCTGCAGCGCGACATCGTTGTTTTCCTGATAGGCGATGGTGCCCCTGAGATTGCCGCCGGCATCGACGAGCAGCACGGAGGCGGTATGATCCATGGTGTATCCACCGTCCGGGCTCGGCACTTTCTTGGCATAGATGCGCCAGCCCTTGATGGCCTTCTGCATTTCGGTGGGATCACCCGTGATCCCGGTGATGCGGTCGGTAAAATTGCCCGTGTAGCTATGCATGATCTCCGGCGTGTCGCGCTCCGGGTCGACGGTGAAGAAATAGGCTTTCAGCCCATCGGCCTGCGGTCCGAGCGTCTTGAACCAGCCCGCCATGTCGTAGAGCGTTGTCGGGCAGACGTCGGGGCAATGCGTATAGCCGAAATAGACGAGCGAGGGATGGCCCGACAGGGCCTTTTCGGTGATGGGCTCACCGCGATCGTCCGTGAGCGTGAAGGCTGTGCTGTGACTGCCCGTGGCCTGCACCTCAGGAACCATGAGGAACGTCGCGTAGCCGATCACACCCGCACCGGCGGCAAGCGTAAGGGCGACGGCGGTTGCAACGAAACGTCGTCTATTTGACATGGGCCGTCTCCTTGTTCGCCACTATCGATCCCACAGGGAAATCGACGTCGACCGAGCCGGCCTTTTCGAATTTGAGCGTTGCCCTCACCGTCTGGCCCTGAAGGAAGGGCTCGGCAACCTTCATGAACATGACGTGATAGCCGCCGGGTTTGAGTTCGACGGTCTGGCCCGCCGGTATCGGCAGGCCGCCGGCAAGCTCGCGCATGATCATGACGTCGTTGTCCATCTTCATCTCGTGAATCTGGACTGTCGCGGCGCGCGGTGAACTCGCAGCCACCAGCCGGTCGTCGGTGCCGCCCGTATTCGTGATGGTCATATAACCGCCACCGACGGGAGCTCCCGGCACCATGGCGCGAGCATAGGGCGCGGAAATGGTGAGGTTGCCGATTTTGACATCCTCGGCAAAGACGAGGGAGGAAGACAGGAATGCCAGCCCGAAAGCGGCAAGGGCAAAAATCTGTTTCAGCATGATCGATATCCTTGATCCGGAAAAGAAGTGGGCAGGCGAAGCCTTTGGGCTCCGCCCGATCTCGTCAGGAAAAGAAACGCCGGAGCGGCGGCACGAAACGAACCACGAACTGGTCGAGGAGCAGCATCGCGACGATGGCGGCTCCCGTCAGCGGGAAGGCCACCCCGAAGACAATGGCGATGAGCCAGAGGCCGACATAGACGGACTTCTGCGGCGGCATCGGCGGCACGCCGAGACGGCCCGATGGCCTTCGCTTCCACCACATGGTCGCAGCCGTCACGCAGCAAAGAACGATGGCAAGACAGGCGGCCAGCATCAGAAGCTGGTTGAAAAGGCCCCATTCCTGTCCCTGATGGACGTTGATGCCCCATTCGATCGCCTTGCCGAGCGCCGGATACTGGTCATAGGAAATGTCGACGAGCGGCTTGCCGGAATATTGATCGATGTGGATGGTGCGTTCCTTGCCGAGGTCGCCGAAATAGTGACTTGCGGTATAGACGCCGGTTTCATCCGTTGGGATGGCAAGATCGGAACCGGCGACCATGCCCAGGCCGTGCATGATGTGGACGGCCTTGTTCAGGCCGATCGGCCTTGACGATTGCACCGCCGCGATATCGGAAAGCGGAACAGGCGCATTCTCGACCACCCAGCCGGCGCGGCTGACAATATCCTGTGTGACCTTCGTCGATTTCGGCACCTCGTCCCACACCGCAGCCGGTGTTCCGAGATTATTCGCCGTCAGCCAGGCATTGACATTGGCGCCCCAGTAACCGGACCATGGCATGCCGCTGAAGGCCAGGAAGAAGATGAGGATGCCGGCAAGGGCCCCCGTCACGGCATGCAGGTCGCGCCAGAAGACGCGCCGGGACGGATTGCCGCGAACCGTGAGCACGCCGCCGCTCTGCTGTCGCGGCCACCACAGATAGATGCCGGTCACCACGAGAACGAGGGCAAAGCCCGCGACGATCTCGATGAGGCGATTGGTCCATGTCCCGAAATATTCGAGGCTGTGGATACGCTTGACCACCCAGCCGAATTCCTGCTTCGAGCCGACCGACCCCAGAATGCTGCCGTCATAAGGGTTGACGTAGACGATGGTTGACTGGCCGCCCTTGGATACGGTTATCCAGGCCGAGCGGTTCGGTGCCGACGCTTCGTGATAGGAGGTTGCGCGGGTGCCGGGAAAGGCTGCGAGTGCCGCATCGGCGATCTGCTGTGGCTGCAGCATCGTGCCGGTCTCGGCAACGAGGTAGCGATGCGAATAGAAAGTGTCGTCGATCTGGTCCTTGAACAGGTAGAGCGAGCCGGTGATCGCCAGATTGAGCATGAAGGGAATGACGAGAAGGCCAGCGAAAAAATGCCAGCGCCAGATCGCGCGATAGAGCGAGACATTATGGGTTGCTGCGGCTGCAGGCTCTGCAGCGGTAAAGGCAGACATGAAATCCTCCGAAGATCGGCAGGCTGCCACGATCAATCTGGGGAGGGGTGGCGATGGTTCGCCATTCGAGGTGAGCTTGCTTCACTTGGGCAGCCGGACCAATCGGCCCCGTCTTCCTCGGCAAAGTACAGTCAGGAACACCAATCCTCAGATTTTACGACCAAAGGGTCGCGATGCGGCAGCGTTGACGGCGGGCGTCACGGCGAGGCCGCAACGCCGGTTCAGCCAACGGTGTCAAGGAGGGGAGGCGCTCTCGGTCCTGTATTCGGCGGATAAAGCTGGCGGTGAAAAGCCTCCGATCTTGCGATGACGGTCTCTCCGCGCGCGGAGGCAAGGCGCTCGCAAATGTCGGTCGGAGGTGTGGGCAGCATCGCAGCGGACGCGATCCGGCATGCCTCGCATCCAGGCGCATAGGCTTTCCCATGTACCTTGCCGTCGGCATCCTTATAGGTGATGCAGAGGACGGGCAGTGATCCGTCTGGAAGCCTGTATTGCGCAAGCTCGATCGGGGATATTTCGTCCGCGGTTGCGACGATCGATTGATGGGCGAAGCCGACGAGCAACAGCGCAACGGCGCAAAGAATGCGCGTGCTCCACTGTCCTATACGCGAAATTGTCTTCCGCATGCTTGTCCCCACCACCGCATTCGCGGATAAGGTCCCAGTCATAGGGCAGGCCTATCACAAGCGCAATGCGTCAATTCGTGCCGTGATCCTGCCGCACTGCCGATCGATGAGAAGCATATAAACTATTTTTAGAGATCGCATGGTATCTCGTAAGGACTTCGACCATGCCGCCACAGCTCATCCATTGCGGCGCGTAGCGAAGACTGGGAATAGCCATGGAAATCGAAACACATTTGATCTCGCTAATACGTGTCCTCGGCCAGGTGGCGATCATTGTCTATGCCTATTCCTGGGTCATCCGTATCGTCGAGCGCGGCGCTTTGAAATCCGTGGCCGTCGGGCTGCTGTTCGGGCTGGTCGGCATCCTGTCCATGGGCGATCCCATCCAATGGATGCCAGGTGTGATCCAGGATGGCCGGTCGATCCTCCTTGTTCTTACGCCGATCTATGGTGGCCTTCTAGGAACCATTGTCGCTGCGGTGATGATGGCCCTGTTTCGGTTCATGGTGGGCGGCATGGGCGCCGTGGTCGGCGTTGCCGGCATCGTGATTGTTGCGGCCGTGGGCTATGCGCTCAGTCTGCTGCCGCGACAATGGACTGGCACGGGATGGAGGCGATCGGCCCTGTTCGGTCTGGCGACCTGCTCATCCATTGTGGTTGTCTTCCTTTTGCCGTGGGCGGTTGCGCACGCCCTGCTCCTCTCGGCGACACTTCCGGTGACGATCGTCAATATCCTCGGCGTCATGCTGCTGTCAGACCTGCTGCAGCGGGAGCAATATCGCATCGGCATACAGCGTGCGCTGGAGAATGAAGCGAGCCTCGACCCACTCACAAGGCTGCCCAACCGCCGCGTGCTGCAGCGCGAAGGCGATCGATGCAGCAAAGAAGCGGGTACGCGGCGCATCCCTTTCTCGATTATCATGCTCGATATCGATCATTTCAAGAAGATCAACGACAGCTGGGGCCATTCCTTCGGCGACACCGTTCTGGCTCGGCTGGCCGATGTTATCAGGCAAACCGTGCGCAAGACCGATATTGCGGCCCGCTATGGCGGCGAGGAGATCGTCGTGTTGCTGCCGAACACGGATATGAGGGCTGCGGCTGCCGTCGCGGAGAAAATTCGCAAGGACATCGAGGGCACAAGCCTGATGTTTGAGCAGGAAGCCGTCCATGTCACCGTTAGCATCGGTATTGCTTGCTCCCTTGAGCCGACGACGGATTTCAAGCATGTGCTCGAGGCTGCCGATAAGGCACTCTATCGAGCGAAGGCGAGTGGAAGAAATCGGGTTGAACTGGCAGAGGCCGCATAGGCCGGCTGTCATTCTTCGGCGATGAGCACGGCATGCTTTCCCGCACTTCCCGGCAACTCGCATGCGCGAGGATCTGCGGTAGGAAGCATCCCGGCAGACAATGCATGAGTTCGCCGCCCTCGATCCCCTCGGAGCGATCGCGGGAAAAACGCGATGTGGTTCAGTTCAAGCGGTGGCGGAACATCCAGGCGGCAACCGGCATCGTCGCGGCGGCGATGGCGACGAGTGCCAGCATATCCGGAAACAGCGCGTCGATGCCGGCACCTTCGAGATAGACGCCGCGCGTGATGCTGATCGCGTATTTCAGCGGATTGATCATCGTCGCATATTGCAGGACTTCCGGCATGTTGTCGGTCGGCGACATCAGACCGGAGAGCAGCATGAACGGCATCAGGAAGACGAAGCAGAGGATCATCGCCTGCTGCATGTTGGCGGCAATCGACGATAGGAATAGCCCGAAGCCGATGGCCGCGGCAAGGAAGAGGCTGAGCCCGAGATAAAGCGTCAGGAACGAACCGGCAAACGGGATACGAAACCAGAACAAGGCCACCAGCAGGATCGTCGATGCCTGGGTAATGCCGACGATCATCGAGGGAACGGCCTTGCCGATCATGATTTCGGTCGGCGTGAACGGTGCCACAAGCAACTGATCGAAAGTGCCTTCCTCGCGTTCGCGCGCAACGGACATGGCCGTCAGCATCATCGTCATCAGCATGGTGATGGTCCCGATGAGCGAGGGGACCATGCTCCATCGCGTTTCCAGTTGCGGGTTATACCATGCCCGCGTCGTGACCCTCATGCTGCTGTTGGAACTCCCCTTTTGCGCCAGCCAGTCGGAGGTGAAGTCGCTGACGATCGTGTTGGCATAGCCTTGCGCAATGCCGCTGGTGTTGGAATTCCTGCCATCCGCGACGACCTGCACCGTGCCCGTGGTGCCGGCTTCCAATTGTCGTTCGAAATCGCGCTCGATGACGATGATGAGTACGGCTTGCTTGGTATCGAGCAAGCGGATGGCCTGTCCGGTCTGCGTCAGTGTCGCCACCCTTTCGAAAATGCCCGATCCCTCGAGCTTTGCTACGAGGTTTCTCGATGTCGTCGTCCTGTCCTGGTCGACGAGCGCATAGGGAACATGATTGAGATCGTAGGTGGCGGCGTAACCGAAGATCAGGCATTGCAGGATCGGCGGCACGACAAGGCTTGCCCGGCTTCTCGGGTCCTTCAGGATAACGAGAAGTTCCTTGCGGATCAGGGTCAGGATGCGCAGAAGCGATGCGATCAACATGGCTATGCGATCCTCTTGCGGGTCATGCGCACGGCAAGGGCCAAAAGTGCTGTCGCCATGCCGGCAAGCACTGCGGCATTGGGCAGGATGACGCTCCAGATATTGCCGGCGAGAAACAGGGTTTGCAGCAGGGTAACGAAATATCGGCCGGGGAAGATGTAGGTGATGATCTGCACGGCCCAAGGCATGCTCCTCGGATCGAACATGAAACCGGAAAGCATCATGGCTGGCAGGAAGGTCACGAGAACTGTGACCTGGCTGGCAATGAACTGGCTCTTCGTGATTGAGGATATGGCAAGGCCGAGTCCCAGCGCGACGAGAAGATAGAGCATGGATACGACGGTCAGGACCAGCAAGGATCCGCGAAGCGGCACGCCAAAGAGAAGCCGGCTGCCGACGACGCAGAGCGCAAGGCCCGCAAGCCCCAGAAGAAAATAGGGGACGGTCTTGCCGAGCAGGATCTCCGTCGAGCGCACCGGCGTTACGAACAGCGCTTCAAAGGTGCCGCGCTCCCATTCCCGCGCCATGACGAGGGCGGTCAGCAGCGCGCCGATCAGCGTCATAACGAGGACGACGAGACCAGGGACGAGGAAATAGCTGCTGTCATTGGCCTCGTTGAACCACAGGCGGGATTCGATCGTGACGCCGCTGCCGCCGGCCGTCCCTTTGCGCGAGGTTTCCTTGGCGGCCCAGACGCCAACGGCCGCTTCGGCATAGCTCAGCGAGATGCGCGCCGTATTGGCATCGCTGCCGTTGACGACGGCCTGAACTTCGCCACCGCCTTGAGCAACCTTCCGCGAGAAATCCGAGGGAATGCGCAGGATCGCCCGCACTTCGGAGGATAAGAGCATCCTTTCTGCCTCCGCCATCGTCTTGACGGGCTTCGGGGAGAAGTAGCTTGAGAGCTCGAAGGCCGAAGCGAGGCTGCGCGCCTCGGCTGAATTTTCTTCCATGACGATCGCGACGGGAACGTTCTTGACGTCGAGATTGATGCCGTATCCGAACAAGATCAGCAGGGCCACGGGCATGACGATACCGATCGCAATGCTGCTCGGATCGCGCAGGAGCTGCCAGGTTTCCTTGCGGATGAGGGCGCGAATGCGGCGCAAGGTTGCGCGCAATCCTTGGCCGGAGCTGTCTTTGGACTGGTTCATGCCGCCTGCTCCATTTTCCTATGGCGCTCCTTCTCGACGATCGCAATAAAGGCCTCCTCCATCGTCGCTGCCGCCTCGCCGTGCGCTCCCGCATGAGCCCGGATTTCGACCGGTGTTCCCTCAGCCAGGTTTTTGCCGGCATCGAGAATGATGATCCGGTCGCAATATTCGGCCTCTTCCATGAAATGGGTCGTCACGATGATGGTGACGCCCTGTTCGGAGAGGGCAGTGATCCGTCCCCAGAATTGCCGGCGTGCCAGCGGATCGGCGCCGCTTGTGGCCTCATCGAGGAACAGGATGTCCGGCTCGTGCAGCAGCGCCGCGGCCAACGCCAGTCGTTGCTTGAATCCGCCTGGCAACTGTCCGCTCGGCAGCTTTGAGAACTGGTCGAGTTCGAACTGGCTCTTCAGGGCGACGATCCTGTCCTTTCTGCGCCGGCCACGTAAGCCATAGGCGCTCGCGAAGAATTCCAGATTTTCGTCGACGCTGAGCTGGCCGTAGAGCGAGAATTTCTGCGCGACATAACCCAGCTTTTCTCGTGCCTTCGCACCTGCCGTCAGCAGATTGGAGCCGGCGACCATCAAGGTGCCGCCAGTGGCCGGAAGCAAGCCGCAGAGCATCCGGAACGTCGTGCTCTTTCCTGCGCCATTCGGACCGAGGAGGCCGTAGACCTCACCTTTGCGGACGCTGAAGCTCACATGGTCGACGGCCGTGAAGTCCCCGAATTTGCGGAGGAGGTCGCGCACCTGCACGACCGTTTCATCGCCGTTGCGACGGTCGGACGGCTGGCCGGTGTGCGTCTGGCGCTCGGCGTCGCCGACGACGGCGGAAAACAGCATCATGAAGGCGTCTTCGAACCGGGGCGCGACGCTCTCGGTATCGAGCTCAGTCTCATTCAGCCGCAGCGGCTCGCGCGTCTGCTCCGGCTTGCGCACGATCCGGACGCGGCCGGCTTCCGGCACGGCATCCACAATGCCGGGCAGCGCGAACAAGCGCGCCTGCAGCGATCTAGCCGGCATGTCCTCCGGACCTTGTACCATGAAGCAACAGCCATCGGCCTTTGCCGTAATCTCCGCCGGCGGCCCCTGATCGAGGATTTTGCCCGCATGCATCAGCACGGCATGTTCGCAGCGTTCGGCCTCATCGAGATAGGAGGTTGCCACGATCACCGAAAGCCCGTCCTCCTTGACGAGCTTGAAGACGATCTCCCACAGCTCGCGTCGCGACAGCGGATCGACGCCGACCGTGGGTTCGTCGAGAAGCAGCAGTTCCGGCGCCCGCACCAGCGTGCAGGCAAGGCCGAGCTTCTGCTTCATGCCGCCGGATAATTTTCCCGCCGGCCGCTCCTTGAAGCGACCGAGCTGCGTCATTTCGAAGAGGCGCGGATAGGTCTCGTCACGCTGGGATTGCGTCATGCCATGCAGATCGGCGTAAAGATCGAGGTTCTCCTGAACGCTCAGATCCTCGTAGAGACCGAACTTCTGCGGCATATAGCCGATCCGGTCCTGAACGCGCTGCGGTTCCCTAGCAATATCGACGCCGATCACCTGCAAACTGCCTTCATTCGGCGCGATGAGGCCGCATGCCAGGCGCAGCAATGTCGTCTTGCCGGCACCGTCCGGGCCGACGAGGGCGGTCAGCGCTCCCTTGCGGACCTCCAGCGAGACATCGGCAAGCGCCTCCACCATCTCGCCGGTGTCGCGGCGAAAGGTCTTGCGGACATTCCTTGCTGTGACCGAGAGATCGCCGGCGCTCATGGCATTCCCACTCTATTGCTGCTGTGCGGTTGCGACATTCGCCTGCTCGCCGGGAAGCGGCCGGACGGTTGCCGGCATGCCCAGCCGCAGCGCGTTATCGGGATCGTCCACGAAGACCCTGACTTCATAGACGAGACTTGTGCGCAGCTCTTCCGTCTGCACCGATTTCGGCGTGAACTCCGCAACCGAGGAGATGAAGCCGATCCACCCGGGGATCGCCCGTCCGGGCAGCGAATCCACGCTGACGTTAGCCTTCATACCGGGACGAAGCATTCCAAGCTGTGTTTCCGAGACATAGGCGCGCACCCATTTCGGGCTGATCGTCGCAAGCGAGAATGCCGCTCGCGTGGGTGAGGCCATCTCGCCGGGCTCGATCAGTCTGGACTGCACGATGGCGTCGACCGGCGCTTTCAGTTCGGCATCGGCAAGCTGCTGGTGCAGAAGCGCGACATTGGCTTCCGATGCATGAAGCTGCGCTTCCGCCTCCTGAATGTCCTCGACTCGGGAACCGACGACAAGCAGATCGAGCGCCTTCTGATTGGCGACGACCTTGGCGTCGGCAACGGCGGCGGCAGAGCGCGCCTCATCCAAAGCCTGTTGGCTGACGGCGGCCTTGGGAGCAAGCGTGTTCTGGCGCTCGAACTGGGCGCGGGCATTGACCGCCTCCGCCTTGGCGGATTCGAGATTGGCGCGGGACTGCGCAATCTCTTCCGGACGATTACCGTTCTTGAGGCGCTCAAGATTGGCCCGCTGGCTTGCTGCCTGCGCCTCGGCCTGGGCGACCTGGGGCTGAAGACGGCTCGTATCCAGCCTGGCGACGACCTGGCCTTTCTTGACTTGCGCGCCCTCTTCGACAAGGACTTCGGCGACGCGTTCGCTGCCGTTGAAGGCGAGGGCAAGTTGCCGGAAGTCGATATTTCCATAAAGAACAAGCTCGTTCGAGCCGTTGTCCCGATGGAAATACCACCAGGCTCCGCCCGCGGCGGCGATCAACAGGAGCAAGATGATGATGACGCGCTGCATACTGTATTTGAACTCCAAAGAGATGCCAGCTTTGATGAAACGAACGGTGACAGAGATCGATCCGCGGGACGATTATAACACTTGTCAAATTCAAATTTCAAATTAATATTTGAATTAATAGAAAGCGAAAGCAATGGCCAGAGGCATAAGACGAACGGCGCGATCTCGAGATCGGCAGGACGGGGCTGCCACGCGGATAAGCCTGCTTGAGGCGGGCGGCGCCGTCTTCGCCGAATTCGGCTTCGATCGCGCGACTGCAAAGGAAATCGCCTTGCGTGCGGGAACGAATGCGGCGGCGGTCAACTATCATTTCGGCGGCATCGAGGCCTTGTACGAAGACGTTCTTGCCGAGGCGCATCATCGCCTGATGAGTTACGATGTGCTTGCCCGCACGGTGGGCGCGGACATCGAGCCGAAGGAGAAGCTGCGCCGATTTATCGCGTTGCTGGTCAAAGTGGTGCGAACCGGCAATGAGCACTCATGGCCGGCCAAGGTGATTGTCCGCGAACTGATCGCGCCGACGCCGCACATCGACAAGCTGCGGCGCGAGGAAATCGAGCCCAAGAAAGGCCTGCTGTTCGGCGTCATCGCCCAGATCATCGGCGTGGCGCCGGACCATCCGCTCGTTGCTCAGGCGGCGCTTTCGACGATGGCGCCATGCTTCATGCTGCTGGTAGCCGAAAAGCGCGTGTCCGAGATCATTCCGGCGCTTGGACGGGAAGCGACCACGGATGAGGAGCTAGCAGACCGGCTCTTTCGCTTCACGCTTGGCGGCCTTACCCAGCTCTCCCTGCCAGTACATGCGGCGGCGGGATCACCGGAACAGCCGAGCTGACTCCTGGCAAATCGCGCCTCGGGGAATGCTTCAGCCTTCGAAACCGAAACGTTCGACATCGAAGTCGTCGCCATCGTACGCTTCGGCCTGGGCCTCCGCCATGTCGTCATGCATCGGAATGGGCGCGCTGACGAGGCTCGGGAGCGTCATGTCGACTGCCATGCCCGGCGGTTGCAAGGCCCAGGCGACGATGGCACCGGTCGACATGGCTCCGACGCCGCCGGATACTTCCTGCACGGCAGAGCTCGGCAGCCGCTCCATTGGCTGCATTTTAGCCATGGCGCTATCGGCTGTATTCTTCGCATTGTCCGAAACTACGAGCTTTCCGGCGTCGCTGCGTCCCACGATCAGGCTGGCGAACACAGCGGGAGGGGCGGGTCTCTCCGGTGCGGCCGCCGGGACAACGAGGATGCTGCTGGTCGGCCGCCAAGCCGGCAGCGGAACGGTATATTGCGCAAGATCGGCAAAGGGCTGGCTCTTGTTCTCTTCGGTCACTCGCTTGCCGAGCTGAAGCTCCAGCCCGGTCAGGGCCCGGCTTCTGGGCGTCGGCAGCATGCTGGTGAGAAGGCTACGGTCGGGCGTGTCATTGCGCGACGCTATCGATGACCCGGTGTCGTCGTCGTCATCCATAACGGCTGCGATCCTGCTGCTCATTTGAGATGGCCGCTTTTTGGATTGGGCGACCGCCACATCATAGCCCGGCAGCGGTCTGCCATCTGCCGGCACATGCAGCGTCTGCCCATTCGGGAAAAGCCGCGCGAGTTCCTGGCGCGACATTCTCGGCCAGGCTCGCACCCTGCCGACATCGAGATGCACGAAGGGCGAGCCCGAATTGGGATAGAAGCCCACGCCGCCGATCTGCATCTGCATGGCAATCGCGCGCAGGCTCGCAAGCTTCACGCCGGGAATGTAAAAATCCATCGCCTTGCCGAGCGTATGCTGGCTGTGTTTGGCAACGCCGGAGCTGCGCGAGCGGTTGCGCAGCATGCTGTTGGTCGAGGGAGAGCGGTAGGCCGAGACGACGTGAATGGCCTCGTTGGCGCCGCTGCGGCGATAGACCTCCCAGACGAGATCGAGCAATTCCGGATCGATCCTGGTCGGCTCGTTCTTTCGCCAGTCGCGTAAGAAACGATTGATTTGAGCAAGGCCCCGCGGGTCATATTTGCCGCCGCGTTTGAAGACGATGGTCGCTCTTTCCCCCGTGTGGGTGAAGAAGAGCTTGAGTGCCCGATCCTCGGCCGCCGCGGTGCCGGCAAAAGCACCGAGCGCCAGCATTGCGATCAGCGCCACCCGGCAAGCGACGAATGAGAAAGTCGTGGCGAAAACCGTCGCCGGAATGGAAAAGATCACGTGATGCACGGATACGACTTTCGCCCTTGCTAAGAGAAACAGAAATCAGAGGCGCCGCGTCCGCGGCATCGCTATACCCTCCAATTATGGTCAACAAATCCCTAACGGATCGTTTATAGGTGGAAACGGCAAAATTTTGTCCGTTCGAGCGCATTCATAGGGCGGCGGAAGTCACCTCCAGCCCTGGCGACCCTTATTCCGGAAAGCTTCAGCTGTACCGTTGCAATTTTGTGAGGGCATCAACCAGTGCCTGTAAGGCGCCGTCTTTCGAAAGATGGGGAAAACCCGGCTTTGCAAACGTTTTCGCGTGGGTTGCAAACTGCCGGCCAAGACAGCATCATCCCGCCCCATGAGTGGACAGAATCGATTTGCTCCCCCATCAAGCGGGCAGCAAACAATCAGACGTAGCGACCTGTTGCGGCAGCTCCGGCGGGCCGGACTGCGCCGTTTGACGACCATTGTCGCACCTGCCGGGTATGGCAAGACCTCTCTTGCCGTTCAATGGTACGAGCTGTTGAAGGAGGATGGTGTCAAGCTCTGCTGGGTGTCGCTCGATGCCGAACATACCAATCAGGAAGCCTTTCTGCTCGCGTTGATCGATGCCCTGCAGACGCTGCTTCATGAGGATGGCGCGGATGCCGGCAACCTGCCTGCGGCGGCACTGCTTTCCGTGCTGGCGACGCGCCTGCGCAAGATCGAGGGGCCGCTCGTCGCCTTTCTCGACGACTATCATTTCGCCCAGACGGATGCGACCGAAGCGCTGATGGCGAAGATCCTCGCCGACCTCTCGCTCGAACATGTCAAGCTGGTGCTGGTCAGCCGCAGCCCGCCGCGCTTTCCGCTCTCCGCATTGCGGTTGCGTGGTGAGTTCAAACAGTTCGGTGTTGCCGAGCTTGGCTTTACCGATGCCGAAGCGGGAGAGCTTTTCGCCGGTAAGGGCACTCATCTGACAGAGGAACAGGTGGGTTCCTTCAATCGCCGGACCGAAGGCTGGGCGGTCGCGCTGCAGATGGTGAGCCTGCTCGTATCGGAATCGGAGGAGAGCGACAGCATTCTGGCTTCGTTCGATGGCGGCGGTGCTGATATGGGCTCTTACCTGTCGGAGCAGGTGTTCGAACATCTGCCTGAAGACATACGTGAGTTTCTCATCGGCACGGCCGCCCTTCCGGCCTTCAATCATTCGTTGCTCGAAGCCGTGCTGGAAAGCAGAGAGCAGGCGGATCTCAGCGAGAGGCTGGCTGACTACGCGCTCCCGGTCACATTGCTGGCGGGCCCCGGCAACTGGATGCGATTTCATCCGGTCTTCAACGAGTTCCTGAAGAAGACCGCCAGCCGCAGGGGTATCGATGCCAATCTTGCACTCAATCGTGCAGCCCACTGGTTTGAGGCGCAGGGCGACATAGATCGGGCCGTGCATCATGCGCTTGCGGCGGGCGACGCCAATCTTGCCGCGCGCATCGTCGAAACAGCTGGCGGCTGGCGGCGTGTCTATGCCACCACCCGCGGCGGCGCGACGCTCTTTCAGGCCTTGAGCGGACGCGCCTCGGAAATCGATCTCGTCCGCTTTCCGCTTGCAACACTTGGGCTCTCGATCTTCAACGCCAAGGCGGCGCAGCTTGCTGCGGCCAATCATTATCTTGTCATCGCCGAACGGGCCGCTGCTGCAGACCCGACCTTGGCAAAGGACCTGCGCGTCGTGCGCATCCTTCTGGCGCTTTATACGGATCACTGGGCGACGGCGGCCGATCTTTCCGCACTTGAAGATGATTTGCGGCAGCCGGATGGAATGGAGCTCATTCATCGGGCGCTGGCCCTTAACATGCTTTCCTACAATTTCCTGATCCGCAGCGAGCTCGACCGGGCCTTGCACTACGGGCATCTGGCCATTCGAGCCTTTCGCGACGGCGGCGCCGATTTCGGCGCCATGCACCTTTATACCCATATCGGCCAGGCCTTCTTTCTCTCCGGCGATTGTGCGAGTGCTCTGTCGGCCTACGAAGAGCTGATCTGCGAAGCGCAGACCAATATCGGTCCGGGCAGCGATCTCGATGCCGTCGGCCAGGTGTTGAAGGCCGAGGTTCTGTCGATGCGCGGCGAGGCGGAGCCAGCGGCAGAGATGCTCGGATGGGCGCTGCCTCACCTTGAGCTTCATGATACCTGGTTTGACCTTCTGGCTGCGGGCTTCATGGCCGAGCAACGGATCCTGCGCATGCGCGAGGATTTGCTTTCCGCCCATGCAGCGATGGATCGCATTCGCGCCGTGGCACGGCGACGCGGCTTCGATCGGCTGACGCGACTGATTGACGGCGAGCGTGCCATGCTGCTCATGGCATCGGGCGATCTCGATCAGGCAATCCGGCATGCCGAGGCCAACGGCTTCGGCATGCAGGCAATCGTTTCAGATCGCGCCAATGCGCTGGCCATCCATCTGCGCGGAGCCACGCCGGCGATCTTCTGGACACGCGCCTACCTGGCTCTTGGCGAGAAGGCCAAGGCGCGCGAGGTCTTTGATCAGTTCAGGATGGGTCAGTCGCAACGTCCGCATGTCCCGCGCGCGATCGAGCTTGCTCTCATCGAAATAGGGATCCTTCTTGCGGAAGGCCGCGCGGATCTCGCCGCCGCCAGCCTTTCCGATCTCGTGTTGACGACCCCCCTCGACGACTACCGGGCGCTGCTTCATCTCGATCACTCCGCGGGACTGGGCGAGCTTCGCGCACTCGCCAATCATCCAACTGTCGCAAACGTTCCTCGAAAGCGTCTCCAGTCTCTGCTCATGAGTGGTGAGACGGTGCACGAACCTGCCGCCGATGATGGCGGCTATGCCTTTACCGGCCGGGAACGCATGGTGTTGGAGCTGTTGAGTTCTGGGCTTTCCAATAAGGAAATCGGCCGGAATCTGGCCTTGTCCGACAATACGATCAAGTTTCACCTGCGCAATATCTTTGCCAAGCTCAATGTCTCGACGCGGACTGCGGCCGTGACCGCAGCGCGTCAAAAGGGCATGCTCGATCGCTAACCTACCCGTTCGGGTAGGTTTTGAGGCGCCCGCCCACCCATCGGGAAGGCTATCGACGGACGAAAAAACACCTAATCTGCACGCGTGCGAATATAATAATGAGGGGAAGATTCGTGATCGTCGTCGATCCGGTGACGCAGGAGATTATCGAGGGCAAGCTGGCAGCCACCGTCGACGAGATGGGCGTGGTCATGGCCAGGACCTCGATGAGCCCGGTGATCTATGAAGTGCTTGATTTCGCCTGCGGTCTCCTCACCCGTGACGGTGAACTCGTGGCGCAGATGAACGGCATCACCCTGTTCACCGGCACCTTCGGCACGCAGGTCAAATCGCTGATCGCGCTCTACGGCGATGATCTGGAAGATGGCGACATCCTGCTTACGAACGATCCCTATTCCGGCGGCACGCATGCCTGCGATTTCGCCATCGTCAAGCCGATCTTCTTCGGTGGCCGGATATTGGCCTATGCCATCAATGTCGCCCATTATCTCGATGTCGGTGGCTCGGTTCCAGGTTCTCTTGCGCCGAACGCCACCTCCGTCTTCCAAGAGGGACTGAGGCTGCCGGGCGTCAAAGTGGTGCGCAGCGATCGCTTCTCGGACGAAGTCCTGCGCATCATCCGCGAGAATGTCCGTCTGCCCGAAGTCGCGATCGGCGACCTCACGGCTCAGGTGGCGACCGTCCGTGTTGCTGCGCGCCGGATGGGCGAGCTTGCGCACAAATATGGCACCGATGTCGTCAAAGCCGCGTTTAATCACCTCCTGTCGGTCAGCGAGAAGCAGGCGCGCGCCGCCATAACCGCATTGCCGGACGGGATCTATGAGGCGGAAGATATCATTGACGGCGATGGCGTCACTACCGATCCTATTTCGGTCAAGGTTGCCGTCACGATTTCCGGAGATCGCCTGACGGCGGATTTCACCGGTTGCCCGCCAGCCGTCGCAGGCCCGATCAATTGTGCGGCGGGCGCGCTGCAGTCGGCGGTGCGCACCATCTTCAAGGCGCTGGTCGCACCACAGGCACCCTCCAATGAGGGCTGGTTCCGGCCGCTCTCCGTCATTGCGCCGAAGGGTTCGGTTTTCACCGCCGAGAAGCCTTCTCCGACGGGCTGGTATTATGAGGGTTCGGTGCATGCTTCCGAACTCGTCTGGAAGGCCCTTGCAAAGCTTATGCCCGAGCGCTTTTCCGCCGGTTCCTATACAAGCCTCTGCGTCCTCTATGTTTCCGGCAAGGACGAGGCGGGGCAGCCATTCATCCATATCGAGCCGCAACACGGCGGCTGGGGCGCGAGCAGGGACGGCGATGGCGCCAATGCGCTGATCGCGCTAACCGATGGCGATACCTACAATTACTCCGTCGAGGTCATCGAAGCGCGCTTTCCCTTGCTCGTGCGCCGTTATGGGCTGAACGTGGAAGGGGGATCGGGTGCGGGCCGCCGTCGCGGAGGTTTCGGTGTCATTCGCGATTATGAAATCCTCGGAGACGGTGCTTCCGCCTATTGCAGCTTTGGGCGGACCGACACGCCTCCCTGGGGAATAGAAGGTGGTAAATCCGGCAGCATCAATCTTCTGCAGCTGAAAGAGAGCGGCGGAAAGGTCCGAAATTTCGGCCGCGAACCGCATATCGAGCTGAAGCGCGGCGATCTCGTGCGGATCATCACCGGCGGCGGTGGCGGCTGGGGTGATCCGCGTGCTCGCGAACGGGAACAGGTCCGCCGCGATGTCGAAGATGGCTATATCACCAGCGAGGTGGCGCGCAGCCTGTACGGATATGAAGAAGGTATGGCGTCATGATCAGACTGGCGACGGATGTAGGCGGTACCTTTACCGACCTCGTCGGTTATGATGAGCGCACGGGCGAGATCTTTACCGCCAAGAGCCTGACGACCGTTCACGACCAATCCGAAGGTGTACTTGCGGCAATCGAGCTTGCCGAGAAGAAGGACGGGCTTTCGGCGCGCGACGTGATTTTCTTTGCGCATGGCGGGACAACCGTCATCAACGCGATTACGGAGCGAAAGGGCGTCCGCACGGCGCTCGTGACGACCGCCGGCTTTCGCGACGTCTTGGAAATCGGCCGCGGCAATCGCCCCGATCTCTACAATCTCCAGTTCAAGAGCCCGGAAGCCTTTGTGCCGCGCAGCCTGCGCTTCGAGGTGCGCGAACGCATGGATGCCAAAGGCCGGGTGCTGACGCCCATCGAGCTTGGCGATATCGAGCTGATCGTCCGTGAATGCCGCGCTCGCAAGGTCGAGGCCGTCGCCGTCGTCTTCCTCCACAGCTATGCCAATCCCGAGCATGAGATCGTCTGTGCCAAGGCGATCGCCGAAGCGCTGCCGGATGTCACGGTTTGCGCCAGCCACGAGGTTTCCCGTCAATGGCGGGAATATGAGCGTTCCAATACGGCCGTGCTTAACGCTTATGTGCAACCGATCATCAAGCGCTATTTTGCGCGGCTCGAAAGCGCGCTGACCGAGCGCGATCTCACCTGCCCCTATTATGCCATGCAGTCGAACGGCGGCATCTCCACCTTCGATCAAGCACAGACGAGCCCGCTGACATTGGTCGAATCCGGGCCGGCCGGCGGTGTGGCGGGTGCCGCGCGTATCGGCACCGTGCTTGGCGAATCCGAAGTGCTGTCGCTCGACGTCGGTGGCACGACGGCGAAATGCTCGCTGATCCACGATAGCCGCCCGACGCTTGACAGCGAATACAAGCTCGAGCACACCCGCATCGCACCCGGCTATCCGGTGCAGGTGCCGGTGGTCGATATCGTCGAAATCGGTGCCGGCGGCGGCTCGATTGCCCGCATCGATGAGCGCGGAGCGCTCTGCGTCGGCCCGGAAAGTGCTGGCTCGACACCCGGGCCTGCCTGCTATGGCCGTGGCGGCGACAAGCCGACGCTATCCGATGCTTTGCTGACGCTTGGCATCTTCGATCCGGCAAGCTTCGCGGGCGGCCAGATGCAGCTCGATAAGTCCAAGGCTACGGCGGCAATCGCGACGGTTGCCAAGCCGATGGAGCTATCGGTCGAGGATGCGGCGCTCGCGATCGTCGAGATTGCGCATGCGTCGATGATCAATGCGTTGAAGCTGGTAACCGTCCAGCGCGGACACGATCCGCGCGATGCCGCTTTTGTCATTTCCGGGGGCGCGGGGCCGGCGCTTGCCGCCCGCCTCGGGCGTGATCTCGGTGTGAAGATGACAGTCGTGCCGCCGCATCCCGGCATCTTTTCGGCCTGGGGAATGCTGGCGGCGGAGCCACGGGCCGATTTCCGCAGCACGTGGTTCTCGCCCCTTGGTCCTGAAGCCGTCAGCAATCTGAAGCGTCGTTTCGACGAGCTGAAGCGTGAGGCAGTCAGATATTTCTCCAAAGGCGATGCGGCTGAGATACGCTACGCCTGCCGCGTCGAAGCTCGGTATCGCGGACAGGAGCACGGCGTCTTCGCCCCCTTCGAAATGGAAGACGATGCTGAAAGCTTTGCGGAACGCTTCCATGCCGCGCATGAGCGCGCCTATACCTTCTGCCTGCCAGGTTCGCCGGTCGAGATTACCATGATCCATCTGGAGGCAGTGCTCCACGGCCCGGTCATTGCCATTCCGAAACTCGATGGCGCCGGCCGGTCGCTGGATGCAGCCTTCAAGGGGTGCCGCGAAGTCTATTTCGGCGGAACGACCGGTTGGGTGTCCTGCCCCGTCTACGAGCGCACGCGGCTCCCGTCTTCCGAGAGGATTGCCGGCCCGCTCATCATCGAGGAGGCAACCGCGACATCGCTGGTTATTGCCGGACAGGAACTGGAAGTGAGCGAGGAAGGCTTGCTGCTCATCCGCGAATGTGATGGGGGACGCGTCTAGTATGGCGATAGCGATCGGTCTCGACCATATCGTCAGAAATTACGGGCCGACGCGCGCCGTCGACGACGTGACGCTCGACATCAGGGCAGGGGAGTTCTTTACGCTGCTCGGCTCTTCCGGTTGCGGCAAGAGCTCTCTGCTGAAGCTGATCGGCGGCTTCGACAAGCCGACCTCGGGACGTGTGCTTTTCGATGGAAGGGACATGGCTGACGTTCCGGCCAACCGCCGGCCGGTGAATACCGTCTTCCAGTCGCTCGGGCTCTTTCCGCATATGAATGTCGCCCAGAATATCGGCTACGGCCTGAAGTTGCGCGGGCTGTCCGGTGCTGCGTTGAAGACGAAGGTCGATGGCGCATTGGACTTGGTCGAGCTGAGCGGCTTTGCGGATCGCGACGTCAATCTTCTCTCAGGTGGCCAGCGCCAGCGCGTCGCGCTAGCGCGCGCGCTCGTCATGGAACCGGGCATTCTTCTGCTCGACGAACCTCTGACCGGGCTTGACGAACGGCTGCGCCAGCAGATGCGCGACGAATTCGGCCGTCTTCACAAGCGTACCGGTGCGACATTTATCCTGGTCACCCACAATCAGGACGAGGCACTCAGCCTTTCCGATCGGATGGCTGTCATGCACAAGGGGCGGATCGAGCAGACCGACGTGCCGTCGCGCTTCTTCGAGGCACCGGCCAATGCCTTTGTTGCCCGTTTTGTCGGCATCGATACGCTCCTCAGGCCCGAAAGCATTTCGGTTTCAGGCGGCAGGGCTCTCGTTACGATTGCGGGACAGCGCATTGGTGCGAGCTTTTCCGGAGCGGCGCCTCCGTCCGATGCGCTTGTTGCAATCCGCCCAGACCGAATTGAGCTGATCCCGGCTGCCGAAGAGGCTGCCGAAATAATTGAACTTAAGGTTGTCGAAAGCATCTATCGCGGACTCAGCCATGACGTTACGCTCGCTTTCGCCGACAGCCAGCGCGTGGTGTTAACGACTAGCGCGGACGCAACTCCGCCCTTGCCGGGCGAAAGCGTGCGCGTGTGTCTGAAGCCAGGCGCTGCGCTCCTGATCGATCGTTCCGGAATACCGGCTCTGGCTGGAGGCGATGAGTAGAACCCGAATAGCTGACACAAGCGAAAAATGAGGGAAGGGAATGACACGATGAACAAGAGCAATAATCTCGTCTCCTCCGCCTTGAGGAGTAATATGCAGCGCCGTGACATGCTCAAGCTGATGGGTGCGGGTGCGGCCGCACTCACCGTCGGCGGGCTTTCTGCAACGAGTGCTATGGCCGATGATGCTACGGTTGCATTCTGGGGTACCGCCACGCTCGATATCGGCGACAAATGGCAGGAGTTTACTCGCCAAAGTGGCGTTTCGCCTGAGTTTACCGATAACGGCAACGATGTCGGGCCGGTGGTTGCGCGCCTTGCCGCCGGCAATGCCAACGATCTCTTCGATGTCGGCGGCTTTCAGGGCGGCGCCGAGCGCGAGCTCGCCAAGCAGGGCCTGATTGCCCCCTGGGACGTCTCCAAGATCTCGAATTTCGCCGGCATCTGGCAATGGGCCAAAGATATCCCGACCTTGACCTATGAGGGCAAGCAGTACGGTATTCCCACCGTCGTCAACGCCGACTCTATCATTTATCGCCCCGACAAGCTCGGCAAAGTCGACAGCTATGGCGTCATCTTCGACCCCAAGCTCAAGGGCCGGGTCGCGATGGAAGATGCGTGGATCAACAGTGCCATCTTCACCGCCATCTATCTGAAGGAAGCCGAGAACAAGCCGATCAAGGAGCCCGGCAACCTGACGGAATCCGAGCTCGGCCTCGTCATGGAGTTCCTGATCAAGCACAAGAAGGATGGCCAGTTCCGCACTTTCTGGAACGGATGGGAACAGGGCGTGCAGCTGGTGGCGAACGAGGAAGTCGACGCCATGACCGGCTGGGAGCCGATCGTCTATGAAGGCCGCAAGCGCGGGCTGCAAGTGGAGTATGCAGCTCCCGTCGAAGGCTACGAAGGCTGGGGCAACAATACGGTACTGCTGAAGGGCGCCACGGAGCGCGGCAAGGCCGACGTCGCCCACAAGTTCGTCGATGGCCTGCTTGCCGGTCTCTACGGTTGCGAGCTCGGCAAGGCGCGCGGCTATCTCGTGCCGACCGACAACAACCTCGCCTACGCCAAGGCCCATCCGGATGAATATAAGGCCGAGGACGTTGCCAAGCTTGCCGAACATGTGAAGGCCAAGTTCTCCGGAAAGGTCTACTGGCAGAATTGCCGCCCGGACAATTTCCAACTCTACGAGGAGTGGTGGCAGAAGCTACGCAACGCCTGATTTGAAGTGATGGATCGGGGCTGGCGCATCTGCCGAGGGAGAGGCCGGCCCCGAGCCGATGGGATCAACGCCGAGAGAAGGAGGGCTAGACGATGAAAACACCAGTTCTATTGCTTGCTGCTCCGCTCGCGGCGATCATCCTGCTCGGCCTTGCGCCGCTCGTTCTTGTCGTGGTCTGGAGCTTCTGCGCCTGGGATTCCGCCACCTACTGGATCAAGCCGGAATTCAGCCTCGCTGCCTATGGCGCCATTCTGGAGGCCGGGCGCTGGAGCGTGTTCCTGTCCACCCTTGGCAAGGCGTTTCTGACATCGGCTATCTGCCTCGTCATCGCTTATCCCACCGCCTATGCGATGTATTTCCTGGCGGGCCGCACCCTGTCTGTGGTGCTTGCGGCCCTGCTTACGATCCCGTTTTTCACGTCCTATCTCATTCGCTCCTTCTCCTGGCGCTTGCTGCTCGGCCGCACCGGTGTCATCAACACGCTCCTTCAGCAGGCCGGCATCACGGATGCGCCGCTCGACTGGCTGCTGTTCAGCGATTTTGCTGTCATCGTCGGACTGATCGCCTCCTACCTGCCGTTCGCAACCTTCCCCATCCTGCTTTCCATGCGCCGTGTCGATCCGATCGCGCTGGCGGCGTCGCGCGATCTCGGTGCCGGATTCTGGACGATGGTCCGCACGGTATTGCTGCCGCTGACCTATTCCGGCGTCTTCGCCGGCTTCCTGTTCGTCTTCGTCATGGTTGCCGGCTCCTCGACGGAGGTGCAGATGCTCGGCGGCGCTGGCGCTTCAATCGTCTCGGTGATGATCAACGACGTCATGCGCGTCGCCAATTTTCCGCTCGCCTTTGCGATTTCGACGCTGATGCTCGCCATCGTCTTTGGGCTGGTGCTGATCGGGGATGCCCTGTTCGGCCTCTCCTCACTATTCGAGGAGCGAGGCCAATGATCGTCAGAGAAGGAGCGACCCCGCGCATCGTCATTTGGGCGCTGACCATCTTCGGCCTCATAGTGATCTATGCGCCGCCGCTTTACCTGCTCGGTGTCTCGTTCAATCCTGCACTGCAGCCGGGGCTGCCGCATTTCTCCGACATCACCCTGAAATGGTACCTTGCACTCGGCTCCGAAAGCGCGCTCGTCGCCGCGCTCGGCCAGTCGATCGTCATTGCGCTTGCGACGGCTTTCATTGCGACGCTGCTGTCGCTCGGCGCGGCGCTGGCGCATCGCGAGCTTCATCGCGGACGCAGCCTGTGGTTTTTGACTGTGCTGCTACCGATGTTCGTACCGGGCGTCATCCAGGGGCTGGCGTTATCGACGGTGATCAGCCGCGCCGGCGTGAAGGCATCGGCTTTGACTGTCATTGCCGGCCATCTTTTATGGGCAATGCCCTTTGCCTTCATCGTCATCCTGACGAGCTTTGCCGCGGTCAAGCGGACCTATCTGATGGCGGCGGACGATCTCGGTGCCGGCCGCTTCCGGCAGTTTTGGGATATTACCCTGCCATTGATCCGGCCGGGTCTCGTCAGCGCCTTCATCTTTTCGTTCCTGCTGTCCCTTAACGAATTCACGCGCGCCTTCTATCTGGCAGGCCGCCAGAACACCTTGCCGGTCGTGCTGTTCGGCAAGATGAATGCCGGTGCGTCGCCGACAATCTATGCGATGTCCGGCGCTATCTTCCTTGTTTCCAGCGTCTGCGTGGTGGCCGTGGCACTGCGTTCGCTGCTCATGCAACGCCGAGTGGGGTGATCGATATGCAAATAGGACTGACAAGTCGCAAGTTCCGCCCGCCCTTAGACCTCCATCAACGGGAGTATAGAGGATGAAACAAGAGTCGAAACTGATGGCGCTGATCCGCGCGGGAAAGAGGCAGGAGGCACTTGACATGGTCGAGCGGCTGAAGGCGGCGACGCAATTGCTGCCGACGTCTATCAAGGTGGATCGGACAGGCGCCGTCACCTATTACAAAGGAAACTGCCGTTTCGTGAGAAACATTCAGGGCGGCTGGGATCTGGTGCCGAAGAAGAAGTAGATGTCTGCTGTTGATCGGGGCATCCAACAGGCCAGCGCTGTCGAAGGTGCGGCGCGGGCGAGACGCAGCGGTTGGAAAGGACAGATTTCCATCGACTGCAAATGGAAGGTCATGGTGCCAATATTCTGGCAAGCTTTTCATGCTCGGAATTTTGCCAAGACAGCTATTCCCCAGTGAAATAATGATTTGGTTAAGTATTCGGTATCTTTAAGATGTAAATAATATTAGAAAATATCTTATTTAGAAATATAAAATTAACATCCGAAGCCTAAGGTCTCCTCGACTGTCATCGCGCAGATGAAGGTCGATTGAAGGAGACAGGACCATGTATCGTGTTTCTCATTTCAACAGGGAGAAAGAGGGCGCTGCAGCAGTTGAATTCGCTCTCATCGCGCCGCTTTTTTTCCTTCTGCTTCTCACGCTGGTTGCCTTTGCCATCTATCTTACCGCCGCTCATTCGCTGCAGCAATTGACGGCCGACGCTGCCCGCACGGCAATCGCCGGGTTGTCGGCGGACGAGCGAAGCCAGCTGGTTCAAAGCTTCGTCACCAATTCGACGATCAACGACGCTTTCATCGACAAGAGCAAGTTGACGATAACCGTCGCCACCGACCCGACCAATGTCAATCAATTCACGGTCAGCGCCAGCTATGACGCGTCGGCTCTTCCGATCTGGAACCTCTATACCTTTGCGATGCCGGATCAAACCATCCGCCGCTATTCGACCATCCGGCTCGGAGGTCTCTGATGCAGCGGCTTCTCGGTCGGCTCGCTTCTCTGCGGGACAGGCGAGGAAACGTCGCCATCACGACTGCGCTCGTCTCGCCCCTCATCCTCTATTGCCTTGGCCTCGGCATCGATTACGGCATGATGACGCTGCAGCAACGGCGCCTGCAGCAATTGAGCGACATCGGCGCGATATCGGCTGCTTCCGATATCGCAAATGCGCGGACTGCGCTTCTGAACAATCTCCAGAGCAATGGCACGACCGCGGCAGTTGCCTCGGGCAGCAACTATATGACGAGCAACGGGCTCGTCACCGCAGCTGCGGCCAACTCCGGTCAATATGAGACCATGGCCAATCTGGTCCTCGGCACCTACACGGCAGATACATCGATCCCGCTTGCAAACCGCTTCTCCTCTACGGGAACCTCGCCGTATGATTCCGTTAAGGTGACATTGACCCAAAAGGCGGTGATGCCTTTCGCTTCCGCCTTTGCCACGCCGCCGACCTTGAGCGCGACGGGCACCGCGTCCAGCGAGCGCCTGGCTGCCTTTTCGGTGGGATCGCGGCTTGCGAGCCTCAATGGCGGTATTCTGAACCAGCTCCTTGGCACGTTGCTAGGGACGCAAATCTCTCTGAAAGTCGCCGATTATCAGTCGCTTGTCAGCGCGAATGTCAATCTTCTGAGCTTTCTCAATCTGCTGGCTACGGATCTCAAGCTTACTGGCGTGAGCTATAACGAGCTTCTGGCAACTGACGTCACCTATGACAAGATTCTCGGCGCTCTTGGCAAGTCGACCAATCTTTCGACCGGAGTCGTCACCCTCATCAACAATCTCGGCAAGACGCTTGCCACAACGAAGCTGACCGTCAAGCTGCAGGATATCGTGAATCTCGGTCCGTTGGGGAGCAATGTCGTCGGCACCTCCCCCAATCTGACGGCCACCATGAACGTGCTGGATCTGATCTCGGCGACCGCAATGGCTGCCAACCAGCAAAAGCAGATCGCGATCGATCTCGGGGCCGCTCTGCCAGGCGTCGCGACGGCGAAGCTGACGCTGGCGATCGGGGAAATGTCCCAGCAGACGCCGGCCCTTGCCGTGGGCGCTCCGGGCACGATCGTTCGTACGCCGCAAGTCCGTGCCGCGCTCGAAGTCGCCGTCACCGGCCTGTCGCTGATCGCCGGGTTGAAGCTCAGGGTTCCCCTCTATATCGAGCTTGCTCCCGCGGAAGCCAAGCTTGCCTCGATCACCTGTGTCGGCGGTTCCATGCCAAACGCGGTCGTCGGGATAGACGCCGTGCCCGGTGTTGCCGAGGTAGATCTTGGTGACGTCAATACGTCTGCTTTCGTAAACTTCGGCTCTGAGCCGCGGGTAACGCCGGCTGCGATCATCGATTCCCTTCTTCTCAAAGTGATTGCGAGTGCGCAGGTCGATATCGCCAATATGAGCCCGACACGATTGAACTTTCAGCCGTCGGAGATCTCGGCAGGTACAATCAAGACGGTTTCCACCAGTACAGTCCTCACGTCCACGGTCTCGTCGCTTCTGAAAAACGCGACGATCACTATCCAATTGCTCATCTTGACCATTGGAACGCCGTCGGGAGTGCTTTCAGCCGTTGCCGATACGCTGTCGGTCGTGACCGCGCCCCTCGATCAGGTTCTGTACGGCCTACTCGGCCTTCTCGGGCTTGGTATTGGTCAAGCCGACGTGAGCGTTACTGACGCAAGATGCACGCAGCCGGTGCTGGTACAGTAATGGCTTCGCGGTGCGTATGGTCGAGCCGCACGCTCTAAATCCAGTTGTGCCTCGAACGAGGGGCTGGATTGCCAACCGATCGGATCAGGAATTCGTACCCGGCAGGCTGTAGGCCTGCTGGAAATAACGCCTGAAGGCAAGCATGGGCTGGCTGAACTCGACATTGGCTCGCCACGCGAGTCCCACATCCATGGGCGGAACCGGGTCTTGTATGTTCACGGTCTCGATGCGTCTTCCCTCCAGCGACCAGGGGCGATGCACCATGTCCGACAAAATAGCGACGCCGAGGCCGTTCGCCACCATCGATCTGACGGCTTCGATCGAACTGGTCCGCAGGAGCACCTTTGGTTGATAGGGGCTTCGGCTCCAGTAGCGCAGCGAAGAATGTGCCGCCTCATCGACCGTCAGCATGATGTAGGGTTCCTCGGCGATTTCACGCAGACCGATGCCGTCGCGACGCTGCAGCTCGTGGCCGGCCGGCAGCCAGAGACGTCTGACCGAACTCAGAAGCGTCTCGGTCATCAGCATCGGATTGAGGATGTTCGAGGTCAGCAAGACCGAAATGTCGTAGCGGTTGGTCAGCAAGCCTTCCTCGATTGACTCGCGATTGACCTCGTAGAGCTGGATTTTCAGCTTCGGATAGAGGCGGCGGATACGCTCGATATGCATCGGCAGGAAATAGCCGATAACGGTATAGGTCGCGGCAACGACAAGCTCGCCTTCGATGTCGCTGCTGACGAGGTTGAGATGGGTCGCCTCGTCGACTTTGGCCAGAATTTCATAGGCATGGGACAGGAATTGCCGGCCTGCCGTGGTTAGATCCATACCCTGTGGCGTGCGGTTGAACAGAGAGACGCCGACGGTAAGTTCGAGATCCTTGATCGCCGCAGTGACGGCGGATTGGGAGATCGACAGGCTGACGGCCGCGTGCGAGATTTGTCCATATTCCGCCGTCGCGACGAAGTAGCGAAGCTGCCGCAGGCTCAAGCTCATGATGTTCTTCCTATCTATTTATCTGAAAACACCAGCTGCGATTCAGATTTCATGGATCTAAAACGAGCTGATTTTCGACAAAAGCGTGCGCAATTTTAATATGTAATTGATACTACAAGATATTTCTTGACGCAATTTTAAGCATAGATATCAGTTTATCAGATATCATGCCTTTGAAAATTGTATTTTTCAAAGGCGGCCTTTGCCTCTAGCGTTCACATATCGGTCCCGGTTGGGGCGCAGGTGCGAGGGAAGGCATTTGAAGGAAGTTGTCGATATCAATTGCGACATGGGGGAGGCCTTCGGCCGATGGCGGATCGGCGATGCGCATGACGAGGAGCTTATCTCACTCGTCAGTTCGGCCAATATTGCCACCGGGTTTCACGCCGGCGATCCCAATCTCATGGACGAGACCGTGCGGCTGGCAGCCGCCCACGGCGTCGGCGTCGGTGCTCATCCCGGCTACAATGACCTCCAGGGCTTCGGGCGGCGCAAGATCAACGGTACTAGCCGCGAGATCGTCAACGATCTGATCTATCAGGTCGGTGCGCTGCGCGAGTTCGCCAGACGCTATGGCGTGCCCGTGCAGCATGTGAAGCCGCATGGCGCTCTCTATATGGAATTGGCGGCGAACGCCGATCTCTCGCAGATATTCATACAATATATGCGCACCGTGGCGCCGAATATGTTCGTCTTCTGCATGGACGGGTCGGCCACTTGCCTTGCTGCTGAAGAGGCGGGCCAGCCTGTCGTGCGCGAGTTCTACGCCGATCGCGATTATGGCGATACGGGCTGGATCGTCTTTACCAGGGATGTCGGTCGCCCCGACCCCAAGGCAATTGCCCGCAAGGTCGTGAGAGCCTGCACCGAAGGCGTCGTGCGGACCGTCAACGGTGCGGATATTCCGATCGTCTTCGATTCTATCTGTTTTCATTCCGATACTTTGGGTGCGCTCGATATCGTGCGCCACATGCGCGAAGCGCTCATTGCCGAGGGTATCAGGATTGCACCCGTTTCACAGATTTTGAACAGCGACGCAGCGCGGAGGTCCCATGAACAAGCTTGAGATCAGATCACCCCTTCCGGGAACCTTCTATCGGGCTTCCTCTCCGGACACGCCTCCCTTCAAGGTCGATGGCGACGCCGTTGTGGCCAGCGATACGATCGGTCTCATCGAGGTCATGAAAACCTTCCAGCAGATCCCTGCTGGGCTCGATGGCAAGAACATCACCTTTCTCGTCGATAATGAAGAGCCCGTCATGGCCGGCCAGATCATAGCGGAGGTGGATCCATGACCATCCGCTCGGTCCTCATTGCCAATCGCGGCGAGATCGCCGTCAGGATCATAAAGGCCGCCAAAGCGCTCGGCATACGCACCGTGCAGGTGCATAGTGCCGCTGATGCCGACATGCTGGCGGTCAAGCTTGCGGACGAGGCAATCGATATCGGCTCGCCGGCCCCGAAGAGATCCTACCTGAACATCGAAGCCATCCTTTCGGCGGCGCGGTCGGCGGGCGTGGATGCCGTTCATCCGGGCTATGGGTTTCTGTCCGAAAACGGAGATTTCGCCGATGCCGTCGAGGCTGCGGGCATGATCTTCATCGGGCCGAGCGGCGAAGCCATTCGATTGCTTGGCGACAAGGTGGCAGCCCGCGAGATTGCGAAACGGGCCGGCGTTCCGACAGTACCGGGAAGTGATGGTCGCGTGGCAGATATTGCGGCTGCAGAGGCGATTGCCGAACGCATCGGCTTTCCCGTCATGATCAAGGCGGCCGCCGGCGGCGGTGGACGTGGCATACGTATCGTGCAGTCGCTCACTGAGCTCAGGGAGCAGTTTCCGCTTGCCTCTGCAGAGGCGGCGGCCGCTTTCGGCGATGGCGGCCTCTACATGGAGAAGGTCGTCACCCGCGCCCGCCATATCGAGGTGCAGATTTTCGGCGACGGACGGAATTTCGTCCATTGCTTCGAACGTGAGTGCTCGCTGCAACGTCGCCGTCAGAAGGTGTGGGAGGAAGCGCAGGCCTCCACGCTGCCCGATGACATCAGGCAGCGCCTTTGCGCCAGCGCCGTCGCCCTTGCGGCGGAAGTCGGTTATCGTGGCGCAGGCACCGTCGAATATCTCTACGACGAGGATAGCAGGCAGTTCTATTTCATCGAAGTGAATACCCGCATCCAGGTCGAACATCCGGTGACCGAAATGATTACCGGCATCGATCTGGTGCAGGAGATGTTCAAGGTGGCCGGCGGTGCTTCCTTGTCACTGACGCAATCCGATATCCGGACGCGCGGTCACGCCATAGAGTGCCGGATCAATGCCGAAGACTCGGCCAGAGGCTTTCTGCCGGCGCCCGGCACTGTGACGCGGCTCTCGATTCCGGAAGGCGAAGGCATCCGCTTCGATACAATGCTCTACGCCGGCTATACCGTGCCGCCCTTCTACGATTCCCTGCTTGGCAAGCTCATCGTCTGGGCCGAGGATCGCGATGCCTGCCTCGACAGGTTGGTCGCCGCCCTTTCCAGTCTGACGATCGAAGGCTTGCCGACGACGATCCCTCTGCACCTCGCGCTCGCCCGCGATCCATCCGTGCGCAAGGGGGCATTCCACACGCGTTTTCTCGAAACCTGGCTGGAGACCGATTTTGCCGCGGTTGACGGCGTATCGGCGGAGGTTGCCTGATGCCAGCTCGCTTTACGTTCGGAGGTGACGAGCATCTCTTCGTCGAATGCAGCGACGAGATGTCCCTCGAAGCCTTCTTCAAGAGCCTGTCTATGGCCAAGGGGGTGCGCGAGAGCGCCATCAAAGGTGTCACCGAAATTTGCCCTGCCAACGCCTCCTTTCAGATCAAGTTCGATCCCGACATAATCAAGCCGGACGATCTCCTGCGCGAGGTCAAGGCGATCGAGGGTACTGCCGAAAAGGCCGATCCCGTCATTACCACCCGCATCGTCGAAATCCCTGTTTTCTACAATGATCCCTGGACGCATGAGACGCTGATGCGCTTCCGCGAGCGGCATCAGGAGCCGACGGGGACCGATCTCGACTACGCTGCCAGGATCAATGGCTATGATGCGGTCGAGGACTTCATTTCGGCTCATGCCGGCTCGCCCTGGTTCGTTTCGATGGTCGGCTTCGTTGCCGGCCTGCCGTTCATGTATCAGATGGTGGAGCGGCAGCGGCAGATCGAGGTGCCGAAATATCTGCGCCCGCGAACCGACACGCCACGGTTGACGGTGGGACACGGCGGCTGCTTCGGCTGCATCTATTCGGTGCGCGGGGCCGGCGGCTATCAGATGTTCGGCATCACGCCGATGCCGATCTTCGACCCCAAGCAAACGACGAGCTATCTCCGCGATTTCATGGTGTTCTTCCGTCCGGGCGACATCGTGAAGTTCCGGCCGATCGAGCGCGACGGATACGACCAGGCGGTCGAGGATGTCGACAAGGGCCGCTTCGCTCCGCCGATCCGCGAGGTCAAATTCGATCTCAGGCAATACCAGGCCGATATCGACGGCTACAACGCCAGGTTGGAGGGCGCGCTGCATGGCCATTAAGGTTCTTCATCACGGCCTTTCCACCACGATTCAGGATCTCGGACGGCCCGGCTATTTCCATCTCGGCATTCCCGTGGGCGGCGCCATGGACCGTTACGCCATGCGGGCGGCAAATCTTCTCGTCGGCAATGATGAGGGTGCGGCCGGGCTCGAAGCCGTCTTCATGGGGCCTAAGCTCGAATTTCTCGACGATGCCCTGATTGCGGTTACCGGCGCCGACATGCCCGTCAGGATCGATGACGAGCTGCAGCCGGGATGGACGGCACTCAAGGTCAGGGCAGGGCAGACCGTAAGCTTCGACTTTCTGAGGTCCGGGGCGCGGATCTGCATTGCGGTGTCGGGCGGCATCGATGTTCCCGAAGCGCTGGGCAGCCGGTCGACCTATGTGATCGGCGCCCTCGGCGGCCTGAATGGTAAGGCTATCGCTGCCGGAGATGAGCTTCCCGTTGGCTCCGGTTCCATGAAGAACGAGGGGCTATCCATTGCCGAGGAGCTGCGCCGCAAGCCCGGTACCCCGGCGGAGCTCCGGGTTCTGCCGGGGCTCTATTGGGATCGGTTGACAGAGCAAACGAAGAGCAACTTCTTTGCCGACCAATGGAAGGTTGCGCCGGAGGCCGATCGCATGGGGTATCGCTTCCGCGGCGGTCGCAAGCTCGAATTCGTCGAGCGCAAGCAGCCTTTCGGTGCAGGCTCGGATCCGTCGAATATCGTTGACAGCTGCTATCCATATGGCTCGATCCAGGTGCCGGGCGGAACGGAGCCGATCATCCTGCATCGCGATGCCGTCTCCGGCGGCGGCTATTTCATGCTGGGAACGGTGATCTCCGCCGACATGGATCTGATCGCGCAACTGCAGCCGCATACGCCGACGCAATTCGTGGAGGTCACCATGGATCAGGCGCTGGCGGCCCGGGCGGACCGGCAGGCATTGCTTGCGCGCCTTCGTGCTGCTCTGGCGTAAGGGATCAAGCGGATGGCTGCTCCTTCGATCCCGCGTTTCCGACACAGATCGAATAGGTTAGGGCGTGCCTGCATCTCACTCGAGAACGCGGGTGAGATAAGCAGCCGTCACGCCGGGACCGGGGACGATCGCGACGATCTTCATCTGTGCGATCGTGCGGTCGACGGAGGCTTCGAGATGGTTTTCCATCATCGCCGCCGCCGCCTTGACGGCGCCCCGCAGAAGCAGTTCCGCGATCAGGCGGAGCTCCGTGATGATGGCAGGATCTCCGGGCAGCCCGAGGCGCCGCAGCAATCGCTCCGTCGCCGTGACGGGCAGCAGGTTATTGCGGATGGATTCCTTCAGCCGCTCGTTCGGCGTCGCAAGGATGCAGATGTCGATGAAGTCGGCATGGATAGCTTCCAGCGCCGCAAGATGATCCGCCGGTTCGTGCCGTTCGAGATCGGAAAGGCGCAGAAACAAATCGTTCAACCGCTCCCGGTCGACGCGGCTGGCTCCCGCGACAAGCGCCTGCGGTTCCAGCATACCACGCAGGCCGTAATGATCCTTGATCATCTGCGCCGTCAGCGGGCCGGCGATCCAGTGGGACGATTGGTTCTTGCGCACGAGGCCACGCTCGCGCAGGCGCGTCAGCACATCGCGGACGACGGTGCGGCTGACGTTGAAATGGTCGGCGAGCTCGATCTCGATAATGCGGTACTGGCCGAAGACGACGCAGCCGGCGACATCGGCCTCGACGGTATTGTAGATGCGTTCCCAGGAGGCGCGGCTCTGCAAGGCTTCGTCTGCGTGGCGCGGGATGGTCAGGCCGAGGGTCTTGATATCGGTGCGCTTCGGCTCGATGCCTTGTCCGGCGGGGCCGACGAGATAGCCGCGTCCGTTGAAGCGATGCACCAGACCTTCGCTCTCCAGCGTCTGCAGCGCCCTCTGCACGGGCGCGCGCGAAATCTGCAGGATATCGGCGATCGGCCCTTCGAGCAGCACCACGCCCTGCGGCAGCGTGTTGTCCTCGATATTGCCACGCAGAACATCCTCGGCGATCTCGTAGCGCTTTTGCGCATTGGGGCGCGCACGGTTTTCGGTCATCTGGTGCAATGGACTCACGTCGTTCTGATACCTCACTCTTACGCGTTTTGTAATTCTAACATAGCGCAAAAATAAATGACTATTGAATACAAAATATGTTTTTGCGCTCGAGTGCGATGAATCTCTTTTCGCTGGTTGCTGACCCATAGCGCCGCGATTGGCGCTATTTTCCGAATGTTATCCGGGTGCGGCGCGTCACGCTTTGGCGCCCGTAACGGCTGCGTTGATGCCAATTCTACGCGGAGGCGAGGGTGCTCGCCAGCGTCGCGGCCTTCCGCCGGTCGCCCTCGTTTGACTTGTGTTTCTGGGTTCGGCATTTTCACGAAAAAGTCCATTGAATACAAAAATCATTTATGTAATGCTCTCAACATCAAGGTGCTCGTCAGAAGCGCCGCAGGCGGAACTCTTTGAAACGCCAAGGAACATCTCTTTGACGCGCATGTGATCATGCGCGAACGCAGGCAGACGTCTGAAGGTCCGGATACTTGTGATCCGGGCGAAGGCGGAGCTCTGCCCGAAGGATGGTCCTTGCCTTGAAACTGGTGGGAATTCGGTGTCGACCGTTCTTCAGCTTAGTCAAGTCACCAAGTCCTATGGCGCGGCGCCCGCGCTGGACAGGATAGATTTCTCTTTGCCCGACAATGCGTATATCTCGCTGCTAGGCCCCAGCGGCTCCGGCAAGACGACACTGCTGCGCGTCATTGCCGGCTTCGAGGAGCCGGATGCCGGCTCGATCCTCTTCCATGGCAAACGGCTCGATGGCGTCGAGCCGCATGATCGCGGCATCGGCTTCGTCTTTCAGAACTTCGCTCTGTTTCCGCATCTTTCCGTTGCCGAGAACGTTGCCTTCGGCCTGCGCAATCGCAGGGTCGATCCGGTGACGGATGCGCGCATCCTGGCAAAGCGCGTTCAGGACATGCTGTCGCTGGTCGGTCTCAAGGGATTTGACGACCGCGCCGTGACGCAGATTTCAGGTGGTCAGCGCCAGCGCGTCGCCCTGGCACGTACACTGGTGACGGAGCCGAAGATGGTGCTGCTGGACGAACCGCTCGGTGCGCTTGACGCCAATCTGCGCGGCCGTATGCGCAGCGAGCTCAAGATCATCCGCGAGCGCTGCGGCGTAACCTTCCTGCATGTTACGGGCAGCGAGAGCGAAGCTTTGGCGATGGGAGATCTCGTGCTCGTGCTCGATCGCGGCCGCATCGCGCAGGCCGCCGCCTCGGATGTGGTCTACAACAGCCCGGCAACGGCCTCGGTCGCCCGCTTTCTCAATTGCTACAATCTCTTTGCCGGCAATGTCGTCGAGGATGCTTTTGTCGGACCGGCCGGCCGCTTCCCTCTGAATGGATCGCGCCGAAAAGCGCCGCAGCCGGCTTATGCGATCCGCTACGACCGCGTTTCGATCCGCTCCCGCGATGCGGTGCTCTCGGATGGCGAAGTGCGCATCGAGGCGGATTTCATCGCCAGCGAATATTCCGGTGCGGCGGTCAACTCCTTCTTTGCGCTCGATGGCGGCCACGTCTTCGAGGTCGAATCTCATCTGAGCCATGCCCGCCCGCCCGCCTTTGTCGAAAAGGATCGCTATGCGCTCGTCTGGAAGAAGGAGGATGCCCTTGTCTTCGGCTGATGTGACTTTTTCCAACCCTTCCGCCGGACCCCCCAAGGAGAGCGAGAGATGACCATGGTCGCGACATCAGAGGAAGCCGTGCAGGAAGGCGCAACCGTGCGCCGGAAATCGAATAAGACACTCTTGCTTCTGGCGCCGGGCATGATCTGGATGGTGGCCTTCCTCGTCCTGCCGATGCTGATGATGGTCTATGTTTCCTTCTGGACACAGACAACCTTCAAGATCGAGCCGACGCTAACATTGCAGAGCTGGGTCGCCTTCCTGACGAGCCCCACCTATCTCGGCGCGCTCTGGACGACGATCCGCATCTGGTTGCTGGTGCTGGTATCGACGCTTGTCGTCGGCTATCCGGCGGCGCTCTTCGTCGGGCTTCTCATCAAGAACAAGACGCTGCAGACGGTGTTGCTCGTGCTCTGCGTCATCCCGTTCTGGACGTCCTTCCTGATCCGCGTGCTTGCCTGGCGGCCGATGCTCGGCACCGAGGGCGCCATCAACATGATCCTGATGAAGCTCGGCATCGTGCAGCAGCCGATAGAGGTGCTGCTGTTTTCGGAGCTGTCCGTGATCATCGGCATGACACAGATCTATTGCGTCTTCATGGTCGGGCCGATCGCCTTCATGATGGGTCGCATCGACGCCTCCGTCATCGAGGCGGCGCAGGATCTCGGTGCCGGCTTCTGGCGCATCTTCCGCACCATCATCCTGCCGTTGTCCATGCCGGGCGTGGTGGTCGGCGCGATCTTCGTCTCCGTCATGGTTCTCGGTGAATTCGCAACGTCCGCTGCCCTGTCCGGCCGCAAGGTCAATCTGCTCGGCAATATCATCGTCACCCAGGTCGGCTCGCTGAAATGGGCCTTTGCCGCAGTCGCCGGCGTTGTGCTGACGATCATCATGGGTGCTGTCGTCGCAGCGCTGCTCAAGGTCGTCGACCTCAGAAAGGAGCTCTGATCATGAATGCCGGCGGCATCAAGCTTGGCCTGGGTGTCTATACGACCCTCTTTTTGATCTTCCTCTACGGACCGCTCGCGGTCCTGGCGATCCTGTCGTTCCAGACCGGTCCAGAGGGCGGTCCGCAATTTCCGATCATCGAATGGTCGACCTACTGGTATCGGCATCTCTTCGGTCTCACGCCGCCGTCGCGCATCGCACCGTTGCCGATCGATCAGGCGCTGATCCGCTCGCTTTTTCTGGCGCTGATGACCATGATCGTCTCGACCGTGCTCGGCGTCATGTCCGCCCAGGCCTTTCGCCGCAAGTTCCGCGGCTCGGGCGTCGCCTTCTATCTGATCGTTCTCGGCATGATGGTGCCGGGCGTGCTTGTCGGCCTCGGCATGGCGCTTGTCGCCAATGCCTTCGGCATCGATCGTCACTGGTGGAGCACGGCCTTCGTCCTGCACGTCGTCTACACCTTCCCCTTTGCTTTCCTCGTCATGCTCGCCATCTTCAACAGGTTCGATCCGAGCATGGAGGAGGCCTCATGGTCGCTCGGCGTCACGCCGGCACGCACCTTCCGCAAGGTCACTTTTCCGCTGATCTTCCCGGGCGTGCTTTCGGCCATGCTCTTTGCCTTCACGCTCTCCTATGATGAGTTCTCGCGCACCCTGTTTGCTTCCGGCCGCGAGCTGACGCTGCCGCTTGCCATCTACGGCACCTTCTCCGTCGAGGTGCATCCGAACGTTTTCGCTTTCGGGGTGCTGACCACGCTGTTTTCCTTCGCGCTTCTCGGCACCTACGCGATCCTGATGGGTCTGTCGGTTAGGCGCGCCAAGCGCGTCCGCATCCAGGAGGACGCGTGATGGCTGAGAAGGTTTCCGTTCCGATCTCTGCCATCGTCACCGGCGCCGGCTCGGGTATTGGTCGAGCTATCGCCCTTCGCCTGGCCACCGACGGCTATGCTGTTCTGGTCAACGACCTCTCGGGCGACCGGGCCGAGACTGCTGCCTCGGAAATCACCAAGGCGGGCGGTGTGGCAACCGCGATCGCCGGCGACGTAGCACGGCCCGAGGATGTGGCGACTATCCATGCGGCTGCCAAGGCCTCGCACGGCGACGTCGCCCTTCTCGTCAACAATGCCGGTATTGCGCATCAGGCAGCATTCGAAAACCTCGAGCTTGAGGATTTCGACCGGATGTTTGCGGTGCATGTGCGCGGCACCTTCCTGATGACCAAGGCCGTCATGCCGTCGATGCTGGCGCGAGGCGAGGGCGTCATCGTCAACGTCGCCTCCCAGCTCGGGCAGATCGGCGGTGTCGAGCTGGTCCACTATTCCGGCGCCAAGGCGGCGATCATCGGCATGACCAAGGCACTCGCCCGCGAGGTTTCGAGCTGCGGAGTGCGCGTCAACGCCGTAGCGCCGGGGCCGATCAACACGCCGCTGGTGCGGGGTCTTTCCGAAGAATGGCGCGAACGTAAGAAGCGCGAACTGCCGCTCGGCCGCTTCGGCGAACCGGAAGAGGTGGCGGCGACCGTGGCGTTTCTGGCGTCGCCGGCAGCGAGCCTTTTCGTCGGCCAGACCCTTGGGCCGAATTCCGGCGATGTGATGCTCTGAAGGAGACAAGCAGATGGATAGTTTGGAAAAGCGGATCGTCATCGTCACAGGCGCGGGCATCGGTATCGGCCAAGCGACAGCAAAGGCGTTTGCAGCGCTCGGTGACCATGTCGTCGTCACCGATATCCTCGAAAAGGAAGGTGAGGAGACCGTCCGCGACATCCTCACCAGCGGCGGCTCTGCCGAATTCCATCTCTACGACGTCCGCTCGACGGAGGCCGCCAACCGGCTTGTCGCCAATGTCGAGGCACGCTTCGGCAAGATCGATGTCATCGTCGCCAATGCCGGCATCGCCCATCGCACACCTCTTGAGAAGCTCACCGACGACAAATGGGACCTGACCATGGATGTCGACCTGAAGGGCATCTTCAAGCTGGTGCGTGCCGCGGTACCCGGCATGCGTGCCCGCGGATCGGGCAGTATCGTCGCGCTCTCCTCGATCATGGGCGTCGCCTATGGCTGGGACGAGCATGTCCATTATTCGGCGGCGAAATCCGGGGTCGTGGGATTGGTGCGCGGGCTCGCCGTCGAGCTGGCGAAGGACGGCATCAGGGTCAACGGCATTGCGCCGGGCTATATCCGCACAGCCCAGCTTCTTTCGGAAGAAAATTCGCTCGGCCCAGCAGGCGCGGAGAAGGCAGCCGAGTTCATTCCGATGGGCCGGTTAGGTGAAGCGGAAGACATCGCCGACGTGATCGCATTCCTCGCCTCGAAGGGCGCGAGATACATGACCGGCCAGGTTCTGGTCGTGGATGGCGGCCTCCTTGTGGGGCGGTACTGATCGCCATCGTCCCGGCAACGACTGGGTCAAGGGCGATACGGCAATGAAGCAGGCCCGCGAAGGGCACAAGGGAACAGCAATCAGCACTGGAGAACAGATATGTCCAAGATGGAAATGAACAGACGCTCTCTGTTGAAGCACTCCGCCGGCGTCATGGCGCTCGCGATTGGAGGCGGCACGCCCTTCCTGTCGTCGCGAGCGGCCTACGCCCAGGCTGCGAACCTTGCCAAGGAACAGTTGCGCACCATCGGTCTCTCGGTCACGGTCCAGGAGCGTATCCTTGATGAATTCCGCAAGGTGAGCGGCGTCGGCCAGACCTCGGGTACAGCGGCGACCTTTCCGGACGCGCAGACCAAGATCCTGTCCGGCTCCAAGGATTACGATTGCTGGGAGATCATCGGTGAGCGCTTGCCCTCGATCGTCATGACCAACAATGTCGAGCCGGTTCCGGCCGCTTCCTTGAAGAACTGGGCCAATATCCGCGATACCTTCACCACGCCTTCCGACAAGTGGGAGCCGAAGCAACAGATCGTCGGCCAGATCTGGGCCGATGATGCCAAGACCACGCTGAACATGGTGCCTGCGGTCTACAACTACGATTCCATCGGCTACAATCCGGACGTTCTCTCCGCCGAGGAAGCCAATACATGGTCGGCGATCTTCGATCCGAAGTGGAAGGGCAAATCAGGTCTCAATACCGATCCGCTGATCGCCTTCGGTCAGGCGATCATGGCCATGAACACGCTTGGCCTTCTGAACGTCAAGAATCCCGGCAATCCGAGCACGGCCGAGATCGACGAAGCGGCGAAGTTCCTCGTTTCGAAGAAGAAGGACGGGCAGTTCCGCGCTCTGTGGGGTGACTTCGGCGAGCTGGTCAATCTGATGGCATCGGGCGAGATGGTCGTCTGCGACGCCTGGCAGCCGGCTGTCATGGCGGTCAAAGCCCAGGGCAAGGCATGCAAATATGCCGTGCCGAAGGAAGGCTATCGTGGCTGGGCGATCGGCCCGTCGATGATCGCAGGCACGCCGAACAAGGAAGCCGTGATCGCCTATGCCGATTACTGGCTCTCGGGCGAGCCCGGCATCACCGTTTCGGAACAGGGCTATTATTCGCCGTCGACCAATATCCAGAAGGTCATGGCGCCGGATAAGTATGCCTTCTGGTACGAGGGCAAGCCTTGGGTCGGTGCTGCCGAGCGCGGCATCAAGGAAGGCGACCTGCGCGACGGCGGCTCGCTGGCGGAACGCGCCAAGAACGTTGCCTACTGGCACCAGTGGCCGGATGAATACGACCATCTCGTCCAGAAGTGGGATGAATTCCTCAATGCCTGATCCGATGGCTGCTGCCAGCTATCCCATGCCGCGCGAGGAGGCGATGTCCGCCTCCTCCTCCACGCCCGGAGATCTCCCATGATATATGACTTGGAACTCATCGATGTCGGCAAAGTCTATGACAATGGCACGCCCGCCGTCATCGACTTCAATCTATCGATCAGAAAGGGCGAATTCATCGCCTTCCTCGGCCCGTCGGGCTGCGGCAAGACGACGACGCTCCGTATGATCGCTGGCTTTGAAAGCATTTCCTCCGGCGACATGATGATCAAGGGCGAGCGTATGAACGATGTCAGACCGCAGAGGCGGCCGACATCGATGATCTTCCAGAACTATGCGCTGTTCCCGCATATGACCGTCCGGCGGAATGTCGGATATGGTCTTGAGGTCAAGGGCATGGCGAAGGCCGAACGAGATGTCCGGGTCGATCGTATTCTCGCGACTCTCGGGCTGGAGGATATTGCCGATCGCAAGCCGGACAAGCTTTCCGGCGGCCAGCGCCAGCGCATCGCGCTTGCCCGCGGCCTTGTCGTCGAGCCGGATGTGCTGCTTCTCGACGAGCCGCTGGGTGCTTTGGATGCCAATCTGCGCAAGGCCATCCAGAATGAGCTGAAGCTGCTGCAGAAGAAGCTCGGGGTGACCTTCGTTTTTGTCACGCATGCCCAGTCGGAGGCGCTGGCGCTGTCCGACCGCATCGTCGTCATGAACCAGGGCAGGGTGGAGCAGATCAGTCCGCCCGCTCAGCTCTACACACGCCCGAACACGCCTTTCGTGGCACAGTTTATCGGTCGCAACACCATCTTCGAAGGTGAGGTTGCCGGCACCGAGGCCGACAACACTTTTGTCTCCACCGCATTTGGCACGCTGTCGGGCTGTGCCAATGGCGGCCTCTCTAGCAAGGTCAACATCGTCATCCCCTCGGAAGCGATCGAGGTTCACGCAGCGGGCGGCTCGGCGCGCGAAAATCTCGCCCGGACCTTCGGCGGCAATGTGGTTGGCGCACGCGTCGAGCGCTTCGACGTGGTCGGCCATATCTCGCAGATCGGCATCAGCCTGCCTGATGGCCGAGGCCTGGCGCTGGAGGCGCATGTCGACAAATACCGGCCCGGCGCCTTTCCCCCAGGCGCCGAGGTCATGCTTACCTGGGATCCGGCCGATGCGACCGTCATCCCGGCTCACTGATTACAGAAACTTAAATTGAAGGAGGTCATCCCATGGCAAAGGAAATCTTGTGCAGTTTTGGCGTCGACGTCGATGCCGTCGCCGGCTGGCTCGGCTCTTATGGCGGCGAGGATTCGCCTGACGATATCTCGCGCGGCCTTTTTGCCGGTGAAGTCGGCAGTCTGCGTCTGGTGAAGCTCTTCGAACGCTTCGGCATCAAGACCACATGGTTCATTCCCGGCCACTCGATCGAGACCTTCCCGGAGCAGATGCAGGCCGTGGCCGATGCCGGCCATGAAATCGGCATCCATGGCTACAGCCATGAAAACCCGATTGCGATGACACGCGAGCAGGAGACGGAAATCCTCGATAAGTGCATCGAGCTGGTGACAAAACTTTCCGGCAAGCGCCCGACCGGTTATGTCGCCCCCTGGTGGGAATTCTCCAACGTGACGAACGAGCTGCTTCTGGAGCGCGGCATCAAGTATGATCACTCGCTGATGCATAATGACTTCACGCCCTATTATGTGCGCGTCGGTGATAGCTGGACGAAGATCGACTATTCCCGCAAGCCGTCGGACTGGATGGTACCGCTGAAACGCGGCCAGGAGACCGATCTGATCGAAATCCCGGCATCCTGGTATCTCGATGACCTGCCGCCGATGATGTTCATCAAGAAATCGCCGAACAGCCATGGCTTCGTCAATCCGCATCACATCGAGCAGATGTGGCGCGATCAGTTCGACTGGGTCTATCGCGAGATGGATTATGCCGTCTTCCCGATCACCATCCATCCCGACGTCGCCGGCCGGCCGCAGGTGCTGATGATGCTGGAGCGGCTCTATGCGCATATGGTCAAGCATCCCGGCGTCAAATTTGTCACGATGAACGAGATCGCCGACGATTTCGCAGCCCGCTTTCCGCGCAAGAAATAGCCGGCTAGGCTGAAGTATCGAAGCATCAGGTTGGAGGCGATTGCCATGTGTTCACTGTGCGGCGTGCTCGGCGGCAATGAGCACTGGACGGATGCCGCGGCACGGCCAGGCGTCTTCACCCGCAATCACGCAAGCTTCGACCGGCGGCGTGAGCGAGTCGAGCGCGTGCGTGCCGCCAACGAAATGCTTTCGGGTTTCGGTCTTGTCCTCTCCGATTGGCAGGGCGCCTCCTTCGTCCTGTCGACGCGAACAGGCAGGAGTGAGATCATCGAGGATCTCGGTCATCTCTGGCCGGCGGCCGAAAGGCTCGTCGGCCGGCCCTGTGACCCGCTCGACCCTGCTTTCGTCGCAAGGATGGAGGCTCGGCATGTCGATTGAGGCGGGCGGCTTCCTGCCGATCAATCTGCTGACAGGCTTTCTCGGTTCCGGCAAGACGACACTGCTCAAGCGCATCCTGGCGGATCCGGCCTTTGCCGATACCGCCGTGCTCATCAACGAATTCGGCGAGATTGGGCTGGACCATGATCTCGTCGAAAGCGTCGAGGGCGAGATGGTGCTGCTGCGCTCCGGCTGCGTCTGCTGCACGGTGCGTGACGACCTTGCCACAGCACTCAAGGAACTCTACTCCCGCCGCGAGCGCGGGCTGGTGCCACCATTCCGGCGCGTCATCATCGAAAGCACCGGCCTTGCCGATCCTTTCCCCGTGCTTTCGACCATCAAGGCCGATCCGGTGCTCAGGCACCATTTCTGCGCCGGCAACGTGATTACGACGGTCGATGCGGTGAACGGGCTGCGTCAGCTCGACACCTATATCGAATCCAACAGGCAGGCGGCGGTCGCGGACCGGTTGATCGTGACCAAGACGGATCTTGAGGCGGATCGTAGCGAATACGACCTCCAAGCTCGCCTTCGAACGCTCAATCCCGATGCCCCGATCCTCATCGCGGCTGATCCGCATCTCGATCTTTCCTCGCTTGTCGCGGTCCAGAGCAACGCCTCAACAAGCAGCCTTTCGCAAAGCGGCTTTTACTGCGATGAGCCGATGCAGCTCGTCTCATCGGGCGGCGCGCCGCATCAGGCCGCCATTTCTTCGATTTCGCTCGTCATAGACAGGCCTGTCGATTGGACCGCTTTCGGGCTCTGGCTGACCATGCTGCTCAATCGGCATGGCGAACGGGTGCTGCGTGTGAAGGGTATTCTCAATCTCAGCGGTGAGGAGCGCCCGGTTGCGGTTCATGGTGTCCAGCATCTGGTTCATACACCGATGCACATGGAAGGTTGGCCTTCGGAAGATCGTAACTCGCGGCTGGTCTTCATCTTGGATGGGCTCGACGGCGCGCTATTGAAACGCTCCTTCGAAGCCTTCACATTGGCGCGCGTGCCCGCCGCGTCTTACCCGATCGCTGCGGCGCGATGAGACAATTGGGATCTCCATGAACAAGCATGAGTCCGTCGCCAAAAGCATGTCTGCTCCCGCCCTGCATCTGAAGGGCCGGCCGCGCCTGCGCGTACTCGGCACAGCGATTTCACTGCTGGAGGAACTGCGCCTGCGCGCGCAGGAGGATCTCGGCATCGACGTGACATTCGACAATAACGACTTCCTGACAACGCAGTACAAGGCGGCCCGCGAGCCGGAAACCTACGATATCTACGACCAGTGCTTCCACAATCTCGATATCGTCTGGCACTGGCGCGCGATCCAGCCTGTGGACACGCAGCGCATCGTGCTCTGGGATGAGGTCAACGATCTGACGAAGACCGGCCATATCGGCCCCAACCCGCGAATGGGGCTTGGCGATGTGCCGGCGAAAAAGCTCTTCGTGCAGCCGAACCTCGCTCTCGGCGATACGCCGTCGCGCTTCATCTCGATGCTGCCGACGACGCATAATTTCGACAGCTTCGCCTATCGGACGGATCTGGCGCCGAATGGTGTTGGCATGCATTCCTGGGGCGCGCTCTTTGACGAGCGCTGGGCAGGCAGGGTGGCGCTGGTGGATGAGCCCGCCATCGGAATATTTGACGCTGCGCTCGCAGCACAGGCCGCCGGCCTCATGTCCTTCGGCGATATCGGTAATATGTCCATTCAGGAGATCGACCAGCTGATTGATCTCTTGGAGGAGCGCAAGAAAGCCGGCTTCTTCCGGGATTTCTGGAAGACCGCCGAGGATGCGGCGCGGCTGATGATCGCTGGTGAGACCAGCGTGCAGAGCATGTGGTCGCCTGGCATCGGCATCCTGAATTCGAAGGGTGTGCCGGTCGAGCAGGCCGTGCCCGCCGAAGGCTATCGCGCCTGGCATGGCGGCCTCTGCCTTTCGAAACACTTGAACGGCCGCCTGCTCGATGTCGCCTATGACTATCTGAATTGGTGGATCTCGGGATGGCCGGGTGCCGTGGTTGCACGGCAGGGCTATTACATTTCGACACCGCAGCGCTCGCGGCAGTTCATGACCCAGGCGGAATGGGATTATTGGTACGAGGGCGCTGCTGCGGCCGAGGATTTGCCCGGCCCGGATGGGCAGATCCGGATCAGAAAGGGTTCTGTGCGCAGCGGCGGATCCTATTGGCAGCGCGCCAATTGTATTGCCGTCTGGAATACGACAATGGATGAGCACAATTATCTCGTGCGCCGCTGGATGCAGCTGGTCGGCTGAGAAGGAGAGCAGGGACTATGACACAGACACATCTCGGCAAATCGATCGCCCAACTCTCGGTCCTGATCCAGTCCGGCAGTCTCGATCCGATCGCGCTGGCCGAGGAGACCCTCGATGCGATCCGGACCTACAAGGATCAGGCGATCTTCACGCGGCTGTTGGAAACGCGCGCGAAGGAAGAGGCGGCGGCTTCGTCCCGACGGCTGCGTCAGGGGCGTTCGCGCGGGCTGCTGGATGGTATTCCGGTCGCATGGAAGGATTTGTTTGCAATCGCCGGCCTGCCGACCACAGCCGGGTCGATCGTACTTGCGGATGCAAAGCCCGCGCAGGACGATGCCGAGGTCGTCAAGGCATTGAAGGCTGCGGGCATGGTGGCTGTCGGTCGGGTCAATATGAGCGAGTTCGCCTTTTCCGGCCTCGGCCTCAATCCGCATTACGGTACCCCGCTAAACCCGCGGGCGATCGATGTCGCGCGCATTCCGGGCGGTTCGTCTTCCGGTTCTGCCGTCGCGGTTGCAGCAGGTCTCGTGCCGGTTTCGATCGGCACGGATACGGGCGGTTCAGTGCGCATACCGTCTGCTTTCAACGGCCTTGTCGGCTATAAGGCAAGCCATGGTCGCTACAGCATGGACGGTGTCTTTCCACTGTCGACCAGCCTCGACTCGCTTGGGCCTTTGTGCCGCAGCGTCCAGGATGCGATCTGGGTCGATACCGCAATGCGTGGGTGCTTTGTCCCCGAGGTGGAGCGAGCCGAAGCCGCCGGGCTTTCTATCGTGGTGCCGACAAATATCGTCATGGATGATGCGCAGGATGGTGTTCTTGCAGCTTTCGAGGCGACGCTGGCGAGATTGAGCGCCGCTGGCGTTAAGATCCGGCGAGCTGCCTTTCCGGCTTTCGAAAGGCTCTTTGAGCTGATGGCTGAGTACGGGCCGTTGGTTACTGCCGAGGCCTTCGTGCTGCATCACCGCCGTCTGGCAGGACCGGAAGCCGCTTCCATGGATCGGCGTGTTGTCGCGCGGACACGCCTTGGAGAGAAGACGACACTGGTCGGCTATCTGGAAACGCTCAAAGTGCGCAAGCAACTGGTCAAGGAAGTGACTGACACGCTTGGGCCAAACGAGTTCATCGCCTATCCGACGGTTGCCCATGTTGCGCCGGCGCTTGGCCCCTTGGAGGCGGATGACGAGCTGTTCGTAAAGATCAATGGCAGAACACTGCGCAATACAGCGATCGGCAATTTCCTCGATTGGTGCGGCGTCTCCCTGCCTTGCGGCACGGGTGAAGCAGGCATGCCGGTTGGCTTCCTGCTGTCGGCGCCGAGAAACCATGACGAGCGGCTGTTGGGCGCGGCGCTGGCGTTGGAAGAGATCGTCGCGGGCTAACGTTGCGCGGCGGATTTGCCGCATCCTATCGATCCTCGCCCACTATCGCGGGGGAGGATCGAAAGCTCTCTTCCTTCAATGCGAACGGCTGCCACCGGCGGTCGGCTCGGCGTCGACGATCCAGCGGCGGTGCGGGCCGAGCGCGATCAGCAGCACGACAGACAGGAAGCAGCAGCCGGCGAGGATGTAGAAGCCGATATCGCCATTGCCTGTGGCTGCGTCAACATAGGCCTTGATCTGCGGCGAGGCGAAGCTGCCGAGATTGCCGAGCGAGACAATGAAGGCTATGCCGCTAGCGGCACCGACGCCCCCGAGATAGCGGGTCGGCAGGCTCCAGAAGACCGGCTGCGAAGAGGCAAGGCCCGGAACCGCGATGCAGGCCGCAATCACCATCACCCACGGATTCATCGTTAGGCCGATCGTTCCTAGCGCGATGGTGCCTGCCGTCAGCATGGCGATGCAGACGATGCGATGGTTGTCATGCTTGTCGGCATAGACGGTGAAGAAGCGGGTTGCGAAAAGCGCGCAAAGCCAGGGTAGGCCGAGCAGCACGCCGACCCAGGTATTGACGCCGCCGCCGAGCGCCTGCGCTAGCCGCGCCGGCAGGTAAAAGGTGATCGGGCCGACACCGATCTGGATGAACAGGTAGATGCCGATGAAGGCGAGGACGCGCCAGTCTTTCAGCACGCTGAAGACCGAGTGCTTCACTTCGGAAAGCTTACTGCGCTCTTCTGCCTCGATAACGGCATTCAGCGCGTTTTTCTCCTCCGCCGTCAGCCATTTTGCTTCGTTTGGGCGGCTCGTCAGGAAGAAGAGGGCTGCGATGCCGACGACGGTTGCCGCCAGGCCTTCGACCGCAAACATCCATTGCCAGTTGGTGAGGCCAAGGACGTCGTGATGGGTGAGCAGCCAGCCGGAGAGTGGTGCACCGATCACCAGCGATAGGGGAATGCCGAGATAGAACAGGCCGGTGGCGCGCGCTCGCTGCTTGGCGGGGAACCAGTAGGTCAAATAGAGGAGAACGCCCGGATAGAAACCGGCTTCGCAAACGCCGAGCAGAAAGCGCACGATGTAGTAGCTCGTTGGTGTGTGGGCAAAGACCATGCAGGCGGAGACGATACCCCAGGTAATCATGATCCGGCTCAGCCAAAGGCGGGCGCCAACGCGCTGCATGATCAGGTTGCTCGGCACTTCGAAGGTGGCGTAGCCGAGATAGAGAATGCCGGCGCCGAAGGCATAGGCTGCATCCGAAATACCGGTATCGGCCTGATAAGCCACCTTGGCGAAGCCGACATTGGATCGGTCGAGAAAATTCAGGATCAGCATCAAGCCCAGAAAGGGCAGGAGACGAATCGTCGCCTTGCGCACGGCGCTTTGCAGCGCCGGATTGTCGTTTGTCATAAGTTACTCCTCCCAAAGGCAGAATGCCTCGTAGCGAAACCCTCGCGGACAAGGCATGCCTTCATGCTTAAACCGGATCTCGATCTGGCTATTGACGTGACAGCCAAGCCTGACCGCCATCTTGCATATACGCAGATTATATTTATGTATGAAAAGGTCAATAGGCGCGAGCCCACACGCGCTCGGTCCGCTTAAGGGCAGAGCATAGCGTTCGGGCAGCAGTGGAATCCGGGTGCTTTTGCCGAGTTGGATGCGCGGCAAAAGCTACGGCCGGCGAGCCGATTGGCGCGTCCCGATCACGTCTCTACGCGAAACGCCGGGCTATTTTGGCGTATGTTCAGGCAAGATAGGGACCGATGCGCTTCGCGACGGATGCGACATCCGTAACACGCATCCCTGCCACGTTGATCCTGCCGGAATCCGGCATGTAGATGCCGTGTTCGGCCCGAAGTTGCCGGACATTTTCCGGAGGGATCGGCAGAAGGGAGAACATGCCTTCCTGCGAAGCGATATTGGCGAGATCGGGACGGAATTGCGCAAAGGCTTCGGCGGCGGCGCGGCGGATTTCGGCTATGCGGTTGCGCATTTCGCTGAGTTCATCGACCCAGGCCTGGCGCCGCGACGGGTCCTGCAGGATCGCGGCAACAATAGCAGCCCCATGCGCTGGCGGCATGGAATAGCTGGCGCGGGCATAGCTCGCCAGATTGCCGATGCCCTTGTTCAACGGCGCCTGCTGATCGCCGAAGAGATAGACCGCGCCGGTGCGCTCCCGATAGAGTGAGAAGGATTTGGAGCAGGAGACGGCAACCATCGCCTCGCCGACCGCTTCGATGACATCGATCATGCCTGCCGCATCTTCGACCCGGCCGTGACCGAGGCCTTGATAGGCATTGTCGAAGAGCGGCAGCAATCCTTTGTCGGCGGCGATCTCGGCGATGTCTCGCCAGTTCTGCGATGATAATCCTGCACCTGTCGGATTATGGCAGCTCGTTTGCAGCAGCACGGCATCGCCGGATGCTGCGTTGCGCAGGGTCGTCAGCATCTCGTCAACGAGAATAGCCTGCTTGCCGATGTCAAAGAAGCGGTAGGTTTCGACCTGAAGGCCGACCGCGGCAAAGATCGCATGATGGTTGACCCATGTCGGCGTGCCCATCCAGATCTTGCGCCGCTTGTCGAGGGCAAGCAGTTCCGCAGCCAGACGCAGAGCGCCGGTGCCCCCAGGGGTCTGAATTCCCGCGACCGGCTTGCCGCCGTGGCGTTCACCGAAGATTTCGCGGGCCAGCGCGCGCAGAAAAGCATGATCGCCCTCAGGGCCGATATAGGATTTGGACTCTTGGGTTTCCCAAAGATGGTGCTCGGCCGCCTTGACGGCTCTCATGACCGGTGTTCGGCCCGTTTCATCGCGATAGACGCCAACCCCGAGGTCGATCTTTCCGGATCGCGGATCCGCCGCGAACTTGGCAATCAGTTCAAGCAGCGGGTCGGGCTTCTGTTCCGTAAGGCTATCGAAAAACGCTGTCTTGTTCATTTGCTCCTCCCTCGTGCTCATTGCGGCCAGTTCTGCAGAATCCGTACGAATTCCGTCAGCCAGGCATTCGTTTGATGCCCATCCAGGGAGCGATGGTCAATCGTCAGGGACACGTAAGCCATCGGGCGGATCTGTATCGTATCGACCACGTCGACCTCCCGTACCACGACGCGCTTTTCCAGCTTGCCGATGCCGAGGATGGCGGATTGTGGCTGATTGATGATGATCGGGGATGCGACCAGCGAGCCGGAAACGCCGTGATTGGAGATGGTGAAGGTTCCTCCCTTCAAGTCGTCGGTCTTGAGCGCATTCGATCGCGCTTTATCCGTCAGATCCTGAAGTCGCACGGCAATGGCCTCCAACGAAAGTTTCTGCGCCTGCCGGATCACGGGAACCACCAGGCCTTTGTCAGCCAATGCAATGCCGATCCCGATATTGACGTCTTCGAAGATCTCGAGGCCGTCATCATGCCATTGGCTGTTGACCCCCGGTACGATCTTCATGGCCGCAATCGATGCCGCCACGAAATAGGAGGTGTAGGAAAGGTTTACGCCCTCAGCCTTCAGACGATCCTTGTGACTTTCGCGATGGCGCATGATCGCGGTGAAATCCGCCTCGAAGATTGCGGTGACCTGCGGTGCCGTCGCCAGGGATTGGGCCATATGCCTGGCGATCGAAAGCCGCATGGCGGAATGGGGAACGATGCGAGATTTGCCGTCCACCGCGGCTGCCGGCGAGGTCTGTCCAGCCTCAGCCTGCCGCGACACCGACGCAGATGGATGCGGCCTGGCGGTTTCCAGCGCATGATCCATATCGGCTCGTGTGACCCGTCCGTCCCTGCCGCTGCCCTTCAGACTGGCCGGGTCGATCCCGTATTCCTCGGCGGCCTTGCGAACCGCGGGTGAATAATAAGCGGCGGCGGAGGCCGTGGCAGGTGAAGCCGGCTGTATCTGCAACGGAACCTGGGCCAATTGCGCTGCACCACCGTTTGCATTTTCGATGCTCATCCGTCCGAGGATCGCGCCGGGCGCGGCATCATCGCCATCCGCCATCGCGATTTCGCTCAGGATGCCGTCGCATGGCGCCGGTATCTCCTGGGTCACCTTGTCGGTTTCCAGTTCGACAAGCGCATCGCCTTCCTTGACATGGTCGCCGATCCGCTTCAGCCAGTTTCGGACAACCGCTTTCGTGCCCTCTTGCTCGATCGGAGCCGTGATCTCGATGATACCAGTCATCCCTAAAACTCCAGGATTTCGGCAATGCGCTTGGCGATCCGCTCGCTGGACGGGACGGCCCAGTCGAGAAGCACGGGGTTATGCGGGCTGGGGATATCCGGCATGGTCAGGCGCGAGACCGGCGCATCGAGATCCGTGAAGGCCTTGTCCGCGATCACGGCGGCAATTTCCGCGCCGAAGCCTGCGGCTTCGAGATCTTCGTGGACGATGAGGCAGCGATGGGTCTTGGCGACCGATGCAAGCACGGCTTCCCGATCCCAGGGCATCAATGTACGGAGATCGAGGATATCGGCGGAGATACCCTCGGCTGCTTCCTCGCAGCGCTGCACCATGGCGCCCCAGGTGACGATGGTGATGTCGCTGCCGGTCCGCGTCAGCTTCGCCTTGCCGAAGGGCAGCGCGAAATCGTCGCCGGGATAGGGGCGCCGCGCCCAAGCGTGATCGAGCATCGCCCGATGCTCGAAGAAGATGACCGGGTCGTTGCCGCGGATCGAGGTACGCAGCAGGCCGACCGCATCTTCGGCGTTCGAGGGAACGGCGACCTTCCAGCCTGGTTGGTGTACGAAGGCCACTTCGTTGGTCTGGCTGTGCCAGGGGTCGCCGCATTTGAAGAAGCCGCCGGGCATGCGCACCACGACGGGGGCGGCAAAACGGTTGTTGGTGCGCCAGCGAATAGTGCCGCAATCGTTCAGCTGTTCGGTCGCTGGTTCGGCATATTTCCGGAACTGGATTTCGGGAACGGGGACGAGCCCGGCGAGCGCCATGCCAACCGCACGGCCGATAATGCCCTCTTCGGACAGAGAGGTATCGAAGACCCGCTCGTTGCCGAATTTTTCCTGCATGCCCAGGGTGACGGCGTGAACGCCGCCTTTTGGGCCGACATCTTCGCCGAAGATTACGACGCGCTCGTTGATCGACATCTCGTGTTCGAGCGTTCTGCGGATTGCTGTGACCATGTTGATGCGCGGCCCGGATGTCTCCGGTTCGCTTGTCGTGGCCGGTGCGGAATAACCCATGGGATGCTGGCCGCCCATCGTCTGCATGTCGCCGTCGAAGAACACATGGCGGGTCACGGAGGAGGGGTCGGCGACCGGCCTCTTTTCGGCTTGCGCACGGGCGTTTTCGGCTGTCTCGCGCGCGTCGCTTTCGCAGACATCCCATTCCTGTGCTGTCATCACGGCGGGAACGAGGAAATCTTTCAGGCGCGGCAGGGGATCGCGCTCCCATTCGCGCCTCACGGTTTCCTCGCTCTTGTAGGCCTGCGTGTCCTGAAAACTGTGGCCCTCAAGGCGCGGAACCGTGAGCCTGAGAAGCGCCGGCTTGCGTTCGTCACGAACGAAGGAGACGGCATCCTGCACCAGATGCGCAGCTTCGGCGGGGTTGCAGCCGTCGCCATCGAAGATTGCGAGGTTTTTCCAGCTCGCGAGATTGGCGGCGATATTCCCTCCCGGCGTCTGCACCGTCGAAGGCACCGAGATGCCAAAGCCATTGTCCTCGATATAGAACAGCATCGGCAGTGCTTGCGTGGTTGCAGCGGTCAGCGCCGACCAAAAGCCGTTCGAGGCAACCGAGCCGTCGCCGCCAAGCACGACGCCGATGTCGCGTGCGTATTCCGTGCGCCCGAGCGTGGTGGCATAGTATTTCATCGCCTGTGCCCAGCCGGCCGTCGGCGTGTATTGCGCACCGACGCCGCCGCACATGGGCAAGGCCGAGGCGCCGGAACGGTTTGGATAGTTGAAGACGACACCGATGTCGCGGCCGTCGGAATAGCCGCCGGCGCGGCCCATGGCTGAACCCAGCGCATCGGCCGGGTCGACGCCGAGAGAAAGCAGAAGTGGCCGCGAGCGATAATAGCCGCAGGTCGCGTCGTGCAGGCCGGTCAGCTGCATTCCAAGAAGGATTTGCGCCATGTCATGGCCGCGTGCGGAAAACTGGTAGAGAACCTTCTTTTCCGGAACGAGGCGCTTCTCCTCCATCTCGTCGAGAGCCCGGGAGAGATGAACGAGATAGGCAACCTTGCGCCAGTCGATGTGATCGTCGGGCGAGTTCCGCTCGTGGCTTTTGAAGGCAAGCTGGGCCATGTGATCCTCCTACAGATGGCTCAACTATTTTAATTCAAGCGTCAGCTCTATTCCTTTCAATTTGACAGGCTTTGCCGTAGCTTTTGAAAGATATGTTTCATAAGTGGCGGATTTCTGAATGGAAGATTTCGATCTTGATCACGTCGACAGAGCGATTCTGCGCGTCCTGCAGGAGGAAGGCGATATCAGTCAGGCGGCGCTGTCAGAAAAGGTCGGCGCATCGCCTGCCTCTTGCTGGCGAAGGATCAAGGCATTGGAAAGCGCGGGCGTGCTCGGCCGGACGGTTCGCCTTGTCGATCCCGACAAAATCGGCAAGGGGCTGAATGTCTTCTGCCAGGTCAAAATGAAGACCCATGATCCGCCGACGCGGCGCGACTTCGAACAGTTCATCGCCAGCTATCGCGAGGTGCTGGAATGCTACTCCATGTCGGGGGAGTGGGATTACCTGATCCGCGCGGTCGTTGCCGATGTCAGGGAATATGAGGGGCTTTTGATGCGGGGTATCCTGACCCATGAAGCCGTGCTGAGCTCATCGTCGCACTTCTCGCTGAAATGCGTCAAATACACCACGGCGTTGCCGACGAATGTGTCACGATAAAGCCTCTGTCCGTACTCGCCTTGAATAGTGCGAGCGTCTCACGCTAATAAACTCTAATAATTTCAGATGCGGAGCAGGGTTGGAGTGTCGGCTGATAACGTCAAGCTCGGCCATGATTTGAGCGAAGCGGTTGCGGCGCTCCTTATCAACTTGCCGATAAAAGCGGCGAGCTTCATCGTGACGATCTACGGCGATGTCATCGAGCCGCGCGGAGGCGTCGTCTGGATCGGCAACCTCATCGAGACGTGCAAGAGCGTCGGGATTACCGAGACACTGGTGCGGACCGCCGTGTCGCGATTGGTTATGGCGGGTCAGCTTGTGGGCGAGCGCGAAGGGCGCCGCAGCTTCTATCGGCTGACCGACGCCGCTCAAGCCGAATTCGTCGAGGCTGCCAGCCTGGTTTATGGGCCGCAGCCCGCGGTTCGATGGCAGTTCGTCCTCATCAACGGACCTGCGCCGGAAGAGATTATGCAGGGCCTTGAGCGGGAGGGGTTTGCGAGGTTGAACCCGCGCCTGGCAGTGGGAACGCATCCAGCACCGCCCCTGCCGAGCAACGTCGTCGTCTTCGACGCGCAGCTGGCGACCGAGAACGGCGCATTGCGGGAATTTGCCGAAGAGGCCTGGAACCTGCCGCGTTTCGCAGAGGCCTATCGCGAATTCATTGCCCGGTTCGGTTCATTTTTCAAACGCGTCGGAAATTGTGCCGCGCTATCGCCGTTCGATTGCCTGATTGCGCGGCTGTTGCTCGTGCATCAATATCGCCTGATCATGCTGCGTGAGCCGCATCTTCCCAAGTCTGCGCTGCCGGATAATTGGCCGGGCGAGGAGGCACGGCGGCTGTTCGCCGATCTCTATCTGCTTTTGTCGAAAAAAGCCGATGCTTATGTTGGCCGCCATTTCATCAATGAGGCAGGCAAGCTTCAAGAGACCACGCCGGCGAGCCAAAATCGGCACGAACGTCTCAAGTCCCTCTGAAGGGTCAATCCTCTCAGTAACATAGCGAAGCAGTTGCCTCGCTGCACTCTTTGATAGTCTAAAATGTCACAAAAAATGATAGTCTAAAATGTCACAAAAAATTTGGAAAATTCATTTGTACTGTGACATATCTCATGTTAATACAGTGACCGATCGGTCGGTTAATGCATTTGCCGCGGGATCGCTGTTTCGTGGAGGAGAACGAGAAACAGGCTTATACTGGCGGTGCCGTAACGCGGCGGCCTTGCTGATGCGCTTCGAGACAACCCCGGGCCTGCGATCATTCTCGAGCGCGTCGGACGCGCGAAGACGGAGGAAAGATCAATGTATGCACAGATGGTGAAAACCGACGACGCCCGCATCCGCTCCCTCGACGAGATGGATCCCCAGGAGCGCGCCTTTCAGGAGCGCGTCGATGCCGGCCAGAAGATCGAGCCGAAGGAGTGGATGCCGGAAGGGTACCGCAAGACGCTGATCCGCCAGATCAGCCAGCATGCTCATTCCGAAATCGTCGGTCAGCTGCCGGAGGGTAACTGGATTACCCGTGCTCCGACGCTAGAACGCAAGGCGATCCTGCTTGCCAAGGTGCAGGACGAAGCCGGCCACGGCCTCTATCTCTACTGTGCCGCCGAGACGCTCGGCATCAGCCGCGATGAAATGTATGAGCAGTTGCACTCCGGCAAGGCCAAATATTCCTCGATCTTCAACTATCCGACGCTGACCTGGGCCGATATCGGCGCGATCGGCTGGCTGGTCGATGGCGCTGCCATCATGAACCAGGTTCCCCTGCAACGCTGTTCCTACGGCCCCTATTCCAGGGCCATGATCCGCATCTGCAAGGAGGAAAGCTTTCATCAGCGCCAGGGCTTCGACATCCTGATGAAAATGGTGAAGGGCACGCCGGTGCAAAAAGCCATGGTGCAGGATGCTTTGAACCGCTGGTGGTGGCCGTCGCTGATGATGTTCGGCCCTTCAGACGATGCCTCCGTGCATTCGGCCCAGTCGATGGCCTGGAAGATCAAGCAGAATTCCAATGATGAGCTGCGGCAAAAATTCGTCGACCAGACCGTGCCGCAGGCGGAGTACCTCGGCGTGACCGTCCCCGATCCCGATCTGAAGTGGAACGAGGAGAAGGGTGGCTACGATTTCGGCGAACCGGACTGGGAGGAATTCTTCAACGTGATCGCCGGCAACGGCCCCTGCAATGCGGAGCGGCTGAATGCCCGCAAGCAGGCATGGGACGATGGCGCCTGGTTCCGCGACGGTCTGACGGCGCATGCCGAAAAGGTGGCCGAGCGCCGCGCTGCCGCAAAGATTGCCGCCGAATAAGGCGGCTCGAAAGTTCAGGGAGTGAGAAACATGTCCAGCGAATGGCCGCTTTGGGAAGTCTTCATCCGTGGTCAGCATGGCCTCAACCATCGCCATGTCGGCAGCCTGCATGCACCCGATGCCGAGATGGCGATCAACAATGCGCGCGATGTCTATACCCGCCGCAACGAAGGCATCAGTATCTGGGTGGTGCGCTCGTCTGAGATCACCGCCAGCGCACCCTCGGAAAAAGGCCCGCTCTTTGATCCCTCTAATTCCAAGGTCTATCGTCACCCGACGTTTTTCGACATTCCGGATGAAGTGGGGCACATGTGATGGCGACCGCTACCCTTGAGCCGGCGGCCGCTCAGGCCGCTCTCGTCGAATTCCTCCTGCGCATCGGCGACAACACGCTGATCTTAGGCCACCGCGTTTCCGAATGGTGCGGCCGCGGACCGGCGCTGGAAGAGGATATCGCGCTTGCCAACACCGCACTCGATCTCATTGGCCAGACGCAACTCTGGCTCGCTCTGGCGGGCGAGGTGGAAGGCAAGGGCCGTTCGGCCGACGAACTCGCCTATCTGCGCGATGGCTACGAGTTTCGCAATGTCCTGCTGGTTGAGCGCCCCAATGGCGATTTCGGCAAGACTTTGATGCGACAATTTCTCTTCGACGCCTGGCACTATCTGCTGCTGAAAGCGTTGAAAGGATCTGCCGACCGACGCATCGCCGAGATCGCCGAGAAGGCTTTCAAGGAAGTCTCCTATCACCTCGATCGCAGCCGCGACCTGATTATCCGCCTTGGCGACGGCACGGCCGAAAGCCATCGTCGCATGCAGGAGGCTCTCGACGATCTCTGGGCCTTCACCGGTGAAATGTTCGTTGGCGATGCCGCCGATGCGGCACTGGCACAGGCCGGCGTGATCCCGGAACCGCAAAGCCTCAAGGCGGGCTGGGACGAGATCGTCTCCGATACACTTACCGAAGCGACGCTGAAACGCCAGGCAGATGGCTACATGCACAAGGGCGGCCGGCGCGGCGTTCACACCGAGCATCTCGGCTATCTCCTGGCCGAGATGCAGTTCCTGCAGCGCGCCTATCCGGGCGCGACTTGGTAGGAGGCTGACATGGTGACCGCGCTGCATCCCTCGGTCGACGAGGTCTGGCACTGGCTGTCTGAGGTGCCGGATCCGGAAATCCCGGTGATCTCGCTGACCGATCTCGGCATCATCCGCGATGTCGGCTGGCACGAGGATACGCTTGTGGTGACGGTGACGCCAACCTATTCGGGCTGTCCCGCCACGACGGTCATCAATCTCGATATCGAGCGGGCGCTTGCCGAAAAAGGCCTCGACCATGTGCGCCTTGAGCGCCGGCTGTCGCCTGCCTGGACGACGGATTGGATCAGCGCGGAAGGCCGCGAGAAGTTGCGCGCCTACGGAATCGCCCCGCCGATCGATGGCACCGCTGCCGATGGCGTGCTGATGAAACGCATTGACCGGCTTGCAGGCCGATCCAACCTCGTTGTCGCTTGCCCGCACTGCGGATCGACGGACACGGAAAAGATCAGCCAGTTCGGCTCGACGCCCTGCAAGGCAAGCTATCGCTGCACCGAGTGTCTGGAACCTTTTGATTACTTCAAGTGCATTTGACCCCAACAGGACAAGGCCCGCATCCATGGCACGTTTCCATTCGCTGACCGTCACCGATGTGCGCCGCGAGACGCGCGATGCGGTCGTCGTCACGCTTGCGCCATCCGAGGAGGACCGAGCCATCTTCGATTTCACGCAGGGCCAGTATCTGACCTTCCGCCGCAAGTTCGATGATGAGGAGCTGCGCCGCTCCTATTCGATCTGCGCCGGCAAGGACGAGGGCGTATTGAAAGTCGGCATCAAGCGCGTGGCCGGCGGCTGTTTCTCGACCTGGATCAACGAAAAACTGAAAGCGGGCGACACGCTGGAAGCCATGCCGCCGATGGGAGCCTTCTTCACGGCGATCGAGCCGGACGCGGCAAAACACTATCTCGGCTTTGCCGGCGGCAGCGGCATCACACCGGTTCTCTCGATCATCAAGACCGTGCTGGCGCGCGAGCCACGCTCGGTCTTCACGCTGGTCTATGCCAACAGGCAGATCAGCTCGATCATGTTCCGCGAAGAGCTCGATGATCTGAAGAACCTCTATCTCGGCCGCCTATCGGTGCTGCATATTCTTGAAAGCGAAGCGCAGGAAATCGATCTTTTTACGGGGAGGATCGATGCGGAAAAATGCAAGGCGCTCTTCAAGAGCTGGATCGATATTAAGTCGGTTGCGACAGCCTTCATCTGCGGTCCCGAGCCGATGATGCTGGCAATTGCCGCGGCGCTGCGCGAGCACGGCATGCGCGACGACCAGATTAAATTCGAACTTTTCGCCTCCGCGCAGCCCGGCCGCGCGCGGCGCAAAGTGGAACAGGCCGCCGGCGCGGACCAGGACGCGGCGTGCGAGGCAACGGTCACGCTCGACGGCGCGACGCGAACGTTCAAATTTCCCAAGCATGGCCAATGCCTGCTCGATGCCGCGCTCGAAAATGCGATGGACGTGCCTTACGCATGTAAAGCCGGCGTTTGCTCCACCTGCCGCGCCAAGATTCTCGAAGGCGAGGTGGAGATGGAGGTCAACCACGCGCTCGAGGATTACGAGGTGCGCCAGGGCTATGTGCTGACCTGCCAGTGCTACCCGCTCACCGACCGCATCGCCGTCAGCTACGACCAGTAGGCGCGTGTGGGTCGAAGGGAGGAACAAGATGTCCGAGACGATGCCTATCGAGCAATATCTGGAGGAGGGTGGGATGCTCTCCTCGCCGGACAATGCGCCTCCGCGCTATCGCGGCGAACTCTTGCGTCTGATGGCGAGCTTTGTCGATAGCGAACTGGCCGGTTCCGCCGGCTTTGCCGATATCATCAACGACGCCCCAGGTATTCAGGAGCGCATTTCTGCGGCACGCATCGTGCTGGAAAAGACCGACCATGCCGGTCAGGTCCTGAAGATCATGGAGACTTTCGGCGTTGATGGCGAGCGCTATGCCGTCCAGCATCCATGGGCGGCACGGCTCGCCCGCGATGCCGATATAGGCGCTGTGAGGCACGGCGGCGACATGCGGCTTGCCGTATTCCACTACCCGCTCGAAGGCTGGGTGGATGCTGTCGTCATGAATGTGCTCATGGGTGCTGCCAGTGTCGTGCAGTTGAAGGAGCTGGCGCGCGTCTCCTACCAGCCGCTGGCAGAAACTTTCCGTGCCATTCTGCCGCGCGAAAAGCGGCACGCCGAACTCGGCGCCGCCGGTCTTGCCCGCATCGTCGCCGATGATGAGGGGCGGGCCAAGGCGCGACCTTCGATGGCCTACTGGTACCCTCGTGTTGCCGCGAGCTTTGGTCATGCCGGCTCGACCCGCTTCGAGACATTGTCGCGCTTCGGCCTGCGTCATCAGCCCAACGAGACCCTGCTGGCCGAATGGCGAGCCGATGTCGATGCGCAGCTCTCTGCGCTCGGATTGGCTTAGCCACGCCCGGAAAGCAAACGGCTATTTGCCTTTCAGGATTGCCGGAAAAGATGAAGGAAGGAAAAACGGATGAACATCATGGCAAAACAGCCGCGCCGGCTTGAAAGCTATGTCGGGGGCACCTGGGTCGCCGGCGCCAAGGAAGGCGTGCCGCTGCTTGATGCGTCGACCGGCGCACCCGTCGCGTTCATCGATTCCTCCGGTATCGATTTCAAGCAGACATTAGCCCATGGCCGCGACAAGGGCGGACCGGCACTGCGGCGCCTATCCTTCCATGAGCGTGCCGCAATGCTGAAGGCGCTTGGGCAGGCGCTGCTCGAGAGGAAAGAAGAGTTCTACGCGCTCTCTACGGCGACGGGTGCCACGCGTGCGGACAGCTGGGTCGATATCGAAGGCGGCATCGGAACTCTGCTGTCCTATGCCTCCAAAGGTCGGCGCGAGCTGCCGAATGCACGCGTGCTGCTCGATGGCGATGCGGAGCAGCTCTCCAAGGATCAAAGCTTTTCCGCCCAGCATATCCTAAGCCCGCTACAGGGTGTTGCCGTTCACATCAATGCCTTCAACTTCCCCTGCTGGGGCATGCTGGAAAAAATCGCGCCGACTTTGCTTGCCGGCGTTCCCGCCATCGTGAAACCGGCGAGCCAGACAGCCTATCTCTCCGAGCTGATGGTTCGCCGTATCATTGAAACAGGCCTGCTGCCGGAAGGTGCGCTGCAGCTTGTTTGCGGCTCGGTTGGCGATCTCCTCGATCATGTCGAAGGCCAGGATGTGGTGACCTTTACCGGCTCTGCCGCAACCGGCCAGCGTCTGAAGATGCACAAGTCGATTATCGAAAACTCCGTGCGTTTCACCATGGAGGCCGATAGCCTCAATGCGGCCGTTCTCGGTCTCGATGCTGCTCCTGGCACGGAGGAGTTCGATCTCTTCGTCAAGGAGGTCGCCCGTGAGATGACGGTCAAGGCCGGACAGAAGTGCACCGCCATCCGCCGCGTCATTGCGCCCCGTTCCTATAGTGAAGCGCTGATTGCCGCCTTGAACGATCGCCTCGGCAAGACGGTGATCGGCAATCCGGCCGATGAGACTGTTCGTATGGGGCCGCTTGCAAGCCTCGACCAGCGTGAGGAAGTCCGCGCTCGCATTCGGGATCTCGCTATCGAGGCCGAGATCGTCGGCGGCGATCCCGACAATCCGCGCGTCACGTCCGGCGATGCCAGCGCCGGCGCCTTCCTCAATCCGGTTCTGCTTTATTGTGACAAGCCGGGCTCGGCGCGTGCCATTCACGATGTCGAGGCCTTCGGCCCCGTCAGCACCGTCATGCCTTATGATACGGCGGAAGAGGCGGTCGATCTAGCACGACGCGGCAAGGGCAGCCTCGTGGCCTCCGTCTTCACCAATGATCCGCATTTTGCCGAGGAAGTGGTTCTCGGTCTGGCACCGTTCCACGGCCGCGTCATGATCGGCAACCGCTTGAGTGCCAAGAGTTCCACCGGGCACGGCTCACCCTTGCCGGGCCTCGTTCACGGCGGTCCCGGCCGCGCAGGCGGCGGCGAGGAGCTCGGCGGTATCCGTGGCGTCAAGCATTACATGCAGCGCACTGCAGTTCAGGGCACTCCGCGCCTGCTTTCGGCCGTGACGGGACGTTGGATGGATGGGGCGGATGCGCGCACCGGCAGCGAGCATCCGTTCCGCAAATCGCTTGCCGAGCTAACGGTCGGCGATCAGTTCGTCACCACCACGCGCACCGTCACGCTCGACGATATCGAGCATTTTGCGAGTTTCACCGGCGACACATTCTATGCCCATATGGACGAGGAGGCAGCCAAGGCCAATCCGTTCTTCGAGGGCCGGGTGGCGCATGGCTATCTTATCGTCTCTTTCGCGGCAGGCCTTTTCGTCGATCCGGCTCCAGGCCCGGTTCTCGCAAATTATGGGGTCGATAATCTGCGCTTCCTGACACCGGTCAATCCGGGTGATACGCTCCAGGTGCAGTTGACCTGCAAGGAGATCAATCCCCGCATCAATGCCGAGCACGGCGAGGTGCGCTGGGATTGCAAGGTGACCAACCAGCTGGATGCCGTCGTCGCGCAATATGACGTTCTGACGATGGTAGCGAAAACAAGAGAGTGAATGCATGACGACGATTGAGCAAGACCCGCATCGCCTGGAAATGACCGTGCTGATGACGCCCGATATGGCGAATTTCAGCGGCAAGGTGCATGGTGGCGCCCTTCTGAACCTGCTCGATCGCGTTGCCTTCTCCTGTGCGTCGCGCTATTCCAAGCAATATGCCGTAACGCTGTCGGTCGATCAGGTGCTGTTCAAGGAGCCGATCAATGTTGGCGAACTCGTCACCTTCCGGGCCTCTATCAATGATACCGGCCGTACCTCCATGGAAGTCGGCATAAGGGTGGAAGCGGAGAATATCCGTTCCGGCCAGCGCCGCCACACCAACTCCTGTTATTTCACCATGGTTGCCGTTGACGAGGCCGGTCGACCGGTCCGCGTGCCCGAGCTTGTTCCGGTCACGCCGACAGATATCCGCCGTCACAAGGCAGCCCAGCTTCGCCGCACCTTGCGTCGCGAATTCGCGCAGCGGCTGGAAGCCGTAGCCGAAACCGGTCGCGACGTGGAAGGTTTGGGAGCCGACTGAATGGCGCAGATCTATTCCTATGACGGCTTGATCCCGGTCATCGATCCCTTAGCCTTCGTGCATCCGGCCGCAACCGTCATCGGCGACGTTATCATCGGCCCGGCCTGTTATGTCGGGCCGGGCGCCGTGCTGCGCGGCGATTTCGGGCGCATCGTGCTCGAGCGCGGCTCGAACGTGCAGGAGACCTGCGTCGTCCATAGCTTCCCGAATCTGGAAGTTGTGATCGGCGAGGCGGGGCACATCGGCCATGGCGCTGTGCTGCATGGCTGCCGCATCGGCGCCAATGTCATGGTCGGCATGAATGCCGTCATCATGGATGAAGCCGTTATCGGCGAGAATGCGATCGTCGCTGCCATGGCCTTCGTCAAGGCCGGTGCCGAAATTCCGGCTAACAGCCTTGCTCTGGGATCGCCGGCCCGAGCGGTGCGTGAGCTTACGGCAGATGAGATTGCGTGGAAGCGCCAGGGTACCGCCATCTATCAGCGCCTCGCACTGGAGGCAAAGGAGAAGCTGGCGGCCGTCGAGCCGCTCACCGCGCCCGAGCCTGATCGCCGTCGCATCCGCGCGCCGGAATATGATCCTCTTATTCTCGAACGGATGAAGCTCGGCGATTGAGGCGCGATATCAACGGACGGCCTTGACCCCTTCAAGGATGAGGGTGGTGGCGATATCGGCATATTCGTCGCGGGTGATCGGGCCGTTGGGACGGAACCACATATAGACCCAGTTCATCATGCCGAAGAGCGACATGGTGACCGGCATCAGCAATGGCTTGTTCTTGTTGAGATCAGGGTTGAGGTCCTGGATCACACTGGAGAAGCGCTTGACGATGCGTCGCTCGATCGTCCTGATCTCCGACAGCTGTTCCGGCGAGAGCGCATGCGTGCCGTTAAGCTGAACCTGATGTTCGTTGTCCGCGCCTTCGTAATTTTTCAATACGGCTTTCACGAGCAGGCGCAGCCGTTCCTGCGGCGTTGCATCGGTGCGATCGGCTGCTTCGATCGCGCTTTCCAGCTCTGTCAGATGCGTCTGCACGATATCGAAGATCAGCGCATCTCTGCCGGGATAGTAATGATAGAGCAGGGCCTTCGAGACGTTGCTGTGCGAGGCGATCATCGACATGGAGGCCTTCTCCATGCCGACCTCGGCAAAGACCGCCGCAGCGCTTGCCAGGATGCCGCGCTGCTTTTCCTCGAAATCAACTGCGCGCGTGCGTGCCATGTGATCCTGCTCTGCTCATTGCCGGTTGACATTATCCATGCCTAATGGTCGATGCTTCCTATACACGATCAAATCCTTGTCGGGCTATCCGCTACGACACCAATCATTCTTTCGGGCGGTTGTCGACCACACGCTTTGCCTTGCCCTCCGAGCGGACAACGCCGCCCGGCGGATGCACGGCGATCTTCGTCGAGACACCGACCACGCTCTTGATGTGATGGGTGAGTTCCTTTGCCGAAACGCCGCGCGCGATTTCGTCCGCCGCCTCCAGCGTGCATTCGACATGAACGGTCATGTTGTCCATGCGGCCGGAGCGCGTCAGCTCGATCTGGAAGTGCGGCGAAAGCCCGCGGCATTTGAGGATCTGCTCCTCGATCTGTGTCGGGAAGACATTGACCCCACGCAGGATCATCATGTCGTCGGAGCGCCCCGTCACCTTTTCCATGCGGCGCATCGAGCGTGCCGTGCCGGGCAGCAGCCGCGTCAGGTCGCGCGTGCGGTAGCGGATGATTGGCAACCCTTCTTTGGTCAGCGTCGTAAACACCAGCTCGCCGAGTTCGCCATCTGGCAAGATCGCGCCGGTGACGGGATCGATGATCTCCGGATAGAAATGGTCTTCCCAGATGTGCAGCCCGTCCTTGCTCTCGACGCATTCGCTGGCAACGCCCGGACCTATGACCTCAGACAGGCCATAGATGTCGACGGCATGCATGTCGAAGGCGTGTTCGATTTCCTCGCGCATGGCGTTGGTCCATGGCTCTGCGCCGAAGATGCCGACGACAAGCGAACTTTCTCGGGGGTCGATGCCCTGGCGGCGGAATTCATCGAGGATGGACAGCATGTAGGAGGGGGTAACCATGATGATGCGCGGCTTGAAATCCTGGATCAGCGTCACCTGCCGTTCCGTCATGCCGCCGGAGACAGGGACTACCGTGCAGCCGAGCTTTTCCGCGCCGTAATGTGCACCAAGGCCACCGGTGAACAGGCCGTAGCCATAGGCGACATGCACCAGATCGCCGGCCCGGCCGCCAGCGGCCCGGATCGAACGCGCAACGACGCTCGCCCAGGTATCGACGTCCTTGGCGGTATAGCCGACGACGGTCGGTTTACCTGTCGTGCCGGAGGAAGCATGGAGCCGGGCAAGCTTTTCGCGCGGCACCGCAAACATGCCGAAAGGATAGGTGTCGCGAAGATCCTTCTTGGTGGCGAAGGGGAATTTGGCGAGATCGGACAAGGCCCTCAGATCGGAGGGATGCACGCCGGCTTCATCGAAGCGTTTGTTATAGAAGGGCGAATTCTCATAGGCATGGGTGAGTGACCACTTCATGCGTTCGAGCTGCAGCGCGGAAATCTCGTCGCGCGAGGCTATCTCGATCGCTTCCAGCTCGCTGGCTCGCGGAGAAAGGTTTTCCATGAATGTCTCCTCCAGAAATGCTTATCCTCTTGTCTCTTCCCCATTCCGGCCGGAACACCGCTGCGCATTTTTCCGGGTAATGCTGGGCGCTGCCGGCATGAACCCTATTCCGGCAGCAGCGTGCCCTTGACCGTTCGCGAGTGGCCGCGGAATTCCGCAATCTGCTCGCCCTGCTGATTGGTGATCGCAATGTCGTAAATTCCGCCGCGGCCGCGGCGCGACACCTCCCGCGCCGTCGCCGTCAGCAGGTCGCCCCTGAAGGCCGGCGCGATATAGGTCACCGAACAGTGCTGGGCGACGGTGCGCTGGTTGTAGCTGTTGCAAGCGAAGGCGAATGCCGAGTCGGCAAGCGTGAATATGTAACCGCCATGACAGGTGCCGTGACCATTCGTCATCGCTTCGGTGATCGCCATCGAGAGCGTAGCCTCACCCGGTGCTACTGCAAGCAACTCCATTGCGAGATGGCGGCTGGCATTGTCTTCGTCCCACATGGCTTTTGCGCATGCTTCTGCAAGCGCCTCTGGGGAAAGCGTGTCGGCCATGCTCATTTGCCCTTGAACTCCGGCTTGCGCTTTTCGAGGAAAGCCGTGACGCCCTCGGCATAGTCGGCGCTGCGGCCTGCTTCGCGCTGAAGGTCGCGTTCAAGATCGAGCTGTTCGTCGAGCGAATTTGTCGCTGCCGCCTGAATGGCGCGCTTCGTCAGGCCGAGGCCTTTTGTAGGGCCGGCGGCGAGCCTGATGGCAAGCGCCTTTGCCTCATCCATCAGCGTTTCATCGTCTACCACGCGCCAGATCAGGCCCCAACTGGCCGCCGTTTCCGCACCCAGAGGCTCAGCCGTCAGCGCCAGCGCCTTGGCGCGGGCTTCGCCGATCAGCCGCGGCAGGTTCCAGGTGCCGCCGGAATCCGGCACGAGGCCGATTTTCGCGAAGGCCTGGATGAAGCGGGCGGAACGGGCTGCAATCGTGATATCGCAGGCGAATGCGATATTGGCGCCGGCGCCGGCGGCAACGCCATTGACCGCGCAGATTACTGGCTTTTCCAGACTGCGAATGAGGCGCAGCAGGGGATTGTAGAAAGTCTCGATCGTATGGCCGAGATCCGGAGTGCCTTTGCGCGGATCGCGATCGCCGAGATCCTGGCCGGCCGAAAAGCCACGACCGGCTCCCGTCAGGAGAACCGCGCGAACATCCGCATCCTGATGTGCACGCTCGAAGCCGGCGCGCAGCGCAAGATGCATTTCTTCGTTGAAGGAGTTGAGTTTGTCGGGTCGATTGAGCGTGAGGCTCAAGACGCCATCGGCGAGCGCCGACAGAATGGTGTCGGATTCGGACATGTTTCCTCCCTGCCGCCCTTTCGATGGCGACGCAAAACTCTTGCATAAACCGACCGGTCAGTCAATTATAAATGCAATGATTGACATGAGGATCATGACCGTCAACGTTCACGTATGAAGGTGTGATGGCCCTCATCGTCCTATCTTGATCCGGATGAAATTAGCGAAGGACTTGTGCAGCCGGAGCGCTTCGTGAGGCTGCATTTCTTCGGGCCTGCCTATGTCACGAAGCTTCTGAAGATTGTGCCGGCCGGGAAAACGGTCACGGAAGTCCTGGCGATCGGCTTAACACTGGCGCGGCGGCCCGATGTATTATGGGCAAACCCGCGGCCTTGCCGAAATCGTTGCGCTTGAAAGGCGTTAGCGCGCCGAATGCCCGCAAGCCCCTGCATGCCGACCTTTGCATGCCGACAGGAGGGGCCGCGGGAGCGGTTGAACCTCTGCCTTGCTCCGTACCCCTCGATTCTAAAGGGTACTCGCGGTCACGCAATCTGGCGGAATCGATATATTGAAGCCTGGCTCCAAGGTGCTTTGTTAAGGCAAAATTTGGAGACGCTGATGCTACAGATACTGACCCGACGAGACCGCAATGCGGCGTCCTCGTATTTCACTCAGATGTTCCGCGCCCGCGCGCTCGTCTTCCGTGATCGAATGGGGTGGGATGTCAACGTTGAAGGTGGTTTGGAGATCGACCGCTTCGACGACGAGCACGACCCCATCTACCTGGCCGTGAAGGAAGAGGACGACGAGCTTACGGGTTCGCTGCGGCTGTTGCCGACAACGAGCGAGACGATGCTTTCGAGCGAGTTCCAGCATTTTTTCAACGAGGATCTCGATATCTGCAGCCCTTCGATCTGGGAGTGCACCCGGTTTTGCGTGCATCCTCCGCTTCAGGCCGGACATCCGTCGTCGCAGACAGCCGCCGTCGAACTGCTCTCCGGTCTTTGCCGCCTGAGCTTGAAATCGGGCATCGAGCACATCATGGGCGTCTATGATGCATCGATGATCGGGGTTTACCGAAAGATCGGATGGTCGCCGACGCCGCTTGCGCGTTCGCGGCCGGAGATCGGCAACCTCTATGTCGGCCTCTGGGAGGTGAACGAGGAGTCCGATCAGCGGCTTGAGCAGCGGCTGAGGATGATGCGCGGCAAGGATGACAGGACCCCCACCTTGCAATTCGCATCTTCGTCGCCGGGGAATATTCAGTTCAGCTTTTGATGAGCTCAAGCGAAATTGCTTTCGCAATGGCCTGATTTGTGGTGCTGACGTGAAGTTTGCGGCGGCCGGAGCTGAGATACAGGCGCACGGCGCTTTCAGAAATTCCAAGAATGGATGTGATCTGCTTCGGAAGCAGGCCGTGCGCCAGCAGTTCCAGGCACTCGGTTTCCCGCTTCGAAAGCTTGCGTCCGATGCTTTGTTCTCGCAGACCGGACACGATCAATGACTGCTCATGCAGATAATAGGCGATCACCTGCAGATCGCCTATTATGCTGTTTCGCAATTGCTCCCAGTCGCCGCTTTTCAGATTTGAGGTAACTGTAAAAAGCGATCGCTCACCGTGAGGCCCTCGAACGACCAGCGTCAAGCCGTAGCGCCCGACATCAAAGGCTTCGGCTTCGCGGAAAAAGGAGATGCTTTGCGGCGACTTCAGATCGAGGGTCGACCAGTCGAAGGGCAGAAATCCGTTGCGTCCGGCTTGAACAACGGGATCGATCGAGAAGTAATCGTGCGCTATATATGTGTCTATCCATTCCGGCGGGTAGGTCAGCAGGAGAAGCGGGTTTTGCTGCGACAGGGCGGCGATTTGCGTCACATGAAAGGCTGCGTTTGCCAGGCCGTATAAAGAACAGAACTTGAATAAGAACTGTCGCAATTCATCGATGTCATTTGCCTGAGCGATCTCAGACAAGCAATGAGATTGGCGTGATCCTGTCAACATAGTCTCACCATAAAAGCCGAAGTGAAAGCGGTGCTCGGGCCACGCGCAGCGCGTCTGGGATGTCTTTCAAAGTTTGAAGGTCATCCTGGCGCTCCCGCCGCACTCTCAGCTATTCAGAAGCCAACTTTTCGCGGGCATGATTGGGCTCTTAAAATTGTCGAAAACATAGTCGCTGCCAATCATATGAGGGTTGTGTTGCTGCATCTTTGGATACACGCGGAAGATACAGGTCCAGTCCCCTCGCCATATGTGCATACGCGCCATATGACGTTTCGCTAAGCGCCGCTGCTTCCCTCGCGACCATGCCGGCTTTAAGGCCGGGCAGGGTGCAAGCTCCATAATATCAGGCTCGAAGAATGTCCTTCCTTTACAAATGACCGACGGTCAGTCATATATGTGGGCTATCACTGTCAGGTTTTAAGGGGCATGCGAATGGTCGTCCGTATTGAGAATGTGGGAGGCGCAACACAGAGCGACGCCTGCTTCCGATTTGCCGCATCGAGGGGTATCCGGTCATGATCCGTCACGATCTCAGCCATTGGCCGCTCGTGCTTTCCGCCGCTCGCGGCGCGATGTCGCTCGATGAGCAGCTCGCCTTCTTTTCGGATTGGGACGCCTGGCTCGATCGCGGCGAATCGTTTTCGACATTGCGTGTCTTTACCGATGCCGAGGCGCTCAAGCGGCCTGAAGGCGGCGCAAAGGATGCAAAGGTCTGGCTTCAGGCCAATGGCGAGCGGATCAGGCAGTTCGTCATCGGCATGGCGACCGTCATACCGTCGGAGGCTCTCGAAGAGTTGAGCCGCATGGATGCAGAAAAGCTATTCGGAATTCCCGCGCAGATGTTCGATGACGTCAATGAGGCGGCGATGTGGCTTGCTTCCCTTTCGGCAGCGCAAGGAAGACCACTGGACGTCGGTGGGGCGCTGCGAGGTCTGGCAGCTTTGCGTGGGCTGTCATGAGCGAGCATATATCGATGTTGCCTGAGGGTGATGAGACTCATTGGCCGCTCGCGATACTGGTCGCGGAAACGCCGCTTGATGTCGACGGCATGCGCGCGGGCCTCGATATGATCGAGAGCTGGCTGAGACGCGAACAACCTTTTGTTCTCCTCCTGGTCGCGGCTTGCGGATGCACGTTTCAAAGAGATGTGGCTGTGCTGCCCATGCTGGCGCAGCGGCTGGATCTTGTTCGCGAGGCGCTTTGCCGCTCCCTTCTCGGGGTCGCAGTTGTCGCCCCCGCATCCGCGCTCGATGACGCTCGGCGCAGTCTTGCTCGTCTTCCGCTCGATATGCCGTTAGAAGTCTTTGAAAAGGGCTCGCTTGCGGTAAGGTGGTTGTGCGCATCCGCTCTCTCGCCAGCGGGTATCATCATCGACAGCCTATGAACAGCGAGGAGAACCCGTGACCGTTACAGATCGTCCGCGTCCGCGCACCAAGCCGCCGGAAATTCGCCGTGAGGAATTGATGGATGCCGCGCAGAGACTGTTTCTGGAGAAGGGGTTTGCCGCGACCAGTGTTGCGGAGATCGTCGATGCCGCAGACGTCGCCAAGGGTACTTTCTACCTTTATTTTCAGACCAAGGACGATGTCCTTAAAGCCCTGCAAGCGCGGTTCGTCGAGCTCTTTTGCGAGAGGATCGATGCCGTCGCCAGAGCGTCCGCCTCTGACAGTTGGGTGCGGCGGCTCGACGTTTTGATGGAGGCCTGTGTTCTCGGCTATCTCGACGAGGTCGCGCTTCACGATCTGGTATTTCAACAGTTTCAGCCGACGAAGCGGGACATGAAACGTGCCAATCCTCTTGTTAGTCGCCTCACGTCCTTCCTTGTCGAAGGTCATGCTGCCGGCGCGTTCGCCTTCGTCGATGCCCGGCTCACGGCCGTCATGCTGTTCAATTCCATGCACAGTGCGGTGGATGACTGTCTGGCCGATGGATCGGATGTCGACCGGCGGAGGCTGGTGGCAGCCGTTACCGACTTCTGCCGACGCGCCGTCAGCCCCTAAGACGAAAGAAATGGCGGCGAGAGACGTTGGACGAATGGAAGCACGCCCCTTCGCGGAGGAAAAAGCAGTGCATATGATGTCTGTCTCGGCAGGGCCAATTGCGCAGATGGTCGGTACGGTGGGTCTTCTCGCTGCCGCCCACATGGTGGCGTTTTGGAATGACCGCTACCGCACTTTTGCAGAGAGAAGCATGGGCTGATGACGAAGGCGAACTGAAGCCGGGATCGCTTGACGCCTGTGCTGCACAGCCAAGCACGACGCGCGGATGCGCCTGAATAAATGGGGAGGCAATGATTTGGAATTTCGAAGTCATTGTGGCCATCATCGGCAGCCTCGGTGCTGCCGGTATTGTCCTGTGGCAATTGGCGGATTCCGGCCGCCGCAGAAAGGAGACACGGGAGCGTAAGGATAACACCGACGCGATTGTGGAAGAGGTGCGGCAAACCCGAAACAAGGACGACTAGGATATTGCTCAGGCTTCCATCACAGCCTTTCAGCCAAGCGAATACGCGAAATTGCCTCGCTACATGCGGATATGATCCCCGCTAGAAATTGATGCGCTGCGGGCTTTTGGCGACAATGATCCTAGGGGCGGCGACATTGATCGCGCTATGGGGACTGTCGCGGCTTTCCAACAGGTCGGTGCTGCGCTGAAGCTATTTCGCATGGACATCCAGCCCAAAGCCGGTTGCCTCCTCGGGATACGCGACTTATTGAAACGGACAGCTGTGCGATTTCTCCAGGTGAGGCTTTGTAGAATGCCGTCTGTCACGCTTGCGCAAATGAAGGCCGTCGAAGCTTTGGCGCGCACGGGAAAGTTTTCCCGTGCAGCCGAGGATTTGGGCATCAGCCAGCCCTCGGTTTCGACGCAGATCCAGTCATTCGAAGAGCTGTGCCGCACGCGCGTCTTCATTCGGGATGGGCATAATGTCAGCGTCGCGCCATCGGCAGTCGATCTGATCGCCAAGATCCGGATCACGCTGAAATGCCTGAACGAGGTCGATCGCGCGATCACCGACACCACGTCTTTGAACTCGGGCACGATCTCGATCGGCTTCAGTGCGCATCGCCTCATCATGCCGGTCCTGATGGCGTTCGTCCGCGAATATCCTTCGCTGCGCCTGACGACACGGGGCGGGCCTTCGCTCGATCTCGCAGACGCCGTGCTGCGCGGCGAGCTCGATGTCGCCGCTATCTCGCAGGTGGCATCCGACGGCCGTTTTTCCTCCCTGCGCCTGCATGAATCGCGCGTGGCGATTTATGGCCGCAGAGGCGATCCGATGCTGGCCAAGGGCCGGCTGACGCTTGGCGATCTCGATGGCCGCGACATGGTGCTCTGGAACAAGGCGTCCGGCACTCGCACGCTGCTGGAGGATGCGGCGAACAAGCGGGGCATACGCCTGAAGCCGGTGCTTGAAGTCGCGACACTTGACGTTGCCTATGCTGCGGCGGCTGCCGGAATTGGGTTGGCGATCTCTATAGAAGGCGAGGTTCCGCCCGATGACCATATCGAGGTCGTGCCGTTGGTCGAGCCGGAGCTGGCCATCGGCCATTACCTCGTCACCCTGCCGGAATGCCGCGATCACGCGGCCATCCAGGCTTTTTTCGATGTTGCCAAGGAGCACGCGCGCGAAGTCGATGGCGGGATGCCTTCGAGTTGATTTTAAACTATAGGCAAATCATATAATTTTTTATGATTTATAATTCTGTCATATCATTTTGCTAGTGTTTGCCCTATAGGCTGACGGTTAGGCTTGATGCCGGCCGAGGAAGGGTAACGATATGGTGAATGGATATGACCTTGCGGTTGTCGGTGCGGGTATTGTCGGCATCGGCGTGGCATTGGCGGCTGTGCGCCAGGGCAAGAAGGTCGTCGTCATCGAGCGCAATGCCAAGGCGGTCGGTGCCTCCATTCGCAATTTCGGCTTCGTGACCATTAGCGGGCAGAAGGCGGGTGCCCATTGGGAGCGCGCCATGCGGGCGCGTGACATCTGGGCCGAGATTGTCGACGAGGCGGGCATCGCGGTCATCCATCGCGGCCTGGTCATGCCGGCGCGTCGCTCGGAAGCCGCCGTGGTTGTCGACGCCTTTTTGAAGACACCGATGGGCGAGAAGTGCCGCCTGATGACCAAGGCCGAGGCTGGCGATCTCGTGCCGAGCCTGCGTTTGGATGGCGTCGAGACCATTCTTTATAGCCCGCATGAGCTGCGTGTCGAATCTTCGGAAGCGCTGCCGAAGCTCGCAGCCTGGCTCGAGGCTCGGCACAAGGTCGATTTTCGCTGGAACACAGCCGTCCGTGCCATCGAGGGAATGCGGATCGAGACCAGCCACGGCGCGATCGAGGCGGAAGCCGTCGTCGTCTGTCCCGGTGACGATTTCTCGACGCTTTTCCCGGATGTCATCGCCAAGCATAATCTCATGATCTGCACATTGCAGATGCTGCGGGTGGCACCCGCTCAGCCGAGCAGGTTCGGCGCGGCCGTCATGTCGGATATGAGCCTTGCCCGTTACGAAGGCTTTGCTCAGCTGCCGGAAGCGGAAGCGCTTGGAAAGCGGCTCGATCGCGAAGAGGCCGAAAGCCGCGCCGCCGGCATCCACCTGATCGCGGTCCAGTCGGCCGACGGTTCTCTCGTCGTCGGGGACAGCCATGTCTACGGCAATGCACAACAGCCATTCGCCAGCGAGCGCTTCGACCGGCTGATCCTCGATGAGTTCGATCGCGTATTCGATCTGCCGGGCCGCACCGTCGTCAACCGCTGGATCGGCACTTATGCCTCGTCGAAGGAGCGGACGGTGCTGGTCGAGCGCCCCGCCGATCATATCCGCCTCGTGATGGTGACGGGCGGAACCGGCGCCTCGACCGGCTTCGCCCTCGGTGAGCAGGTCATCGACGACCTCTACGCTTCGACATCTCGGTCTTGGGAGTGAAATCAGTGAGCCAATTGAAAGCCGTTGTATTCGACTGGGCTGGAACGGTCATCGACTTCGGATCCTTCGCCCCCATGGGCGTCTTCGTCGAAGCCTTCAGCCGCTTCGGCATCGAGGTCACCATCGCGGAAGCGCGTGAGCCGATGGGGCGGCCGAAATGGGATCATATCGACGCCATGCTGAAGCAGCCTCGCATCCGCGAGCTGTGGGCCACGCGTCATGGCAAGACACCGACGGCAGCCGATGTCGACGCGGTCTACGAGGTCTTCGTGCCGATGAACGAGGAGGTGGTGCATAAGTTCGCCGATCTCGTGCCGGGCACGACCGAAGTTGTCGGGACGCTGCGCCAGCGCGGGATGAAGATCGGTTCCACGACGGGTTACACACGCTCGATCATGGAGCGCGTCCTGCCGCTCGCGAAAGAGCAGGGCTATGAGGTCGACAATCTCGTCTGCGCCGGCGACCTGCCGCATGGCCGGCCGACGCCGATGAACATGTACAAGTGCTTCCTCGATCTCGATGTCTGGCCGGCGCATGCGGTAGTCAAGGTCGACGATACTGGTGTCGGCATCGATGAAGGCGTTGCGGCCGGCTGCTGGACGGTCGGCGTCGCATTGAGCGGCAATGAGGCGGGTCTCACTCCGCAAGAGATCGCCGCTATGGCGCCGGATGCGCTCGCCAAGGTTCGTGAACGTGCAACCGGCGTTCTGAACGCACGGGGCGCGCATTATGTCATCGATACAGTTGCCGATCTGCTGCCTGTCATCGATGATATCGAACGTCGGCTGGGCGCCGGCGAACGACCGTAATTTGGTTGGTGTTCAGAGCTGGCAGGGCTCCGTTGCGGCAATCTCGTCCTTGAGCACGCTATCGGTAACTTGTTCGCGCTTACTCTGGAGACCCTGGCTTCGCGGTGTGGTTGATGATGGATATTCGCGTCTTCCCGCTTGCCCTGCTTTTGATCTCCCACGCAATTTGATAGGTATCGCTCCCGTCGATGCCCAGAATGCTAGGAAGGGAAGAGATGACTGATAGGCCTGAAAGCAACGCTGTCGATTTATCGGTTGACGAAGCCTTTTTTGAACTTCTGACCGGCAGTTTTCAACGCATTGTCGGCTCTTCCTTGATTGGCGAGGGCGCGGGGCCGGATTGGCTCTATCGCGACGCGCCGTTTGTGGTCCTCGCCCATAATACGGATGCCGATCCGCGTTTCGTCTACGCCAACAAGGCTGCGCAGAATTGCTTCGAATACTCATGGGACGAGTTCATAACGCTGCCCTCGCGGCTTTCGGCCGAGCTTCCCAATCGGGCGGAGCGTCAGCAGTTGCTGGACGCGGTGACCCGTAACGGCTTCATCTCCGACTATCGCGGTCTGAGGATTGCGAAATCCGGACGACGTTTCTGGATCGATGCCGGTATCGTCTGGCAGCTCGTGGACCGAGATGGCAATTTGCGCGGGCAGGCTGCAACCTTTTCCAAATGGCAGGATGCATAGGCCGTAGGATAGAGATTGACGGTTCAAGAGCTAAGTTCGCTTCATCGGGGCCGCAACAGTCGCAGAAGGTGGCGATCTGTCAGTGAAATCCAGAGCCGATCGCACTCTCGAATATGGTGGTAAGAACCAGCACGTGTTCATCCCGCCAATCTTATGGTCATGAGCCTTGCAAAACCGGCATGGCTATCGTGCAGGCATGTGCATTTTATTTAGGCGGATAAATGCCTATCTCCTGCGCATCAGCAAAGGAGACCGTAAAAATGAGAGTATTTGAGAAGATCAAGCGCTTTAGCGAACAGCGCAGAGCCATACGCGAGCTTTCCGCCCTCGACGATCATGTCCTTCGTGATCTCGGTATTGCCCGCTCGCATATCCCCTACGCCGTCAGCGGCGCCCGCGGCAACTAAACCATCTTTTCGAGCGCATACCCGAGGTATGCGCCGCCGCAAGAGACCTTTGGGCGCGCGCCGTCATCGCCTCTCTTTGACAAGCAATAGCCAGTAGAAGCAGCAGCTCGTGCCGTGATCCCTGGTGGCATCGAAGGCGATCGCCCGGCACTTTCTCTTGCCGCGGCATTGGCAATTCATGCCAGTCGCCAAGTCGGCAGACGATCCGGAACGCAGCTGATTGCGAAGGTTTTTTCGCTATTATCGTCGCGGCTGCTATGGCGAAGTTTTCAGGCGGCTTTTTCGCAGCTGCCTTTCATGTTCTGTTTTGCGCAATATTCGAGTTCGATCTCGAGCAGCCTTATTGCCTTGGCAAGTGCATCCTCGGCCTCTGCGAATAGCTGTGGCTTATGCCCCATTCTCGCTTCGCCGTAGTTTCTGGCTCGCAGCAAAACGAGGTCAGCCAAAGCGATGCATTCCGGCGTTGGTCGGACAAGGTTCAGGCAATATCGCAAATTGATCGCGACCTCGAGAGCGAACTCGGTTGCCGAGAAATCCAATATCGCGCCTGGCGGCGCGGAGCGAGCTAGAAATATCCTCCAGTGTTGGGTCATCGCAGTACCCCTCTTTTCGGATCGATCGCGCGGGCATCGATATATTGAGTGCCAATTTTTGCAAGGGCAATATTGGGTTCCCAACCATGGCATTTTGCATTGGCAAGGCGTCGGCGTATCCGCAGTCATATCGACCAGAGGAAGTCGTTTTCAATAATGCAATCATGCAATTGGGCTTCGGTCCAGCTCCTTCCTGGACGTTAGTCTGACGATATCCCGGCGAAAGGTCTTGGCTTCGATTGCTGAAGTCCAAGCAGAGGTCTCTCCGTTTGATAAGACTTGACCCCTCGCGGTGTTGCGGCGATTTGATATGGGATCAGAGATATTTGCCAGTCGGCGATAAATGGCGGCGCTTTCGGGCCAGGGAGCGACGAACATTCGTCGCCGAAGCCAACCGGAGCCTCAGGAGGCCGTAGGTGTCATTGCGTCGAAAGCTCATTGCTGTTTTGCCATGCCTGTTGTTGACTATGGTCAGCACAGCACTCCCCTACACCATTAAAATTCACGGCGCTTCCGCGATATTTGCACAACAAATAGTGGAGGCAAAAGGGGGTAACGGCAATGGCGGTGGCAATGGTAACGGCGGCGGAAACGGCAATGGGGGAGGCAACGGGAACGGCGGTGGCAACAGCGGCAATGGGGGTGGGAACGGCAACAACGGCAACGGGAATGGAAATGGAAACGGAAACGGTAATGCCAATGGCCGTTCATCCGCAACCAAGAGCGCTACCCAAACTCAGGTCGATTCCGACCAATCCTCCGATGATGGCGACGGATCGATTACCGTTCAACACAAGGATGGCATGAGCGAAAATATAAAGAGCGGGCGGTATGTGATGAAGGATTCAAAGGGCCGCACCATCGTCAACCGCAATGCGACGATCGCCGACGAGCAGCGGCTTAAAGCGTTCCTTCACTGACGGCGCCTTTCGAGTTCATCCCTGAATGCCATCGCAGCTTCCGTTCTGTTGCTCACTTCCAGCTTGGCGAAGATCTGGGTCATGTGATGCTTGATGGTCTTTTCATGCAGATCGAGCTTTAGCCCGATATGTTTGTTGCTCAATCCGGCAGAAGCCAGTTCAAGGACCTCCCGCTCGCGCTCCGTCAATGCGCTGAAGGGATTGATCTGGGCACCAGATCCGTTATCCGAGATCAGACGCGCCGATAGCGTCGGTGCGACATAGCTGTCACCCGCAGCAATGCTGCGAAGAATATCGGCGAGGGTCCGTGATCCGACGCCTTTGAGAACATAGCCTTTCGCGCCGCTCTTGAGCGCCGCCATGACATCGTCGCTTGCCTCGGAGACTGTCAGCATCACGATCTTCTGATCGGGTATCTGCTCGAGGATGAGAGAGATGGCATCCAGCCCTCCTCCCGGCATGGAAATGTCGAGCAGCAGGATATCCGGGCGGTGTTCCGCTGCTATGCGCAGCGCATCCTCCCTGCTGCTGCCCTCACCCACAATACTGAACCCATCCATTTCGGTCAGGCTCCGAATAACGCCCTCCCTGAAGAGAGGGTGGTCGTCTACGACCGCCAAACTGATTGCAGCTGTCATGCCTGCTCCATTTCCTCGATGTTCAGGGACATGCGAACGATGGTTCCCCGGTTCGACGACAAAAGTTGAAAAATACCGCCGAGACTTTCGACCCGGTCCCTGAGGCCGGCAAGGCCAAGCTTTTGCGGGCCGACCTCCTTCGGGTCAAATCCCGGCCCTTCATCGGCAACCTCGATCACGACCTGGCCGTCTTTGAAGGTCTGCACGACCTTTTGCCCGATTCCGCCGGCGTGGCGATAACCGTTGTTCAAGGCTTCCTGCACAAAGCGATAGACGCATATTTTTGCGGAGGTCGAAAGGTCTGTCGGCGTTGTCGCGACCATCAGCGCGACAGCGACGCCTGTGCGCTGTTCGTGGGCACGGATTGCCCGTTTCAAAAGATCGGTCAGATTGTCCGTCTCGATGTGCGGTAGCATCAGGCCGCTGCAGACGCTCCTGATTTCGGTCATGGCGTCGTCAAGGCTGGATTTGATGGTCTGCAGCGACGCCTCGCGCTCCTCTGGCGAGGTGGTGGAGCTGATGAGGGTCTGGCTGTCCAGCCGCAATGAGGCATAGGCGACCAATTGGGCGGGGCCGTCATGCAGGTCGGCGCCGATACGGCGCAAATAGCTCTCGTTAAGTGCGGCCGCACGCTGGGTCGCACGTTGAACCCGGGCTCGCAACGCCTCATTCTGTTGAAGAAGCGTCGACAGTTCGCCGATGCGGCCGTTGAGCGCCTTGCGCTGATTGTCGATGGTGCGGCTGCCACGCAGGACGATGATCGACAGAAGAGCGAAGAATGTCAGAGTGAACAAGGCAACGACAAGCCAGCTCAGCAGGCGGGCCTGAGTGAGACTCCCTTCGAAATCGTTGGCAATCTCGTAAAATTCGGAAACGGCAACGACTTTGCCCGACCAGGGCTGCAGTACGGGATTGTAGATTTCCAGGAGCGGTTTGCCGCTATTGCGTTCGGCGACGCTTTCCACGTCGTCGATCCGGTTGAATTTGGCAACCATTCGGCCGGAAAAGGCCATCTTCAGGCTATCTGACAGCGGAAATCGCTTTCCGGAAAGATCCTTGTTGTTGGAGTAAAGGATCGTCCCGTCATTCCGCCATAATCGGAACGAAAACAGCCGTGTGCCAAGCGCGCCCTGGCCGAGCGTTTCGTCGAGAGCGCGGGTGACGGTATCGTCGAGAGCCTGGGTGGTTTGCATATCCGGCAGAAGCGGGGCGATAACGCTGTCGACATAGAGCGCCGTCGTCGCCGCGGAATTGCGCGTCACCGCATTCTCGATGAGGGCGGCAACGAAAGAGCCGACCACGAGCATCGCACAGAGCGCGACGAGGCCGCCGGCGAGCAGGAACTGTCTGGCCAAAGATTGGGAGTTCCAGCGTTCGATAAGACTTGCCAGAGATAGTTTGTATTTATGGTTTGCTCGCAGAACTGGCATAATCAGCACTGATCTCCCAACCCTGTATAGCTATCCCAGTGGGATGGAGTGTCAACTGTTGCAACGTTGGCACCGGTCGCCTCGTCCCGTGAAGAGGGTATTGCTATCCGGCGCGCACAATCTAAGGGACCATCGGGCAGGATCAATCAGACAATGGTCCTAATGCTCAAAGCATAGGTCGGACCCATGTAGAAACCTGGGATTTCGGCAATATTCTAGTGCGCAGTGATTTGCTGGATACGGCCGCTGCTGCGAGTGGTGGACGCTTTATGAAGGAAATGCGCATGAAAATCCGTTCCATAATCGGTGCAACAAGTCTCGGCCTGGTGCTTGCAGTCGCTCCCATGGGAGGAGCTACGGTCGGTTTCATGCAGACGGCATTCGCCAAGGGCGGAAACGGCGGCGGTAATGGTAATGGCGGCGGCCATGGCGAAGGAAATTCCGGTCATGAAAAGTCCGGGAGCGACGATTCAAGCAGCACGTCGACGAGCGCGGCGACTGCGCAGGCTGCCTCATCGTCATTGCAGGCACATCACCCGGACAAACATTCCGGAGCTCATAGTGCAAGCTCGAAGACGCATGTTTCGAAGCCCGACGAGGGCAGGCTTAGCTCGCTCAGGAGAGACTATCACGCCTACTTGAACTCGAAAGACCCCAAGATGGCGGCGCTCTCGGCCTATGTGAAGGCATATGCGGAATTCGAAATGCAATATGGAACGACGGCAGTGCCGACGGATCCAGCCCTCAGCGACAACGCCCTGCGTTCGGCGCTCGCGCAGCTGTCGAACAAGCCGGTAACGGACCAGACACTCGCTGAAGCAAAGAGCATTCTCGGCATCGGAACAAACAGCGGCAAAATCGCCGAAGTCCGTGATGCCCTGGAAAGGAAATCCGAAGCCGCGGCGCCCTCCGAGAGCAGTGCGGCGACTGTCAATTGAATGGCGCTGTACCAGCAGCGTCTTGAGGTGAGCATGCCGGTCGCCGGGCACTTTGCGACACGAGGTTTCTGCGATCATCGCTCACAAGTTTGGGTTCACGAGTTTGGCGTCGATGCACGCCTTTCCCTAGCCGGTCCGCCCACCGGCTCTATCGCCGGGTCGGGCCTTCCGCCCCAGACGCTGCTCGATCCGGCGATAGGCAATTTGCTGCGTGATGCAGGCGGCCAAGTTTAGAATATGGTGCGCAAGGGGGTGCAGCCTGTGGAAGCCACTGTGAAAAACTCGGAGCTTCGGGTAGCGCTGCAGACCGGCCGCTTTCTCGTTTCGGTCGCCCATGGGGAACAGGGGGAAGGGTGGAGAGCGGCTTCCCGCTCCCCACGACGATTAGTTCAGAATCTGGATAACCTTGCGTGAGGAAGGCTCGACGATCACGCGCTCGTGGTTGACGACTGCATAGGCATATCGCGGATTCTGCGGAACTGTGCGAACAACGACCGTATCCGGCAGAGACCTGCCGACGACCACTCTCTCGTGGACAACCGTGCCCTCTTCAGGCAAGGGCTGTTCGCGGACATAGGTGACCACCTTCTGAGGCGGCGGATCGATGGCGGTGCCGACAATGGCGCCAGCCACGCCGCCCACGGCGGCCCCGACCGGACCACCGACAACGGCTCCGGTAACCGCGCCACCTGCAGCGCCGGTGACGGTCGACGATTGGGCAAAGGCACATCCGGCGGTCAGGCCTAGCGCGAGTGCCGCAATACTAAGTACTTTCGTTTTCATCAGAATCTCCTTTCACCTTCTCTTCGTCCGTCATTGACGGAGCTGTCGGTAAAACAGAGCTTCGGCGCAGTCGGTTCCTTTCCATGGGCTTCAGTCGAGTGACATTGGGGCGAGGGTCGCGCGATGCACTGGACCAAAGGCTCACGCGGACGGTCTTCATCGGGAATATGTGGAAATTCATCACGCTCAAAGCTGATTCCGGTGATGGAATACAGGGATTGACTGCCTGCAGCCCTCTGTTCGCAAATACCGGAACCGGCTACTGGATGTCGACGAATACAGGAAGTCAATCCGACAAAGGCTTGCGATCGCCGCACATTCACGGCGGAGCGATCTCAATCCGTCAATGTGCGGCGCGGCTCGAAGAAGCCACCGATACGTTTCGCTCCGTGGTCCAGGTGCTCGGCAGGTTTGTACATATGATCCCGACCAGCAGGATTACGGAGACCAAACCAACCAATGTCTCCCATGACTGCCGGCGAAACGGCAGCGGCCAGCGCGATCGGGATATGTTTGGATCATACAGCATTCATCGGCTCCATATCCAAGGGAGAGCCGTCAGCATCGACGTGGCCGTTCCGGTTGAGATCAAGGCTATGATCGCTCTCTTTTTCTGGCACGCGTTCATCTATCAAGTTTATGTCCGTCGAATTCCGAATGTCTAGTACCTTGATCGACAATATCTGGTAACGAAGCCCCTTGCGATTGCTGGATCTGCCAATTTAAGTGAAGTATGGAGAAAATATTTCCGAGATTGGCCGTTATTGCTGAGACATAAAGGCGTGCATGGCTTCAGTCGTGCGCCATGTTGAAAATCTGTTCCGGAATTTGGCCGCGGCTGGTCATAGTGTACAGGAAGTGCGGCAGGTGGCTCCTGCGAAGAGATGACTTTCTTCATGGCTTGCGGAAGCGCGTTCCCAGCCGCCTTCTTTGGCATCGGGAAAGCGACGCTATACGGCTACACGCTCGCGGCCAAAAATGTCGAGTTCCGAAAGGCGGATGGCTTCGCTCGCCGCCGACGTGCTGCCGATGAATTCGTCGATCAGAAATGCGACGTAGCCGCCAGTCGTCTTGATGATGGCGATTTCACAGCTCCTTGAGGGCTTGTTGCCCATCTTCGTCGCCAGATCGTAGACCGGCACCAATTCGCCACGATATGAGGTATGACCGAGCGCGCGGCGCGTATCGTCGCTATCGCGAACTGGGCGCCAATTATCCGCCCGGGCGACAATCGTGCCGTCGATGAATGTACATAAGGTGTCATGCACGCGGACCGCCATCGCTGCACGGCGACGAAGAAATGCTGATAGAGGCATTGAGCACTTTGTCCCCTTCGGGACTCCCCATTCAAAAGTGCAATCGTCTGAGGCGAAACCCATTCCAGGATGCCTTGGCACTGTCATGGTGCCGCCGAACCTTGTTCGGCCAGACACGTCGATGGTAGAGCCGTGGTCTTGATGACCGCTTTTAGGTTTATCTAAAATTCTAACGGAGGCGTGTTTTTAGACCGAGCATTGGGCTGAAAGCGTGAGGAAAATCCTGGAATTGAAACAGCCTGCGTTCTAGCTATGCCTGCCGCGTCGAAACGGTCGGACGAGAAATTCGGTCAAGTTTTGCGGCTCCCGGATATTGGGCAAGCCGACATCGGGCCATTCCGCGGCCTTCGGATAATAGGCGGTCCCGAACAGAATGTCCCAGATCGCCGAGCCGCTGCCGAAATTCTTGTTGAAGTGCTGTCGCTCGACCGAATGGTGAATACGGTGAAAGCGATTGTCGGGAAAGACGTAACGAACCCAGCCCAGATTCAGTCGCGTCGAGCTATGCTCGAAATAGCCTTGCCAGCGCACGAAGAACACCCAGATCCAGGGAACATAGTCCTGTTTGAAATCGAAGAGCAGCGAGACGGGAATGATCAGAAACGGAATCCTGAAGATCTCCTCGCTGAAATGGTGGTTGCTGTTGAAGGCGCTCATTTCCTCGAGCGAATGATGCTCGGCATGGAAGCGCCAGAAGAAGCTATTGCTATGCTGTAGCCTGTGGAACCAATAGTAGAAGAACTCGCTGACCTGCAGAACGAGAAAAGAAGCAGCTATGGCGCCCAGCAGATGGAGTGGCCATGCGTTCGAAAACTTCGAGAGGAATGTTAGGTCGATTGCAAACAGCGGCTTTATGCCGATGCCCGCCCAAAACCAGTAGAAGAGTGTCAGGCTTGCCTTGGTTATGAGGATGTTCGTCACGCAGAAGATGGCGCCGCGAAGTCTCGATACATAGGTATAGCGAGACTTCGGAAAGATGATCTCTGCGGCGAGCAACAGGAACGCGACCGGAAGGATGCGATCGGTGTACTCCTCCATGAAATCAAGCAATTGAAGCAAATTTTCCATTGTCAATTTGCTATCCACGGAACGACGGAGGAAGCGATATCCTCCCTTTATCCGGGAATGGCGGTTGCTTCAACTTGATGATTAAAAACTGGTTAAAGCCATGCCGGCCGGATTGGAGAGAGGTTAAACACGTTCCGGATTGTGCCCGAGCGCGATTCACTCAGCCTGTGGTGCGGCCGTGGACTTGACGGACCTGCGCGACCTGTCGCGCCATTCGAGCGGTGTGGTATCAGTGACGCGCCGGAACTCGCGATTGAAGTTCGACTTGGTCTGAAAGCCGACATCGAACATGATTTCCGTCACCGGCTTCCCGGTTTCGGCCAGCAGCGTGCAAGCTTCCGCGATCCGGTACTCGTTGACATATTGCGAGACGTTTTTGCCGGTCGCGCGGTTGATGGCTGTGGAAATCTGCCGGGCGGGAATCGCAAGCTTGCGCGCCAGCCGGTCGAGATTGAGATCGACATCGCGATAGGCGTGTCTTTCCTTCATCAGCGTCTGTACGGCATCAAGCGTCTGGGTGTCCTGCAGGATTTCAGGCGGCTGGACAGCCCCTCCCTTGTCGACGGGCGCGTGGCTGCGGCTGGCTGCAGCGGCGGCTGTGGCCAGGATGGCCAGTCCCACGAGATTTCCGAGGCTGATGACCTTCAACGCATATTCACCACCGGCCCAGGCGAAGTCCAGCCAGATGAAGATATCGACCATCGCCGATAAAAGAAGAGCGCCGGCAGCAAAGAGGACGGCCCGATAGGTCGGACCGGCATTTTCGAATGGCGCGAGGCGAAGCGCGTCCGTGCCCGAACGCATGAGAAGCAGGATCGCCGCGGCATAGCCGATGTCGATCAGTACGATGGCGATATCAATCGCGTCGCGCCACACCGCGATCAGCACGATAATGAGCCCGGCCGGCAGCGCATGCAGGCAGATCTGCTGAAGTGGGGAGAGCGAGCTTTTGCGCACCAGTCTCGAGACGCCGAGATAGGCAAGTGGCGCCACCATCGCGGCCGCCACCGGCATGATATACATGGCGGGCTGAACGGCATAGCCCCATCGCAGACCGGAAAGCGTGGATTGAAACGCACTGAGAAGGATCAGTGTCTGGAAAGGCAAATTGGGTGGTGCTTCATCGTCTCGAGCCTTTACGGCTGCAAAGAGAACGACGAGCAAAATGGCGACGACAAATGGAAATGGAATGAAGAGCATTGATCGGTTCGTGAAGGATTGGCAGCGATTTTCCAGCCGATCATGCCGAAAGATACACTGCGCGGCGACCTCAAACATGATTGAGGTCATCAAAATCCTGGGGAAGGGCGCCTCCCGGAACGAGGACGGTCAATTTCGCTGGATCCCGCTACCTTATCCGCTTCTCCTATTCGCGCCAAAACTCCGTTACCTCCTTTCCCGGATGCCGTGAACAGAGGAGCGAAACAACATAGGTGCGTTCAAAAATGGACGCAGACAGGCGGGTCGATTCTCCTTAGCGTCGGCCTCGATCGTGCATTCGGTGCTCTGCCGGTACTGGTTGGTCCCGTTGTACGATCCGGCAGAATCCGCCTGCGCTTGCCCGGTCGCGGTGTGGATGGATTGCCTTCAGGCCGCGCGCAAGAAATCCTGAGCGGACCCTGGCGTCATAGCCAGCAGGACGATCTGAAACGCTGCGGCCGATGGCATCCAATATGGCTATGTCGGCTTTGAAGCCATAGCGGCTGCGGCTCGATGCTCTCGGACCGCGCACCTATTATGCTGTTCGATGCCATGACGTCCGCGTCCTTGCCGCAGTCTCCTGACCGATACGGCTTCCACTTCGAGCGTCGCTTCGCCGCCTGGCGGTCTCAGCCAAAGCGGCAGCGGTAAGGCACGGAACGACGGGATGCCACATATCATTCAACGAGAAAAAGCAATCACTATGAGATTTTAATCTTTTCGCGCATTGCGCCGAATGGAACGGCTATGCGTGTCGAGCCATTTTCGCGTGAAAGCCAGTTGTCGAGATTGGAGCGCGAAGATGTATTTCGAATTGAAGGATACCACAGCCGATCTTCTGGCGAAGTGTCGCCGTCACGAAGAACTTTGCGATCTTCCGCTCGATCTGATCGTCTCTGAAGATGAGGCTTACGACATCCAAGCCGCGGCGCAGGATGCACTCGGCTTTGAGCGCAAGGGCTATGCGATTGTGGGAACGAGCGATCTGTCTTGCCGGACGCTCGGCCTTAAGGGGCCGATTTATTCAGAAATTCCGTCTTCCGCCCTGCAAAAGAGGGCGCAAAGCTTCCGTCTGCCGCCGGGAACCATTGGAATACAAAGCGAGTTCGTTTTCACGATGCTGAGGCCATTTCCGGACGAGGGCGAGCAAATCTCCCTCGATAGCGTGGCTGAGGCGGTCATGAGCTGCCGCCCTGCAATCGGGGTCGTCGGCCGCCGGACGCGGCGAGCGTTTGCCGGCGCAAACGCTGCGATTGCGGATTTTGGCCTGCATGTCGCGACGCTCTGCGGCGACCATGCCGCAAATGTGGACATCGGCGCTCTTTCGAGAATCGAGGTCACGGCGTTTCTGTTTCGGCAGACCATGGTGTCCGGCAGCTCGTCGGCGGTCATGGGCAATCCGCTGAACGCGGTTGCGTGGCTTGCCGCGGCGCTTGCGGCAAATGGCAGGCGGCTCGAGCCGAGCGATATCGTGGCGACCGGCTCCTGCACTGCGGTCCTCCAGGTCTGCGCCGGCCAGCATTTGGCCGTCGACTTCGGGCCGCTCGGCCAGGTCGAATGTGTCTTCAATTAAAATGAATCAAAAGTCGAAAGGACGGATAATGCGGCCGCAGCGAAAGCCATTCGTGGTCGAGATCAAGAAGAACAGGCGTCCGCGCTCGAAATCCTCTCTTGAGCAAGCGACGCGTGAGCGCACGCGCGCGCAGAAAGGTGCTGGGGCGAGTGTGGGCCTGACCCTTCAGCGTGGGGATCGGAGCTGATGGTCAGTCGGAACATTCCTCACGAATATTTCATGCTTTCCGCAACAAGGGAGGAAGGCCCTGTTGTCGGCTATGTCAACGGCAAACCTATTTCGGCTGCCGTCGTGGATAGAAACGGCAGCCGCTACCGGTTCGTCGGCATTGCCGTCCGGGATCGCGAAGGCAGGCTCGACGTCCTGACGCTCAGGAAGGGAGAATGGATCGTCGCGCCAGATCTGATCTATGAGGCGGCAGCCTGATGCCAAGCCTTCCAGGCGTTCCATAGCATCAGCTCCCCGTCGAATATCTCAGCCTCTTCGGCGGCTTCCATCGGGTGTTTGATCTCTATCAGGATGCCGTGGATATGATCTCAGGCGATCATATAGCCGCCATCGATCGGCATGGAGATGCCGTTCACCATGGCCGCCGCGTCGGAAAGTAAGAAAAGGATTACCTCCGCAACCTCTGCCGGTTCGACAAAGCGGCCGGCCGGAATGCGATCGCGCATGGGTGCTGCCTTTTCGGGATCGCTCCATGCCTTGACCGCCATCGGTGTCAGCGTCACCGTCGGGTGCACGCCGTTGACGCGAATACCCTTGGGCGCCAGTTCCCTGGCCATCACGCGCGTCAGGCCGTCCAGGCCGCCCTTCGATGCGCAATAGGACGCATGATCCGGTATGCCGATAAATGCGGCAATGGAGGAGACATTGACGATTGCGCCGGGAAGGCCTCTGCCGATCAATGAGCGAGCGAATTCCTGGGCCACGATCATCGGCGCGCGGGTGTTGACCGCATGCAGATGGTCGAAGGCTTCGACCGTGGTCTCAAGGAACGGCTGCAGCTCGGTCGTGCCTGCGCAGTTGACAAGATAATCTGCCGGAAGCGCAGCGATTGCTGCCTCACGTGTTCTGTCGGCGTCGGCAAGATCGACCTGAATGGCTTCGCAACCCAGTTCATTGCGCAAGGAAGCGACGTCCGCTGCGCTTCTGGTCAGCGCCACGACATGTGCGCCGCGCTTTATCAGCATTTCCGCCGTCACTCGACCGATGCCCTTGCCTGCCCCGGTGACGATCACTCTCTTGCCTTCGAAACTCATCGGAACTTCCTCTTTCGATCTCCTGCCTGTTTGCCGATCGAAGATGCGAATGCGGCGGGGGTCAACATGAAAATGCAGCGTTCTATCCGAAGCGAACCGAATTTCTCGCCGGGCGGAGGCATCCGCAAACAGCGCAAGCCGCCGAATTTCACGGCGTCTGTTCCGGCGACCCATAATTGCCGCGTCGAAGGGTCGCGCCCGCAAGCAGCTGGAATCATGCTTGAATTCATTGCGAATGCTGAAATCGCCACGAAAGAGAAGAATGCTTCTGGTCCGACGCTCAACGCGGCATATATGTTTCGCCAGTATTTCTTTGCTGGAAAACAATCAGTCTTGCGATGAGGATGGAGCGCAACGACACGCCGTCGCGGATTGAGAACAACAGGTATCGAAAGCAGGATTGCAATGCGTTCAATACTGGCACCCGACCAGCTTGGCCCAACGGTCTGCGCCGGGGAAATCCTTGTGGAAATCGTCGCCACGACGGTCGGCAATGGTTTCATGGAGGCACAACCGCTCGTCGGACCGTTTGCGAGCGGCGCCCCGGCGATCTTCATTTCCCAGTGCGGGCGACTTGGCGGCAGCGCAGCAATGATCGGCGCCGTCGGCACCGATGATTTCGGCCGCGTGAACCTCGAAAGGCTCAAGGGCGATGGCGTCGATATCTCGGCAATATCCATCGACCCGGATTATCCGACAGGCAGCGCCTTCGTTCGCTACCGCGAGGACGGTTCCCGCGACTTCGTCTATAATATCGCGACGTCAGCGGCTGCTCGCTTTGGCTGGAGCGAAGGCGTCAGCAATCTCATCGACCGTGCCGGACACCTGCATGTGATGGGTTCGGCGCTATCCGTTCCGAGCGCGTGTGAGGTGATCGACAAGGCCGTCGATATCGTCAAGACCCGCGGCGGCACGCTTTCCGTCGATCCGAACATTCGCAAGGAACTCAAGCTCGACGAGGCGACCGAACGCCGGTTTGCCCGGCTTGTGGCTATGGCCGATCTGCTGCTGCCCTCCGGGGAGGAGCTTGAGCGCGCGGCCGGCGTCGAGGGCGAAACCAATGCGATCCGCCGCCTGTTTGAAATCGGCGTCAAGGAAATCGTGCTGAAGCGTGGGGCTGATGGCGCGACTTATTACAGCAGGGAAGGCGAGCGCATCGATGCGCCGGCCTTCATCGTCGCGGAAATCGATCCGACGGGTGCTGGCGATTGCTTCGGTGGCGCCTACCTCACTTGCCGACGGCTCGGCATGCCGGCAGCAGACGCCCTGACCTATGCGGCTGCTGCGGGTGCCCGCAATGTCACAGTCGTCGGTCCGATGGAGGGGGCCGGCACCCGAGAGCAACTCGACGCGTTCATCGCAACCACGGAAAGACGTTCCTGATGCGGATCCGTTCCGTCGAAGGGGCGGGCTTGGAGGTCCAGGTGGTTCGACGACGGCCGCTCCATAGGCGCGATTGACCTGATCGCACTGTGGATCTCGCAGACTGTCTCGAGCTTTGCCAATGAATACCCGGTCTGCAGTGCCGGTAAATGATAGCTGTTTTAATCCAAGGAGGAGGAGACCATGGACGAATTGAAGGGGAAAATCGCCGCGGTGACCGGTGCGGCATCGGGGATCGGGCTCGCTTCGAGCGAGGCCATGATTGCGGCGGGAGCGAAGGTCGTCTTGATCGATCGCGATGAGAGAGCATTGGCATCGGTGTGCGAGCGCCTGGGCGAACTTGCCATTCCGCTGGTCGTCGATCTGCTCGACGCGGAGCAGTGCGCCGGGCTGCTAGAGGGCATCCTTGCCAAAGTCGATCATCTCGACATCTTTCATGCGAATGCCGGCACCTATATTGGCGGTGACCTGGTGGAAGCCAATCTCGACGCCATAGACAGGATGCTTAACCTCAACGTCAATGTCGTCATCAAGAATGTCCGTACCGTCGCGCCGCATATGATCGGGCGCGGTACGGGCGATATCATCGTCACGAGTTCGGTCGCAGGCCATTCGGCCATTCCTTGGGAGCCCGTCTATTCGCCCTCGAAATGGGCAATGACCAGCTTTGTCCAGGCCATGCGGCGCCAGCTTCTGAAGAGCGGTGTTCGAGTCGGTTCTGTCTCTCCGGGCCCGGTCATCAGTGCCTTGCTCGCCGACTGGCCCGAAGAAAACCTGCGCAAGGCCAAGGAGGCCGGCGCCTTGATCGAGCCCAAGGAAGTCGCAGATGCCATCATGTTCATGCTGACACGTCCGCGCAACGTGACGATCCGCGACGTCGTGGTTCTGCCGAGCGCCTTCGATATTTGAGGAGCAAAGCCATGGGTTATCAGGAGAAATTCCGGCTCGATGGCGAGCGGGCTGTGGTTACGGGCGGTGGCCGCGCCATCGGCCTTTGCTGCGTAGAGGCACTGGCTGAAGCTGGCGCTGCAGTCGTCGTCATCGAGCGTGACGAGGCCGACGCACGGGGAGCTCTCGCTTTACGAGAGAAGGGTTACGACATCGATGTACGGATCGGCGATGTCACGGACTCCGCGCGAATGGAGGCGATCGCCACGAAACTCGTCGATGGCGGCCGTGCCGCGACGATCCTGGTGAACAATGCTGGGATCGGTCAGAGCGGCATACCCTCGCAGGATGTCAGCGACGCCGATTGGCTGCGAATGATGGATGTCAATGTCAATGGCGTGTTCTGGTGCTCGCGCGCCTTCGGCCGCCACATGATTGCTCAAAAACGCGGCGCCATCGTCAATCTCGGTTCGATGTCTGGAATCATCTGCAATAGGCCGCAACCACAGACGCCATACAACGTCTCCAAAGCGGCGGTCCATCATCTCACACGGTCGATGGCGGCGGAATGGGCGGAGCATGGCGTCCGGGTGAATGCCGTGGCTCCTACCTATATTGAAACGCCTATGGTGATGGCGGTCGAGGCCAATCATGAACGCATTCCGGTCTGGCTTGCCGATACGCCGATGGGGCGGATGGGAACGCCAGAGGAAGTCGCCAGCGCGGTTCTCTTCCTTGCATCGGGCGCTGCCAGCCTGATGACAGGCGCGATCGTCAACGTGGACGCCGGCTTCACCTGCTGGTAGGTGTGTCCCGCGTCGGAGTGCATTCCCTCCGCGTAATGCTGCTCGGCAGAGGCGATGCTATACGGCTTGCATTCGGCTGTCGCGCACCCTTTGCCGCCGGGAGAGGTCTCACATTCCGGCAGCCGGCTGGCTATATATAGCCGAAGCAGTGATCCTGCGGAGGGGGCGAGCATCCTTGTAGGCGCGTTTGAGCTTACTCAACCTTGATGTCGCAAATGATCTGGATATTTTACCAGATTAAGTAGTACGCTTTCGATACCGGTACGGGATTCTTCGCCACCCCTCAGGCCAGGAGATCACCGTCAAGGAAACGATAAACAGGTAGTTGTCATGTTCCTAGAAGCAGCTCTTTCCCGCTTGATCAAAATCGGAACGCTCACGGTCACTTTTCCGGACGGTTCCACGCGCAGTTTCGGTACGGGATCGGAACCGCGTGCAGCGATGAAAATCAACACCGCCCGTGCAAAACGCCGTCTGCTCCTCAATCCGGCTCTGGCGCTGGGCGAGGCCTATATGGACGGGGAAGTCGAACCGGCTTCCGGCGATCTTTACGAGATGGTGGACTTGCTCGCCCTCAACATGATGGAAGGCGGGAGCCATCCCTTCGAGAAGCTGATGGAAAAGGTCCGCTGGCTGCGCCGAAATCTCGATCAATTGAATTTCGCCGGTCGCTCGAAGCGCAATGTCGCGCATCATTACGATCTCGATGCGCGGCTCTACTCCTTGATGCTGGATGAAGACCGGCAATATTCCTGCGCCTATTTCCCGGTCGGCGACGAGACCCTGGAGGAGGCACAGCTCAAGAAGAAGCGGCATATCGCATCGAAACTCATGCTCGACCGCCCGGGCCTCGAGGTTCTGGACATTGGCTGCGGATGGGGCGGCATGGCGCTCTATCTCGCCAGGGAGTTCGGTGCTCGGGTGACGGGTCTTACGCTTTCGGAAGAGCAATTGCTGGCCGCACGAGCCCGCGCGAAGGATGCCGGGCTGGAGCATATGGTCACGTTCGAACTGCTGGATTATCGCTCCTGGACGCGTCCGGTCGACCGCGTCGTCTCGGTCGGCATGTTCGAGCATGTGGGCATCAACCATTACAAGACTTTCTTCGACAAGATCTGCTCCGTGCTCAAGGAGGACGGTGTCGCGCTGATCCATGCAATCGGTCGGGCTGATGGTCCCGGCAGCACGAATCCGTGGATCGCGAAATATATCTTCCCTGGCGGCTATTCGCCGGCGGTCTCCGAGGTCCTGTCCGTGGTTGAGAAATCCGGTCTCTGGGCGACCGACATCGAAATCCTGCGCCTCCATTATGCCAAGACGCTCGAGCAGTGGCGCGACCGCTTCATGAAGAACAGAAGCACCCTGGCAAAACTCTATGACGAGCGGTTCTGTCGGATGTTCGAATTCTATCTTGTCGGGTCCGAGCTTGCCTTCCGGCGTATGGGTCACATGAACTGGCAACTGCAACTGACGAAGAACGTTTCCGCTCTGCCGTTGGCCCGTGACTATATGGTCGATATCGAGCGGGCGCGGGCTGTCATTGCCGAGCAAGGGAGGGCAGGGCCTATCGAAGCTGCGAGCGCGCGGGCAAGGCGAGATCTGACCTTGCATGACGAGCGCAAATCCCGCCAGCAAAATCAATCCGGAGGCGAATCCTCGCGGAACCTTTAGAAACCACTTGCAGCCCGGCATGAGGATTGGCAGGACATGGGATACAATGTCCTGTCCAGCCATTCCTTCAATATCTAGCCGATACATATCGCAATGTCGCGGCGAGCAAGTGCCTCCGTGCAATCAGCACGTTTGCGCATCGGTAAGGCGGCAAGCGCCCAATAAACTCGCGGAAACACAAGATCGCTGTGGCTTCTGGCCCACACTCGTCGATTGAGTTTGCAGGGTCATGGTATTGGCGAACTTGTCATCACAGGTCCCGAGTGGCTATGAGGTCATCACCACTTAATGATGAGACATGTCGCCTCTTTCGGTCTCATCCGTCGAAGAGGCGATATCAATATGCGGGGTTTGTTAGGATAGGAATGCGCTCAAACAAGAATGAAAAGACTCTTTCCCGCCGGGCTTTCATGCTGGGGTCTATCTCTGCGACGGCAGCGCTTGCGGGCTGTGCCACCACCGCCCCGGTTCCAACTCCCATTGCAGCTCCGGTTCGTACGCCACCTGTCGTTCCCGTGGCGTCGGAACCTCAGAGCGTCGTCACACCCGATCCCGAACTCGAAGCACGCTATGCCTCCGTGGTCGATGGCGGTCATGTCATTCCGGCGGTTCCCTACCGAAAGCTGGACCCGAAGTTTTATCGGCAGCGCGTTCCTGATCCGACCGGCGAGGCGCCCGGTACGGTCGTCGTGGATACGGCGTCGAGATTTCTCTATGTCGTGGAGCGCGGCGGCACGGCCATGCGCTACGGTGTCGGCATCGGCCGCGACGGCTTTGCATGGCAGGGCGAAGGGATCATCCATTGGCGCCAGCATTGGCCGCGCTGGAAGCCGCCGGGCGACATGATTGCCCGCAAGCCGGAACTCGCGAAATATTCGGTTGCCAATGGTGGCATGGACCCGGGAATCAAGAATCCGCTGGGTGCCCGCGCGCTCTATATCTTCCAGAATGGCAAGGACACGCTCTATCGTCTGCATGGTTCACCGGAATGGCGCTCGATCGGCAAGGCAGCGTCGTCCGGCTGTGTTCGCCTGATCAATCAGGACGTCATCGACCTCTACGAACGCATTCCATACCACGCGCGCATCGTCGTTCATCAGGCGCCGCTTCAAAGCAAGGCGATTTCTGCCTGAGGGAAATCGGCTCCCTCGATAGGCGCGAGCCGATGCTTCGGCACGATGGAGTGCCGTATCACGGAAGACGGCTGCGCTGCTGGCTTTGACGCTGGGCCTCCTGCGCGGCCTTGAGCTGCGCCTTCGTATACATCAGCGCATGTTCGGCAAGGTCGCGGCCATCATCCCAGAGGTTGCGCCAGATGCCGAGAATGCCTTCGAGCGGCTGGCCGACAACGCGAGAGGAGAAGGATTCGAAAGTGATCGGCCCCTGGTAGCCGGAACGGACGAGAGCCCTGAAGACGCCGGTAAGATCGATCGTGCCCGAGCCCATATAGCCGCGATGGGAATCGCCGGTATGGAAATAGCCGAGATAATCGCCGGTTTCGAGAATGGCGGCCTGAATATCGGATTCCTCGATATTCATGTGATAGACATCGAGATGCACCTTCACGTTCGGCATGCCGATGCGCTTGCACATCTCCACGGCCTGGGCGGCCGTGTTCAGCACGTTGGATTCGTAGCGGTTTACCACCTCCAGAACCAGCGTGATGTTGCTTTTCGCCGCCGTCTCGGCCACCTCTCGCAGGATGTCGACCGATTGCGCGACGCCGGCAGCTGTCGTCGGCTCGCTATATTTGCCGAAAGCGGAATGCAGAATGCCGCCGATATATTCGCCGCCGCAATCGCGGCAGACGGCGATCGCCTGTTCCAGCCTTTCCTTGCCGCGCCGACCCTTCTCCTTGTCGCCGCTTGAGATATCGGTTTCAAAATCGAGACCAAGCGAGAAGTTAATACCGATGCCGTTTTTCTCCAGCTGCCGGCGGGTGAATTCCGGATCGATCAGGCTTGGGTCGAGCGCTGGTGCCTCGATGAAATCGTAACCCACCTCGGCGCTGTTTGCGATTGCGCGGGCGCATTCGTCGCGGCTCCAGCCGGCCTCCCATACCAGCGCGTGAACTCCCAGTTTGTTCATGCTCGTCCTCCCGATTTCGTGGATGCAAAAAAAACATTGCTGCAATGCGAAAGACATGAATCGTTTTATACTTAGAAACGCTCACGTTGACACCGCATCTATGCTGGTATAGCTTACAATAAAACGTTTCACCAGGATTTTCGTATTATCAATCTGAGATTGTTGAAGGGAGGGCAGAATGTCGAAATCGCGAACCCCTTCCATCAAGATGGTGGCCGACAAAGCAGGCGTCTCGGTAGCGACCGTTTCGAACGTCCTCAATGGCAAACCCACGGTCTCTCCGGATTTCGCCAGGCGCGTGAACGACGCGGTGCGTGAGCTTGGCTATGTCGTCGATCTCGGCGCATCGCGGCTGCGCTCGCGCAAGGCACAGCTTGCCGGTGTCGTGGTGCCGGATCTCACCAATCCGATGTTTGCCTCCTTCGTTTCCACGCTGGAGCATCTGGCGCGCCTCGACGATTACGATCTGGTGGTCGTCTCCGCGCGCAACAATGCCGAGGAAGAGGCCGACCGGCTGCGCAAGATCCGCTCATGGCGTCCGGCCGGCCTGATTGTCATCCCCTGTGATGGCGCCTTTGCGGAACGCTTGCCGAACGGCTTCTTTGCGCCGGTCGTATTGGCCGACCGTATACCCGACGCGGCCGGCTTCGATTTGATCGCAGTCGACAATGGCCCGGCTGCCGGCGCGATCGCCGCCCATCTCGACAGGCAGGGTTATGGTGATTGCCTGGTTCTGGGCAGCAGCCTTTCGATCACCAATGTTCGCGAACGCTGGGAGGGCGTGCGCGCTGCGGCCGGCCGTATGCATGTCGAAATGCTGGAAATCGGCATAGACGATGCCAATGGCGCGCAGCGCCTTGAGGGGCGTCTGCGTCAGCGCCCTTTGCCTGGCGCGCTGTTTTCGCTCGACCACGGCACGACGCTTCTGACGTACCGCACCATGGCGGAGATCGGGCTTTCGGTGCCTGGCGATCTCGCCTTTGCGAGCTTCGACGAGATGGAATGGATGAGGCTGGTCGCACCCGGCATTACGGCGGTGCGCCAGCCCGTTGAGGAAATGGCCGAGCAGGCCTGGGCGCTGTTGTTGCGACGTATGACCGGCTCCGGAGGAAAGCCGGTTACGCGGCGCCTGCGCTGCGCCGTCGAGATCCGCGGTTCGACGCCGCGGAGCCCGCTTGAGGAGGCGGGTAACACGAAACTGGGAGGAGAAAAATGGAAGTTACAAGACGAACCCTACTCGTCGGAATAGGTGGAGCTGTCGTCGCCGGCACTCTGGGCGGCACGATCGGCGTCGCACAGGCGGCCGAGCCGCAAGTCGGCGTCGTGGTCAAGATTGGCGGCATTCCATGGTTCAATGCCATGGAAGTCGGCATCAAGAAGGCGGCACCGGAATACAAGGCCAATGCCTGGATGGTCGGGCCGACGCAGGCCGATGCCGCCCAGCAGGTGCGTGCGATCGAAGATCTGATCGCCCGCAAGGTCGCTGTCATCGGCATCGTGCCGAACGACTCCGCTGCCCTCGATCCCGTTCTCGGCCGCGCGCGGGCCGCAGGCATCAAGGTGCTGGCCCATGAAGGGCCGAACCAGAAGGAAGCCGATTGGGACTTCGAGCTGACAACCATCGAAGGCTATGGCCAGGCCCATATGGACCTGCTTGCCAAGCAGATGGGCGAAGAAGGCAAATATATCGTCTATGTCGGATCGCTGACGGTTCCCCTGCATAATGCCTGGGCCGATGCCGCGATCGCCTATCAGAAGCAGAAGTACCCGAAGATGGAAATGCTCGGCGACCGCTTCGGCGTGGCCGAGAGCCTGGATGACAGCATCAAGACCACGCAGGACCAGCTTCGCGCTCATCCGGATCTTAAGGGCATCCTGACATTCGGCTCGCAAGGTCCGATCGGTGCGGCGCGCGTTCTCGACGATCGCGAAAAGGCGAAGTCGATCGCGCTCGTCGGTGGCTTCTCTCCGGGGCAGGGCGTCAAATACGTCAAGTCCGGCACCATCCGCGGTGGCTTCATCTGGAATCCGATGACGGCGGGCGAAATCTTCGTTCAGCTCGCCTCCCTGCTGGCGGCTGGCAAGGAGCCCACCGACAATATGGAGCTGACCGGCGTCGGGAAGGTGCGTGTCTATCCAGACAAGAAACTCATCCAGGCCCAGAAGCTCGAGTCGCTCGATAAGGAAAATATCGACCGGCTCGTAGCGCTTGGTCTCTAAAGCATTTCCAGGAAAAGTGCGCAGCGGTTTTCCGTCCGGAATGCGTAAGGAACCAAGAGGATAGAGCTTTTCCGCGATGAGAAGAGAAGCGGAAAAGTTCTGACAGTTCCTCCCGAGGGCCGGCGGCAGGCTTCAAGCCGCCGCCGGCCGATTCATGGCAATCGGAGTGGATCGATGAGCGATGAAATTCCGTTTCTGCGTTTGACCGGACTGTCCAAACGGTTCGGCGGCGTGCGGGCATTGGAAGAGATCGACTGGGACGTGCGGTCCGGCGAGATTCATTGCCTGGTCGGCGAAAACGGCTGCGGCAAGTCGACCCTCATCAAGGCCGTAGCCGGCGTGCATCCGCCTTCGGCGGGTATGATCGAGATCGAGGGAAGGCCGGTTCTTCCGCTTGATCCAGCACGCGCCAAGGCTCTGGGAATTCAGGTGATTTTCCAGGACCTGTCTCTGTTTCCCAACCTGTCCGTTGTTGAAAATATCGCCATCGAAAGTCATCTCGACCGGCTGGTAAAACCGGTCAACTGGAAGCGAATGCGGGAGAAGGCAAGCGCTGTCCTTACCAGGCTTGGTTTTGCGCTCAACCTCGATCTCGTGGTTTCCGATCTTTCGGTGGCCGAGCGTCAGATCGTCGCGATCGCACGCGGCCTGGCAGCCGAGGCGCGATTGATTTTCATGGACGAACCGACAGCGTCGCTGACGCGGGCCGAGGTCGACCGCCTCTTGGGGATCGTCGGACGGCTCAAGGCGGACGGTATCGCCGTCGTCTTCGTTTCCCACCGGCTCGACGAAGTCGTCGAGATCGCCGAGCGGGTCACTGTCATGCGCGACGGCCGCAAGGTCGGCACCTGGCCCGCCGATCAAATGAATGAAAAGAAGATCGCTCATCTGATGACGGGGCTCGATATCGATCACGCGATCGTTGCCCGCAATATGGGTGAGGCGGCGCCTATTCTGGAAGTCCATGGTCTGTCGCGCCGTGGTGAGTTTGCCGATATCGATTTCACTCTGCGCCGCGGCGAGGTGCTCGGCATCTCTGGATTGCTGGGATCGGGCCGCACCGAGCTTGCACTGACGCTGTTCGGCATGCATCGGGCCGAAAGCGGCAGCATTCGTCTTGAGGGCAGGGAGCTTGTGCTTCGCTCCAATCGTGATGCCGTACGCGCGGGTATCGCCTATGTCTCCGAGGATCGTCTGAGCCTCGGCGTCATCCTGCAGCAGTCGATCGGCGACAACATCATGCTCGCGATCATGCGGGGCATGGCAAACCGGCTGGGGCTCATTCCCGATAAATCCCGCAGGCAACTCGCTGAGGATTGGATCAAGCGGCTCGCCATCAAGGTTCCCTCGGCCGATCGTGCCGTGCAGACCCTTTCGGGCGGCAATCAGCAACGTGTCGTGCTGGCGAAGTGGCTTGCGACGCGGCCGAAGGTGCTGATCCTCGATTCTCCGACAGTCGGCGTCGACATCAAGAACAAGCAGGGCATCTATGATGTGGTGGCCGAACTGGCGCGCCAGGGCGTCGCCATCATCCTCATTTCCGACGAGGTCTCCGAGCTCTTTGCGACCTGCGATCGCATCCTGCACATGCGCGCCGGCCGCATCGTCGGCGAAGCGGTGCCGGGTGACGTCAGCGAGGCCAACATGAAGGAGCGCATCTATGCGTGAGCACAGTCAAACGGCTGGACCATCCTTTATCGTGCAATTGAAGCGGCGTCCCGAAGCGTGGCTTCTGGCCGTCATTGCCGGGGTCGTGATCGTCTTTTCCCTGACGGCGCGCGATTTCCTGACGCTCGCCAATATTATCGATCTGCTCGAAACCTATTCCGTGCAGGCGATCATGGCGATGGGCCTCTTCGTCGTGCTGGTTTCGGGCGGTATCGACATATCCTTCGCGGCGACCGCCTCCGTAGCGCAATATTGTGCGGCACTGCTGGCAACGCAGTTCGGCTTCTCCGCGCCCATCGTTATTGGTTTTGGCCTGGCGATCGGCGTTGGCCTGGGCTGCCTGAATGCACTTCTGGTTCATTATGTACGCATCACATCGATCATCGCCACGATCGCCATGATGAGTGTCAGTTTCTCGCTGCTGATGTATTTTTCCGGTGGCAAGTCGATTTATACGTTGCCGGATTGGTGGACGAACCGCATCGTCTTCTGGCGCATGGAAACGGCATCGGGCGATATCGTCCGCGTGACGTTGCCGATCGTCGCCATGGTGGTGGTGACCCTGTTCACCTGGGCATGGATGACGCGCTCATCGGTCGGGCGGCAGCTCTACGCAATGGGCGGTAATGCGGAGGCTGCACGGCGCATCGGCATGAACATCGGCCGGCTGCAATTCGTCGCCTATGGCTATCTCGGGCTGATGGCGGCGGTTGCCGGCCTGCTGCAGGCCCATCGGGTCGGCGAAAGCGTGCCCAACGCCATGTACAATACGGAACTTGCGGTACTGTCCGCCGCTGTCCTTGGAGGTGCCAGTCTAACCGGCGGCATCGGCACCGTGCCCGGCGTGCTGCTCGGCATCGTGCTTCTGGCCGTGCTGCAGAATGGGCTCAATCTGCTCGGCGTCTCCTCCTATTTCTTCCAGATCGTCATCGGCATCACCATTCTGGTCTCGACCTCGATCACCGTCATCAGCTCGCGACCGGGCCGCCGCCATCGCATCATCGCGGGAGCGTCGTCCAATGGCTGAGCCTCCGCTTCTCTATAACATCAACAACAGCCTGGCAGACCTGATGACGCGTATGCGGACAGGCATTCCCGGTGCCCACACCGGGCTTGTCGTCCTTCTGGTCTTTCTGGTTGCCGGCTTCTCCCTGTTCATTCCGAATTTTGCCTCACTCGGCACGCTGCAATCCTTCATGTACCAGCTGCCGCTGCTGGGCCTTCTGTCCCTGGCGATGATGGCGCCGTTGATTACGGGCGGCCTCAATCTGGCGATCATCGCGACGACCAACCAATGCGCGCTGCTGATGGCCTTCATCATGCAGAGCCTGATCACGTCTGATAGCGGCACGGGAGCGGCGCTCGCCGTGATCATACTGGCGCTTCTGGTCGGCCTTGTGCTCTGCCTGCTCATCGGCCTTATCACCGGCACGCTCATTGCCTATACCGGCGTTCACCCCATCCTCATCACGCTCGGCACGAAATCGCTGATCGACGGTATCAGCATCTATCTGACCCGCGGCATGGCACTGTCTGGCATACCGGAGGGCTTCAGCCGCATCGGGACGACGACGATAGTAGGAGTGCCGCTGATCTTCCTGCTGCTGATCGTGGTTGCTGTCATCGTCAGCCTCATATTGCGACGTACCGCCTTCGGCATCGCCTGCGCCATGATAGGTTCCAATATTGAGGCGGCGCGCTATTCGGCGATCGATACGCGCCGGGTTCTGGTTGGCGTCTATGCCATGTCGAGCCTGATCTGCTTCTTCGCCGCCCTGGTCATGCTGGCAACCTTCAATTCGGCAAGCGCGGATTATGCGCAATCCTATCTGCTGGTAACGATCCTTGCGGCTGTGCTTGGCGGCGTCGATCCCTTCGGCGGCTTCGGCACGGCCGGCGGGTTGATGCTGGCGCTGGCGATCCTGCAGGTCATCTCCTCTGGTTTCAACCAGTTCGGCCTCAGCAATTACCTGACTGTTGCGATATGGGGCGGCATTCTCATCTTCGTCGCTGCGGTTCAGACGGCTCGGCCCTACCTGATGTGGCTGCTGCCGACACGTTTCTTCGGTCCAAAATGAGCATCGTTGCGGTTTTCGACATCGGCAAGACGAATGTGAAGCTGTCGGCGGCAACGGATGACGGCCGCGTATTAGAAACGCTGTCGACGCCGAATATCGTGAAGGATGGTCCGCCCTACCGCCATCACGATCTCGACAGTCTGGAAGACTGGCTCATCGATAGCCTGACGGAGCTGGGACGCAGGCACGATATAGGCGCGATCGTTACCTGCGCACATGGGTCCGGCGGCGTGCTGGTCGACGGACAGGGTGCTGCAATGCCGATGATCGACTATGAGCAGCCGATCCCCGCAGATGTCGATGCGCGGTACAGGTCAATTGCCGGCTCCTATCGCGAGAGGGCAAGCGCCATCATGCTGGGCGCGGCGCATCTCGCGCGGCAGATGTTGTGGCAGGAAATGTATTGGCCGGAGACCTTTGGCGCGGCCAGCGCCTATCTCGCCACGCCGCAATATTGGGCGTTTCGCCTGTCCGGCGTGCTGGCAAGCGAGGTGACGAGTCTGGCGGCGCAATCTCATCTGTGGGCATCGGCCGATGGCCGGCCGGCATCGCTCGTCGCAAGCCGCGGATGGCAGCGTCTCATGCCGCCGATGCGGCGGGCATGGGAAACGCTCGGCCCGTTGAAGCCTGAGCTTGCTGAGCGATGCGGCCTGAAAGCGACGACGCGTATCCTATGCGGCGTGCATGATTCCTCGGCCAATCTATACCGTTATCAGGCGGCCGGTCTGTCTGATTTTACCGTTGTCTCCACAGGCACCTGGATCGTTGCATTGAGCGATCGCGGCGATGTCGATTTCAGCGTCGAGCGACCCGGCCATTCCTGCAATGCCGATGTCTTCGGAAACCCGACGCCCGGTATGCTGACCATGGGCGGTCGGGAATTTTCGACCGTCGCCGCAAAGGCTTCGGGTCCCGCCTCGTTGCAGGCCCTTCGGAGGATCGTGGCTTCAGGTACCTTTGCACTTCCGACATTCGGCTTGGACGACGGGCTCTTTCCCGGCACGGCCCACCGCGGCCGTCTCGAAGGCCCGCTTGCGGAGGAGGAAGGCGTCCGGTTCACGCTCGCAGTGCTCTATTCGGCGCTGCTGACAGCCGCCTGCATTCAGGACCTTCCGCCCACGGAGACGGTCGTGCTGGACGGCAATTTCGTCGTCGATCCCCTTTATGGCGCCATCGTCGCGGCCTTCCTGCATAATCGACGCGTGCTCGTCAGCCGCAGTACGACCGGAACGGCGACTGGCGCCGCCATGCTGGCATCCCATGAAAAGCGTGCCTCACCTGCAGCGCTGACGGCCGAAGCACCCGATATCTCCAGCCTTCCCGAACTTTCATCCTACCGGCACCGCTGGCAAACCCAGATCAAGACAATGGAGTGAGATCGTGACGACTTATGACGACAATGCCCTGCGCGAAGACATGGTGGCGATCTGCCGCCGGATGAACGCATCCGGCATCAACCAGGGAACGGCCGGCAACGTTTCGGTGCGGAATCCCAAGGGATTTCTGGTCACGCCAACCTCTCTGCCCTATGACATGATGCAGCCAAAAGACCTGGTGCAGATGTATTTCGATGGCAGCTACGAGGGCGAGCGCCGGCCATCGTCCGAGTGGCGATTCCATCGCGATATTCTCGCGTCCCGCGAGGATATCGATTGCGTGCTCCATTGCCACTCGGTTTATGCGACCACGCTCGCCGTACACCATAAGACCATTCCGAGCTTTCACTATATGACCGGTGTAGCGGGCGGCACGACGATCCGCTGCGCTCGCTACGCCACCTTCGGCACCCAGGCGCTTTCGGATGCTGCGATCGAAGCGCTGCAGGATAGGCTAGCCTGCCTGCTCGGTCAGCACGGACAGATCTCGCTCGGGAAGACGCCGGCCGCCGCCCTTGCGCTTGCCATCGAGGTCGAAACCCTCTCCCGCCTTTATGTGCAGGCGCTGACACTTGGCGAGCCGCCCATTCTTGACGACGAGGAAATGGCGCGCGTCATCCAGCAGATGAAGAACATGAGCTATGGACAGGCGCCGGATTTGGATGGGGTCAACGATGTGGCAAAGCGGCGGCAATAATCCCTCGCCGCCTTCAATCGTCTCGCCGCGAAGTCTTGACATGTGTGCGACTGAGTAGCACCTTAGGCTCCTGAAGGAGATTATCCCGTGAGCGTCAAGTCGTCGATATCGTTAACCGATCAGCAGGATGCATTTGCTCGCTCGCTTGTCGAGACGGGCCGCTATTCCAGCCTGAGTTCGGTTCTCCAGCAGGGCCTGGAACTGCTGCGACAGAAAACGGAAGCGGAAGCGGCCGAGACGGAAGGGCTGCGCAGGCTCATTCAGCGCCGCGTCGACGGACCGAAGATTCCGGCTCAGGACATGGAAGAGCGGATCGAGAGCATGATCGAACGCAAACGGCGAGCTCTTCGTGTGGAGCCTTGAATATTCCAGGGATGCCGATCTCGATTTCGAACTGACCTTCGATCATCTGTTTGCGGCCTATCTCGATCTTGGAGACTCGTCTGGGGAAGCTCTAGAGCGCGCGGCCAGCCGTATTCGTGAACTCCGTCGGGAAATCGATCGGTTGGTCGAGACCCCATATATCGGAACATTGCGGCCGGATATCTATCCTGGCATCCGTTTCCTGCGGCGCGACAAGGCAGCCGTCTGGTTTCTGCCGATCGAGGAACGCAAAACGATCGTTGTTGCGGCGATTTTTTTTGGCGGTCAGGATCATATCAGGCGGATGCTGGCGCGCATGCTGCAGCGATAAGGCTTCAATTGTCTGCTCGAATGGGGTTTCCGGCTTCGAGCAGGGTCATTTCTTATTGGTTGCGACCCATTGGCTCCATCCTGATGCCACTTCCGCAATCTGCGTGTAATGTAGCCGCAATCTTTGGCTGTCAGTGGGGGCGAAGGATGGCAATCGCCGTCCTTTGGGGAAAAGTCATTGCGAATTCTGCTGCTTGAGGATGAGCCCGAAATGGCCCGCGCGCTGCTTGAAGCGTTGCGGCGTCGCGATGTGCTCGCCGACCATGTCCGAACGATTGCGGATGCCGATGCCATGGCCCGCGTTGGAACCTATGACGTCCTCGTGCTGGATCGTCGCCTGCCTGACGGCGAAGGACTGGATCTCGTGGCGGCGCTGCGTCAGCGCAAGCATCCCGTCCCGATCCTCGTGCTGACGGCGCTTGGCAGCGTCGATCACCGCGTCGACGGGCTCGACAGCGGTGCCGACGACTATCTTGCAAAGCCTTTCGCGATCGAGGAATTGCTGGCGCGCTTGAGAGCTCTCCAGAGACGAGGGCCGACGGTTTCCGACAGATATCTGACTTTCGGCAATCTGAGCGTCGATCCGCGCACCAATGAGATCGTCGTCGGCAGCGCGCTCGTCGAGTTCCCGCGACGCGAATATCTGGTGCTGGAGACGCTGATGCGCCGTCCGAATCGCATCGTGACGAGACCGAACCTGATCGAAGCGGTTTACGCCCTTGAGGACGAAATCGGATCGAACGCTCTGGATGCGCATATCTCGCGCATTCGAAAGAAGCTGCTTCTGGCCGAAGCCACGGTCGAGATAAGAGCGGTGCGGAACATCGGCTATCTGATCCGGGCGAAGGCATGAACCCGGAACGCAGCCGATCGCTACGCTGGGGACTGATAAAACGCCTGATCGTCCTGCAGGCCTTTCTTCTTGTTCTTTTCTTCGTCCTTCTCGTTGCCTGGCTCTGGATCATCAATCCGGAGCTGGAAGATGCCAATGAAGAGGCCGTTCGCGTTGTCGCTCAGCAGATTACAAGGGATGATGACGGGCAGTTGCAGGTGGCCGAGACGCAGGAGGTGATAGAGCTGAAGCAGCGCTATCCGGACCTCTGGTTCATGATCCGCGACCATAAGGGAGTACTCTTCCAATATGGAGAGATGCCGGCCGCCGCTCTCAACGAGAGCTTTCCGTGGACGATCGAGCGAATCAGGGTCGAAGCCGCCAACGGCGTGCATGCCACGGTCGAAAACCGGGAGACGTCCATCGGCCAGCTGCAGATCATGGCGGCTACCGAACGCGGCTTTGACAATGATGGCTTGAATGTGTGGATCAACATGCGTGTCGAGATGGCCAGGGGACCCCATGGTGAAATCGAATGGCTCAAAGTATTGCCGGCGCTTGCATTCGTCACCTTGATCGGCGTCGTTCCCATACTGGCATTGACGGGCGTCGCGACGCTGCTCGTCACGCCACGTGCCGTCGGCCGGTCGTTGAGCGGGCTGGTGGAGACGGCAACGCAGGCGCAGGCGATCGATTTCGACAGCCGTTCGGCCCGCCTCGAGCGCTCGAAGGTGCCGACCGAGATCATCCCTCTGGTCGACGCGTTCAACCATGCCCTCTCGAAGCTGGATGAAGGGTATAACAGGCACAATCGCTTTCTTGCCGATGCCGCCCATGAGCTGCGGACGCCGATCGCGATTGCACGGACACGGGCGGACCTTCTGCCCGATGCCGAAATCAGTCACCAGCTTCGGGACGATATCGACCGGCTGTCCCGCGTCGCCCATCAACTCCTGGAGATGCAGGCGATCGGCGTGGTCGAATTGCGTGCAGAGAAGAAGGATCTGAATGTGCTGGTCGAAACCATCGCCGCCGATCTTGCGCCGATTGCGATGGACGCCGGCTATGATTTCGACTTCGAGCCGAGCCCCGAGGAAGCGGTCTTCGTGATCCAGACCTCGACGATAGAAATGGCTGTGGTCAATCTGATCCGGAATGCGATCGACCATGCCGGAGGGAAGGGCTCGATCGTCGTTCGCGTCGGCGCCGGCGGCACCATCGATGTCTGCGACGAAGGTCCCGGCATACCGCTGGCGGAGCGCGGTCGCGTCTTCGAGCCGTTTCGCCGCATCAATGCCAGTTCATCCGGCGCGGGGCTGGGGTTGAATCTGGTCAAGAAGGCCGCCGAACTGCATGGTGGACGGGTTTCGTTTCTAGACACCGGCCATGGTTTTTGCGTGCGGCTGCAGATCGGCTCCATACCGCCGTCGGTCGTGGTGGCGGACATGGGCTGGCGACAACAGCGCTAAATGTCGATCCTAAATCGCGGATGCCGGCTATTGCAGCGCAAAATCCTGAAACTGTTTTTATTTTCTCAGCGGTCAGGGCTCGGATATTTGATTTTCCGACGCCGGGTTCCCTGCTAGGTTTCGGGGAGAGGCACCACCGGGATAAGGCATGTTGAAACTTTTATTGTCGGCTTTGTTCTTCCTGACGGCTGCCTGCACTTCTTTTCTTGCCTTCGGCGACACGATGGATCTTCGACTGCATAAGGCTGCCGCAACCGGTGACGTCGCGGCCATCCAACAATTGCTCGATAGCGGTGCCGCCATCGAGGCTCGGGATGCAAAGGGCGCAACGCCGCTGTTGGTCGCGACGCACGCCAACAGGGTGGACGCCGCGCGAGCATTGATCGAGGCGGGTGCCGACGTCAATGCCAAGGACGATATTCAAGACAGTCCCTATCTCTATGCCGGCGCTCGCGGCCATCTGGATATTCTCAAGCTGACGCTCGCGCATGGGGCGGATCTCGAGAGCATCAACCGCTATGGCGGCACGGCGCTTATTCCCGCCTCCGAACGCGGTCACGTCGAAGCCGTCGACACGTTGATCAAGGCGGGTGTCAACGTCGATCACGTCAACCGGCTGGGGTGGACTGCCCTGATCGAGGCTATCATTCTCGGCAATGGCGGTTCGCGTCATGTTGAGATCGTCAGGCTGTTGATAGATGCAGGCGCAAACGTCAATCTGGCCGACAATGACGGCGTGACGCCGCTGCATCATGCTCGTAGTCGCGGGTATGATGGGATCGTGAAATTATTGGAGGTGGCGGGGGCGACGTAACGAGACGTTCCGACTTCCGGCACTATGCAATACCACGGGGAGGCACATGCCTCGGTCTCCCGAAACGATGAGAATGAAGGGCTTGGACAATGGAAAGAAAATACTATTCCTCTCTTGGCGGCCATCCGCCGCAGAGCGATCTGCTGACGGGGCGGGCCGTATTCACGGAGGCCTATGCGGTCATCCCCAAGGGAGTGATGCAGGATATCGTCACCAGCTATTTGCCCTTCTGGAACGATACGCGCTGCTGGGTGATCGCAAGGCCGCTTTCGGGTTTTGCCGAGACCTTTTCGCAGTATGTCATGGAAGTGGCGCCGGGCGGCGGCAGCGACCGGCCGGAGCAGGATGCCGAGGCCGAAGGCGTGTTGTTCGTTGTCGACGGCGAGATCGAACTCACCTTGCCCTCCGGCAAGCATGTTCTCCAGCCGGGCGGCTATGCCTTCCTGCCACCGGGCCTGAAATGGTCGCTGCACAACCGCTCCGGCGCTCATGCCCGTTTCCACTGGGTGCGCAAGGCATATGAGACAGTCGAGGGGCTGGCTCATCCTGAACCGCTCATCTTGAACGAGAAGGATATTACGCCGTCCGCCATGCCGGGCACGGAGGGGCGCTGGGCAACGACCCGCTTCGTCGATCCGTCCGACCTGCGGCATGACATGCACGTGACGATCGTCACTCTCCAACCCGGTGCTGTCATTCCCTTCGCGGAGACCCATGTCATGGAGCACGGCCTCTATGTGCTGGAAGGCAAGGCCGTCTATCGCTTGAACCAGGATTGGGTCGAAGTCGAGGCCGGCGACTTCATGTGGTTGCGCGCCTTTTGCCCGCAGGCGTGCTATGCCGGCGGTCCAGGTCCGTTCCGCTATCTGCTCTATAAGGACGTCAATCGCCATATGGCGCTTCGTCCCTTCGGCGCGCGCCGTTAAGCCATGCGGTTTTGCGACAAGCTCGGCGCCCATGGCGCCGGCTTAGGGTCATCGATGCGGCCGGTCGTCAGCTTGCCGTCGCATCAGTTCGTGAGGCGCACGGCATCGCCGTCGGCCGAGGAACATTGCGACGAGATCGTATAGAAAAAGTCCTGTCGATCCCAACCGCCGCCATCTTCCCAGGCGTGCTTTTGTGCGGCCTGGCAGCCGAAATAATTCTCGATCGGCAAGGTGACGCCTTTGGGAAGTTGGCTGCCGTCGACGAAGAGATAATTCGACGTATTCGGATCATCTGTCCGCAGGGTCAGATCGTATTTTGTGCCGGCCGAGTTCTTGCTGTTGCAGTTCACGGCGTTGTTGTTCGAGATGGTCGCGGCCTGGCCAGGTGGACAGCCATCATCTTTGACGTCCATCTGCAGTACGAGCTTGGTATATTGGCCCAGCGTAATCGGGCCGGACGGGACGGCCGTCATGGTGCCCTGGCCACCGTTGTTATGGGTTGTCGGCTGATAGGTTACGGTGCCGACCACGGTTTCGGCCGTTGCATTGGGTCTGACGACACGGATCGTGATGACTTTGTAGTACCATCCTTGCGCCTGTGTCGGGGTGATGGTCACGATGTCAGGCTTTGCCGGCGCCGTGGCTTGGGAGTTCACGCCGATGTCGACGCTGTTGATATTGACGATGCGCATCAGATTTGTCGGCACCGCTCCGGTCAAATTCACCGAAAGGATGCGTCCGTTTGCCGTGATAGTATAGCTAAGGTTGGCAGGTGTCGTGTCCGCGTAGGCGGTGATGAAGCGTGTGGCTTCTGCCTGCGCCGCGGCAAGGTTGGTACCATCGAAGATCTTGCCGCCGGCCAGAGCGGCACCATCGGCGATTTCCTGCAAATTCGTTCGCTGATGTACCGCAGATGCGTAATCCACTGCCAAGCCTGCAGCTGCAGCCAGCGGGACTGCGATCAACGCCGTCAATGTCGCGAAATTGCCAGCACGATCCTTTGTCAGGCGGTCAAATCGCCGCAAAAAGCGAGTGCTCATTATTCCTACCAGAAAAAAGCCTGAACTTTGGTCGGAGAATGGGCAAAATATATAAAGACGTGGTTTAGAAGGAGACTCAAGTTGTAGCCATAGGCAGCATTTTTATGCTGATGTTCAGGTGGAAAAGACTTTCTGATACTTTGATGATGCTGTGTCTACGGGGATTTATCTAGGGTAGATATTGAGCATCTCGGCAATCTGCGGCACGCATTCGCCATACATTCTCGTCAATTCGGGTCGTCTGGTTTTTGCGCTTCGTCGTCAGCCGGCAGGCCGAGATCGATCAGCGTTTGGCTGATGTCCCGGCGCGCTGCGAGGTAGATCGGGCTGGTATTGCGAGCGGGCAGGGCGATATTCGCGGCTGTCGAGCCTGGCCTTAGTTCCAACCCCTTCGCCAGAGCTAGTCTGGCTTCGTCCGTTCGGCCCAATCGTTGATAAGCGGTCGCCAAAAGCATATGCGCCCGGCCCGTCCCGGAGGTGATCGCGATGGAGCGTTGCAGCCATCCAATGGCATCTTCATTGCGATTGAGAAGGATATCCGCCCATCCCGCGCCCAGCAGCCAGGTCCAGCGAGACACTGCCGGCGTGTCGAAGCGGTCCGCCAGCTCGAATGTCGCAAGCGCATCTTCGAAACGCCCGAGCTGGATCTGCGTCAGGCCCAGCTGGAAGAGCGCCGCGCCATCCCACGGGTTGAGGCTCAGCGCTCTTGCGCAAGTCACAAGGCTTTCGGAAAACTGGTTGGTTGCGGTCAGGAAACGGCAATAGGTGTCGAGCACCGGCAGAGAGTTCGGTCTTGTTCGTAGCGCGTGCTCGATCAGGAATCTTGCCTCGTTCTCTGCTGACCTGCTCTCGGCCGGATCATACCAGTCGAGCTGAATGCCGCGCAGATGCAGCGTGGCAAGCGCGATCTGCAGATCGGCATTATCAGGCTGATCGCGCAGATATTTTTCAAGAATCGATCGTGCCGTCGCGAAGCGTTCCTTCGTCGTCTGATTGATTGACGCGGTTGCCTGTTGGATCGCGACATTGGCGGCGCCGGCTTGGGCTGCAGGGCTACCTGCTTCTTCGAGTTTGTTGAGACGGTTGGCAACATCGTAGCCGGCTCCCGCAGCGAGCCGTGAGGCAAGGCGCTGCCCGTCGGCTTCGGTGGCATCCAGCGTCACTTCGGCGACCGATTCGATCTCGCGGCTGCTCACCTTGATGAGCCGTGTTTGAAGGATCCAGGATTCCGGGCTTCTTTGCAGCTCACTCTGCAAGAGAAAATCGGTTTCGCCGCCAACTCCGGATGTGGGTTTGGCGGCTGCCGCCGGGCTCTGTTCCTTCGGCGCTATCAGACGGATATTGTCGATGGCGGCGAGGCCGTTGATCATCTCCGCAGCGATGCCCTGCGCCAAAACGGCGCTCTGCGCATCGCCAACAGTATCGATAACAGGCAGAACTTCGATGACCGATGGCCCCGCTCCCAAGACCTTGCCAAGGCGAGAGGAAAACAAAGCGAGGCCAATGACGACGGCGATCATGCAAAGCATTGCCAACGCGCCGAGCGCCAAAACCTTGCGCGACCCGCGTCGACCGGGTGTCTCAGCACCATTCGCCATGACACTTGTATCGGAGACCGGCATATCCGGTTCCGCAGGCTGCGGTGCCGAACTCTCCTGCCTTGTGGTTACCTGAGCGGTGAATAGATAACCACGACCAGATACAAGCTTGATCATATGCCGCTCAGTATCACCGAGCGCCGTGCGGATTTCACGAATGCATTGAAACAGGCTGTTTTCCCCTACATAGATCCCGGGCCAGACAGCTTCCATCAGTTCCTGTTTACCGACAACGCGCCCGTTATTCGCGACGAGGAGTTTCAGCAGTTCAAAGGTCTTTGGGCGCAGCCGGATCGCGGAACCGTCAGGCCTGTGAAGCTCGGCACGATCTGGATCGAGACCGAATCCAGCAAAATAAAACACCTGCTCCCAATGATCCTCAATTGTACCATTTAAAATATGACGCAATATAAAGAGAGCTTTGCTCGACAGTCAACGTGCCGACGCCGCTATCGAGAAAGGGATGACGCCGCTTGCTTCGTCGCGCGGCAAGTTCAAACGGAATTGGCTAAGTGCCAGTTTTTGCAACAAAATCATCAATATCAGAAAAATATCAGAAAATATCAGAACCTTGGCATGGCCTTATCAGGACCTCGCCGCCTGCTCCGACTATTATTTGAATAGATAATGAAAAATTACGGCGGTTATTCATGATGTGAGAGGAAGTGCTCAATATCGGCAAGAACTGTGGGGATATTCTTTGTTGCAACCCGCGCTTCTTCCGATTGCGCATTCCTCACAAGCATGATTGTCCCGGAACGGCATAGCAATGGCCTGGACGCCAGCCAGTCGGCAATCTTGAGAGAGCTTTCCATGGGAAAGGTGCTTGATTTTCTGGTGCAGCGGCCGGCAGGTGAGGCGGACGGTCTGTTCGAGCCGGTGGTATTTTCCCAAGCAGTCTTACTGTTGGCCCGTAGTTTCGTTGCGGTTCACGAGGCTTCGCCGCGAACTGCAGCACTTTTCGCAACACAGCAACGCTGGCTCCTCTGCCATGCAGCACTGGGAAATTACTTTCGAACAATTCGCGAGTCCGGAGCAGGACTAACCCGGCGGGGTCTAGGAAATCTCGCTCTGCAATATGCGATCGCCAGCCGCAATACGGCCTATGCTTTCTTTGACGAAGCCTTGCAATATGATGTCGTTCGCCCGATCGTCGCTGCCAATGGTCTGCCATCGGAGCAGGTAGCGCCGGCGCCGTTCATACTGGAGATGCTGGCCCACTGGTATAGCGTACATTTTCAAGCTCTCGACCTCATCGGCGGCGGCGGCAGGACGGCCAGATTCCACGCCGAGCCGGAAAGCCTGCTGGCATTGGTGCAGCCGATTGCGGCGCACGCACTTCTGACGAGTCCCGCAATACGCAGCCCCGGTCCGCTCTATACGATCTTCACCTGGGCGGATGCCGGCGGGCTGCTGATGGACCGGCTGATCGCCGGAATAGAGCCTGAGATGCTGGCGGGACAAGACAAGCTCCTGACGGATGTGAGCTCGATTTCCTATCTGGCTCAATCATTCGGTTTGTCGCGAGCCCATACCAGCCGCAAGCTTGCCGCGGCGGAATCGATCGGAGGCGTCGGCTGGAGTGGCCGGCGTGGTCGCTCTCGGCTGTGGATCTCGCGCGGCTTTTATGAGGAGTATGCGCACGCGCACGCCCGCAAGCTGCTCATTCTCGATGACGCGTTTACCAATGCCTTGTCGGCTCTGGTGCCTACCTCCGAAAAATCGGTGGTGATCGCGGATGGAGAATTGACGGAAGAGTGGGCCTGAAAAGGTCCTTGCCATCCAAAGACAATTCCAAGGCAGCTTTGTCTTCGGCATGTTGGCCGCCGTCGTCACAGATCCCCAGATCTGACAGGCCACGGTATCTTCACGGTGTTGACCGGCATCGGCGGTGAAGGAGCTGGAGCCGACACAGGACGAGTGGATGGAGGCAATCTTCTTCCCCACCCGCACCGGCCATACCTGCACCGACTGGCGGCAGGAATTCATCCTGCTATCGGATGTGCTCGGCGTCTCGATGCTGGTCGACGCGATCAACAACCGCAAGCCGTCGGGTGCATCGGAAAGCACTGTCCTTGGCCCCTTCCATGCCGCAGATGCCCCGGAATTGCCGATGGGCGCCAATATCTGCCTCGACCAGAAGGGCGAGGACATGGTGATCAGCGGCCGCACATCCATTCCGATGCGGTGTTCGGTGTCAAGGAGAGCCTGCTTGCCGAGTTCAAGCTCACCGAAGATCCCACCCGCGCCAAAGACCTGGGTTTCCGGGGCGCGTTCTGGCAGGTCGAGCACGATTTCGTGCTGGCGCCGGAGCGGAAGTGAAACTGAAGCATGTCGCGCAAAAGTGTGCAGCGGTTTTGCGACAACGACATGCACAAAATCAAAGGCCTAAAGCGCGGGAAACGACTCTGAAAGATCGCGACGTTCCACCATGGGTGCTGCGGTCGTCCGAATTTACTTACGGAAATTTTTCTTGACCGGTACTGACGTGCAATTCTCCAATACAACCTTAGAATAACGGGAAAGTAAGCTTTCCCGAATAAATGTAGTTCCCAGGCCTCAGAAGCTTCGCCGATGCTGCGGCGGATGGGAGCGTCATGCCATCGATCGATATCATCGTGCCGAAGTCCGCGCCTCGCCGCTGGCAGGAGATCGTGATCCGGCGCCTGCAGGCAGACGGCCACGACATTGCCGTCTCGCACGCAGCCGGGCCGGAAGTGTGGCCGGCAGCGGTCAATGCCGCTTTGGCTCTCGAGCGAACGATCTTCCGCCGGCGCGATCCGGCGCTTGCCGCTCCTCTATCGGAAATTCCCACGAGTATTCGCATTCGCCCTGCTGCATTTCGGCTGGATCTTGCCGGCAATGCTGCGCCATCGGATATTCCGACCATCACGTTGCAGTTCGACGGATCGCGGTCGGACCTCTCGGTCCCGATATCCGTCGCCGCCGGCGCCTTGCCCGTCATCGAAACCGTCCTGGATGGAAAGAGGGTGATAGGCCGAGCGCGGCCGATGATCGACAAGCGGGAATCCGCCTCGCTTGGCGTCGAAGATGTCTTGGCGCGTGCTATCACGCTTGCCGTTTCCACCGTTCGTGCCCTTGCCGAAAACCGCCTCGCTATGAACGAACCCGTGTCCACAGCGCCTGAAAATCCCGCTGCTGGAATGCTGGAGTTTGCATCTTCATATACGGCCCGCGCCCTGCCACGCCTGGGTCGGGAGGTGATACGGCGCGCACGTTTTCGTCATGCGCATTGGCGCGTCGGCTATCGCTTTACCGACGGGCCGGGTGTGGCAAGCACCTGTGGACTCGGCGAAGGCTGGTCGGTGCTGCCGGATGCGGGAGACCGTTTCTATGCCGATCCCTTTCCCTTTCAATGGCAGGATCGTTTCTTCCTGTTCGTGGAGGATTATCCGCACGCGACCGGCAAGGCAGTCATCTCGGTCGTGCCGTTCGATGCTGCCGGGAAGCCCGGAGAGCCGCGATGCGTGCTGGAAGAGCCTTATCATCTCTCTTATCCGCAAGTCTTCGAACGCGACGGCGCAATCTGGATGCTGCCTGAAGCAAGTTCGGGCGGAAAGCTCGTCCTCTATCGCTCCATCCAATTTCCGGATCGCTGGGCCCCCGAAGCCGTACTCATCGAAGGCGAGATTTCCGATGCGACACTCCTCGAGCATGGTGGCCGACTCTGGCTGTTTGCGACTGACCGCGATGGTTATGGCAGCACCTCCGATACGCTCGCGGTCTTCCATGCACACCGGCTTGCCGGCCCCTGGACACCGCATATGTTGAACCCGGTTCTCATCGATCGTCGCATGGCGCGCCCGGGCGGCGCCTTTGTCCGCGAGTGGGATGGCATCTATCTGCCGGTCCAAGACGGAACGCTCGGCTACGGCGGCGGGCTCGGTATCTCGCAATTGCTGGAGCTGGATGAAAAGACGGTTCGACTGTCCTCGCCCCGACCCATCGCGGCGCATGGTGATTGGCCCTATCCGAAAATCCATACGCTCAATCGCTCAGGCCGACTGGAGGTTATCGACGGGATTGCAGCCGTGCGGAAGTGAGCGGGAAGGAAGCAGCGCTTCGTAGCCGGCGCACATGCGCGCCGGCGAATATTGTTCCTTCAGCTGCCGTCCGGCAGCGGCAAGCCGAGCTGCAAGCTCGGGCCTGGCGATAAGTTCAGCAAGTCCATCAGCCATGCCCTTGGCATCGGCTTCGACGAAGAGCGCTGCAGCTTCGCCATCATCCGTGGTCAGCACTTCCCGCAGGACATCGAGCTTGCTGGTGACCACCGGCAGTCCGGAAATGGCTGCCTCGACGGCGGCAAGGCCAAAGGTTTCCGTCAAGGACGAAAAAGCATAGGCGTCTCCCGTTGCGAGGAATTCGAAGATACGCGAGGGAGGCACCTCGCCGACGAGATGCAGCCTGTCGGCGATGCCATTGTCCTTAGCAAAAGCGACGATCGCATCCTGCTCGGGGCCGGTGCCGGCGATAGCGATATGAATGTCGGGCAGATGGGCGAGGGCACCGACGAGCGCGATCTGGTTTTTCGATGGCGCCATGCGGCCAGAAGAGACGGCGAGCCATGCCTCTCGGGGAAGGTCAAAGGCGGCGCGCGCCGCTCCCTTGTCGAAGGCGGCCGAGGGTGCGGAAACGCCATGGTCGATGCGTAATGTCCGCCGCCGATAGGCTTTCGGGAAGGTGTCGAACTGTGCCTCCGTCCAGCGCGAATTGACGACGTTGGCATGATAGGCGCCGAGCGTGCCCATCAACTTGTCAATCTGCGTCAGGATCCCCCTGACGCCTCGGGTCTGGGGGGCGCCGCTCTGGTTTGCGATGATGAGGTCTGCACCGGCGAACCGCGCGCCGATGGTGCCGAAAATATTGCCGTAGTGCTGGAAGGTGATGACCACATCCGGCCGAGTCTTGCGCAGATAACCGGCAAGTCCGATGGTGGCCCGCATCTGGCCGAGCACGCCGCGCGGTGGCGTGGTGAGGATGAAATCAGCGTGCGGATCGCCGTCGTAGACTTCGGTTTTCCTATACATGAAGACTGTCCGCACATCATGGCCACGCGCGCGCAGTCCCTCGCCGACCATATCGGAAATCCGCTGTGCGCCACCCGCTTCTGCCTGGGTCTGGACCTGGATGATTTTCATGAGCGGCCTTTCAGGAAGGAGCGAGCGGCAAGCGCGTCTTCGCCGGCAAGAAAGCCGAGGATTGACGGGTTGATGCCGATGGTGCGGCGCGCGATGAACACGGCGGTCACGCACCAAACGATGATCGTACCGGCGATGGCGAGCGCTGCGCCGATCGGGCCGAGCCAATAGGTCAGCACCGCCGTTGCACAGAGCCCGAAGGTGTTGACGATAACAAGCAGCTTGAAAAGCGCGTGCTGGAGGCCCGTCAACTGCATGAGGATTTCGGTCGGCCCGCAGGCGGTGCCGATGGTCGCGCCGATGCCGAAGATAATCAGCGTCACCTGCATCGTCGGCGTGGCATAGGCGTGATTGAAGATCGACAGGATCAGGTTGCCGAAGACCAGGAAGGATACCATTACGCATAAGGCGATGATGAAGCCGCCCAGAGCTGCGAGACTGGTGATACGCTGCACATGTGCCCTGTCCCCAGTGTAGAAGGCGGCCGAGATCTGCGGCGCCAGCGCCTGGTTGATGCCGTTGAGTGCGAGGACGACCAGCCGCATCGTTCGATCCGCGACGAAAATCGCGCCAGCGGCCTCTGGGCCTAGAATGGCCGCGACAAGCAAGGTGCTCGCCTGGCTGAGCGCAGGCGGCAGCGCCGTGACGCCCCAGAGCCCGAACGTCACCGTCTTGAATTCATCCTTCTGTTCTGTCGTAAGCGGGCCGCGCTGCGCGCGCATCGTATCGCGAAAAAGCACGAATGTTTGCGGCGCGATCATGAGGAGCAGCAACCCGGCTGTCAGGTAGGTTGCGGTAACCGCGCTCATCCTCATCTGCATGAAATGGGCAAGCACGAAGACGGGGATTGCTACTGCCCGCCAAATGACATCGCGTGGCAGCAGGGCGAAGATGAGCGCATTCTTGGCGCGAAGGGCGCAGGCGACGAATTCCGACCAGCCGAGCGCGAAGGCCAACACCATGGTCGCCACGCAGATCGCCAGCCATTCGGGCGTCTGTCTGCCGGCGAATGGCAAAAAGCCGATGACGAGAATGAGCAGGCTGAAGCTCGCGAGCCCCATCAGTGCGACAAGGATGGAACGGGCCATCATGCCGTTTGCCGAATTCAGATCGTTATTGCCGGCATATTGCGGCCAGAACCTGAGCACTGCGCTTTGCTGGCCGACGATGGCGAAGAAGGAGACCAGGCTCGCTCCGGCATAGGCGGCGCTATAAAGACCGAACTGCCGCTCATCGGTCGTCATGGCGACGGCGACGAACATCAGGAACGAAAGGCCGGCACTGGCGAGCTTGATGGCACCGGCAACGGCGCCGCTCCTGGCAAGCGCGCCGATCGACAAGCGCAGGTTGCTCGCAGGCGGCGGCGTTTCGGCTGATATCGTATCGCTGCTGCCAGCTTTCTCACCCAACGCCCTGATCCTGTGTTGATTGCTGTCGACCGAATGGTCTGCAATGCCTGAAATAGAATGTATCTCTAATATCGTAAGTACTGATGCTTACGCCAGAATGAAGTCGCAACATGGTTACTTGCGATGTCTCAAGTCGATCACACGCTCTGGTGTAAATTCAACGGATGATTAACATTATTCACTAATACTGAATTTAGTGATGTGCGATGAGCCGGAGACCCGCGGCCCGCGGAGAGGAACAGGATGAAGCCGTTTAACATTGACGAGCGCTCGCTTCCGCCGCTGTTCGATGTCGGTGCCGTGTGGACCATCCTTTGGCAGCGCTGGCTGATCGTGTTGACGTGCACCGTTGCCGTGCTTCTACTGACGCTGGCTTACCTTGCCGTGGCAAAGCCGAGCTATACCGCGACAGCTTCCGTCATGATCGATCCGCGTGATCCGCGCGCGACGAATCTCAACAATGTCCTGCCCGGCATCGGCAGCGATAGCGCGGCCATCGCAAGCCAGGTGTTCGTCATTGAATCGCGTGACCTTCTGATGAAGGTTTTTGAGAGCGAGAACATCGAGAACGACCCTGAATTTTCGGCAGGCGGCCTCCTGTCGCGTATTGGTCTCGCTTCACATCCCACGAAGGATTCGATCTTCAAGAATTTCCAACGCGCCGTCACCGTAGAGCGTGCCGGGCTTACCTATGTCATCGATGTCAGTTTCGCATCCCGCTATTCCGACAAGGCGGCGCGGATCGCCAACGCCATCGTCAATCGTTATAGGGCCGGTCTGTCGGGTGAGCGGGAGACTGCAAACAGCGATGTGAATTCCCTGCTTGCGAGCCGGATCGGCAATCTTCAGAAGAACGTCAGCGATGCCGAGCAGGAGGTCGGAGATTTCAAGGTCTCGCATCAGATCCTCGATGCTTCCGCGGGCGGCACGCTGCAATCTCAGATCGACAAGCTTACGGATCAGCTGATCGGAGCACGAAGTGAGGCCGATCAGGCCAAGGATAAATATGCTCAGGCAGTCGCCGCAGGCACCTCGCCGGCCGGACTTGCCAAGCTTTCGGAAATCCTTTCCTCCGAAGCCACGGTTAAACTCCGCGAGAACTACAATCAACGGGCCGCCGATCTCGCCAATTACGAGGCCATGTATCAGCCGCGTCATCCGATCGTTAAAAGATTGCGATCCGAGTTGGACAGGATGCAGGGTCTTATGGCCGTCGAGGCGCAGCGGATTACTCGGGAATTGAAGGCAATGTCCGACCTCGCTGGACAGAACGTCGCAGCACTCCAGGCAAAGCTCGATGATCTCCGCCAGAAGCTGGATAGTTCGAATGCTGCGCAGGTGCAGTTGCGGCAGCTGGAGGCGAAGACGAAAGCGGCACGCACGGTCCTCGACGATTTCCTGAAACGCGCCGAGGAAACATCGCAGATGCAGGGCCTGCAGCTGCAGGAGGCCCGGGTGATCAGCGCCGCCGCTCCGCCGGTACAGCCGACCTGGCCGAAGCCGCTGCTCCTGTTGCCGGTCAGCGCCGCGCTCGGTCTTATCATCGGCTGCGGTCTTGCCCTGGTGCGCGGACCCAAACATCAGCCGGAACAGGATCCGACAGGCCCCATAAGACGTAGCCTCCTTGACGTCGAGCCCCACAAAGACCTTTCGTCGGAAATCGCAAAGACGGAGCCGGCGCCGGTCCATCTTGGTGAATATCGGCTTCCGGGCGTTGCCGGCATCGGTGCCTATCTCAGCATCCGCGCGATGCGAAGACGCTTTTTCCAGGCCGGAAACGAAGCTTTTTCGCGGGATGTGCTGCAGCTCATGCGGCGCATCATTCTGCATCTGAGAGAGCATCCGAAGCCCTATGTGCTGCTGGTCTCCTCGCTGCACACGCCGCTGGCGGCGAGACTTGCGGGTGCTATGGTCGGCCTTGGCCTCCAACAGGCCGAACAGAATGTGCTCGTCGTCGAGTTCGGAGACCTGCCTGGCTTGGGAGCGCCGGCGCGCAGCGGTAACAGCGTCTTCATCAGCGGGGCGAGCGGCCTGCGGACCGTCGTGTACAACAGGCCCGTGGCCGAGAATTCGGAACCGTGGGTGCGCCTTGGCCTCGATGATATATTGACCACCGCCGGCTCGTTCGACTTCGTGCTTCTGATGGGGCCTTCCATCGTCGATGACAATTGGGATCCAGCGCTTTTCGCTGAAGCGGATCTCATGCTTTTTGCGCTCAACCCTGCCGAGGAAGCGGCGGAAATCGCCAATATGCTTCGTCAACGGCTCGACGCCGATCAGATTGGGCGCAGCGCCACGCTGACAATTGCGCCGGAGAACATCGATACGCGCCGTAGCCAGATGGTGCGACCCATCCGCTCGACTGACGATGGAGGGCAGGGTGATCGAGTCTCTGCAAGGGGATGAACGAGGGACGCGGCTCGCGATCGACGATGATATCACGCCGAAGCGCTCTCAAGCTGGCAGGCGGCTCCATTCTGGCTGCTCTCCCGGCTGCCGGCGCGGCGCGTGCGGCGGCCAGGCCCATCGTACCCTCGCGTGGCATCAATCTGCCCGGATGGTTCGATAACAGCGATGGAGTAGCGCCCAGCGAGCCGGTCCTCGAAAAGCTTCGCCAAGCGGGATTCGAGACGATCCGCTTGCCGATCAATGGCGATCTCTTGACGGCAACTGATGCGGCCGCGCTCCGTCGCATCGAGGCCGGCGTGACCGACCTTAATCGGCTGGGTTTTTCCATCCTTGTGGACATGCATCCCTCTGAAAGTCTGCACAAGGCTCTTCGTCAAGATTTCGAGGCCGGCTCGCAAAGGGCGGCCGCAGCCTGGATGGCGTTAAGCAGCGTTGTCGCGAACCTCCCGGATGATAAGGTCTATCCGGAGCTCTTGAATGAGCCGCCCATGCGGAGTGACGCGTGGCTGCAACTGCGGGATAGGCTTGCCGAGGTCGTACGATCCAAATGCCCGAGCCATACGCTGATCTGGGGGCCATCGCCCTCTCAGGGCATCTGGGAAATAGGCGAGACGCCGCCGCTCGCCGACGATAACCAGATCGCCGCCATTCATTTCTATGCGCCCACGGCCTTCACTCATCAATGCGAGACGTGGGATGCGTCTCCGCTTGCGCGGATTTCGAATTTGCCTTTTCCGGCTACCATCGAAACGCCTCTCGTGCAGGAGAGCATCGGCAAGCTGCGCGCCAACGGGGATGAGCAGGCCGCAAACCTCATTGAGGAGCAATTGGCGACGCCCTGGACAGAAGCGGCGATCGCTTCCGAATTTGTGAGGCTGAGGCGCTGGTCCGAGACGCATGACTGCCCTGTCATGATGAATGAGTTCGGCGTGCTCAACTTCTGTGTCGATGCCGAAAGCCGCAAATTCTGGGTTCGGGCCGTGCGGCAAGCGGCAGAGGCCAATCAGGTCGGCTGGGCCTATTGGGAGCTCGATCAGGGTTTTGGCATCATCGAGAGCCGGCGCAGCGCCGAAGGTTTTGACGTCGGCATGATCGCGGCACTTCTGGATGGCCGTGGCGGAGGCTGAAATGCTGAGGAATATGGCAGTGAGGAACGACAACTGATGCGGACGAATGGAGTTTGGCGATGAGCATTACGGGACATCGCGCCGGCTTCGCGGCGGGAGGCGTTAGTTCGCTGCGCTCAGATGCGGTCTTCCACCTCTGCATCGCCATTCTCGCGGTCATTGCTTCCGTTTCAGCCTTCGCCGTCTGGACGCCTTTTGGGGTTGCCGCGACATTCGCATTGACGCTCGTCCTGTCTGTTGCTCAGCCCGGCTGCATCCCGATCGTCATTGCCTGCTCCTTTCTCTACCAGAACCTCGTGGTCGCCTGGTTCACGCCTTTCGTGCCGGATCACAATACGTTCGATGCGCTGCGCGGCGCCAATTTCGTCATTCTCATGACTGCGTTTGGCGCCTTCATTATGGCCTCTTTCCAATACCGCGCGCGGGCTCTGACGGAATTGCGGCCTTGGCTGATGTTCAGCTTCATGCTGTGCGGCATCGTTTGTTTCTATCTAGCGCTTGGGGCTGTTCACGGCGGACCGAAGGATGCCGTTATCTATTTCCGCAATACGATCACGCCGCTTGCATGCTTCCACATCGCAATTCTGGCAGCCAGTCTCTATCCAATTGATCTGCGCAAGGGCATCTTTTGGCTCTGCGCCATTGCCATCATATACGGCTATCTGGAACAGATCTTTCGGATGGATTTCCTGAGCCTGTTTCACGGCGATCTCTATATTCATCGTGGCCTGAAGGCTCAGATCGAGGCCGGTGTATGGGAAAAGAAGCTGCGAGAGACTGGCTTCGTGCTTCGCGGCATCGAAGACACGATGATGACGACCTTCTTCAACATCAAGCTGTTCAGTGACCTGTTTCCGCCGATCTTCCGCAATGGCGGCCCGAACTTTCACCCCATCAGCTACGCCTACGGCTTGAGCATCATGTCTGCCTGGCTCCTCTTCAGAGGCCGTTGGCTGCTGCCGATTGCTGCCCTGCCACTATTGCTTGTCATAGGCTCGAAAGGAGCGACGTTCATGTTGCTGGTGGCGATCGGTGCCCGGCTGATCTATCATCCATCGCGCGCGGAACTGACGCTTCTTGCCGTCATCGCGCTTGCCGTCGTCTGGACGGCCGCCGCTATCCTCTTCGGCGCCACCCATGGCGATTACCATGTTCTCGGCCTGATCGCGGGCGTTCGCGAATTCCTGCACAATCCGTTCGGACAGGGCCTCGGCATCGGCGGCAATCTTTCGAGTACGAGCCTCAATCTGGATTGGGACCGGGCACAGGATGAAGGCGTTGCCTCCGTGCCCGTCGAAAGCGCGGTCGGCGTCATGCTCTATCAGATGGGTGTGGGCAGCTTTGTCTTCTTCGGCTTTCTTGCCGCGCTGGCCCTATCGGCGCGCAAGCAGCTGATTGCTACCGGCGATCCGGATTTTCTCTTCGCTTTCGTCGCGGTCGTCACGATCGCGTCCAATGCCGTATTGCAGGAGGAGGCATTCTTCTCTCCGCTTGCGCTCGGCTTCTGCCTCCTGCTTGTTGGTGTTTCTTTTGGAACGCGCTGGCGCTCGCTCGGCATTTCGCGAAGAACGGTCAGCCAGTCGGGCGAACACATGCCATCGCCCTCGCCGTAATGCGGTTAATCTTCAATCGGACTGAGCCAGCGGTAAACTCCAAAAAGCCGCCGACAGCTCATTATCAGGGATCAGGAGCCGAAGATGACGAGTTCCGTGAATGTCAGGTCACCAAGCGATGGCGGTTTCGGACCTTTGAAATATTTCGTCCCGCTTCCGGCGAAATAACGCCCGATGAGACCGGGCACCGGCCCGTTCGCATCGACGACGCAGAGAAATATGCCTTTTCGCAGAAGATGGCGCCCGAGCGCGCCGGCGCACCGGCTAAGCTCCTCAGGGATGCGGCTGTAAATCACCTGGGCACTTGGAACGATGCCGTGGAAGATACGGCGTGTCTTGAACACGAAGGGAAAGGCTTCGTCACCGGCGACACAAATGAACGACAGGCATTCCAGTGCCGCATGCTGGAGAAGGATCTCCCTATCGCCTTCCGAGAGCATCGACATTTCCGGAAGATCGGAGCGGGCTTCAAGCACACGATAAGTCCGCCTCACAGCACTCAGCATCGGCAGAAAGGCGAGCTGCCCGTCCGCATAACGGCGAAAGCCGAGCGCTTCATTGACCTTTATAGTCCCTGGTGCCGGAGAAACGTTGATGAAGGTGACGTTCTTTCGTCTGAGCGCCGCAATCACCATCTTGCCGGCGAAAGCGCGATATTCGGGATCGACAGACCAGCTCGACAAATTGCAGCGGAGCTCTTCTCCTTCCAATCCCTCGTGCCGAAAATAAAGCGCCAGCAGAACACCGACAATGCGTCCGGACATATCCAGAACGAAGCCGTATTTCGGCAGGTCGGGCACGAAAGGCCGCTTTTCCATGCGCGCGACAGCGCGCTCCCAATAGCTTCGATCGCGCGTCGGAAAATTTCTGCGAAGACAATCGATGATGCCATCCCAATCGCTCTCTTCGATTGGTCGGCAAGTAAGTCCAGGAGGAAATGCGCCTAAAACTGCCATGATCAACTCCGTAATATTATCGATATAGGATTGCGTTTTTCACATGTTGGAAACATGCACTATTTGTGAATGTTTCCCGAGACCGCATTTCGCACTTGCGAGCCTGGCTATGCCATCGGTTCCGAGTTCAGTGCAGCGGATCGCAGTGCAGACTTGGCGCGTATCGCCTTCGCCTTCAGCTGATGAAGCTTTGTTGCAAGAGCGGGGCTTATGTTTTCGATGCCGTATAGGATGCGCCGCCGCGTGAAATGGAACTGGCGGCGCAGATGCCACCCGACATCGGTCTTCGCCGTCAGATTGAAGTGGTGATCGGCCATTTGCACCGAACTGATGTCCATATCAAGCTTTTCTGGGTCGTCATAATAGGCGGCGATCTTGGTGTGATCGATGGCAGTTTCTGTCATCCATTGCGGGATATATGTGCAGCATAGACGCTCTACATCGGTCAGAAGCCGGCTGACGCCGAGTCCGCTTGCCGGACAGGAGGTCAGATAGGCATCTCCGATCAGCACGACGCCATCCTGCCGGCAATTGTCGGCAGCTGTTATATCGGTCAACCAGCTATCGACGCGGCTGCTGATTTCAAAATCGCCAAAGGTATCGACAAGTGACGGGAAGGCGGCCGTGAGCATCCCTTTCGGATCGTCATGCAGCGACTTGACCCATGGATCTCGCGGGTCTCGGAACAGAAAGAGATTGGCTCGTGTCGTTCCAGGGACCGGAAATAGATTGAGATGGGCGATTCCGTCGCCGTCGCCATGATAGGTCAGGGCCGTATGGCGAAATCTATTGGATCGCAGCGGACGAATGTTGAAGCCGAATGCCAGCGGGCGTCTATCGCTAATCTGTCGGTGCAGAATCCCGAGATCCCGGCGCAGGGTATCGCCCATGCCCGTCGCGACCACCAGCAATCGCGTGGTGATTTCGTCCTGACCAAGGATCGATATCCGTTGGTGCGCTGCTCCGATCCGCAAAGCGCGGACCTGGCCGACGACGAAATTCACCGTTTCAGGCAGCGCGCTCCGCATCGCCATGACGAGCCTGTTGTAGAAAAATCCATAGTGCTGGCCGTATGTCCGGTCCACCACGCGCCCCTTGTGCATGTTGACGATTTCATCGAAGGGTACGGCGGCAGTCGACAGAGGTGCAAATAGCTGAAGTCGCTGAAGTTTTTCGATCGCCTCGCCGGCTATTCTTTCAACGCGGAATTCCTGGGGAAAGACGCGATGACGATCGATGAGTGTCACCCGATATCCCGCTCGGCCGAGCAGGCAGGCTGCTAGCGTGCCGGAAAGCCCGCCGCCGACAATGGCTATGTCTGTGTCCGTTTCGCTCGTCGGCAGTTCGGAATATCGCCTATTCATCATTTCGAATACCTCAGGATCGCATAGATGGCGTAGGGGTTGGTGGTCAGGTAGCGCCAGAACAGGCGGCGAGGTTCCATCAGCATCCGCCAGAACCATTCGAAACCGGCTCTCTGGATCCAGATGGGCGCCCTCTTCGTTCTCTCCGCCAGATGGTCGAAGAGGCCGCCTGATGTCTTGATGATGCCGACATTGGCAAGTCGCGCGGCGAAATCGTGCACGAAAATCTGCTCGCGCGGCACGCCAAGGCCGATCCACAATATGTCGGGGGCGAGTGTGTTGATCTCGTCAAGCTTCCGTTCCAGGGCTTCTCCGGCAAGGTAGCCGTGGCAATGGCCCACGATGCGTAAGCCGGGATAGCGGGTTTGCACGGCGGCGACGGCTTCGCGGTTTGCCGTCTCGGTCGCTCCCAGGAGATAGAAGCTTATGCCTTCCCTTTCGGCCAGTTTGGCGACATCGTGAAAGAGATCCGTTGTTGCCACGCGCTCGGGAAGCTGCACCCTGCAGAGTAAGCGTGAAGCCATCACGAGGGGTTGACCGTCGGCCAAGATCTGATCCGCCTGCTGGAAGAGTTTGGCGATATTGGCATCGGCATGAACGCGTGCGACGACCTCGCCATTGGCTGACGTAAAATAATAGGGCCGGCTGTCGCGGCGGCGTCTGCGCGCGACATCGATCATGAAGGAAGCAGCATTGCGTCGATTGACGACAGTGATGGGCAACCCGCCGATCAACACGCTTGGAAGCGTGGGCGGATAGTCTTGCGCAGGAATGGCGGCTCCATGTTCAGGCGCGTCTGCCGGCTGCATTTGGCTCTCCTGATTTAAGATCTGCTCTTCGGAAACAAGATGCGCACCAGTAGCGTCCGACCCGTTGTGGCCGGGTTTTTGAATGCCATTCTTGGTTGAGTAAGCTCTTCCTGAATATCTTTGAGAGTCTGTACCAATATCTTGCACAACCATTACCTCCGCTTGCGTAATGGTTAGCTAATATGAGTTGGAAAGTTAAGGCGTTTATTAGTATTCAGTTAATATGTAAATTTCTAAATAAATAATATGCGCATAAACTGAACTTAATGTGAAGTTAAATCTCTCGTCACACAACGAGTATTTCAGAAGTATTTCAATATGTTAATTAGTTGCTGAATAATCCCGTTCGCGTGGGACATCGGAAGTATCGCAGCGGCTAGCTCATAGACGGAGGAGCGCGTCAGCTATTCCTCTCCCTTGAAGGGTTATGTCGCGCGTTCCAGATTCAAACAGTGTACGACCTTAGCGTTAGTCTGCCTTCGAATGGCAGCGATGTGTAAAGGCCGGGACTGCTCGATGAGTACAATCATTGAGATCGTATATCCGTATCCTCTAAGTGACCGCCAGCGGGCTTGATTGCAATTGAATAACACATTATATAACAATTTATGTAAATGGAGGAATGGGGGTCGATTTGACTGAAGATATTGTGAGGGCGATGGGGTTCCTCTGTCTTGGCAGCCGGTTTCGCCGGATCGGCGAGCGTCTGCAGGCCGATACGCAGCAGATCATGGAGGAGCTGGACGTTTCTTTGCAGTCCGCCCAATTTCCGTTTCTCGCCGCCATCGATCGCGCCGGGCCGCTGACGATCGGCGAACTTGCCCAGGCCGTCGGCATCACTCAGCCGGGCGCGACACGCACTGTCTCGCAGCTTCTGGAAGCGGGCTATGTCGACATGCAGGCCTCGATCGAAGACCAGCGCCGCCGTCTGATCTCGCTGACTTCCAGGGGGCAGGAGCTCGTCGACTATTCGAAAAAATTCGTCTGGCCGCGCATAGAACAGGCGGTCCGAGAGCTCTGCGGTGACCTTTCAGGGCCGCTATTGCAACAACTCGCCGCGATCGAGGACGGACTTGCGGAAGCTCCGCTCAGGCGACGCGGCACCCTCAGCAAGGAGCAGCAATGATGAGCCATATTCTCGATCGTCCGATTTGGAGTGCTCTTGAAACTGCCCATGCATCACTGGCGGAGGGCAATGCGCTTGCCCGCCGCTATCCACCGTCCATCGTGCCCTTTGCGGCGTCCGCGGACAATTCGCCCGAAAGTCTCGAGGCCCTGGCGAGGCTGCCTTCGGGAGAGGAGGTCATGGCGATCGTCGAGGCGGAGCCAATCATCGTTCCTGAAGGGTTGGTGACCCTTTCCAGTGCCAGGCTCGTGCAGATGATGGCGGAGCGCCCTTCCGAGCGAGTCTCGGACGGTCGGGTCGTGCCGCTGACGGAGGCCGATGCTGCGGATATGCTAGCGCTTGCTACGCTGACGAAGCCAGGCCCCTTCACCTTGCAGGCCCAAAGCCTCGGCTCCTTCTGGGGCGTGAAGATCGATGGGCGCCTTGTCGCCATGGCAGGTCAGCGCATGCGCCAGACAGGATTTGCCGAACTTAGCGGCCTCTGCACTCATCCCGATTTTCAGGGGCGCGGCCTCGGCACCTTGCTCTTCCGTTTCGTGGCTGGTGAAATCGCGGCCCGCGGCGAGACTGCCTATCTGCATGCTTATACCACAAACACGCCGGCCATCGCTCTATACGAAGCGATGGGCTTCCGCATCCGTTCGGAGATGAATTTCAGCGTCGTCAAACGGCAGCAGGTTTGATTTTCCTTTGTTGCCGTAAAGGCGGTCACTGCTGTTGCAGCGCGAGCCTCAGGCCCAATGCCATATAGATTGTGCCGATGACCTTTCCCTGCCATCGGCCGATGGTGCGGTTGCGCCGCAGCCAGCCATCAATCGAGCCGGCACCGACCGCCAGAAGCGAGGTCACGCCGATGCTGAGGGTCACGAAAATGGCTCCCAGAAGCGCGAATTGCGCAATGACGGATCCGCTTTCCGGATGGATGAACTGCGGCAGGAAGGCCAGGAAGAAAAGCGCAGTCTTCGGGTTGAGTATCTCCGTGAAGAAACCCTGCCGGAATGCGCGCATGGGGGTAATAGCCTGCGCAGTCGGCAGATCGATGCTGCCGCTTTTCTCGATAAAAGCCTTGAAACCCAGATAGATCAGATAGATGACGCCGGCATATTTGACGATCTCGAAGGCCAGCGCGGATGTGGCCAGCAATGCCGACAATCCGAAGGTCGCCATCATCGTATGGAAGAGATCGCCGGCGGCTATTCCAACGCCCGTTGCCAATCCCACGCGCTTGCCGCCACTGACTGCCCTGGCGAGCGTGAGTAACGTGGCAGGTCCTGGAATGACCATCAGACCAAGCACCACCAATATATAAGTCGTCAATACACCGAGGCTGATCATCGATCTCTCTAAAGTTGAGTGCCGTTTCAAAGTCCCCGCGACATGGAACTTTGTATCCGCCGTTGTTAGCTGGCTTGAAGACTAGTCGTTTTAGAGATCGTTGCAACGAACATGTTGGCGATGTCCGCTGGCGGGAACCCGGCCTCTTCGGTGATCTCGGCTTTCTATCGGCTGTTCTATTCCTCCAGCATTGCCATCTGGTCTATAGTACGGGGTCGATTTGCTTCCTGTGGTTAAAGACAGGTCGTCGAAATTGTTCATGGAAAAAGATCCCGACGGGATTTCAAGGTTTAGCGCTTCGCAATGGAGTTTGAAATTGAGCACTGCGTTCATGAAGGAAGAAAGCGCTGAAACGGCCGCCGAAACCGTGTTGCCCGACCGGCCGATTTCTCCGCATCCGAACCGCGTCACCGAGGCGGGACTGAAGGCTCTGGAATTGCAGCTTCAGGATGCGCGCAAAGCCTACGAAGCAGCAAGCGCGATCGAGGATATCAACGAACGCCGGCGGCAGACAGCTATTCCATTGCGCGATGCGCGCTATTTCGCGGAAAGGGTCCGAACCGCCGAAGTCATGCCGGCGCCGGCCTCGTCCGAGGTCGTCGTTTTCGGAAGCACGGTCACCTACAGCCGTGAGGATGGCCGCGTGCAAAAATATCGCATCGTCGGGGAGGACGAGGCCGATCCCAAGGCGGGATCGATTTCCTACGTCTCGCCCGTCGCAAGATTGCTGATGGGAAAGACGGTTGGCGATATCCTGACCCTTGGCAAGGAGGAGCTGGAGATCACGGCGATCGAATAGCGGTCTTTCCGCGCGCCCTCTTTCTGCGCACGCCTGCGGTTTTCGATCAATGCGCCGGTTCGAACGGCGTTGCGATCGCGACCCTCGATGGTGCCACCTGAAAATCTGCCGGCAGCATCCGGTGATAGGCGAGCATGAGCTGACAGGCGCTACGGGCGTCATGGCGCAGATCGTGGTGAATGACGAGAGTGATCTCGCCGGCGGCGAGCAGCCCGATATTATCTTGATCGAGATCGTGGGCTGCAAAGACCGTGCATTCGCGCCGGGCCTCGGTAAAGGCTTTCAGGATGGCACGATTGCCGCCGCCAGCGGAGTAGACCGCGCGGATGTCCGGCTCGCGTTCCAACGCATCGCGGACGAGCAGTTCCGTCGTGCGGTCGACGCCGAACCCTTCGGAAATTCGAACGACCGAAAGATGGGGGAATCGCTCCGCAAGAGTATCGCGAAATCCGCGCTCACGCTCGTCCTCGCCGGTAAAAAGGCTGCTCGAGAGCGTCACCAACACTTTGCCCGCTCGTTCGCCGGCCATGCGGCCGAGCAGATAGGCGGCGGTCGCCCCAGCCATACGATTGTCCATGCCGACGTAGCCGATACGGGAATTTTCAGGCAGGTCAGTCACCAGCGTAACAACCGGGATCCTTGCTGCCATGAGTTGGGCAGCGAAATCGGCAATGGCCGGCGTTGACGCGGCCTTGAGCACCACACCGTGGCTGCCGCGCCGGCGTATGGCGCGCAGGATGGATAAAAGCTCGGCCTCGCTCATCGTCTCGGCCACATGAAAGCGCGCGAAAAATGATGCGGGCCGCATGCCGGGCAATTCCGCCTCGAAGGCTTCGCGGACGGCCGACGAGAAGCGCTGCGGCGTATCCATGACGACATCGATGACGAGCCGCCGCCCTGCTAAGCCCGATTGCACATATTGCCGCTCCAGCTCGGCAATCGCGGCTGCAACCCGCGTGCGGGTCACAGCACGGACGCCCTCGCGTTCATGCATGACACGATCGACGGTCGCGAGGCTGAGCCCAGCCTGTAGCGCAATATCTTTCAAGGGAAAGCGCGATTTCACGGTCACTCTTTCTGAGGTGTTTTTGAGGTGTTTTCCGTCTTTCTCATAGGCCGGTGCGGGACTACGATCAACCTCATAGTCCAACGTCATTTTGGGAGGAGAACACCATGGACGCTCAGACGCTCGCCAGCCGGCGCAGCCGGAAGGTCTGGCTTTCGGCCGATTGCGGCAATTTCGATACTTTCAAAGGCCTGGTGGAAAAGACCGCCGATCCGGCCGACTGGCCATTGGCGGCGGGGATCGAGAAAAACATCCTCATCTATGATGGCGACAAGGTTCGCAGCGCCGCCGAGGATGAAGACGAACGTCGCGCCCTGATGGCCGAGTGGGTGGAAGCCTTTACCTCAGGCCCAGGCGTCGTCGTCATCAAGAACGCCATGCCGGATACGGCGGTTGTCGATCGCGCAACCACCGTATTCGAAGCCATCGTCCGCGAGGAGAAAGAGAAGGGCAAGGGCGCCGGCGATCATTTTGCCAAACCCGGCGCCAACGACCGCATCTGGAACGCACTGGAAAAGCATTGCCTGGCGGACCCGGAGAATTTTGCTCGCTATTACGCCTCGACGGCGGTCGCCATGGTGTCGGAGGCCTGGCTCGGCGTCGGCTATCAGATGACCGCGCAGATGAACCGGGTCAATCCGGGCGGCACTGCGCAGAAGCCGCACCGCGACTATCACCTCGGCTTCATGTCGCCGCAGCAGATGCAGGCCTATCCGGGCCACATCCATGCCGTTTCGCCGCTGTTGACGCTGCAGGGCGCGGTCGCGCATTGCGATATGCCGCTCGAAAGCGGGCCGACGCTGTTCCTACCCTATTCGCAGACCTTCTTCGAAGGCTATATCGCCTTCGGCCGGCCGGAATTTCAGGCCTATTTCGCCGAACATTACGTGCAATTACCGCTGAAGAAGGGCGATGCCGTCTTCTTCAATCCGGCAGTCATGCATGGGGCCGGCGACAATGTCTCAAAAGACATCTACCGCATGGCCAACCTCCTGCAGGTGTCCTCGGCCTTCGGGCGGGCGATGGAGAGCGTCAACCGCAGCCGCATGTCTGTCGCAGTCTATCCGGCGCTGGTCGCCGCTCTCGATGCCGGTGCGCTGAGCCGCGCAGAAGCTGCGAACGTGATCGCATCGACGGCAGAGGGCTATGCCTTCCCGACCAATCTCGACAGCGATCCGCCCGTTGGCGGTTTGGCACCGAAAACGCAAGCGGCCATCATGGCGGAGGCGATCAATGCCGGGACGGATGCGAAGCGATTTGCCGAACTCATCGCCGCCCATGCCGCACGCAGGGAGGCTTGAGATCGTATGAGCCGACTGGATGGAAAATTCGCCGTCGTGACCGGCGGCACGCAAGGCTTAGGCGCGGAAGTTGCCCGGCTGTTTGCCGAACGCGGCGCCGCCGGCCTGACGATCTGTGGCCGCAGCACCGCCAAGGGCGAGGCCAAGGCGCGTGAGATAAGTGACCGCTATAAAATACCGGTCGCTTTCGTTTCAGCCGATCTCGGTAAGGTGGACGATTGCCGCAAGGTCATCGCGACCGCCGTGGAAAAATTCGGCCGCATCGATGCGCTCGTCAATGTCGCCGCCATCACCGATCGCGGCACCATTCTCGATACCGATCCGGATCTGTTCGATCGGATGTTCGCCGTCAACGTGCGTGCCCCGTTCTTCCTGATGCAGGACGCGATCAAGAACATGATCGCCAACGGCATCGAAGGCACGATCGTCAATATCTCTTCGATGTCGGCGATGGCCGGGCAGCCTTTCATCAGCGCCTATTGCTCTTCCAAAGGCGCGCTCGATACGCTGACCCGAAATACGGCCTTCGGGTTGCTCAGGAACCGCATCAGGGTCAACGCGCTCAATATCGGCTGGATGTCGAGCGATGGCGAGGATCGCATCCAGCGCGAATATCACGGTGCCGCCGAAGACTGGCTGGAAAAGGCCGCCGCCGAACAGCCGTTCGGCCGGCTGGTCGATCCGGCCGAGGTCGCACGCGCCGTCGCCTTCCTATCATCGGACGAATCCGGTCTGATGACCGGCGCCACGATCAATTTCGATCAATCGATCTGGGGCGCCTATGAGAGCTCGCCGCATCCGGAGAAAGCGATGTAAGCCACGCGGATTGGCGGGAGGGAAATACCCTTCCGCCAATGGGCAGGTTGCGTGCTGGCGCGAAATGCCAACAGGCATCCTCAGTGCCTCAAAAGCTCTTAATGGTTCCGTCCGACCAGACCATCTTGCCGCCGCGGATCGTGCCGCGCACCCGCGGTATCCGGCCGCGTTCTGCGATGACCAGATCGGCGCGCAATCCTTCGGCGATGCGGCCGCGATCATTCAGGCCCAGCGCCCTTGCAGGGTTGGCGCTTGCCAGCGCAACGGAGGCGGGAAGGCCGCCCTTACCGATTTCCGCGAGCGCGATCACGGCCGGCAGAATGGCCGACGGATGATAGTCGCTCGCAAGGATATCGAGTACGCCGGCTTCATAGGCTTCTCGTGCGGAAAGATTGCCGGAATAGGAAAGGCCGCGCAGCGCATTCGGCGCGCCCATGGCCGTCGCCAATCCCAGCCGCCTTGCTTCGGTGGCCGTCGCAATATTGATCGGAAACTCGCTGATTGCCGCGCCGAGGCTGTGTAGCAGCACTGCCTTCTCGATGGTGTCGTCATCATGAGATGCAAGGACGACGCCATGTTCGCGCGCCAGTTCCGCCAAGCCGTTGATGATGTCCATGCTGTCGCCATGCTCGGAGCGGGCCGCCATGCGCTGTTTCACGAGTTCTGCCGCCTGTGCTTCGCTGATCTTCTTGGCCTTTGCCGTGTTGGCGATATGCAGCTCGATATCGCGATATTGTCCCTGGCCCGGCGTGTGATCCATCAGCGAAATCAGGTGCAGTGCGCCGGCATCGATTAGGGTCTTTGCCTCTTTCAGCGCAGGCAGGAAGGTCACCTCGAAGCGGCCATGGACGCGGTGGTCGATCAAAAGCTCTTCGCGCATCGATGCAAGCTTTTCGATCATGGCGTGGGTATGCTCGATGGAGCGGATATGGCCGTAAGTTGCCGGTGTGAAGGCGACCGCAGCATAGGCTGTCGTCACGCCGTTGGCGGCGAGCATCTTGTCGAGGTCGTAGACGCCGAGTTCGAGCGGCATGCGGACATTGACGCGCGGCTCCACACATTTTTCGATCATATCGCCATGCATGTCGACAAAACCGGGCAATAGAAACCGGCCGTGGCCGTCTATTTCAGCCCCGTCGACAGGCCGCTCGCTGATTTCAGCGATCAGCCCATCTTCGATCCTGATGGCACCGCGCTCTATCACGCGATCCTGCAATATAATTTCGAAATTACTCAGCCACATCGTCTTGCTCGTCCTCGATCTTGATGGCTTCCAGATGAAGTTCCCGGTCGATCAATGCCCTTACATCTTCGGGATGGTGAAAGACACCGATCATTGCAACACCGGACGTTTTGAGCTGCGCCAATCTTTCGACCAGCGCCTTGCGGGCGGCATGATCGAGCGATGCGGTTGGCTCGTCGAGCAGCAGCAGACGCTGCGGCAGGATGAGCGCGCGAGCCAGATTGACCTTCTGTTGCTCGCCACCGGAGAAGGTCGAAGGATAAGCCGACCAGAGCTGCTTCTTGACGCCGAAGGCATCGAGCCAACGCCGCGCCTCGGCCAAGGCTTCGGAATGCGACGTGCCGGCAAGCCTCAGCGGCTCGGCCACGATCTCTTCGGCGGCAACGCGCGGGCGAGCATTGAGGAACTGCGTGACGAAGCCAATTTCTCGGCGGCGCAGCACGGCAATGTCGACATCGGCGGCTGTCGCGAGATCTATGATCCCTTCCTGCGTGTGATAATAGACGTGGCCGGCCCGCGGCAGGTAGGAGCGATAGAGCGTGCGCAGCAACGTCGATTTGCCGGCGCCGTTCTCGCCCTTCAGCAGAATGAATTCGCCTGTGTGAAGGTCGAAATCGATATTCTCGAAGGCAAACAGCGTGCGCTTGAGATGGTGCATTTCGAATTGCTTCGAAAGGCCCTGGACGCGCAGCACCGGGGGGGTGGTTTGCCGGGCGGAAACCTGAATGTTCATCTCTCGCGTTTCCTCAAAGCTTGGCGTGAACGAGCTGCTGCGTATAGGCGTGCTGCGGATCCTGGAAGATCTGGTCGGCCAGACCCTGTTCCACAACCTTGCCGCGTCGCATGACCATAACCCGGTCTGCCATCGTGCGTATGACGCCGAGATCGTGCGAGACCAGAACCATGGTGATCGAACGCTCGCGCTGCAACCGCTTCAGCGTATCGAGGACCAGCGCCTGAACGCTGACGTCGAGGCCGGTCGTCGGCTCGTCGAGCAGCAGGACGGCCGGCTCGAGCGCGATTGCCTTGGCGAGCTGCACGCGCTGCTGCATGCCGCCCGAAAGCTCGTTCGGTCGGGCATCCATGCGTTCGATCGGAAATTCCGACGCGTCGAGCGATTGGCGCGCCCGTTCGCGCAGCTCGGCAAAATTGCGATTGCCTGAAATCAGCAGGCGTTCGGCGACGTTGCCGCTGCTCGTGTGGTTCATCAGCAAGCCGAGATGCGGGTTCTGATAGACGATGCCGATGTGATGCGCCCGCAGCATTCGCCGCTCGAAGCGGTCGAGCGTAAAGAGGTCGCGGCTCTCGTGCCCGGGAAGAGCAAGATTATAGGTGCCTGTGTCGGGCGTATCCTCAAGGTTCATCATCCTCAGAAGCGTCGACTTGCCGGAGCCGGATTCGCCGACAATGCCGAGCACTTCGCCCGGATAAACAGTCACATCGACGCCGCCGAGCGCGGTGACGTCGCCATAGTTGCGCGCAATGCCGCGCATGGTCAGGATAGGCTCGGCCAGCATCAGCCGCGGCGGCTGGCGGGTCAGCTCTGCCGTTTGAGTGGGGTCAAGCGCGGCCATCAGTCCATCCTTCCATTCTTGTACCAGGTCTCGCCGATCTCGACCGCTTCCGCTTCCGACTTGCGGATGTGCTTCACGCCGAAATGGCTGTCGGACAATTCGTATTGCGAGGAACCGTCTTCCTGCGGAAGCTCGTTCATGAAGAAGCCGGTGACATTGCTGCGGTAGCAGGTTTTGTCCTGGTGATCTTCGACGCGGTACGGCACGTCATCGAAAACGAGCGGCTCGACGCGCGTATAGGGCGGCACGGCGAAGATGCGCTTCTCGCGGCCAGCGGATAGGATTGTCAGGTGGTCGGCCTGATTGAGCTTGGGCACGTCCCAGCGCGGGATCGGCGATGGCGTCATCACATGCCGGCCGTTGACCATGCTCGGATAGCTCGACCCTTGCATGATCCGTCCCGATTTGACGAGCTGTTCGTAGAGCACCAGCCACAGCTGCCCATAATCGGCATCCCCATGCATTTCGCGGGCGACGGACATATCCGGCTGAACAGGGCGCAGTGGTTCGGGGTTCGGAACCTGCAGCACCAGGACCTGATCCTCGCGCAGCTTTTCCTCCGGAATGCGGTGGCGGGACTGGATGATGGTTGCGGCCATCGTGTCTTCCGTCTCGACGGCACCACCGACCCGCGCCACGAACTTGCGGATGCTGCTCGCATTCACTGAATCGTCTGATCCCTGGTCGATAACTTTGACGACGGATGTGGGCTTGAGCAGCGTCAGCGTCACCTGCAGTCCGCCGGTTCCCCAGCCGCGGGCGATCGGCACTTCGCGGCTCGCATAGGGCACCTGGTAGCCGGGAACGGCAATCGCCTTCAGGATGCGGCGGCGCATTTCGCGCTTGGCGGATTCATCGAGGAAACCGTAGTTGAAGGCCATCCAGGGCTTGGTCAATTCCTGAAGTTTCATAGCGCAGCCTCCTCCTGTTGCGGGGCGAGCTTTTCTGTCACGGCTGGCTTTGCGGCGGCAGCGTCCTCGTCCGTCTTGACGCGGCGCAGCGCGTCGAGGGTCGATTGGAACGTAACGTAATGCGGAAGCTTGAAGTGAATGCAGAAGCCGGAGCTTTCGACCGGCTCGGTGTGATAGAGTACGAATTCCTCATTGGCAGCCGGGTGCGGGTCGGGCTGGTTGGAGGCAAGGTCGAGCGTTGCCGCCGCGATCACCTTTACCTCGTTCCAGCCAAAGGTCGCCGAAAAGCCCAGCTGCAATTCCTTCGCCTTGGAAATGACTTCGGTCTGGCTCACACGAACGCGGCCGGCGCTGAAGATTGTACCCGAGGGATGGCGCAGGCGAACTGGCGCATAGGTCAGACGCAGCTCGTTGACGGTCGGATGCACAGCGCTGTAGCCGCGCATGGTGGCATAGCCGAGCGCCAGCGTGCCGCCGGTGTCGGCGCGGGCCAAGCTCTGGAGTTTGTGGGCGCGCGCTGCCGGGAACAGCAGCGGCTCGCGCGTCAGATCGGGGATTTCCTCAGGCGCGACGGTTTCGACCGGATGGTCCGGAATAAGCCCTTGCGCTTTCTGCCAGCTGGTGAGCGACGGTTGCGTCGCCGGCGCCGGCTTGGCAGCCGGGATCACCGGTTCCGGGACATAATCATTGCCCTGCAACACGTCGACCTGAAGCAGGCGGTGGGAGTAGTCCAGCGTCGGCCCCAATATCTGGCCGCCTGGAATATCCTTGAAGGCGGCTGAGATGCGGCGGACCGTCAGAAGATCCGGCTGATTGACGGGTTCGGCGACGGCGATGCGTGGCTGCGTCGTGCGGTAGGCGCGCAGCAGCAGGATCGCTTCGTAGAGATCGCCGCCGGCCTGGGCGAGCGCCAGCGCCGCAAGGTCTGGCTCATAAAGCGAGGCTTCGCCCATCAGCCGGTCGATGAGATAGGGGAGGCCGTTTCGAACCGCCTCGACGCGCTCGCGCGTGATCGGGCCGAGATCGGCGCGGAAAAGCCGTTCCGCCTGCTCGATGGCATATTCGCCGCCGCGGGTTGCTACATAGGCCATCAGAGCACCTCGATTGTCGTGGAACGGGGAATACCAAGCAGGCGTCTTCCATCGATGAGATAGAGATCCCAGCCGAGCGGATAACGGATTGCTTTGGTGCGCATGTGCCAGAAGGCACGATCGATACCGTCGATCTCGATCGTCACGCTGTCCTTAATGCCGGGGCCGGTAAGACGCAGTCTCTGTCCGGAACCAAATCGCGCGGGCGCAAACAGCGTTGCAGCATCATCGGGATACAGTAGGCTGCCGATGCGCAATGTCGACAAGGCTTCGACAGCTTCGGAGGAGCCGATAGCAGTAAAGACATAATCCGCATCGGCAAGCGGCATTCGTCTCGCACCGGTTGAGGTCATCTTTAGGTCCAGCGCCGGATCGCTTGTCACATGGAAGCTGCATTCGCGATCGAGCAGGCTTTCGGCGAGCGGCCAGAAGCCTTCAGCGGGTAGTTCACGCGGATGACCGGGTCGGCTCAGCGCCCACATGAGTTCTTCGAAGGTGGCGTTGGTGCGGGTATCGTCGAGGGTGGGCAGGAGATTGTTGGCCATGGTCAGAATGTCTCCATCTGCACGCGGGTCGCCTCGACTTTTTGTAGGAGCTGCCGGTCTTCCTCTTCCTGATGGCGCCGTTCGGCATTCAGGAGCTCAAGGATGAGAGCGGCCTGATGATTGGCAGCGATCGCTGCGTCGATCACAGCCATTCCCATGGCGTGTTCGAGATCCCGGCCGACCAGTGCGCCATAGCCTTCCACGGCGCGATCCGGCACGCGGATATGCGCTTCGGACACCAGAACTTCGCCGAGATGGAAGGCGGTGCTGCGAACGGTATCGATCAGCGGCAGCATGGCAAGACCGGTACGGTTCACGACGACATCGACCTCGCCGAGGGTGTCGAGCACCTTTTCGGCCGCAGCCTTGATGTGCGCCGGGCGGCTTGCGGCGAGAATGTCCAGAGCCTGCGCATGCGTATAGGATGCGTTGACCGGGTTACCAGTCTTCTCCTCAGTCATCATCTTTTCCTCGGGCATCAGGATTTGTTCGGGGAATGGGGCTCTAAAATATTCGAATGATTACTATAGTCATTCGAATGAATTGTCTATGGCATTTTGTCTTGCTCGAAGAGATTTTCGGAGTGCCGCGAATTCCCTAGGCGCTGCGCCGGCGCAGCCATTCCGCCGTGATGCGGCTTGCTTCCCGTGCAGCGGCCGCCGGTGCCTGCCCCTGCAGCAAGGCGAACAGAAAAGAACCGGCGAAACGGTCGCCGGCACCAATGGTATCGGTCGTGTCGACCTTTGTAGCCGGTTCGACTTCTACCGCCTGCAAGCCGTCAAACAGCGTAATCGGGCGCGTGCCGTCGGTGAGCACGAGCATCTTCAGGCGCGAACCGGCGATTTGGCCGGCCCTCTGCCAGGCGAGATTGAGATCATCCGGAACATCGTCGCGCGAGGAGATGACATAGTCCGCCGGTCGCGGCGTTGCCGGCCGCAGCGGAAATTGCGAGAGGACGAGCGGCTGCGCGCTAATCTGTTCGACGAGGCTTTCGTCGAGCGCGAGGGCATTGATATAGACGCCTGCACCCGACAGTTTGCCGGCTGCCGTCAGCTGCTGAGATCGCCCGGTCGGTGCGAGGATCGTCCGCTCTCCACTCGGCTCAAGGAAAATTTCCAGCGGTGCCGTCTTTCCAGGCGCCATCATGATGTAGTCGGTATGGAAGCCGGCCGAGGAAAGGGATCGCAATGCGGTTTGCCCTTGTTCGTCCTGCATCAGCCTCGAAACGATCGCGACGTCCGCTCCCAATTCCAGCAATTGCAGGCCCGTATAGAATGCGCCGCCGCCAAGGCGGGTCGTGCGGGACGAAAATTGTATGCGTCCGCCCGGAACCAGCGGTGCATCCAGCTGCCATATGCGATCGTGGTTTACCGATCCGATTACGATTACTCGGGGCATGCATCCGCCTATCTGTCATCAATGCCTGGTGCCAGCGCATCGACGATGAAACGCTGCGCCAGCAGGAAGATCAAGAGAACGGGGACGATCGACAACAGACTTGTTGCCATCAGCGGTCCCCAGGCCCGCTCTGCACCCTCCAAATCGGCGAAGGCGGCAATGCCCGTCGTCAGCGTCTTCTTGAAGGCATCATCGAGTACAAGCTGACCCCAGAGATAGATGTTCCAGGCCCCCATGAAGGAAATCACCGAAAGGGCGGATATTGCCGGAATGACATTGGGGATGCCGATCTCGATGAATTGCCGCCACAATCCGCTTCCATCCATGCGTGCCGCCTCGAATATCGAAGCGGGAAGCGACCGGAAAGCCTGCCGCATGTAGAAGACATAGAAGCCGATATAGGGGATCGATGGGATGATCATCGCGCCATAGGTGTTGAAGGCCTGGAGTTTCACCACGGCGATATAGGTCGGAATGATCGCCAGCACGTTTGGAAAGGACATGGTGGCGATAACGAACCAGAACAGCGGCTGCCTCCCCTTGAATTCGAGTCGCCCGAAGGCAAAGCCGGCCGGCACGGAGAGAGCGAGCTTTCCGGCGGTGATCAGGGTGGCGGTCAGCATGGAATTCCAAAGCCACATCCAGATCGGATGACGGCTTGCGGCGATGGCGAAATTCGAAAGCGTCGGATTTTCCGGCCAGAAACGCACGGCTCTCGCCATGATCATGTCGTTTGGCGTGAAGGCCGCCGTCACCATCCAGACGAGCGGAAACACGGTGACGATGCAGATTGCCATGAGCACGACATGGAGCAGCAACCTGTGAAGCTTGTGACCGATATCGCTCATCTGTAGTGCACCCGCTTCTCGCTGACGCGGAACTGCAGCCAGGTGATGGCGAGCACGAGAACGATGATGATGACGGCAACGGCGCTTGCCGGCCCGAACTGGAAGAACAACAGACCCTGCTGCCACAGGAAATAGAGAAGGCTCGAGCTTCTGCCCGCCGGTCCGCCATGGGTCAGCACATCGATGACGCCGACAATGTCGTCAAGCACATGGAAGAAGGTCGTGACGCTGATGAAAAAGGCCGTCGGCGTCATCAGCGGCAGGCTTATGTCGAAGAAATGCCGCGTCGAACCTGCACCGTCGAGCTCAGACGCCTCACGCAGCTGATGCGGCAGGTTCGCGAGCGCTGCCAGCCACAAAAGCATGTTGAGGCCGAAGGTCTTCCAGAAGGTGACGAGGCTGACACAGAGGAGCGCAAGGTTCGGATCCGTGTGCCAGCGCGACGGCGGAAAGCCGAAATGGCCGAGCACCTCGTTGAAGAGACCGTTGACTGGATTGAAAAGCCAGGACCAGGCAACGCCTGCCACTGAATAGGCGACGATCGTCGGCAGGAACAGGCTGCCGCGATAGAGCCCTTGCAGCGGATTCTTGCGCACCGAATGCAGCATGACCGCAAAGATCAGTGGGATGACGATCTCGGCCGGGATGAGGACGGTGCAGTAAAGCAGCGTATTCCAGGCCGCCATGCGGAAATCTGGATTGTCGAAGATGGACGCGTAGTTATCGACGCCGACAAAGCGGATGTCTGCCGACAGCAGATTCCAGTCGACCACCGATAACAACATCGACGCTATCAGCGGGCCATAGAGGAATATCGCCACGGAAAAAACGGCTGGCCCCACGAAGAGGTAGGGGGCCAGCGATCGAAGACGAAATGGCATGATGCGAACCTATGCCGAAATCAGCCCAGCAAGCTCGTCATGAGCACCCTTGATACCGTCGGCAACCGTCGTTTCCTTGAGCAGCATACGCGAGACCCACTTGCGCCACACGGCCTGTCCTTCGAGGCCGCGCTTGCCGGGCCAGATCGTCTCTGCGGTCAGGCCATCGCCGAGCTGAGCCGCCGCCGGCTTCATGAACTCGTTGATGAGCGGAATGTCGTGCGTCGAGGTGTTGAGGTAGCCGGTCTGAGACCAAAGCGTCTGGCCTTCCTTCGATGCGCAGAATTCGAGGAAGGCTAGAGCGGCCTCCGCCTGTTCCTTGTTACGCGTGTAAATGGCAAGGAAATTGCCGCCGCTGTTCATCTTGCGCTGATGTCCCGGAAGCCCCGGGAATTTGGTCGTGACAGCCTTTGCCGCACCGAAGGGGAAGGTGACGGCGGCGGTCGAGCTGGTTGTGCAAATCGCAAGTGCGCCGGACTGAAACGCGGCCGTCTGCTCCTTGTCGCTGACGGGAAGCCAAAGCCCTTCATGGGCCGGGGCGCAATATTCGGTCATGCCGGCGATGGCTTCCGCGCTGTTTAGGGCCAACTTGCCATCGGGATCGATGATGAAGCCGCCGGCATTCTGGATGAAGGACTGGCTCGTCCATTCGTTGTTGGAGAGGGAGATCGGTGAGCGATAGGTCGGATGCTTGCCTTTCAGGGCCGCATCGAGCTTGCGGGCGCCTTCGTAGAGCCACTTGGTATCAGGCGTTTCCGGCAGATTGGGATCGAGGCCGGCAGCCTTCCACATGTCGCTGTTGATATAGGTTATCGGCGTTGACATCGCCCAGGGAAGACCGATGACGGCGCCGTCGATGCTGACCAGTGGTAGGACCGACGGGCGGAAATTGGCGAGGATTGCCTCTGCCTTTGCGGAATTGATCTCGCGAAGGTCGCGGGCGCCGAGCGTGCGCTTGGCGAAATAGCCGAACTTCCAGCCGGTGATCATCATGGCCGGCGGACGGCCAGCGGCGACGCTCGCGACCGCCTTGGCGGTCACGGCCTCATAGTCGCCGTCGAAACGGTTGGTAACGGTTATGCCGAGCTGCTTAGCATTGAAAGCGTCGACAACCTTCTGGAACGGCTTGTCGGAGCCCCAGGTGCTCGAAATCTCGATAGCCGCGTCGGCGGACCGGGCCTTGCCGGTCATAGCGATTGATGTGCCGATGACTGCGGTCGTGCCCGCGATAAATTGACGACGATCAAGTCTTACCATCTTATCCTCAATATCCGAATGATTAATAAAACATTCGGATATTTACCTAACGATGGCGAGTGACACCCATATGAAGGAAAGCGTGGCTAAGCGCTAAAGCTCGAGGGTAAAATTGACTTTGGCTGCTGTTTGTTGGATTTCCGATATCGGGCACAGATTGAAAATCGATGCTGTAGCCGATATATGACATTCGAATGACATGGTTGAATTCGGAAGGCAGGCATGGAGAAGAAATTGCTGCACGGGCAATGGCAACAGGTCGAGAGCGATATTGCGGAGGATATCCTGACCGGTCGCCTGTCACCAAAGGCGCAGCTTCCGACGGAATCCGACCTGATGGAACGTTTCGGCGTCGGACGGCACACCATACGGCGCGCCATTTCCCGTCTCGAAAGCCGGGGGCTCGTGCTGGTCGAGCAGGGGCGCGGAACCTTCGTCAGGGATAGTCGCCTCGACTATCGCCTGTCCGAACGCACGCGCTTTTCCCAGAACCTGCTCGATCAAGGCAGAGAACCGCTCGGTCAGGCCATTCATGAGGAGGTTGTCCCGGCTTCGGAATTGATCGCAGAGGCTTTGCGGCTTCCACTTGGTGAGCCGGTTTATCATATTGTCCGCCGCGGCTTTGCCGACGAGGAGCCGATCAACTATTCGCATGCTTACTATCCGGTGCGCCGTTTTCCAGGTTTCGACGAGGCGCGGCGCAGCGGGCGAAGCGTCACCGTCATTCTGGCCGAATACGGCATCCCCGACTATATCCGCCTGCGCACGGATATCGTCGTCCGTCTGCCGACAAGCGAAGAGGCGAAACAGCTCTGCCAGTCCATGTCTCAGCCGGTGGCTGTGTCGAGAAAGGTGGATGTCGATCTCAAGGGCACGCCGATTTCCTATTCGGAATCCGTCTGGCCGGGCGAGCGCGTGCAATTCTCCATCGACAACACCAGCCAGCTTCTGGACGTGCTTGCGCGCGGTGACGCGGGCTGAATAGACCGGTTCTGTGCGATTGGGTCTCTTCAGAGCTGAATGACGCGTCTGCTGCGATATGCTAGTATCGGGCTTTCTCAGGCGCGCAGCGGGTGATGCGATGTTGGAGGCAGACAAGCTATTCGCTGGCTCGATTCCGGAAAATTACGACCGCCATATGGTGCCGTTGATTTTCGAGCCTTATGCGGCAGATATAGCCCAGCGAGCAGCGTCCTTGCGGCCCGACGCAGTGTTGGAAATCGCTGCAGGCACCGGCGTTGTCACCCGCGCATTGGCGCCGAAATTATCCCCCGGTGCAAACTACGTCGTCACCGACCTCAACCAGCCGATGCTCGATTACGCCGCTTCGCGGCAGGCTCCCGACAGCCGCATCACATGGCAGCAGGCGGATGCCCAGTCGTTGCCCTTCGAAAATGCATCCTTCGATCTCGTCTTTTGCCAGTTCGGCGCCATGTTTTTTCCGGACCGTATCTCGGCCTACCGCCAGGCAAAGCGCGTTCTGAAGCCCGGTGGGCATTTCCTCTTCAACGTCTGGGACCGCATCGAAGAGAACATATTCGCGGATGATGTCACGAACGCGCTTGCCCGGATTTTTCCCAACGATCCGCCACGCTTTCTGGCGCGCACTCCGCATGGCTATCACGATGTGGATCGGATTCGCGGCGATCTCGAGAACGCTGGTTTCTCCGAAATTGCGATTGAAACGAGGGCCGAGCAAAGCCGGGCATCTTCGCCGCGTCTTCCGGCCGTAGCTTATTGTCAGGGAACTCTGCTCCGTAACGAAATCGAAGCCAGAGAAGCGGAGAAGCTGCAGGCTGCGACCGACTATGTCGCCGCCGCAATCGAAGCCAGACACGGTAGCGGCGAAGTTGCTGCTAAAATTCAGGCACATATCATCCTGGCGACGGCTTATCCTGCCTAACGTCTGAAATATTAACTGAAGAATAACTATAATCTAAAGCAGGGCTGCCGATTTATGCATGCGGCGACGAGTTATTATATTGTCGTGGATACCAAATGGAGATCCAGGGCAATATTCGCTGAGCTTTCCGGTGAGGTTTTATAAGGAAATACCTGAGGGACGAGATGCGGGCGGCAACGCCGGCAAATCCGCTCATATGCTCTTGAACCTTCAGGTGCTGCGCGCGCTCGCAGCCTCTTCCGTGGTCATCGCCCATGCTCTGCACGAAACAGAGATCCTTGCAGCAGCGACAGGACGTGCAGCGGTCGATGGCTCTGCCTGGAATCTCGGTTTCGGCGTCGACATCTTCTTCGTTCTTTCCGGCTTCATCATGACCCACACTGCAGCATCGGAGTTCGGCAAGAGCGGCGCTCCGCTGCATTTTTTTTTACGGCGTTGCGCTCGTGTCGTCCCCCTCTATTGGCTTTTGACGAGTATCATGCTGCTTGGCGCGCTCGCGGCACCCTCGCTGCTCGTCGTTCCCGTCGGCTCCATATCCCATGTTCTCGCCTCCTATTTCTTCATTCCGTCCGGGCGTGGCGTGGGGGAGATCAGGCCGGTGCTCGCGCTTGGCTGGACTCTGAATTACGAGATGCTGTTCTATGTGTTCTTCGCACTGGCGCTCCTTTTGCCGATAAGGGTGGGGGTCATCTGGCTGTCGGTGCTCATGGTCGGCATGGCGCTCGTCGGAAATCTCGTTGACCCCAGCCATGTCCAGATAGCATTCTGGACGAGCCCGATCATTCTGGAGTTCCTGTTTGGCGTCTATGTCGCTCTGATTTTCCGCAGCGGCGTGAGGATCGGCAAGGGTATTGCGTTCGGGCTCGTGGCCATAGGGCTTCTTGGCTTCGTTCATGTCTCCACGCTTTGGAACGATGCGGCCTTGCCGCAATTCCTGCGAAGCGGTTTGCCTGCGGCTCTGTTCGTTCTTGCGGCCGCAATCGGTCCTGTTTTGCCTCATAAGAGACCTGTACTCTGGAGTGTCGCTTTGGGAGATGCCTCCTATAGCCTCTACCTCGCCCATCCCTTTATCCTGCGACCCATGCGAGCCATTTGGGCGAAAGTGATCGGAGGGGCTCTGCCGCTTGGTTTGTTCGCTGGCTTCTCGACGCTCGCTGCTGCCCTGCTTGCCCTGGCGCTCTTCAGAGGTATCGAGAAGCCGCTTACGCGCCGCGTGCAGAGCGTCGTGCTCGGCTCGGCACGGCGCAAGCGGATATCGGCTGGGGCGCTCCCGGCAGCGGATACCGAGAGTGCCTGACGCTTTCAGGCGGTTCGCTTTTGGCGAAGGTAATCGACGTGGTTCAATGCCGCCGAGGCGATCGTGTCGAGCTGGGTCGCAGCACGGATCAGCGTGTGGCGGGTCGAGATGTCGGGCTTGCTGATCCAGTAGGAAAGATGTTGGGCGGCCGCGCGCGAGACTTTTGCAAGACGAGCCGGATCGCCGCGGCCGAGCTGACGCAGCACGACGTTCAGTGGTTTGGCAAGATGAGGGTGCTCTCTTGCCAGTTCGGCGAGCGTGATCGCAGCCTCGCCGATCGCAAGCGCGGCAAGCATTCCCCTTAGGTCGTCTTCCGCCTGTTTCTCGGGAACGCCGGCATTCGCTGCGGCCTGGCCCGCCAGGCGGTCGGCCGTCCTGCTCAGCCAATGCTCTCTCGTCCAATGGCCCGGAGACCGGCCGATATCCGCCAGATCGCGCAGCGTGGCGCGTTGCAGGCGCTGCCGCTTTGCCGGCAGGTTGGATGGAAAGAGCAGCGTGAAGACGAGTACGCCCGATCCCACACCAAGGATCAGCGCTAGGGCACCGTTCATGAAAGAAGCCGCATCGGCACGGCTGGTATTATCTGGGCCGACCAGATCCAGAAACAGAAAGGCAAAGCTCGTTGCCAGGGCGGCAGTGCGGACGTTGCGCATGGCAAGCCCGGTTGCAAACATGATGATGCCGATGACCATGGCCAGTTCGGTAAAGTCCGACAGCATCGGCAGGATGGCGAAATTGCAGATCGCTGCCGCAATCACCGCGACGAGCCCGCCCTTGAGGAAACCCATTCCGCCGACCACCGGATTGGGCCGGGTGGCAAACAGGGCGCAGATGACACCGAGAATGACAATGAAGCTCGGGCCGGATGGCCAGGCGGTTGCGATCCAGAACCAGGATCCGATGACGATGGCGACGAAGGTGCGAATACCGTTTTGAACTGCGTCGCGATGATCGACGTGGAAGGAGAGCCTTAGCCTTGAGGAGGGGGCTTTCTCGTCCGAAAACAGGGCCTGGCGCGTGAGTGCGCCATGGGCGGCTTCAAGCAGCCTGTCGAGGTGATCCAGGATCAGAAGCCGAGGCGGGATCGCATGATCGGAGTCAACAGTAGTTTCGGAGAGTGCAATCTGAACATCTGCCCGCAATGCGGCAATGATATTGGGAGCGACCGGTGATGCCGAGCCGATAGCGTCGAGTGCCATAGCTGCTTTCTCGACGAGAGGTTCATCGAGATCCGGTCGCTCCGCGAGATGCTCGCGCAGAGACTGGGCGATCGCCATCTGGGTCAGCATTGCGACTGCGGCGCCGCGTAGATGGCCCAAACGGCTGCGTACGGAACGGGAGCTTGCGGCGGCATATTCTGCAGCGGCATCCAGTTCCAACGCGCCCGTCAGTAGCCCTCGGAAACCCGAAGTGTTGCTCTGGCCGCGCAATGCGCGCGCGCAGAGATCGGAGACCTGGCGGAGATATGTTGTCAGGCGGTTCTGGGTCTCCTGCAGCGGCGTGCCAGGCGCGAAGACGGTGGTGAAAACCGCTTCCGTCATGATCCCCAGGGCGATGTAGATTACCCGTGCCACCGCAATGTCGAAGACCTCCAGCGGCGAACCGATGGAATCGAATGCGACGATAGCCGCGGTGTATCCTGCCAACACGGCACCGTAGGCGCGAAAATTGCGCAAGCCGGTGGCGAGCGCCGTGCACAGTCCCAGCCATAGGGCGAGCGACAGAATGAACAGCTCCGGCGCCTGCATGAAAAGCGCGACCATGGCCACCGCGGCAACGGCCCCGATGATCGTGCCCAAAATTCTGTATTGGCCTTTTGAAAGGCTCATGCCGCGGTTGGATTGAGCAACGATCCAGACCGTCATCGGCGCCCATTTCGGATCGTCGAGATTGAGCAGGAAGGCGATGTAGAGCGCTACGAGCGAGGCTGCGGTCGTTCGTAGCGCGAAACCCACTGCCGGTCGCGTCAACCACGGTGGCAACGCAAGCCCATGTGCCAAGGAGCTGAATAGTCGTGCTGAGTTGAGAGGTGCCACGGTCATGCGCGTAGCCATAACGGTATGGACGAATAAGGATAATGGCGTAAATTCAGGATATATTGTTGCTGAAAACGGTAGAATATGGCCAGAGACCTCGAGAGCATTCGGATTTTTCTGCGCGTTGCGGAACGCGGCAGTTTCACCGCCGCCGCGACACAACTGCGGCTGCCTTTGACGAGCGTCAGCCGCCGCGTAAAACAGCTCGAGGACGATCTCGGCGTTCAATTGTTGTATCGCACGACCCGGCGTGTATCGGTCACGGATGCCGGGCGCGACTATTACGAGCGCTGCATCAGGGCAGAGGAGATCCTGGAGGAGGCGGACCAGACAGCACGCGCTGTGCGCATCGAGCCGCAGGGTATGCTGCGCGTCCTCATGCCCTATACCCTCGGCCTGAGTGTCGTGGAGCCAAGACTGGGCGAGTTTCGGCAGAACTATCAAAAGGTGCAGCTGGCCCTGACTTACGATAACTATCCCCTCGACCTCATCGAGCACGGCTTCGACGTGGCATTGCGAACGGGGCCGCTCTCCGATTCCGGCTATTCTGTGCGCACGCTCGGTCGGTCTCGCGCCCACCTAGCCGCAAGCCCCGCCTATCTCGACAGGTTCGGCCGACCGGAACGTCCACAGGATCTCAGAGAGCATGCCGTGATGATGATGGGCGCCGGCACATCTTTGGCGACGGTGCGCTTGCTCGACGAAGCCAGCAATGTGGCCGAGGTCATCGTCAAGCCGATCCTGATGTCGAACGAGGTAACCACCATCATCCGCCAGGCCGTTGCCGGTGCAGGCATAGCGCTGGTATCGCCTCAACTGGCCGCGCAGCACTTTGCGCGCGGCGAACTCGAAGCGGTTCTCCCGCAATGGCAGCGAGCCGATGATATCGAGCTCAACGCACTCTTTCCAAGACGCGCTACGTCGGATCGAAAGGTGCGCAGTTTCGTCGATTTTCTCGCCGAAGTGTTCAAGGATTGGCGGGGGTAGCGGCTGCTCAATCCGCCCATTCCGGATCCGTCGTAAAAGCGATCGTCAGCCAGCGGTCCGGCCCTTCGTCGCCGATCGCTTCACCGATTTCGTCGCGGATATGGTCCCATTCCTCCAGCTTCTTCGTCGGTCCATCCGGTGGAACGATGAAGTAGAGTTCGATCTGCTTGCCGCGGCCGACCCGCGCGACATAGGAGCGGTAGGATAAGAAATTGTAGCGTCGAACTATGTCGGTCGCGACGCGATCGACATGTTCCCGAAGATCCGCAGGTGTCACGAGCAGGATGTCGGCGAATGCCTGCTTGATCGTTCCGATCGGCATGGGAATGACGATGAGGCAGACGAGAGCCAGAGCGACCGGATCGACATAAGGCGACATCCACTGCAGCTTCGTTCCCTGAATGAAAAAGCCGAAGATGAAGGCGAGGAGCAATGCGCCGCTGAGGCTGCCGGTCATGATCCAGGCCTTGGCGTCCAGTGCGATGAAATTGGATCTGAGCGTCTTGTTCGCGCGGTTGCCATAAGCCGCCATCAGGAAGGCGATGAACATGGTCAGCACCGCGTAGATGATGGCTTGATCGAAAGAGAGATGACGGCCGCCGGCCATGATGCTGCCGATGGCGTTGATCAGGGCATAGACCGCGGCTCCCATCAGGAGGACGCCATTGAGGCCAAGCACCATCGGCTCGAGGTGCCAGAAGCCCATGGTGAAATGCTTGGCGAATTTGCCGGCGGGTGTCGTGTTCGTCGCGGAGGATATGATCAGATTGGAAACGATCAGCGCCACGATCGTCATGCTCGCATCGGTAAGCGCGTAGACGCCGTCAAAGACGATCGCATAGGAGCCGGAGAGAATGCCGAAGACGATACCGGCGACGGCCAGAACGAATGTCACGATGATGGAAATGCGCAGGACGCTTTGTTCGGTCGTCACTTCTTAATCCCCAGCTAAAGCGCGGCATGCATTTCGAATAATCTGGCATGCACGACAGACTTCTATCGCGTCATATGTCCCAAGCCAATCGAGATGGTTCTGTCATGAAATACTCTTCAAGCGTAAGCTGAGAGGCACTCAATCACCTTAGGATCGGCGTGGTCTGTCGTTCTCGCCCTGCCGTCTAAACTCGCTCGGCGTGACGCCCACTAGCTTCTTGAAGTCACGGGCAAAGTGGAATGGATCAGGGTAGCCGCATCTGGCGGCGATCTTGCCGATCTGCTCATCCGTTACCACCAGTAGCCGCTTGGCGGCGTTTACGCGCTCGTGCCGTAGCCAGTCGATAGGCGTCGTTCCCGTTCTCTGACGGAAGCGTCGGAACAGTTGGGCTTGGCTCAGATTGGCGGCGGGCGCGAGCTCTGCCACCGTCCAGGCGCGTGACAGATCGGCTCGAACCGTCTCCATGACCCGCTGCAGGCGCTGAACGGCGCCGCCAACGTCACTATTGTAGGCCCGCTCCGATACCAATGAAGAGATCAACTGGGCGAGCAAGGCGAAGCACTGGCTCTCTGCAAAGAAGCCTCTTCCTTCCACTTCACCGAGGATTCCCTCAAAGATGCCTTGTAGATTGTGCACAGCCTTCATGTCGAAAACCGGATTGGCGACCACGCCAAGGCTGTCAAACAGGGTATCGAGCCCGTATCCGACGAAGCCCACCCATAGATAGGACCAGTGCGCATGGCGTGGCTCGCAGCGATGCGAATACAACATTGAGGAGTCCAGCCAGGCGATCGTCCCCTCATGCAGCAGGCTGGAGACTCCGTTGACCTGCAACAGGCCTTTTCCGCTGAGAGTAAGGATCAAAGTGTGATGGTTGAAGCGGTGGGCTATCGGCATTTCCGCTGGCGTGCAGATCCGGCGTCCGGCGGCGAGAAGCGTGTAGGGAAAGGCGCGGGACAACTTGCCCGGAGTCTGAAAGAAGACGTCGTCAAGGGGGAGGGTTGCTGGTGAAGTCGCTTTATCGGTCATGGCGACCTAACCCTATTGGGGAATGAGAGTTTTATCCATATGGCTGCGGTTGGCATCCATGTCTTTTCATGCCGTGCCGCTGTATTCTACGGTGATAAACCAGAATGGACAAAGGTCCTGATTATGCCGACGGCAACCCCAGCATTCGATCCGCTCAGCCAAGCGTTCACTGACGATCCCTATGTCGCCTACCGTGAGCTGCGCGCCACTCCCGGTCCCGTCTATTACGAGCATTTCGACATATGGCTGCTGTCGCGCTATCAGGATGTGGCCGTTGCCGCCGCTGACAAGACGCTCGTGCGCTCGCTCGAATTCTTTCTTTCCCCGGAGGAGATACAGGAGCAGAAGGTTCGGCAGAATTGGCACGACATGCCGAACCATTCGCGCTTCGTGCAATTCAGCCTTCTGGATTCCGATGGTGAAACCCATGACCGGCTGCGCCGCAAGGTGTTCCGTGAATTTACCCCGGCACTCGTTGCGCGCCAGCGCGGCATGATACAGGATTTCGTCGACCGCCTGCTCGACCGTCTCCTACAGGCAGGTACGATCGATTTCGTCGAAGATCTTGCCTCACAGGTTCCGGGCCACATCATCGGCTCCGTGCTGGGTGTGCCGGAGGAATATGCCGGGCAGCTGCGCAAGTGGTCGGAAGAGGTCGTGCAGTATTTCGATGTCGATCGCAGCGCCGAGCGCAAGGCGATCGCCGAACGCGCGACGACGGAATTCTACGAACTCCTCAAGGAACTCATCGCCGAGCGTGTACGCAATCCGCGCGACGATCTTCTCTGTCGGCTGACCGAGGCGCATGTTGCCGGCGAGCTGACCGAAGACGAACTCGTGTCCACCTGCATGCTGATCCTCATGGCCGGACATGGCTCGACCATCGATGTGCTGGGTAGCGGCATGCATGCTTTGATGCAATATCCCGATGCTCTGAGCAAGCTGCGGGAAACCCAGGCCGTGATGCCGACTGCCATCCAGGAAATGTTCCGCTTCGAGTCACCGCTGCCATTCTTTCATCGCTACCTGACGGAAGAAAAGACGATTGCCGGCACGCCGCTGCCTAAGGGCACGAAGATCGGCCTGCTCTATGGCGCTGCCAATCGTGATCCGGAGCAATTTGACTCACCCGATGTGTTCAATGTCGAGCGCACCCCCAACCGCCATCTGGCCTTCGGCGGCGGCGCGCATTTCTGTCTCGGCAATCATCTCGCGCGGCTGGACATGGAGATCATTTTCTCGACGCTCCTGCGACGCACCCGCGCGATAGAACTGCTGGATGACAGTCCCGCCTACAAGCGCGGGCTCTCGGTGCGCGGTCCGCAACGTCTGGATGTTCGTCTTATTGCCGCGTGAACGGGCTTACCGAAAAATATGGAGAATGCAATGTGTGAAATCGTGTTCATCGATTCCGCTGGTCGTGAGACGCGTGTTAAGGCACAGGAGGGTGAAACTCTGATGGCTGTGGCCGTCAGGAGCGGCATCGATGGCATCGTGGCACAATGCGGCGGCGCCTTGGCCTGCGGTACCTGTCATTGCTACATCGAGCAACCTCATCTCGATCTTCTGCCGCCGCCTTCCGAAGAAGAGGCGACGATGATCGAATTCGTGATGGAGCCGGCGCCGAACAGCCGCTTGAGCTGTCAGATTCTCGCAAGCAGCGTCGTCGACGGCATGCGTGTCGTCGTGCCGGATAGTCAGCACTAGGGACGGTTCAGTTTTTCACGGAATCTCTGAACCGCTCTATCTCTTTGGTTTCGCGCAATTCCGGACGGAAAACCACTGCGCACTTTTCCTGGAATTGCTCTCGGAGCTGGCCTTCAGACGAGATGTCTGAGCTAGCGACCTCGTTCGAATTTTCAGAGTATCCGGCCTAAACCGGCTGTTCCGATGCCAGGAGATCGGCATAGTGGGCGCGAGCGACATCCGGGTGGGAACGCAAGCGGCTCTTCAGCTGGTTCTGACCAACTTCGCGGAAGATCGGGTTCAAGGGGTCGACCGAGATGCCGCGCTCCGATCGTTTCAGCTCTTCCGGCAACTCGATGACGGGGATCGTCGCATCCGGTCGGAACCGAGGAAGAAGGCGACGGAGAAACGTTCGACGCCGGCAGGCGGTGCGATGACGTCATGCACGTCGGCGCGCACGAAGCCGTTCGTCGCAAGCTCAAGCAACTCGCCGGTATTGATGACGAAGGTGCCCGGCACCGGCGGTGCGTCGATCCAGACGCCGTCTTCCGTGCGCACGCGCAGGCCGGGCGTGGTGTCCTGGAGCAGCACGGTGACGAAGCCGCCATCCTTGTGAGCGCCGACACCCTGGTCCGTTTCGGCGACGTCGCGGCCGGGATAGCGGATGATCTTCAGAAGCTGCGAGGCCTGCGGCTCATAAATATCGGCGAAGACGTTTTCCTGCTGGCCGAGAGCTGCGGCGATCGCCTTCAGCACGTCGATGCCGATGCGCGTCACCTCGGCCTGATAGGCAAGCAGCAGAGGCTTGAGTTCCGGCAACGCCTCCGGCCACTGGTTCGGTCCCTGGAGGCGCCGCCAAGCCGGCGTGTCCGGACCGATCTCGAAGGGTGTACTTTCGGTGTTGATGTCGAGCTGCTCGCGCCAATCCTGTTCGCCGCGGGTACGCTCCTGGCCGGCGCGATTGTAGCCGCGGAAGTGCGGTGACTTGACCATCTCGATCTTGAGCTTTTCTTCCATGGGCAGCGCGAAGAAACGCTTGGCCGTTGCGACCACATCGGCAATCAGCTTGGGATCGACGCCGTGCCCCGTCAGATAGAAGAAGCCGTGATCGTAGAGCACCGTGCGAAGCTCTGCGATAAAGGCCTGATGTTCTGCCGGCGAAGCATAGAGGCGCTGGAGATCAAGCGTTGGAAGCGATGCATCGGAGCCAGTCGGCGTGGTATGGCGGGGCAATGAGGTTTCCTCTTCGAAGCTCGTCTTTGTTTTCGGACCGCAATGCCATCGCCTGCCGTGTCCGAGCCTGCAAATGGCTCTTATGGGCTTAGACAAGGCTAAAAGCCCTTCGTTATCAAAGCAAAGAAGATAATCTCAAAGATCGCGGATCTTTTGGAATGGTTTTACGGTCGTCGTTCTCGCGACTGCCGCTTATCTGAATAGTCATCAAGGCCGCAGTTCACCCCAATTCCTTCGTAAGCGCATCCAGCTCATCGACACTGCCTATCCGTGTCAGCGCCTTGCCGGCATTTTGCGCTTCCGTGCACAGGCGGCGAATGCCGGGCATCCAGTCTTGCTCGATTTCCCATATGGTCCGGAACAGATCTCGCGTCGGTGGCATGGCCGAAAGTCCGCCGGGCGCGTTTTCGATCGTGCCCGACTGCCAGGCGATCTGCCGCTCGGCCGCGAGCCAGAAATGCATCCAGAGCGGCATATCGATGAGGATGATCTCGGTCGCGCGATCTATCCGTGCCGGGATCGAATTCTTGTGCCCCAGGCCATCGATGACCCAATTCTCACCCGATAGGATCCGTTCATGCCGCTCGGCATAAGTCTCGATCGGTGTGGGAATCCAGCCTTCCTGCCAAAGCAGCCTGTCGATCTCGAAATGGGGAATCGCGTGGCGCTCGCTCAATTTGCGGGCGAGGGTGGATTTCCCACCGCCTGCATTTCCCAAAATGGCGATGCGCGACATTGGATGACGACCTGACGATTCGGGCCTATCGGAAACTCGGCAAACATGCCGGAGCTTTTATGAAGTTATTTCCTTGTTGTTGCAATTGATGCAGACGGCAGGAGACTCAGGCTGCGTCGCGCCGCACGAAATGCTGAATGCCAGCGGGATTGGTGACGATGAGGTTGCGTATGGGAGTTGGCACCAGGTCGAACCGGTCGAGCCCGACCAGCGTGGAAGGTGCCCAGCGAAATTCGAGGTCGGCATTGCCATCCTTCACCCGATGGACGATTTCCGTTTCGTGAAACGGAAATGGCTGCAGCAGCTCCGCCTCGTAATAGACGCTAACTTCGTGAACACGTCGTCCGGCAAATTCGAAGAAATTTTCGATGATGAAGCGTAAAGGTCCGATGGTCGCCTTGCAGCCGATTTCCTCTTCGATCTCGCGGGCAAGTGTCTCGGCGCCTGCCTCATGAAACTCCACCCGGCCGCCGGGCAAAGACCAGAAGTTGTCCGTGAGTGCGCGGTGAATTAGGATATGATCGCCGTGGCGGATCAATGCGCCGGCGCTCAACTGAAAGCGGGATTCTCCCGAATCCATGACGATCATGGTTCGTGCGGTTTCTGCCACGGGCGGCCTCCGATTGCGAGACGAGATGGAAATCATTTGCCAGATACCAGCATCCGGTTCTCAGATATAGTGAAGCAGTTTGAAGGTTGTTTTTCGTTTGCTTCGTTTCCCCTAATCGAGCAGGTCCTGGCGGTGCGTTTCGTAAATCCAATTCCCTTCGTCAGCGATATCGAGCGTTCGAAGGCGTTCTACTGTGAGCTGTTGGGCCTCAGGGTTTTGAATGACTTTGGCAGCTTCGTGCTGTTTGAAACCGGCTTTGCGATTCATGATGGAAAATCGCTGGAGCAAACGGTCTGGAGGGAAAGCAGCGAAGCATCCGAACCCTATGGGCGGCGAAACATCCTTCTCTATTTCGAACATGAGGACGTGGATGCTGCCTTCGAGGCGATAGCGCCGCATGTCAATCTCATTCATCCCGTCGAAAGGCAGGAATGGGGGCAGCGCGTATTCCGCTTCTATGATCCTGACGGTCATGCGGTGGAGATCGGCGAACCGCAGCGGGACCTGAAGGCCGGTTGATCCTTGCTGCCGTTAACCTGAAGCGACGGAGAATGGAAATGCGATCGCAGCATGTTCTCCAATGCGAGCCGGTTTGGCTGCACGCGAAGTCAAGGGAATGTATGGTCTGCGTCGCACCGATCGTTGTTTGACATATCACATCATCATGAAACGGATCTCATGCTTATCGCCCAGATTAGCGACATTCACGCCAGCCCGACGAATGATAGCATGGCGCGGCTTGACCGTGCCGTATCCTGGTTAGCGGTCCTTCAGCCAGATCTGCTGGTGGTCTCCGGCGACCTGGTTGATGGGAAATGGCTCGAAGGCTACGGCCTTATATCGACATCGCTCCATCGCCTTGCCTGTCGCTCATTGATCCTTCCGGGCAATTCGGACGATCGGGCCGTCATGCGGACGATCATGCCGCAACCGGATTATTGGCACGACCGGCCGGCAATGCATTTTATCGAACCCTGCGGCGGGTCTGTCATAATCGGGGTCGATACCTGCGTGGATGGCGAAGCCTATGGCGACGTCACGCAACATCTTTCCTGGTTGCGGCGGGCATTGGCGGGTAGCCCGAATGGCACGGCGTTGCTTTTCACCCACCATCATGTGTTCCCTTGCGGTATTCCCCCGTTGGATGCGGTCATGTGCAAGGGTACGCAAGCCTTGGCGGGTCTGCTGAAGAGCGGCATTAGACCGCCGGCCGCCATTTGTAGCGGCCATGTTCATCGGAGCATGTCGAGCCTGTTTGCGGGCATTCCGGCCTATACTTGCGGTTCCATATGCCCGGCCAATCCGCTGATGCTCGACGCATCTCGCGTGCCGCAAGCAGCGGACCCTCCCGCCTTGATGATTCATGATCTGAGACATGGTCATCTCGTCAGCAGTCATGTTTCGGTCTGAGGCAATTTCATCCTTGAGGCCGATATAGACCAGTTCCCAGGCGCCTGTGGCGCCGTGGTGGCATCTGCAATGGCACGGCGGTCGGCCGGCCAAGCGATGCGATGGCCCGTTTGGCCGGCCGCAATATTTCTCAACAAAAAAATGCACCGCCGAAACTGGAACTGGCCATACTGGCGAGGTCGTTCGCAGGAGGCTTGCATGGCGTTGTGCTTGCGGCGGCGAAGCAAGAGGATCAAGCAATGAAGATCTACTACGCGGCACTGACAATGATGGCGGCATCGGCTGCTGCCATTGGAACTGTCAGCTCCTGTTATGCCCAGGTCGTATTCCATGAGGACCAATCGTCAACCTATTCTCCGGGAGAAGGTCAGCCGGAAGCCGATTTTCTGCAGCGATGGAACCGCCGCCACGAAGAACGTCGCGAATGGGGGCAGAACTCCGACGATTTCGGCCCGTCTGATGTCATTCGTCTCCTGGTGCGTCGGGGATATCGGGTCAAGGATGTGCAAGACGTCGGACCACGCTATCTGGTTCGAGCATGGAGAGACGGAGACGACTTGTTGGTGAGCGTTTCGCGTTCCGGCGAGATCGTCGGCGTGGTTCACGACCGCGGCTGAGGACGTCTATGACGGGCGAAAGGCAGTGCAGATGCATTGCCTTTCGCTCCTATCTCATTGGATCATACACATCCTGCGACCCTGCATCCGTCTACCTCGTTCGGGTCAGAAGATCTGCAGCGCCCTTGTCTATTGCAACATAGGAGGCCTTCAGATTTCCGAACGACGCTCCAAGATTGAGCGCGCCCGGATATTGCTTGGAGACATAGGCAAGCAACAGGCGGTTGGATGTCGAATCAAAGATCTCGACCGCATAGGTCGCCGAGCCGGTCATCGATCCCTGTTTTCCGCGCGCCGCCTGGACGGTATTGTAGACGCCGCCGGCGATATCGAGATGCGAGGCTGGGCCAAGCACGGTATTGGTCGCCTCCGCACCGGCAAGCGTCAAGCGCAGACGCAGCGTGCTAGGGCCAGGAATGGCGGTCATCGAATAGCGTTGGGCAAGTACACTGCTGAACTTGTCATGCATATAGCGCGCGAGGTTCTGCTTGTCCTCTTCGGGCATGTTTGCGAACTGGCTGTCCTTGCCTCTATAGATGGAGACAGGCTCGACGATGATCTTGTCATAATGGTTCCAGTTCACGACCACCTTGTAGCTGAACGGTGCCCGGCCGGAACTGTCGCTCGGATCAGGTCTCAATTGCGCCGCTGATGCGAGGCCTTGATAGACCATGGGTTCGGAAGTGGCGCAGCCTGCTGCAGCAAGGGAAATGGCCGCCAATGCAAGGCATGCGGGAAGGGACTTCATGGAGAGCTCCTGGAGTGTTTTTGCGATCTCCTTGTAAAGTTTGCCCTTGTTGGGTTGTGTTCGGATTTTTATGAAAATGTTGCGGCATTGCCGATGCCGGAATTGGCAGGCAGGCGTATCACGACGGCCAAGCCGCTCGGCTTGCTGTCGCGCAATTCGAAACTGCCTCGATGGCCGATGGTGATGATTCCATGTGCAATGGAAAGCCCGAGGCCGAAACCACCGCCATTCCCGCTCGGCGAACGTGCCTTGTCGGCCTTGAAGAAGGGCTCCAGGACCTTCGGCTTCAAGTCGTCGGCGATGCCGGGGCCATCATCGGCAACCGTGATGACGACCGAACCGTCTTCGTCCTCGGCAAGCGTGAGATTGATGCGGCCGGCATGGCGGGAAGCGTTGTCGATCAGGTTCGATATGGCTCTCGATAGCGCCCGCGGCCGGCAGATATAGGGCAAGCGCCGCGGTCCGGCGAAAGTGACCTCGATGCCGGTATCGGCAAAGTCATCGGTCACGGTTTGCAGAAGGCTGGACAGCTCGACTTTCTTCAAAGCCTCAAGCTCGCCGCCGAGATAAGCGAGGCTTTCGTTGATCATGCCGGAAAGCACATCGATGTCTCTCAACATTTGTTGCCGCAAATCCGCTTGCTCGCAACGCTCGGTGCGCATTCTCAGCCGCGTCAACGGTGTGCGCAGGTCGTGGCTAATGGATGTCAGCATGCGGGTGCGCCCAGCCACCAGCTCGCGGATGCGTTTGCGCATGAGGTTGAGCGACGTTGCGAGACTCCGCAGCTCGGCCGAGCCACGAACGTCGAAAGGTTCGTCAAGCTCGTCATCGGAGCGCACACCTTCGGCTGCCTTTGCCAGATTGACGATTGGTCTTCCGATCAGCCATGCGGTCAGGATTGCCAGAATGGCTGCGGGGGCAACGATCAGCACAAGATTGCCGACCACGGCGGGGAGGACCCATCGTGTCGTGGAAAATTCTGGCAAGGCAAATACCAGGCTGCCATCTCCGGCTTTGACCGTCAAAGTCTTCGGATTGTTCCAGCCCATGAAGCCATAAGGATCGAGAAAGAGATTGTAATCGAGCAGCCGGCGCACGGCGGCGGCGATATCCTGTGTCGTGATTGGCAAACCTTCGGTCTGTTCACCGGTCGCCCTCCAGACATTGACGCCTTGCGCCCTGAACCTTGAAAGGATGGCGTCTCCTTGCGCTTCATCTGCCGAAAGCGCGAACTCCTTTGCGATGGTTTCGATGCGGCCTGCAAAAAGTCCGACTTCGACACCTTTGTCGAACCGGCCGCGAACGAATGGTTCGGTGCCGGCCGTTATGGTCGTGACGATGGTAGCAAGCAAAATGGTGAGAATGGCGATCTGGGTGCGGACTGATGATCGGGATAGCCACTTCACGGCAGATACTCGACATTCGCGGCGAAAAGATAGCCCCCAAGCCGCACGGTCTTGATGAAGATCGGCTCCTTCAGATTTGGTTCTATCTTCTGCCGAAGACGGCTGATTTGCGCGTCAACGCTGCGCTCGACCGGCCCGGCCGTTCCCGCATGTGTCATCGACAGCAGCTGTTCACGGGTCAGGATCTGGTTCGGATTGTGACAGAAGGCAAGCAGCAGATCGAATTCGGATGTTGTCATCAGCACCTCGGCCCCCTCGGGGTCCACGATCCGCCTGCTTCTTGGGTCGATCATCCAGCCTGAAAAGGTCATCTTCGTAAGCGGCTTCCGCTCCGATGTCTCCGCACCATACGAAGCTCTGCGAAGAAGCGCTTTGATCCTGGCGACGAGTTCCCGCGGGTTGAACGGCTTGGTGACATAGTCGTCTGCCCCAAGCTCAAGGCCGATGATGCGGTCGATATCCTCCGTGAGCGCGGTCAGCATCAGGATCGGGATCGTTCCAGCCGATCTCAGGCGCCGGCAGATGCTGAACCCATCTTCTCCGGGCAGCATGGCGTCGAGAATGATGAGATCGAACGGGTGCCTTTGCAATATCCTGTCCATCTCCGCGCCGCTTCGTACGGGGGAAGCGCGCAAGCCATGATCCTTGATCAGCTCGACTAACATGGTTGCAATCTCGTTATCGTCTTCGACGACGAGAATATGATGTGAAGGCTCAACCGTCCTCATGCGCGCAACCATGTTTGTAGATCCTGATCCTTCGCCCGTTATCCGCGTGCCGGAGTAAACCTTACGCTGCCTGAAAGGGCTGAAAGATGGGCCGAGAGCAACCAGCGATCGATGACTTTCGAAGGAAAATCTCGCAGATCATATCCTCGGCCGTCCATAGCAGAAGGAATTATAGCGGCGTGTTAGAAAATATTACAATATGTTGCAGGCGGTTCCCCGTCGCTGCTGCGCAGAACTGCCTTTTAAGGCGATTGGCGGGTCTTGCGAGCATCAGCAGTCGGAATGCCATCACTGACAAACCGAAGGCTGCGGAAACTGCATAAAAACCGCATATGGTGGGGACGGCGAAGATCTGAGCCATCCACTGCAAAGCCGGCGCGCTGCTTGCGTTACAAAGATCGATTCAGAACAACATTCTCTTCAGGACCTCATCCTTGCGGACGAAATGGTGCCAGAGCGCTGCAAGGATATGCAGGCTGACGATAGCATACAGGCAATAAGCACCATATTCGTGGATCTCGGCGGCGGCTCGCTCCAGGCCCTTGTCGTGTGGCAGCAGGTTGGGCCATTGGAAGAGGCCGAACCATGGCAGATCATGGCCGCCGGCAGCAGATGTGGCGTAGCCTGCAAGCGGCATCAGGATCATCAAGATGTAGAGCAGGATATGCGCGCCGCGGGCGGCATAGTGATTGAAGACGCCAAGCGGCCGTTGATAGGCAGGTTCACCCAGCGAAAGCCTGAGCGGCAGGCGGATGGCGATGAGAAAAAGCGCCGTCATGCCGAGGGATTTGTGTATGTCGAGGAGGGCGCGACGCAGGGGTATGCCCGGGGTGAGGTAGGAACAATAAAGGCCGATGACGAGCGCTGAAATGATGACGATGGCCATAAGCCAATGCAGGAGCCGTTGCGACGATCGGTAGCGGGCGGTAGATGTTTCTGCTGTGGTCGCTGTCGTATTGGGCATGGGTTTCTCCGGTCGTCTTGGGGGGTACGGCGCGGATGCGGTAATCGGTTGGAATATGGCTGAATTGAGGACCTTTCCGTTCACCTTCTCGCGAGCGGACTTCTATCGGCTACGCGCGAGGTAACGCCGGCGAAAGGCTTCGGCTTGCATAAGCGACTTTATGGTCGGAAATTGTGCCGGCCGCGTCCAGCGCTATCCGGCACTATTGTTCCGGCTTAGGCGGCGTCCGGTTTCTTTCGCCGGCGCTGGAAAGGATCTCGCAGCTTTCCGTATGCGTCGGCGCTGGCGCTTCGGCGACCAGGGCCTTCGTACAAATGCCGATCTCATGTCCTTCGATCCGGAAGAAGGCGATGCCCCCCGTCTCGAGCGCCAGGCGCAACTGCGCCTCCGTCGCCCGATGCAAGCTATGGCGATTGCCTTCATAGTCACGGATCGTGCTGCGCGATACGCCGGAGCGGTCGGCAAGATCCGTCTGCGTCCAATCGAGGAAGCCGCGGGCTGCCCGGCAGAGTGCTGGTGTCAAAATCATCGCCATCTTACCTTGACGCAGGGTTCGAAGCTGCCCATATTGGGCAATATCTATCATATAGGACATAATACACCGGATTTCTAGGGGTTTTGCCGTCGTGGCAGTCTGGGCGTGATCCGGCCAAGCGAAGGAATGACGTTTTGGGATAACTGGCGAGCCTGTTTTTATTCTAGCACTTTTGGCTCTGCCGTTTATCGGAAGTCTTCTTTCCGTATGCCTCTTGCGCACACAGTCGCGGCGTGGCCCGGCCTGGATCGCCGGGACTGTCACATTTCTGGCGCTGTTGATTTCCGCAAGCTTCTATCCTGCCGTCAAGGACGGCGGCATCGTCCACTATAGCATAGAATGGCTACCGCAGCTCGGGCTTGATTTCAGCCTCAGGCTGGATGGTTTTGCCTGGCTGTTTTCGCTTGTCATCACCGCCATCGGCTTTCTCGTCATCGTCTATGCCCGCTACTACATGTCGGAAGAAGACCCGGTTCCTCGCTTCTTCTCTTTCCTGCTCGCCTTCATGGGGGCGATGCTTGGCATCGTGCTTTCGGGCAATGTCATTCTGCTCTCGATCTTCTGGGAGCTGACCAGCATCTTCTCCTTCCTGCTGATCAGCTATTGGCACAATACCGCGGCCGCCCGCGACGGCGCCCGCATGGCGCTGACGATCACGGGGATCGGTGGGTTCTGCCTGCTGATCGGGCTGATCCTGCTCGGCCATATCGTCGGCAGCTACGATCTGGACAAGATCCTGGCATCGGGCGATATCATCCGTAACCATCCGCTCTATCTGCCTGCGCTGATACTGATCCTGCTCGGCGCGCTGACGAAGAGCGCGCAGTTTCCCTTCCATTTCTGGCTTCCGAACGCAATGGCGGCGCCGACGCCCGTCTCCGCCTATCTCCATTCGGCGACGCTGGTGAAGGCCGGCGTTTTCCTGCTTGCACGCTTCTGGCCGGTTCTCGCCGGTACCAATGAGTGGTTCTACATCGTCGGAGCCGCCGGTATCATCACGCTGCTGCTCGGCGCCTACTTCGCAATGTTCCAGCAGGATCTCAAAGGGCTGCTGGCCTATTCGACGATCAGTCATCTCGGTCTCATCACCACCTTGCTCAGCCTCGGCAGCCCGCTTGCGACGGTTGCCGCCATCTTCCACATGCTGAACCATGCGACCTTCAAGGCGTCGCTGTTCATGGCGGCCGGCATCATCGATCACGAGACCGGCACGCGCGACATGCGCCGTCTTAGCGGTCTGTTCCGCTATATGCCGTTCACCGGCGCGCTTGCGATCGTCGCGAGTGCTGCCATGGCTGGTGTTCCGCTGCTCAATGGCTTCCTGTCGAAGGAAATGTTCTTCGCCGAAGCGATCGAAACCCATGCGGATTCCATCCTCGATCGAATGCTTCCCTATGTGGCGACGCTGGCGAGCGCCTTCAGCGTTGCCTATTCGTTGCGCTTCATTCAAACCGTTTTCTTTGGTCCCGCGCCGACCGATCTGCCGATCGCCAAGCCGCACGAGCCGCCGCGCTGGATGCGCTTCCCGATCGAGCTTCTGGTCGTGGTATGCTTGGTCGTCGGCATCGTTCCGGCGCTTTCGGTGGCACCCTTCCTGCATGCGGCCGTTGTCAGCGTTCTTAACGCCGATACGCCGCAATACAGCCTCTCGCTCTGGCACGGCTTCAATCTGCCCGTTATCATGAGCATTGTCGCATTGGTTGGCGGCACGGTGTTCTATTTCGCCTTCAAGGATTATCTGTCGCGATGTGACGACGGTCCACCCATCTTCCGCCGCCTGAAAGGGCAGCGAATTTTCGAGCGGGTGCTGGTCGAAGTCTCCTGGCATTGGGCGAGAACGGCCGAAAAGCGGATCGGCACGCGCAAGCTCCAGCCGCAGCTTCGCTGGGTCGTCGTGACAGGGTTTGCCGCCGGCCTGCTGCCGCTTTACCTGTCCGGTTTCGAAGCGAAGCATTTTTCCTTTCTGGGTGCTGATCCGGTCTTCGCCGCGGTCTGGGCGATCGGTATTTGTCTGGCGATCGGCACCGCCTTCTTTGCCAAATATCATCGGCTTGCCGCTTTGGTGATGCTGGGCGGTGTCGGGTTGATCGTCTGCATGACGTTCATATGGCTGTCGGCACCGGACCTTGCGATTACCCAACTTCTCGTTGAGATCGTCACGACGGTTCTCATCCTGTTGGGTTTGCGCTGGCTGCCGAAGCGGACGGAAGGGATCGACGATACGGTCGATTTGCGCGCCCGTTTCCGCCGCTTCCGCGATCTGGCGCTCGCCGTCATCTGTGGTGTCGGCATGATGTTCGTCTCCTATGCCGTCATGACCATGCCGGTGCCTGACGCCATCGCGAATTACTTCCTCGAAAATGCCTATTCGAAGGGTGGCGGGCGTAACGTCGTCAACGTCATCCTGGTAGATTTCCGTGGCTTCGATACGCTGGGCGAAATCGCTGTTCTCGGCGTCGTCGCTCTGACGGTCTATGCGCTGCTGCGTCGCTTCCGCCCCGCGCCCGACAGCATGGAGATGCCGGAGCAGCAGCAGATCCAGAACCGTTTCGACGAGGAACGGCCGGAGCGTTCGGCCGGTGATACCGTGCGGGATTATCTGCTGGTGCCCTCCGTCATCATGCAGTGGATGTTCCCCTTCGTCATCGCCCTGTCGGTCTATATTTTCATGCGCGGGCATGATGCTCCCGGCGGCGGCTTCTCGGCTGGCTTGACGCTTTCGATTGCCTTCCTGCTGCAATATCTGGCCGGCGGTACACGCTGGGCGGAGGATCGCATCCGCATCCTGCCGCTGCGATGGATGAGCGCCGGGCTTCTGATCGCTACGGCGACCGGCATCGGCGCCTGGTTCTTCGGCTATCCGTTCCTGACATCGCATTTCCAGTATCTGGACGTGCCATTGATCGGCAAAGTGCCGGCGGCAAGCGCATTGCTCTTCGATCTCGGTGTCTTCCTGCTGGTCGTCGGTTCCACGGTCCTGATCCTCGTTGCACTGGCGCACCAGTCGCTCCGCATCAACCGTCTGCGCGCGCTCGATGCCGACAAGGCGAAGGGGGATTGATGGAACTCATCTTGTCCATTGCGATCGGCGTCATGACGGCCTGTGGTGTCTGGTTGATACTACGTCCACGCACCTATCAGGTCATCATAGGGCTGTCGCTGCTCTCCTATGCGGTCAATCTCTTCATCTTCGGCGTCGGCGGCGTGAAGACGAATGTGCCGCCGCTGCTGGATGACGGCACTGCGACGCATGCGCTGGCGGACCCCGTTCCGCAAGCCTTGGTGCTGACGGCGATCGTCATCGGTTTTGCGACCACGGCGCTGTTTCTTGTCGTGCTGCTTGCCTCGCGCGGCTTGACCGGCACGGACCATGTCGATGGAAGGAGCGATCGGAAATGACGGGCTGGTTGCATCATCTCATCATCGCGCCGATCCTCGTTCCGCTGATTGCGGGCGCGCTGCTCGTGTTCATCGACGAGCGTTCGCGCACGCTGAAGGCATTCATTAGTCTGGCGGCTACGCTCCTGCTGGCAGGCATTGCACTTGCGCTCTTCCGCGCGGAGGATGGATCACCGGGGCTGGAGCGTGCCTATCTCCTCGGAAACTGGAGCGCGCCCTTCGGTATCGTGCTCGTGCTCGATGGACTTTCGGCCCTCATGCTGCTGCTGACATCCATCGTTGCCGCCGCCGCGCTGATATTCTCGCTGGCGCGCTGGCATGCGGTTGGCGCGCATTTCCACACCATGTTCCAGCTGCTGTTGATGGGTGTCAATGGCGCCTTCCTGACCGGCGATCTCTTCAATCTCTTCGTCTTCTTCGAGATCATGCTGGCGGCGTCCTATGGCTTGCTTCTGCACGGCTCCGGTCCGCTCCGCGTCAAGGCTGGCATGCATTACATTGCCGTCAATCTCGCTGCCGCGCTGCTTTTTCTCATCGGCGTCAGCCTGATCTACGGCACGGCGGGAACGCTGAACATGGCGGATCTCGCCGTGCGCATCCCGGAAATGTCCGCCGATCGCCGCATGCTGATGCAGGCAGGCGCCGGCGTACTCGGCATTGCGTTCCTGATCAAGGCCGGTATGTGGCCGCTTTGCTTCTGGCTGCCGACGGCCTATAGCGCGGCTTCGGCGCCAGTCGCCGGCATATTCGCGATCCTCAGCAAGCTAGGCATCTATGTCATCCTGCGACTGACGATGCTCCTGTTCAGCACCGGCCCGTCCGCCGGCTTCGGCGCGACGGTGCTCCTCTATGGCGGCATGGCGACGCTGATTTTCGGCATTGTCGGCGTGCTCGCCTCGCAGGCGCTCGGCCGTCTGGCTGGCTTTTCAGTGCTCGTCTCATCGGGCACATTGCTGATGGTGATCGGCATCAATGACGGCTCCATCTCGTCCGGCGCGCTGATGTATCTCGTCAGTTCGACCCTGACGATCAGTGCCTTCTTCATGCTGATCGAGCTCGTGGAGCGCGGGCAGGATGCCGGCGCCAGCGTTCTGGCCGTCACGATGGAAGCCTATGGCGATGCCGAGGACGGCGAGCCGGAGGAAGAAGAGGGGGTGACCATGCCCGGCACCATGGCGATGCTCGGCATCTGCTTTGCCGCCTGCGGCATCCTACTTGCCGGCCTGCCGCCGCTTTCCGGCTTCGTCGCGAAATTCGCCATGCTCTCGGCCATGATGGGAACCGGCGCGATCGGCATTCCGCCAAGTACAGCCGTCTGGACGTTGATCCTGCTCGTCATTCTCTCCGGCATAGCCGCGCTGATTGCCATGACACGGGCCGGCATACGCACATTCTGGAGCTCGCTGGAGGGCACGGTTCCCCGTGTGCTCGTCATCGAGATAGTCCCGGTCATGGGCCTGCTCGCCTTGACGCTCGCATTGACCATTTGGGCAGGCCCCGTCATGCAATATATGGACGCGACCATTCGCACGCTCAGCGACCCCAATATCTATGTCGATGCGGTTCGCAATGCGGTCGTTGCGCCCGCAAAAGCGGGAGGCCTGTGATGCTGCCTTATCCGCTCCTGGCGTTGAGCCTGATCCTGATGTGGCTGCTGCTGAACGGCTTCACGCTTGGTCAGCTTATCCTCGGCATCATCGTCGCGGTTTTCGCCTCCTGGGGCATGGCATCGCTGCGGCCCGAAAAACCGAGGCTGTGGAAATGGTATTTGCTGCCCAAGCTCTTCTTCCGAGTCGTTTTCGACGTCTTGAAATCAAATGCTCAGGTGGCCTGGATCATCCTGAGGGGACGCTCGCGCAAGACGACGCCGGGCTTCGTTGTCCTTGAGCTCAGGGTGCGGGATCAGATCCCGCTGGCGCTGCTCGCGGTTATCCTGACCAGCACGCCGGGGTCCGCGTGGCTGGAATATGATTCCAACGACAACACCGTGCTGCTTCATGTCCTCGATCTCGAAAACGAGGCACAATGGCGCGATACGGTCGCCAATCGCTACGAGAGCTTGCTGATGGAGATATTCGCATGAGCGCCATGATCATCCAGATATCCGTGGCGGTCGCGCAGCTGATGATCGTAGCGGCCATGGCGATCGCTTCAATCCGCATGTTTCGCGGCCCTCGCGCGCAGGATCGCATCATCGCGCTCGACACGCTTTATGTGAATGCGATGCTGTTGTTGTTGACCTTCGGCATAGGCACAGGTCGCGTCGTCTATTTCGAGGCGGCGCTCGTCATCGGCATGCTTGGCTTCGTTGCAACCGTTGCATTGGCGAAATTCCTGATGCGCGGAGAGGTGATCGAATGAGCACGCCGTTTGAAAACATACCTCTGTGGGCCGCTATCCCCGTCGGTGCGCTTCTCATGATCGGCGCTTTCCTGACGCTCATCGGCGCCATCGGTTTTCTAAGGCTTGGAACATTCTACGAGCGCATTCATGCGCCGACATTGGGAACGAGCGGCGGCATCGGGGCAATCATGATCGCGTCGATGATCTTCTTTTCGACCGCGACACGGACGCTCGTCATTCATGAATTGCTGATCGGTATTTTCATCACGGTGACGACGCCGATCACCTTCATGCTCCTCGCCCGCGCCGCGCTGCATCGCGATCGCGCCGAGCAGAACGGCAACGTTCCGCCCAAGCAGCCGCCCGAGGAGACATCGGTCGAAAGGCGCCCGTCGTAACGTTCAACCCATCCGCTCGATGCTCACAGCCAGCCGAGTGCGGTTGCCGCCCGGATTGCTTCGGCGCGGCGATGACAGCCCAGCTTGCGGAACAGATTTCCGAGGTGAAACTTCACCGTCACCTCGGAGACATTAAGGGTATGAGCAATGCGCTTGTTCGACATGCCGCTCGCGATCAGCTGAATCATCTGGACCTCACGCTGCGAGAGACCGCCCTGGAGGGCTTTCGCCTGTGGCGAGTTCACGGAGCTTGCAAAGAGCGAAAGTGCGGTGCGGACCTCGGATGAGGTTTCGATGAAGCTGCGAATGCGCTGGTTCTTGAGAAGCGGCGAGAGAAAGATCCGCTCCTCGGAGAGCACGCCGTTGCAGCCAAGGCGCGTTGCGCCTTCAAGCGCGGATAGAAGATGCGCGCGCGTCGCAGCATTGTCGCGACGCTGGTAAGCGGTATAGCTTTGCCATAGCTGCAGGGCGACTTTCTCGCGGTTGGTGACTTTCGGGTTTGCGATCAGCGCGTCGATCTGGCGCGACAAATAGGGCCGCGGCGTCGAGAGGCGCACGCTGTCGCGCAGCCATGCCATGGCGTAGGAAATTTCGTCCCGGCGGGTCAGGCGCGTCAGCTCCTCGTTGGCGCTTTCCACCCAGTTACGGCCGATACGCATTCGGACGGCGGACAGCGTTGCCGCCGCGTCGCTCCAGCGATTGGCATTCTGGTAGGCGACGGCGGTGCGGATCTCCATCATGGCGTGAAACTGCAGGCCCTCCGACAGATGAATCCAGAGCCCGTCGAGAAAGCCGGGCCTGATCACCATCGGAAAATGGTCGGCCAGCACCTGCGATGCATAGTGAAGAGCGAACTGCATCAGGCTCGGCCAGATTTCTGCGGCGGCAAAATCATCGAATTCGTTTTGAACGAATTGGAGAAGATCGCGCGGCTGGCCGGCTTCGTAGGAGATACAGGCTTCGGCGAGCCGCAGCATACGGAATTCAGCCTCTGCTGCGTGCGGCACCTGTTCCAGTTTCTGCCGTGCTTCCTGGGCGGCACGACGCGCGAAAAGGGCATCGCCGCTCATCAGTCGAAGCACTGTCTGATGCAGATGGATGAAGAATTCCAGCAGCGGCTGGCCGCCCATATGGCCGAGATAGATCAAGGCGCGGGCTGCGGCGGCTTCCGCTTCTCGGAAATTCCTGCGGCGAATCTCGAATTCCAGCAGCGCGTTGTAGTAGGCGGCCCACTTGCCGTAATCGCCCATCGGATAATCCGCCATGAACTCGCCGAGGCGGGTAATCATTGCGTCCGTCGGCATCAGGTCCTCGGAAATCATGAGGTTGAGCCGGAACGTTCGCGCCGCGAAGGAAAAGCGCGATCCGCGCAGCAGGACCTTCAGCGGATCGAGATAATCCGAACCCAGATGTTTGCCGACGAGGTGGCGCACGCGTTGCAATTCTCCGAGCTTCAGGAGCGTGCGAGCCATGGCAAAAAGCACGACTTCATTGGTCGCGATCATCTCGTGGGAAAAGCGCATGATGATATCGCGAAAGGTCCCGAGGCTGTTTCGATAGATCAGCTCCAGACCCCGGGCACGCTCCAGAATCTGCGCCGCATGGGCCTCGTGCCCATGGTCGAGGAGCAGCGACATGGCGGCAAGCGCACGTCCCGCCTGCTCGTAAGCGGAGGCTACCTCGATCACGGCGACGGTGGTTTCGAAGGTTGCCAGGCGTTCGCTGACGGCGCCCGTCAAGAGTGTCAGCAGTTCCTGATGTTCGTCCGGTGCCTCGATCAGGCGTGGTGGCAAAAGGCCCGTCCACTCCTCGACGGTGACAGGAGATTGCGTTTCGAGCCAGATGGAAAGCAGCGCGGTCTGTCCCGGCGAAAGGTGGCCGAGAAAATTCTCGCGCAGATAGTCGATGGATAGGCGAGGATCCTTTTGGCGTGTCAGCGGCAGGAAAACCGGCCAGCCGGCATAATCCCTGATCAACCTGTTGGCTTCTTCGCCTGGCAGTTCCCCCAATTCCTCAACGGAAAATGTCAGATCGGCGGCGTCGAGCGTCACCGCACCTCGATGCAGGATGAGCCGCGCCAGCCCGCTGATGCGCTGATCGGGACGGCAGGCGATGACCAGAACCTCGACGGTCTCTATGAGCTGAGCGGAAAGACGAGCCGATCGAGCGGAAACCGGTATATCCCATAAGAGCCATCCATCCCTCACGTCGCTCATGCGCGGTTGCTGCAGGTTGCAAACCTCCTTGCCCATCGCCTTTGCAGTCATGGACAGGACTGTGCTCTTTCCGGCGCCCGCGGGGGCACGCAGGAAGATGACGCCGGCGTGTTCCGTCGCGATGCGATGGCAAAGATGGGGTCGGGCAATCAGTCTGTGCATGCGGGGGTTCGTAAGCGAGTACTGAAAAATAACCTATACCATAAGGCTAAAAAACTATACCCACAGCCAGTTGTTCATCGTCCGCAGATGAGGATTGTTGTTTGTCAGTTAGCTGACGAACAAGGAAACTCCCGTCGATGCAGCAACATCCGTTAGTCGCGATCCTGACGCGGCTTGGCACCTTCGTTCTGGTCATGATCGCGCTTTCCATCATGATTTTCGCGCTGGCGCGCGTCGTGCCGGGAGACCCCGCGCGCATGGCTCTCGGCCCGGCGGCAACGCAGGGGCAGGTCGATGCATTGCGTGTGCAGATGGGGTTGGACAAGCCGCTTCTGGTTCAATACGTCGACTATGTCGGCAAGGCGCTGCAAGGCGATCTGGGCATGTCGCTGGTCTCGCAACGTCCCGTCACGACCGATCTGGAACAGACGGTGCCCGCCACCGTGGAACTGGTTCTCGTCTCCGTGGTCTTCATGTTCGTGGTGGCCATTCCGCTCGGTGTCGTCACCGCACATTTTAGGGATCGTGCGCTGGATCATATCGGCCGCATCCTGTCCTTGACCGGTGTGACCATTCCGAGTTTCCTGTTTGCGATAAGCCTGCAATTGCTTGCCGCACGCTGTCTGCCGAATTGGCCGATCATCGGCCGGCTTGATCATTCTCTGAGCTTTCAGCCCGGACCGACCGGATTTCTGTTGATCGACGGCCTGCTGGCGGGACGTCTGGATGTGTTTGTCGATGCGCTTCAGCATCTTGTGCTGCCGGCTTTCGCGCTTGCCATGGCCGGCATCGGCCAGATTACCCGCATCACTCGTTCCTCCATGCTGGAGAACCAGCGCAAGGATCACGTTCTGACCCTGCAGAGTTTCGGTGTGCCGGAGCGGGTCATCATTTTCCGCTACCTTCTCAAGCTGTCGTCGATCGCGCCGTTGACGATCATGGGCCTCGAATTCGCGTCGCTGATCGGCAATGCCTTCGTCATCGAGATGGTGTTCGCATGGGGCGGTTTCGCCTCCTACGGGCTGAACGCCATCCTGCAAAAGGACCTCAATGCCGTGACCGCCGTGGTGCTGGTCGCCGGCCTGTTTTTCATCGTTGCGAACCTGGTGGTGGATGTCTTGATCTCGATGATCGACCCGCGCCAACGCCGCAAGGAGGCACGCTGATGGCCGATATGAAGATGCTGGATGCATCCGATCGCGCGCTGAGCACCGGTTACATGATGTGGTATCGCTTCAGCCGCAATCCGGCCGCGGTAATCGGCACGCTGATCCTGATTTCGGTCTTCGTGCTGGCTGTGTTCGCACCGTGGCTTACTCCCTATCCGAAACATGTCGGCGCCGTGGTCGATTTCCGCGCTCGGCACGTGTCGCCGGATGCCGCTCATTGGTTCGGAACCGACAAAGTCGGTCGGGATATCTTTTCCCGCACGGTCTTCGGCATGCGCGTTTCACTGCTTCTGGTCATCGGCGTGCTTGGCATTTCGGTGCCGATCGGTACCGTGCTCGGCCTTATCGCCGGCTACTTCGGCGGTTGGGTCGAAAAAATCATAACCGGCCTGACAAATGTGATGCTGGCAATGCCGCCGCTGGTCATGGCGCTTGCCGTGTCGAACCTGCTCGAGCCGAACCTGACGAACGCGATGATCGCCATCACGCTGCTTTGGTGGACCTGGCATGCGCGGCTGATCTACTCCGTTTCCAAGTCTATCGCGTCGGAAGACTATATCGAGGCCGCCCGCCTTGCCGGCGCCGGGCCGATGCACATCCTGTTTCGCGAAATCCTGCCGAATTGCGTGGCGGTCATCTCCGTCAAGACAACGCTGGATGCGGCCTTCGTCATCCTGTTCGGTGCCACGCTCAGCTTCCTCGGCTTCGGTGTGAAGCCACCCATTCCGGATCTTGGCTCCATGGTCGCCGACGGTCGCCAGTTCATGCCCGATTACTGGTGGGAGGTCGTATGCCCTGGTGCTGCGGTCTTCTACGTGACGCTCGGCTTCAATCTCCTGGGCGACGGCTTGCGTGACATGTTTGATGTGGAGAGCTAAGCGATGAGCGAGCCGCTTCTCAAGATCGAGGCTCTGAACGTCTCGTTCACGACCTACGGCCGCACCCGGCAGGTGCTCCGTGACATTTCCCTCACCGTCGCTGCTGGGGAGCGCGTCGCACTGATTGGCGAGACGGGGTCGGGCAAGTCCGTGACAGCAAAGGCAATCATCGGCACCTTGCCGAAGAATGCCGCCATCAACTCCGGCGTCATTTCCGTCGCAGGACGTGACGTTCTGAAAATGCAGCGAAGGGAACGCGAGGCGCTGAAAGGCACCGCCTTTTCCCTGATCATGCAGGACCCGCTCTCGTCCTTCAACCCGGTCTTCAAGATCGGCACGCATCTCGATGATATCATGCGTTTTGCGGACAAGCGTGATGGCATTCGCTCGTCGAAGGCCGAGCGGCGGACGCGAATTGCCGCGGTCTTGCGGAGGGTGCAGCTTGCTGACGCTGAGAGAGTGATGAACGCCTATCCGTCCGAGCTTTCGGGCGGCATGCGTCAGCGCGTTCTGATCGGGCTTGCGCTGTTGCACCAGCCGAAGCTTCTGATCGCCGATGAGCCGGGCACTGCGCTCGACGTGACGACCCAGGATGAGATTCTCAATCTGATCAATCAGTTGGTGATCGAGGAGAACATGGCTCTTCTGATGATCACCCACAATCTCGGTGTCGTGCGCAAAGTTGCCGACCGGGTGGTGGTCATGCATCACGGCGATATCGTCGAGGCGGGACCTTGCCGTGAGATACTCACTGCCCCGCATCAACCCTACACGAAGGCGCTCCTCGACGCCGTGCCGCCGCTTTACGGCGAGCGCGTGACCGATCTGTCGCAGAGCGACGGCGCGCCCATCGTCAGGGTCGAGGGCCTGAACAAGATCTATGGCCGGAAGCCAGGCTTCCATGCGGTTCGCGACGTGAACCTGACGTTGCATCAGGGCGAAATCTTCGGATTGGCCGGCGAGTCCGGTTCGGGCAAGACCTCGGTTGCACGCATCATCATGGGCCTGTCACGTCCGACCTCAGGCAGCGTCACCATCGATGCGCCGGCACCAGGGCGTGGCAGGCGGCTGACGCAGATCGTCTACCAGAACCCCGGCACATCGCTCAATCCGAAGCGCAATGTCCAGGAGACTCTTGCCTTGCCCCTAAGATCCATAGGTATGGATGGGCCGGCCCGCGAGGCACGGATGAAGCAACTGATGGATCTCGTGCGGCTGCCGCAATCCTATCTGGCAAAGTATCCGCACGAGCTTTCCGGCGGTCAGAAGCAGCGTGTGGCGATTGCGCGCGCGCTCGCGGCCGAGCCGAAGATCCTGATCCTCGACGAACCGACTGCGGCGCTCGACGTGTCGGTGCAGAAAACCGTGATCGAGCTATTGCTGCAGCTGCGCGAGGAACTGGGTCTCACCTATCTGATGATCTCGCATGACCTTTCGCTGATGCGCAATTTCTGCTCGCGCATCGCCATCATGCTGCGCGGCGAGATCGTCGAGGAAGGGCCGACGCCAGAGGTCTTCGCCGCCCCCAATCATCCATACACGCGCGCGCTGATCGCGGCGATCCCCGTCGTTACCGACGAAGAGGAACGCCTGAAGCCCGTCGTGACCGAGGAGGAGCGCATGCGCTTCCTCGTCAAAACCACAGATTGATCGAAGAGGAGCCTGACGTGTATCGCGTTGGAATTGACGTCGGCGGCACCAATACGGATGCCGTCGTCCTGGAGGGAAAGACCGTTCTTGCTGGGGTCAAGGCCTCGACGACCGAAGATGTGACTTCGGGCGTGATCGAGGCGCTGGAGAAGGTTATCGATGCCTCGGGCATCGATCGGGCCCGTATTGCCGCCGTCATGATCGGCACGACGCATTTCACCAATGCGGTCATCGAGCGCCGCCACATGGATGAGGTCGCAGCCATCCGCTTGAGCCTGCCGTCCGGCGCCGGTCTGCCGCCGATGGTCGATTGGCCCGACGATCTGCGCGAGATCGTCGGCAATCACGGCTATCAGGTCAAAGGCGGCTACGAGTTCGATGGGCGCGAGCTTTCGCCGCTCGATGAAGACGCCATCGTGCGCATCGCAGGTGAAATCCGTGCAAAGGGTTTAAAGGCTGCCGCCGTGACCTGCGTCTTCAGCGGCATCAACGATGCCATGGAGGTGCGGGCCAAGGAAATCCTGCAGCAGCATTGCCCCGGCCTGCCTGTGGTGATGTCGAAGGACATCGGCCGTCACGGCCTGCTGGCGCGGGAAAGTGCGGCGATCATGAATGCGAGCCTGCTGTCGCTGGCGGATCGCACCGTTGCAGCCTTCGGCAAGGCGCTAGCGGCGGCTGGTATACCATGCCCGTTCTACATCACCCAGAACGACGGTACACTGATGGCCGCCGATGTCGTGCGTGCCTTTCCGGTGCTGACCTTTGCCTCTGGCCCGACCAATTCCATGCGCGGCGCCGCGTTTCTGACCGGGCTCAAGGACGCCGTCGTCGTCGATGTCGGCGGCACGACTTCGGATGTCGGGGCTCTCTCGCACGGTTTTCCACGCCAGGCTTCCACGACCGTCGATATCGGCGAGGTTCGCACCAATTTCCGCATGCCCGATGTCTTTTCGATCGGTCTCGGCGGCGGTTCGCTCGTCGTCAGGGGTGAAGCGGGCATTACAATCGGACCGAAGTCGGTCGGCTATCGGGTGCGCAAGGAGGCGCTCTGCTTCGGCGGATCGATACTGACCGCAACCGATATCGCGGTTGCCTCCGGCAAGGCCGACGTCGGTGACTGCGCCTTGGTTGCCAATCTCGACAAGGGTCTGATCGATGCGGCCGTGGCAAAGATCAACGCCATGCTCGAAGCCTGCGTCGAACGCAGTCGAATTTCCTCGACGCCGGTGCCGGTCATCGCTGTTGGTGGCGGTTCAATTCTCATGCCCGACCGTATCGGCGATCTCGAAGTGATCATGCCTGAGAATTTTGCCGTCGCAAACGCGGTCGGCGCCGCCATCGCCCAGATCAGCGGCGAAACGGATCGCGTCTTCTCGCTCGTCAATGGCCGCACGCGCGAGAGCGCGCTTGCGGAAGCCGAAGCGGAGGCGCGCGAAAAGGCGATCGCAGCCGGCGCTCTCGCGGAAACCCTGGAAGTTATCGAGCGCGAGGATACGCCTCTTGCCTATCTGCCAGGCAACGCCACGCGCATTCACGTCAAAGTCGTCGGTGAAATGGGAGGCCATAATGCCTGAGACGCGCAAGCAGAAATATGATGATGCCGCTCTGCGCCGGCTGACATCAGAGGATCTCGATGCTTTGGAAATCGGAGCGGGCATCCTAGGCACCGGCGGCGGCGGTAATCCCTACCAGGGCAAGCTTCTGGCTCTGGAGGCGATGAAGGCCGGTTACGAGATGAAGGTTCTGGCGACCGACGCCATCGAAACGGACGCGCTCTGCATGTCGATCGGCGGTATCGGCGCACCGGTCGTCGGCGTCGAACGCATCCGTGAGGGACGCGAAGGGCTGCGCTGCCTGCGTGCCATGGAAGAACTCATCCGCACGCCGATCGATGCGATCGTCTGCGAGGAGATCGGCGGCGCGAATTCGATGAACCCGCTTGTGACGGCGGCTCTCGGCGGTCTTCCCATCCTCGATTGCGACGGCATGGGTCGGGCATTCCCCGAAATGCAGATGACGACCTTTTCGATCTATGGTCACAGCTCGACGCCTTCCGTCATGTGCGACCTGCATGGCAATGCGGTGATTTTCAGCCATGCCGTATCGGAAGTCTGGCATGAGCGCATGGCGCGCGCTTGCGTGGTCGCGCAGGGCGGCGGCGCCATGCTGGCGACGGCGCCGATGCAGGCTCACTATGTCCATCAGTATGGTATTCCAAAAAGCTTCACCAAGGCGATCGCGCTGGGCGAAGCCGTGATCCGTGCCCGCAAGGCGCAGGAAGATCCCATTGCTGCCGTCTGCGCGCTGGAAGGCGGACGGCGGGTGTTCAACGGCAAGATCACTGATCTCAAACGCCATCTGCGCGGCGGCTTCGTCGTCGGCGACATGGAGCTCGCCGGCTTCGATGATTGCAACGGCCAGACAGCGAACGTGGCGATCCAGAACGAATTTCTGGTCTTCCGCCGCGATGACGTGATCGAGGTTTGCGTGCCGGATCTGATCGTGCTGCTCGATGTCGATACCGGCTATCCGATCACAACCGAAATGCTGCGCTACGGCCAGCGCGTCGCCGTCGTCGCCATTCCCTGCCACGAGCTGCTGCGCAGCGTTCGCGCGCTTGAGGTCGTCGGTCCTGCCGCCTTCGGCTATCCGGACATCACCTATTCGCCGCTGCCGGCTCCGGGCCGGAAGGCAGCCTAACCATAAGCGGGGCAGTTCCCGCATCAAAGAGGAGAACTAGAATGAAGATGGGTTCCAGAAATCTGCGTCTTTCCACGCTTCTGCTTGCGAGCGCCTTGGCGTTGCCGCTAACTTCGGTTGCTGCATCGGCGGCCGACAAGGTGTCGATTGCCGTCAACACGATGCAGATTTTCAGCTCGCTCGATCCGGCCAAGGTCACAGACTACACAGGCTATATGGCGATCGTGAACATGTATGACGCGCTGACGACCGTCAGCCCTTCGGGCGAGATCGTGCCCCATCTGGCAAAATCCTGGGATATCTCCCAGGATGGGCTGACCTACACCTTCCATATTCGCGATGACGCCAAGTTCCAGGATGGCACGCCAGTCAAGGCCTCCGACTTCGTCTGGTCTATCCGGCGCCTGATCGGCATCAATAAGGGGCCATCGAACCTCGTCGTCGGCCTCGTGCAGCCCGACAATGTCACCGCGTCCGATGACAAGACCGTCGTCGTCAGGCTCGATCGCCAGTTCTCGCCGTTCATGGCCGTGACGCCGCTGATGATGGCGCTGAACGAGAAGCTGATCGAAGCCAATTCCAAGCCGGACGACAAATGGGGCGAAGCCTATGTGGGCGAGCATTCGGCCGGCTCGGGTCCCTACAAGCTTGTTAGCTACAATCGTTCCGCCGATATGGTGATCGCGCGCAATCCCGATTACTTCCTAGGCTGGACCAAGGGAACGCCGATCGACGAGGTGCGCTTCGTCCAGACGAGCGACGACGCCACCGTCAAGGCGCTTGCCGAAAAGGGTGAGCTCGGACTTTCTTCGCATGGTCTCGGCAACGACACCTATGAAACCATCGGCAAGATGCCGGGCTACAAGCTGCTCCAGTCGACGACGGCCGGCGGCTTCGTCATCAAGCTGAACAGCAAGGTCTATCCGACCGACGACGTGCATGTGCGCCGGGCAATCGCCTATGCCACCGACTACAAGACCATTCAGGAAGCGATCTATCCGGGCTTCGACATGACCGGCCCGCTCTCGACCGTGTTCAAGGATGCGCACAACGACGATATCCAGCCCGGCGTCTTCGACCTCGAAAAGGCGAAGGAAGAGCTCGCCAAATCCAAATATGCCGGTCAGAAGATCACGCTGGTTAACAGCTATGTCGCCTCGCTCGCTTTCGAATCCGAAGTGGCGCTGCTGATGCAGGCCAATCTCGAACAGATCGGCATCACGCTCGACATCAAGCCCGAGCCTTGGAACCGCATCGTCGAGCTCTCCTCCAAACCCGAGACCACGCCGGCCTCGACACAGGTCAACATCTCGCCCAACTACCCGTCGCCGGATGCGATTTTTTATAATCAGTATCATTCCAAGGCTTCCGGCACGTGGATGTCGATGGAATGGCTGCAGAATCCCGAGGTCGATGCGCTGATCGACAAGGCGAGGTCGACCACCGATATCAAGGAGCAGAACGCGACCTACAAGGAGCTGCAGGTCAAGCTCGCCGAGCTGCAACCCGACGTATGGGCGGTGTCGCCAAACCGGCGCTATGCGGCGAACAAGTGCCTTCAGGGCTATGAGTTCATTCCCATGCAGAGCTGGGATCTGAACTTCTCGAACTTTCATTGGGACTGCAAGGCGAACTGACCTTCGCCTGCACATGACATAGACCCGGCCCCATTCGGGGTCGGGGGAGCTACTGCCGAAGGTGAAACATGCTTCAGGAATTTTCCGAAGACAATATCGAGCCGCTCGCAACGGGAGCCTGGATTCTGGGAACCGGCGGCGGTGGCAATCCCTATATCTCGACTCTTAACCTTCGAAGACTCTATGCCGAGGGGCGTCGCGTGCAGGTGATGGATCCGATGGCGCTCGATGACGACGATATGGTTGCGGTCGTCTCGAAGATGGGCGCGCCGCTGGTCGGGCAGGAGCGTCTCAGCGATCCCGTGCATCTGGCGCGCGCCGTCGAGGTCATGGAGGATTATCTCGGCAAGCCCTTTCGCGCGATCATGAGCGTGGAGATCGGTGGTTCGAATGCGCTCTCCTCTTTTCTCGCCGCCGCGATGCTGGGCCGGCCGGTCGTCAATGCCGATGCGATGGGACGCGCCTATCCCGAGGCGCAGATGACCTCCTTCGCCATTGGCAATCTGCCAATGTATCCGCTTTCCCTCGTCGACGTACGCGAGAATGAGGTTATCGTCACGAAGGCCGCATCCTGGAAATGGATGGAGCGAATTTCGCGCAAGGTCTGCACGGAGGTTGGCTCGACTGCCGCCACCTGCAAGGCGCCGCGCACCGGCCGCGAGGTGAAGGAATGGGGCATTCATTACACCATAACGAAGGCTACAGAGCTTGGCCGCGCCGTCATCGAGGCGCGTGCCCGTCATGACGATCCGGTAAAGGCAGTTCTCGATCATGAGGGCGGCAAGCAATTGTTTCGCGGCAAGGTGATCGACGTGGCGCGCGAAACCACAGGCGGCTTCCTTCGTGGGCGAACCGTGATCGAGGGCATTGACACCGACAAGGGCTCCCGAATGGAGCTCGCTTTCCAGAATGAATGGGCGGTCGCTTTCCGCGATGGCGAGCCGGTGGCAATGACGCCGGATCTCCTTTGCCTGCTCGACACGATTTCCGGCAGTGCCATCGGCACGGAATCCGTGCGTTACGGCCAGCGCGTGACCGTGGTGGCTCTTCCGGCACCCGAACTCCTGACCTCGCCTGCCGGGATCGCTGCGGTCGGTCCTCGTGCCTTCGGTTACGACATTGAATTCAGATCGGTATTCGCATGAAACGCATCGGTATTGACGTTGGCGGCACTAATACGGATGCCGTTCTGATCGACGGTGAGACGATCATCGCTTCCATCAAGGTTCCCACCACGCAGGACGTCATGTCAGGCGTGAAGTCGGCCTTGAGCCATGTCGCCGGCCATGCCGGCGCGTCCAGCCGGCCGATCGATGCCGTCATGATCGGCACCACGCACTTTACCAACGCGGTTGTCGAACGGGCGCGACTGGAAAGGGTGGCTGCGATCCGCATTGCACTCCCGACCGGCGCTTCCCTGCCGCCGATGTGCGATTGGCCAAACGACCTGCGCGCGGCAGTCGATCCGCTCATCTTCATGGTTCATGGCGGTCATGAATATGACGGCAGCCCGCTCGTGCCGATGATCCCCGACGAGATCCGCGAAGCCGCGATGCAGATCCGCGATGCCGGCATCACGTCGATCGCGATATCCGCGACCTTCTCGCCGCTGACCACCGAATGCGAGGTCAAGGCGGCTGAGATCGTTCGGTCGGTGATCCCGGATGCGAGGATCACGCTGTCTCATACTCTCGGTCGGATCGGTCTGCTCGAGCGCGAGAATGTTGCACTTCTCAATGCGGCGCTGCAGTCGCTCGGCAGGACCACGGTGCAGGCGTTTTCGGACGCGCTGCGCGAAGCAGGTGTTGCCGCACCCTTTTACCTGACGCAGAACGACGGTACGGTGGCGCTGGCAGATGTCGCGGCCGCCAATCCGGTTCACAGCTTTGCCTCCGGTCCGACGAATTCGATGCGGGGTGCCGCCTTCCTGACCGGCTTGAGCGACGCCATGGTGGTCGATGTCGGCGGTACCACTTCGGATATCGGCTGCCTCGTCGGCGGCTTTCCGCGCGAGGCCAACAATATCGTCCACATCGGCGGCGTGCGCACCCTATTCCGCATGCCCGATCTTCTGCCGATCGCCCTTGGCGGCGGAACGATCATCGATCCGGAAACTGGCAAGATCGGCCCGCGTTCGGTCGGCTATCGCATCCTGACGGAGGCACGCGTCTTTGGCGGGAACACCCTGACCACCTCGGACGTCGCCGTCGCCGCCGGTCTGATCGAGATGGGAGACAGGGATCGCGTTCGCGATCTCGATCCGGCCTTCGTTAAGGCAAGCCTTGAACGAATCCGCGATATGGTGACGGACAGCTTCGACCAGATGAAGACGTCGGCAGAGGACGTACCGCTGATCGCCGTCGGCGGCGGCGCCTTCCTGATCCCGGAAAAGATCGCGGGAGCTTCCGAAGTTCTGCGTGTCGAAAATGCAGGCGTTGCCAATGCGCTCGGCGCCGCGATGGCGCAGGTGTCGGGCGAAGTCGACCAGGTGTTTTCGGGGTTGAGCCGCGACGAAGCCATCGCCAAGGCAGAAGCGGAGGCGCAGGATGCAGCCGTTGCTTCCGGTGCGAGCCAGGAAAGCGTGAAGACGCTCGAAGTCGAGGATATTCCGATTGCCTATCTTCCCGGCGGAGCGCGCCGCGTAAGAGTAAGGGTCATCGGCGATATCGCCTTCAACTGAAATGGCGTCCCGATCAGGGTGATCGGGCGTTGGTGAGGAGAGCGGTGTTGGGCATAAAGGTTGCACCGGCGCCGGATCGGAGTGGAAAATGACGAAGATTGCGCTGGCTATTCACGGTGGCTGCGGTGTCATGCCCGAAGACAGCATGACGCCAGAGGAATGGGAGGGCGCGCTCCGCGACCTAGCTGCCGCTTTGCGTGCAGGCTATACACGGTTGCAGGCCGGTGACAGTGCGGTCGATGCCGTCGAGGCAGCTGTCGTGATCATGGAGGACAGCCCGCATTTCAACGCTGGCCATGGCGCAGCGCTCAACGAAAACGGCGTGCACGAGCTCGATGCCTCGATCATGGATGGGACGACGCTGGAGGCGGGCGCCATCAGCGCCTCTCGCGCGATCCGCAACCCGATCAAGGCTGCCCGCGCATTGATGGAGGATGGCCGTGCCGTCTATCTGACCGGCCCGGCTGCCGATCGTTTTGCCGAAGCCAAGGGGCTGCAGATCGAGCCGCAATCCTATTTTACTACACTGAAGCGGGTCGAGGCGCTGGAGGCGATGAAGCGCCATGCCGCTGACGGCACCGAAGGAACCGAGAACGAAAAGCATGGTACGGTCGGGGCGGTGGCGCTCGATGCCGCCGGCCATCTTGCCGCCGCCACCTCGACGGGCGGCTACAACAACAAGCCTGACGGGCGCGTGGGCGACAGCCCGGTCATCGGTGCGGGCACCTATGCACGCGACGGCGTCTGCGCGGTGTCTGGAACGGGTAAGGGCGAGTTCTTCATCCGCTATGTGGTTGGACACGAGATTGCCTCCCGCATGGCCTATCTGAAGCAGGATATCGCGACCGCGACCGAGGGGTTGATCAACCACGATCTGGCGCCGCATCAGATCGGCGCCGGCCTGGTGGCTATAGATGCTCAGGGTATTGCCGTCGCGCCCTACAATACGCCGGGAATGTTTCGTGGCTGGGTGACGCCGGAAGGCAAGGGTTTCGTCGCGACGCATGAGCGGGTCTACGAAATCGAGCTCTAAGGACACTGCGGCTTAGCACCGCGCTGTGGGTTCACGGTATTTGTCGCTCGAGCACATAGCAGCATTGAACGATGGTTTCGCTGCGCGCCCGCGAGAAAAGCTCCCTGCTGCCGACTTGGCGGAAGCCAAGTTTGGTCAGCACCCGTCCAGAGGCCGGGTTGTCGGATGCGTGACCGGATTCGAGGCTGAAGAGACCGACTTCGTGGAAGATGAAGCCGATCAGTGCCTGCGCCGCCTCGAAGGCATAGCCCTTTCCCCAGGCTTGCCTTTCCAGCCAATATCCAAGACTGCCCGCGCTGCCGACAATGCCATCGACATCGACGACACCGATCATTCTTTCCCCTTGTTCGATGGCGAAGCGATAGGCGGAGCCTTCGGCCCATTCGCGCTCATGGCTGGAAAACCAATCTTTGATATCGTTTTCGTTCGGCGGGTATGAGGCGTTGCTCAGCATGCGCGTCACAGCCCAATCGCTCTGAATTTCGGATGCGCGTTTCGTATCTGCGGCCGATGTCGGCCGCAGACGGAGGCGTGCTGTCTCTATGGAGGAGCGATGGATCGATCTTGCGGTCATCATATGAGGTGTCTTGCCGAATGAGAGATAACGACAGGCGGCGCCCGAGGGCACTATCTACGCACGAGGCGATAATGGGAACCGATATCGCGCTATTTTGTCTGGTCTCCATTTTTTAGCGTTAGACAATATATTGCCGCAATGGGCGCGCAAAAGCGCCGCCTCTTGCGGGCCTGGCCTGCAGGAAATATGGGACCGGCCGTGAGAGCGTTCCGTTTACGAGGGGCGAACCCCCTTTCGCGGTCCGGTCCTTCCCCCGTCATCCATGTCCTCACAGTCCTCGCTTTGGCGAGCAAATCTTGATGGCTATGATGCCGCCCGCTCCCGCGCGTGCCCAAGGAAGCCTGACGTCTGGTCGAGAACAGCCTCCATCGCGTGTCTGGCGGCGATACTGTCGCCTGCGGCGATTGCCTCGGCAACTGCGGCGTGGTTTTCGAGATTGGCCGCAAATGCACCGACCGTATGCGGGAAAACGGCATCGAGAATGGATTCGATCGCCTGGCGCAGGCTTTGCAGCACCGGATTATGCGTTGCTGCAAGGATCGACATGTGAAAGGCCTTGTCGGCGGCGACGGCTGCGATCGGGTCCTTCTGGTCCCGTTCCATGCGGCGATAGATGTCGAGGATCGCCTGACGTTCCAGATCGGTTGCCCGCAATGCCGCCAGCGCGGCGGCCCCAGGCTCGATGATCTTGCGGGCCTCGGCAAAAGCCATAAGCTCATCGTGCGAGATCCGTCCGCGCGACAGCCATGCGATCAATTCCCCATCGAGCCATTGCCATCGCTCTCGCGGCTCTACTCGCGTGCCCGTGCGCTGCCTGACGGTCACGAGACCCTTGGCCGACAATATCTTCGCCGCTTCACGTACGACCGTGCGACTGACGCCAAATTCCTGCTCCAGTTCGCCTTCCGAGGGAAGATAGGCGCCGGGGAGGATCTGTCCGGACGCGATGCGGATGCCGAGGGCCTCCACGAGGGCTGTCGTCCTGTTCGGCTTTGTCTTCGTCATGCGTCGGTCCTTCGCCTCCATCGCCAACGAGACCAACCAGAATGCGGTGACAAAAGCAAATAGCTTGTTGCACCCTACAAACATCATATGTTAAAGGTATGATGTTTGTAGGGTGCCGATGAGTGTCGTGGAGGGGGAAATGAATTTCGATACCAATGCGGAGGCGGTCCGACGCATCAATCTGCGCATCCTGCCGTTCCTGATGCTGCTTTATCTCGTCGCTTACATCGACCGGTCGAATATCTCCGTCGCCGCGCTCGGAATGAATGAGGAGCTGGGCCTGACGAGCCAGATGTACGGGCTGGCGGCCGGCATATTCTTCGCGACCTATATCGTCTTCGAAATACCGAGCAGCTGCTGCTGGCCCGGTTCGGCGCACGCCGCTGGATTGCCCGCATCATGATCAGCTGGGGCATCATTGCTGCCGGCATGGCATTCATTTCCAGCGCCTATCAGCTCTATGGAATGCGCCTCCTTCTCGGGGCGGCCGAGGCCGGCTTCACGCCGGGCATCATCTACTATCTCGCGAAATGGTATCCGTCGCGCGACAGGGCGAACGCCATGTCCTTCTTCTATATCGGCGCAGCGTTCGCATCGGTCATCGGCTTGCCGCTCTCCGGCCTGCTGCTCAATGCGCACGGTATTCTCGGCCTATCGGGATGGCGCTGGGTGTTTCTGATCGAAGGCATTCCCGCCATCCTGTTGGGCTTCGTCGTGTTGAAGTTCCTGCCCGATCGCCCGCGAGACGCAACATGGCTCACGACCAAGCAGCAGGATGGCCTCGAGCGAACCATCGCCGCCGAGGAGGAGAAGGCGCCTGTCCCGCATCATGCATCCTGGAGTGCCGCCTTTTCCAACACTCGCGTCTGGATGCTTGCCGTCTTTTGGCTGCTTCAGGCCTTCGGGACGATCGGCATCACGCTTTTCATGCCGCTGATCGTCAAGAGCCTGTCCGGCGGCGGCAATCTGGCGGTAAGCCTGCTTTCGGCGGTGCCGTTTCTGGCTGCCTGTACCTTCATGTTCTTCAATGGCAGGCATTCCGATCGAACCGGCGAGCGCGCGTTTCATCTCGGGCTTCCGCTCGCCCTGGCCGGTGTCTGCCTTCTCGGTGCGACCCATGCCGGCGATCCACGGCTGTCCTACTTGCTGCTCGTCCTTTCGGTGGCACTCAACTGGGCGGTTATTCCGATCTTCTGGGCTGTCACCACCGAGTTCGTCTCGGGGATTGCGGCGGCCGTATCGATCGCGCTCATCAATGCACTGGCGAATGTCGCAGGCCTCGCCCTGCCGCCGGTGATCGGCTGGATCAAGGATTCGACCGGAAACTATGATGTGGCGCTGACGCTGGTGGCTGCCGCCTTGATCGCGGGTGGCCTCCTCGGCATCGCAATCGCCCGCAAAGGTGCGCCGGCCCTTCGGCTTTCTAAACAATAAGGCGAAACGAGATGGCGTTCGAACCTGAGAAACTGCACGGTATTCATGCGATCCTCTACGCGCTCTTCGATAAGGAGGAAAAGCTCGACAGGTCGGCGATGAAGCGGCAGACCGAGATTTGCGTGGCGGCAGGCGTGCATGGGCTTGCCGCGCTCGGCCTTGCTACGGAGGTCTTCAAATTGACGGCCGCCGAGCGCCGGACCGTGATGGAATGGCTTGCCGAGGACAATGCCGGCCGCCTGCCGCTCGCCTTCACCATCTTCGGCACTTCGGTTGCCGAGCAGGTCGAGCAGGTGCGGCACGCCGAAGCCGTTGGCGCTGACTGGGTGATCCTCCAGCCGCCACCGGTCGGCACTTTCGGCGTGGGCGAATATATTGGCTTCTTCGGCCGCGTCGTGGATGCGACGAACCTGCCGGTGGCGATCCAGAATGCCCCTGCCTTTCTCGGACGCGGCCTGACGGGACCGGATCTCGCGGCATTGCGCGCTGCCCATCCCAATGTAAAGGTGTTGAAGGCGGAGGGCTCGGCCATCGAGATCAAGGCGTTGATGAAGGCGATCGGCGAGGGCGTGCCTGTTTTCAACGGTCGAGGTGGCCTGGAATTGCTTGACGGGCTGCGGGCAGGCTGTGCCGGCTACATTCTCGCTCCCGATCTCATCGACTATGCGGTCGACGCATACACCGCCTTTCGCGCTGGGAATGAGGTCCGTGCCGAGGAAATCTATCGTGCCATGCTCCCATCCGCCGTTGCCGTCATGCAGGGGATCGAGCACCTGATGTGCTACGGCAAGCGGCTGTTTGCCGAGCGGGCGGGGCTCACGGTTCGCGATCGCGCGCCTGCCATGCGTCCGACACCGTTCGGCGAGGAACTTGTCGCCTTGCATGCTAAGAGGCTCGGATCTTTCTGAAGCCGATCTGCTTCTAATTTTCGGATTGCGGCAATTCCAGCTTCTGGACCTCCAGCGCCTCGCGCAGGAGGTTCTTCATCTGCTCGGCAGCGCCCGGACCATCGGCGCCGGCAATGGCTTCATAGACATTCTGGTGACGGCGTATCCAGCGTTCGTCCTCCTTTGCAGTCCGTTGCAGCCCCGCCTTGAACACATGCTTCAGCCCCACTGAGATCAGCGACCCCAATGCCAGATAGAAGGCATTGCCGGTCGCTGCCAAAATGGCGGTGTGAAATGCGAGATCGTGCTCGATCTTTTCGTCCGCGGTCGAGGCGAGGGTCATGCCGAGCAAGGCATGTTTCATTTTCTGTAGCGTCTGCGGCGTCGCACGCGCGGCGGCAAGCTCCGCCGCGGCCGGCTCGAAGGATTGCCTGAGTTCATAGAGATCGATACGTGCCCTCTCGCTGCCGTTTTCCGCGCCGAGCCTCCATGCGAGGACCTGCGGGTCAAGCAGCAGCCATTCCGAGTGATCGGTCACTCTGGTGCCGCTTCTCGGGCGGCTTTCGAGAAGGCCCTTGGCCGACAGGATCTTGATGGCTTCCCGGATGACGGTACGCGATGTCCCGAAATGATCGCAGAGCTCCTGTTCCGTTCCGATGGAGGCTCCGGCCGCAAGTGCGCCACCGACGATCCGCTCACCCAGCGCGTGCACGATCGCGTCGTGGTATCTCTTGTTGGTGCCGAGGCTTGCATCATCGGCGTCCGAAGTCATTCCGGCCATCTGCCTTTCCCAAAAATCGAGACATGTCTAGCGTCTTCAGCCTGTGGTCACAAGCGCTACCGCGCTTGACCGCTATGGCTTATTTGTATAACAAAAAAATAAATTATAATACAAAAGAGGCAATCATGACCAAGGATCCAAAGCGGCGGTCGCAGGCGTGGTTCAGCGGAGTGGACAAGGATGGCTTCATCCATCGCTCGTGGATGAAGAATGGTGGCCTGCCCGATGATGTGTTCGACGGCCGCCCCGTCATCGGCATCTGCAATACGTTTTCGGAATTTACGCCCTGCAACGCGCATTTCCGCGAACTGGTCGCGCATATCAAGGCCGGCGTCCTGGAAGCCGGCGGATTGCCGCTTGAATTTCCGGTCTTCTCCTGCGGCGAGTCCAATCTGCGGCCGACTGCGATGCTCTTCAGGAATCTCGCTTCCATGGATGTCGAAGAGGCGATCCGCGGCAATCCCATGGACGGCGTCATCCTGATGGCCGGCTGCGACAAGACCACACCATCGCTGCTGATGGGTGCGGCAAGCTGCGATCTGCCGACGATCGTCATTTCAGGCGGGCCGATGTTGAATGGTAATTTTCGCGGCAAGCCGATCGGCTCCGGCACGGACGTCTGGAAATTCTCCGAGGAAGTGAGGGCAGGCACCATGAGCCGGCAGGAGTTCATGGATGCGGAAAGTGCCATGTCACGCTCGCCCGGCCACTGCATGACAATGGGAACGGCCTCGACCATGGCGTCGATGGTCGAAGCCCTCGGCGTTGCCCTGCCGACCAATGCGGCATGGCCTGCCGTCGATGCCCGACGGGCGCGGCTTGCCCGGATGACCGGGCGCCGCGCCGTCGCGATGGTCAAGGAAGATATGCGGCTTTCGAAGGTTCTCACGAGGCAGGCGTTCGAGAATGCCATCAAGATCAATGGCGCGATCGGCGGATCGACCAATGCCGTCGTTCATCTGCTCGCCATCGCCGGGCGTATCGGCGTCGACCTGTCACTGGAGGATTGGGACAGGCTCGGGCGCGACGTGCCGACGATCGTCGACCTCATGCCGTCGGGCAAATACCTCATGGAGGATTTCTGTTATGCCGGCGGCATTCCCGCCGTGATGAAGGAAATTTCCGACCTCCTCCATCTCGATGCACTCACCGTATCGGGGGGGAGCGTCGGAGATAATATTGCCGATGTCGTCAACCGCAATCCGGACGTCATCCGCAGCCGGTCAAATCCGCTCGTCGACAGCGGGGGAATTGCCGTCCTCAAGGGCAATCTTGCGCCTGATGGGGCGGTGCTCAAACCATCGGCCGCATCGCCGCATCTGATGCGTCATCGCGGCCGCGCCGTCGTCTTCGAGACTATCGAGGATTTCCATGCCAGGATCGACGATCCGAACCTCGATGTCGATGAGAATTCCGTTCTCGTGCTGAAGGGGGCCGGTCCGCGCGGCTATCCCGGCATGGCCGAGGTCGGCAACATGGCTTTGCCAAGCAAACTGCTGGAGAAAGGCGTACGCGACATGGTGCGCGTTTCCGATGGCCGCATGAGCGGCACGGCCTACGGAACCGTGGTGCTGCATGTATCGCCGGAAGCCGCCGCCGGCGGTCCGCTGGCACTCGTCGAGCAAGGGGATTTCATCGCACTCGACGTCGAGGCCCGCACATTGGTTCTCGACGTTCCGGACCATGAGCTTGCACGGCGGCGCGTGGCCTGGAAGGAACCGGTGCCGGAAATGACCTCAGGATACCAAGGCCTTTACGTTCGAACGGTCATGCAGGCCAATACCGGCGCCGACCTAGATTTCCTGGTCGGCGGACGCGGCGCCAAGGTTCCGCGCGAGAGCCACTAACTCATTTCATTCAGAGCGAATATGCCTACGTTCCTGGGCATCGCTATTCTTCATCGGTTACTTCATTTTCGAGGTGCGGAGCAATCTTCTGCTGACTAGGTTTGGTGCGAATAAACGGGTCGCGAATATCCAGGCGTCTGTGGCTCGATCTCCCGATGTTCTCTTGTATGCCGCGAAACAGGGCGGTGAGCTGGTGCGCTTGTGCGGCTCTTTGGTTGCATAAATTTGACAATATAATCTATAATTTTAATAGACAAAAGAATCGGGCAACGATGTTTCAATCATCGACCGCACAATGAAAGATCGTGCCGTGCGAAGCGCACCATCGATCATGCATGCTCTGCCTGCGAAGCGCTGAGCGGAGTTTGCAGAGTGGTCGGCAAGATCGGCGATCCTCACGATCGATCCCGGGCAGCCTTCAGAACATTGTTTGGAGGCATATGCATGAACGATATCATAGTCCGGTCGTCATTGCTGGACCCGGCGGCGGAACCGCTGATCGATGGTCTTGCCAGCGAGTATGATAGCAGATATGGCGCCGTCAGCCGCCCGGGCGGCGCGCGAGCGGAAATCATGCGTTATCCGAGTGCGCTGTTCGCCCCGCCGCTTGGCGATTTTCTCCTGCTGCAGCGCGACGGTCAGACCATTGCCGGCGGCGCCTTTATGAGCCACGACGACGAAACCGCTGAGTTCAAGCGGATATGGGCGCATCCGGATCTCCGGCGTCAGGGACTGGCACGCCGCATCATGATCGCGCTCGAGGAGAGTGCCGGGCAACTCGGCTATAACAGGGCCTACCTTAGCACCGGCTTTCGCCAACCGGAGGCCGTGGCCTTCTATCTGTCGCTCGGTTATCGCCCTCTTTTCGACCCGACCGTCGACCCGAGCCTCTATCGCTCCCTGCCGTTCGAAAAGCATATCGGTAAAAAGGCGGGAGCACCCGGTCTGACACCGATCTATCCGCCTGCCGCCTCCTTTGAGGAGGCTACGGCGCGCGTGACTGCGCTCAAGGCCGGGCAGGAGCAGCAGATTATCGCCCGCCTGGCGGCTCACGAAACCTCCGCTGCGTGACGGGCATGGCGTCTCCGATGGCTATCGGCAGATCCTGACAAGAAATCGGATCTGCCTTCGAGTTCCACAATATCGCGAAACAGGACTTCACATGACGCATCCAAATGGTCTCAGGGTCGGCATCGGATTAGATGTTGCCGCGCAAACCGCAATTCGCGCGACGCTCAGAAGAAATTCTGGCGGGCGCTTGTTGCGCGTTTCGACACGGTGGTCGATTTTGTGACGCTGGAAGACGGCTTTGCCCGTCTTGACGGCGACGGGCTGGATGCCGTGCTGCTTGCAAACTGGCTTGCCGCGAGCAGCAGCAATATCAGAATCATCCCCGGCGCAGCGGTCAATTTCCTCGAGCCGTTTCATGTCTCGACCGCCATCGCGACGCTGGATTTCGTAAGCGAGGGCAGGGCGGGTTTTCTGGTTCAGCATTATGATGGATCGAGGGCCGTGCATGCCCGGCAAGCTATTGGCGCCCTCAATGGCTTTCCTGCAGCGGGAAGCGCCGCCTTGCGTCAGGACGCGCTTGATGTCGTCGATGTCGTGCGGGGGTTATGGGACAGCTGGGAAGATGGAGCGGTCATTCGAGATAAGGAAAGTCAGCGCTTTCTGGATGGCTCGAAGCTGCATTACATCAATTTCAAGGGCAGTGGCTTTCAAGTTCTCGGTCCTTCGATCACGCCGCGCCCGCCGCAGGGACAGCCCGTGGTCGCGACAGCGTATCGTCATGGCGAGAACCCATCCGTGGCCTCGGCTGCCGATGTTGTCTTCCTCCATCCAGATCGCCTGGACATCGCCAATCTCATCAGGACGATCGGTACTGCGGACAAGAACAGGGTGCGGGCGTTCGTAGCCGACGTCGTGATCGATGCCGATGGTAAGCGCAGGCCATCCGGCCTACCCGTCCACTAGAAGCTGGGCGGCGTGCAGGCGCTGATGACTTCACAGGGATATGGCCCGACACAGCGGAAGCGATGCGGGCGGCGACTTTCGAAGTAGTAGGCATCGCCTGGGCCGAGAATGCGGCGTTCGTCATCCACCGTCACCTCCAGGCGGCCGGTGAGCACGATGCCGCCTTCCTCTCCCTCGTGCACCAGTGGTACCTTGCCGGTATCGGCGCCCGGCTGATAGCACTCCTTCAAGATCTGAAGGCTGCGGCCGAAGAGGTTTTCGCCGATCTGCCGATAGGAAATCGGGCCTTTGCCGATTTCGACCAACTCCTCAGCCGCGTAGAAAGCCTTTTTCGGTGCTTCCGGTTCGAAGGCGAAGAATTCGGCAAGGCCGATCGGGATGCCGTCGAGGATGCGTTTCAGCGCACCGACGGATGGATTAGCCGAATTGGATTCGATCAGCGAGACCGTCGAATTGGTAACGCCCGCGCGCTTGGCGAGTTCGCGTTGAGAAAGATTGTGCGCAAGGCGCAGATGACGCAGGCGATTGCCGATATCGACGGACATGACGGTCTCGGGTTTCAGATGTTCGAAATATCGAAAACATCTCATGTGATATAAGCAAAATCAATGGGTTAAATTCAGCAAGAAAAGGTCTTGTTCGAAACAGGAAAATCGCTGATGTCAGGGATAATGCAATGGAGGCGACCATGGACAAGATCACGCATTCCAACACCCCTGTTCTCGAAAATTTCTGGATGCCGTTCACGGCAAACCGGCAGTTCAAGGCGGCTCCGCGTCTGCTCGCAGCCGCCGACGGCATGTATTACACCGATGTCGACGGCAAGAAGGTGCTTGATGGGACGGCAGGCCTCTGGTGCGTCAATGCCGGCCATGGCCGCAGGAAGATCGCACAGGCGGTCGAGCGCCAGCTCTCCACCATGGACTATGCGCCGACCTTCCAGATGGGCCACCCGATCGCCTTCGACTTTGCGGCAAAGCTCGCTGCGCATGCGCCGGGCGGTCCGGAGGCCGGGCTCGACCGCGTCTTCTTCACAGGCTCCGGATCCGAGTCGGTCGACACCGCGCTGAAGATCGCCATCGCTTATCAGCGCGCTATCGGCCAGGGCACGCGCACCCGCATCATCGGCCGCGAAAAGGGCTATCACGGCGTCGGCTTCGGTGGAATTTCCGTCGGCGGCCTCGTCAACAACCGCCGCGTCTTCCCGCAGATCCCTGCCGATCACATGCGTCACACTCTCGATATCGAGCGCAATGCCTTCAGCAAGGGCCTGCCGGCCCATGGCATCGAGCTTGCGGAAGACCTCGAACGGCTGGTCGCGTTGCACGGGGCTGAAACGATCGCCGCCGTCATCGTCGAGCCGATGTCCGGTTCTGCCGGCGTCGTTCTGCCGCCGAAGGGCTATCTGGAGCGGCTGCGCGCCATCGCCGACAAATATGGCATCCTGCTGATTTTCGATGAAGTGATCACCGGCTTCGGCCGCTTGGGCACCCCGTTTGCAACCGAATATTTCGGCGTTGTTCCCGATCTTGTCACGACGGCAAAAGGCATCACCAACGGCACGATACCGATGGGCGCCGTTTTTGCCAGCCGCAAGATCTATGATGGCCTGATGACCGGCCCGGAAAACCAGATCGAGCTCTTCCACGGCTATACCTATTCCGGCCATCCGGTCGCCTGCGCCGCGGGGCTTGCGACCATGGAAATCTACGAGGAGGAAGGTCTGCTGACGCGTGCAGCCGAACTGGCCGAGGACTGGCAGAATGCGCTGCATTCACTGAAGAGCCTGCCGCATGTAGTCGATATCCGCAATCTCGGCCTAGTCGGCGCTGTAGAACTCGCGCCGCGTGATGGCGCCCCGGGCACGCGGGCCTACGACGTCTTCGTCGATTGCTTCCAGAAGGGCCTGTTGATCCGCGTAACCGGCGATATTATCGCTCTTTCTCCGCCACTCATCATCGAGCGCGCAGAGATCGAAACGATCGTCTCCATGCTTGGCGATGCGTTGAAGCGGGCGGTCTGATAATTTCCGGACCTGACCGGCGCGGACAGCGTCGGTCAGGCTCGACAAGGATCGCCCTGCACATGCAAGGTTGGCTTCGAACCATCGATCTTTCCAGGAGCGATCGTCTGGGCGATATGATCGCTGAAGTCATCGGCACCCATAAGGTGGATAGTGCGATCGATGCAGTCGGCTCCGAGGTGCCTGGTCATTCAGCGGCGAGCAGCCGGTGATCATGCTCAATCAAATGATGGAGACGACAGGAGCCGCCGGTTCGATCGGTATTCCCCGACTGTATGTAACGAAAGATCCCGGTGCCGTAGACAGTGCCGCGAAACAGGGCAGCCTGTCTCTGCGCTTCGGTCTCGGCAAGGCAAAGGTACTATCCTTTCATACGGGACAGACGCCGGTGTTGAAATACAATCGCCAGCTCAAGCAGGCGATCCTGCAGGACAGGCTGCCGATTGCAGATATTGTCAACTCCAGGATCATTTCGCTCGAAGATGCTGCACAAGGATATGAGAATTTCAATCGAGGTGCTGCAACGAAGTTCGTGCTGGATCCGTATGGCGAGCTGACGAAGGCAGTGTAGAGAGGAAAAACTCACAGGATCATGGAGTGATCCCGAGGTGCATACGGACCGAGCGCAGAGGTTGCTATCTCGGGCCTCGGTCTCGTAGAGGCGAATGCATAGGAGTTTGCCGGACAACAAAGTGGCGGCAAGAGCCAGAGACGGCATCAACTACCCCTCGACACGCCCGCAAGGTTTGTGCATCGCCATAGAGCATTTCCAAGCAAGGATGCACCGCAGCACGCCTTGCCGAAGTTTTCAGATCATGTCCGGAAATGGCCAATCGGGTCGGAAAATTTGCGAAAATTGAGCGTCTTTGCTCTCCAAAGGCGGCTGCAAAGGCCAGATTGTCGACAATAATGACGTATTATGTTGCCATTATACATCTATCCTTTACATATATGCGGGCATCCATGCGGAGGAGCTTCGTCATCGCTTCCTAAGCAACGGCGGCTTGACAAAGAACGCTAACCTGAAGAGATCGGATCAATGGCAAACTTTCTTGAGAAATGGACTTCAAAAAAGGCTGATAAGCCGAAGGCTGGCGCACGCAATGTTGTCGATACATTTCGTGCTCGAGTAGCGGAACAGAAGGCATATCTGGAGGAGTACGAGCGAGACGCTGCAGGCTTCAAGAAGTGGCGCTCTACTTGGTTCCAGCGTGTCCCCGGTGGCTTTGGCGTGACGGTCGGCCGCGACTCCATCAATGCCGGTCGTGGATTGAGCTACGTCGTTGTCGACACGGTCAAGGACGTGGCTGAGTTTCTCGATGATCTGGCCTTTCATGCGGAGAATGATGTCGGCTTCCAGCAGGCTCTCGAGCAGAACCGCCAACGTCGCGTCGCACTCCTGAACGCGGCAAAGACTGGAGGCAAGGCAACGGCTTCGAAGACGAAGGCGAAGGCTGCCAAGCCCGCGGCAACGGTAAAGTCGGCCGCCGCCAAGCCTGCTGCTACCAAGGCAGCACCAAAAGCTGCGGCACCCAAAGCTACCCGGACAAAGGCCGCTTCGGTTGCCGCTCCCGCACCGGCTGCTGCAGAGGCAGCAAAGCCGAAGCGCACGCGCAAGACGAAAGCTGCAGGCGCAGCAGAATAAGACTAAGAAGCCCGCTTCATGCGGGCTTTTTCTTGCCTGAGATATGCTGATGTCATCGAGGGTGTGTAGTTGCGCCATCGAACAAGCATCATGGCGGATGTATCTTCGACATTGCCGGCCCCAGGAGTTAAACTGAACCGGAAGAGAGACGCGCGCTCAATGAGGGACTATGCGGCTATTGGTGCTGACATATTGATTGGAGCTCCTAGCGCATCGGATCAACCTGCCGATGGTCGGTGATGTGGCCGACAGACCATGCAGCAATCGTTGTAGTGAATGCTTCGAGGCAGCGGCATAAGATCGCTACGGCCAAATGTGTTGAGCAGGACTTCTCCTTGAACTGAGCGATCGTGGCGAGTGGGCAATGACGCTCCGCTCGGAGAAGGTTCATTCCATGCCGTGCAGCAATCCGAAAGGAGCGGGTACAAGCCGCCCCTTTCGGTCGATCTCACCTCTTCTCGCTATGGGCCTTGATGGCGGCCGCGACTTCGTTCTTCGCCGGCTACATCTACCCGAAAGCGCGTACGTTGCGGCGGATCGTCTGCGGCGGCTGGCCCAGCACGCGCAGGAATGCGCGACGCATGCGCTCGCGATCGGCAAAGCCGACTTCGGTGGCGATTTCGTCCATCGAATGGCGGCCGTCTTCGATCATCAATCTCGCAGCCTCCACCCGCATGTTCTCGATCGCCTTGGCGGGGGATTGGCCGGTCTCGCTGCGGAAGACGCGGTTGAACTGGCGCGGGCTGAGGCTTGCCGCCTCTGCCAGCTCCTCGACCGATACGATTTTGCGCAGATTTCGTCCGGCAAAGTCGAGCGCGCGTTGAACACGGTCGGACTTCGGCTCCAGCTCGAGAAGCGTGGAAAATTGCGATTGCCCGCCGGCGCGGCGGTGATAGACGACGAGCTTTCGGGCCACTGCTCGTGCCAGCTCCTCGCCGTGATCCTTCTCGATCATCGCAAGGGCGAGGTCGATGGTGGCGGTCATGCCCGCCGATGTCCAGATGGACCCATCGATGATGAAGATTTTGTCTTCATCGACCTTCAGCGCGGGGAAGCGATCCCGCAGCTCTCGCGCAAAGACCCAATGTGTCGTTGCGCGGCGACCATCGAGCAGGCCGGCTTCAGCCAGAGCAAAGGCGCCGGTGCATGGAGCCGCGACGCGCCGGGCGGATTTTGCTGCCCGACGGATATAGTCGAGGATCGCCGGAGATGTCGATGAAACTTCCGTCGCCGCGCCTATGAAAAGAGAATCAAAGGCAGCGTCGCCAAATGCCTCCGTTTCGACACAGAACCCCGCCGATGAGCGTACAGGCCCTCCTGTTTCCGATAGCAGCGTTACACGATAGAGCTCCCTCTCGCTCGCCAGATTTGCAACCTCGAAGGCGGTCACTGCGGTAAATCCCATGACCTGAAAGCCGGGGAAGACGAGAAATCCGATGGAATGCATGGCAAAGCTCACGGCTGGAAAAGGTGCTTATAGCATTTATCGGTCGCGAACGGCATCAATTTTCTACGATTCGAGCCATTATTTACCGTTCTGAAATGTCTGAAAACGTGGTGAATATGACATTTAGGTCATCGGCATCCGCGCGTATTGTTATTGCAGCGGAATAGTGACGCCGCAGGACAAGGAATGGAAACAATGACAAATTCATCGGGCAAGGCATTGGTAACGGGCGCTTCTTCGGGCATTGGCGCCGTCTATGCGCACCGGCTCGCCCACCGGGGCTACGACCTTATTCTGGTGGCGCGCAATGAAGACCGGCTTTCGGCGATTGCGGATCGGCTGCGTACAGAGACGGGATGCAAGGTCGAAGTGATCGCCGCAGATCTCGGCTCGGCAAATGGGCTGCGGCGTATCGAGCATGTGCTGAAGACGGATGAAGCGATTACGCTTCTCGTCAATAATGCCGGCTTTGGCGGGGCGGCACCTTTGCTGGAGGCCGATGTCGACAAGATGCAGCAGATGATCGATCTGAATGTCACGGCGCTCATGCGGCTGACCTATGCAGCGGTGCCAGGCTTTGTTCAGCGTGGTGGCGGCTCCCTCATCAATATTGCGTCGATCGTCGCAATCGCACCGGAATTGCTGAATGGCGTTTATGGCGGCACGAAAGCCTTCGTCCTTGCCTTCAGCCAGTCCCTCAAGCATGAGCTGGCGGATAAGAATATTCGCGTACAGGCAGTTCTGCCCGGCGCGACTGCAACGGAATTCTGGGCGGTCGCCGGTGTCCCCGTCGAACATCTGCCATCGGAGATCGTCATGTCGACCGAGGATATGGTCGATGCAGCGCTGGTTGGCTTTGATCGGGGCGAGCTTGCGACGATCCCTGCTCTCGAAGACGTCGATTTGCAGAAGGCTTATGAAGATGCACGGCAGGCCTTGAAGCCTAATCTTTCGCGCTCTACCGCAGCTCGACGTTATCAAGTGAAGTAAGAATCTATCGAATGAATAGCGTGGCCGGCATTCACATCGTGCCGGCCGGTCATTCAAAAGCCATAAAACTGGTGAGGCTCGGAAAGGCAAGACGGATCAACAGGATCCAAGCATCGGCTGCATAGGATATCACGTAATACCACTTATGCGTCAGGATCTATCCCGGCCAGTATCGACGTCATTCATTAGGACCTGAATGAGAAGGTTCGCCGCGACCAAAGCAGATCTGCGAGGTTCAATGCGATGTATTCCATCCAAGACCGCACTCCCGTCTCCATCGTCATTGCGAACTACAACTACGCGCATTTTCTGAGGCGCAGTATCGACAGCGCGTTGGATCAGGATTACGACGATGCCGAGGTCATTGTAGTCGATGATGCATCGACGGATGCGACGGTTGACGTCATCGCCTCCTATGGCTCTCGAATAAAGACATGTCTGCGTGAGGTGAACGGTGGACATGCTGCAGCATTCAACACCGGCTTCGCATCCAGCCACGGCGAGATCGTGCTGTTTCTCGATGCGGATGATTATCTCTATCCGAATGCTGTATCAGAGGTTGTTGAAGCCTTTGAAGAGAAGACAGCCCAGGTGCAGTTCAGGCTGCATATCGTTGATGAACAGATGCATGTAAAGGATGTATTTCCGCCGGTAGAACTGCCCTTCGATTCCGGCGATGTCACTCCGGAGTTACTGCGGAAAGGCCGCTATCAGACGACGGTCACCAGCGGTCTTGCGTTCAAGCGTTCGGTGCTGGACAAGGTCATGCCGGTCCCGGAACCGGAGTTTCGCCAGGGCGCCGATGGATATCTTGCCACGGTTGCGCCGCTCCATGGCGAAGTGACCTCCATCGAAGATTGCCTCGGCGCCTATCGCATACATGGCGCCAATCATTCCGTCTTTGCCGAAAAGCTCGGTCAGCGCGCACGCTGGCGCATAGCGCATGATTTCCGCCGGTTGGAGGCCCTGTCGGATCAGGCAACGGAGATCGGATTGGACATGCCCGATGATGCCGGCCTGCGCGATCCCGTCCATCTGGAGGAGCGTCTGGCATCGCTTTGCATCGACAGGGACCAACATCCTGTTGCGAATGATTCCAGGCTCTCTCTTGCCGTGGCCGGCGCGGTTGCCAGTCTCAAGATGAATGCGTCGCGAAAGCGTCGCCTGATGCTGGCCGGATGGTTTCTTTCGATCGGTGTCCTGCCTCGGGATATGGCAAAGACCATCCTCTCGTGGAAGCTTGTGGCCTCATCCCGGCCTCCGTTTCTCCTGCGTCTCTCGAAGACCATCAGGCATGCAATGGGATAGCTGGATTCCGGGAGATATGGGGCATCTCGCGCCAATGGATCGACCGTGATCCTACTTGGCAATGCCTGATTTGCGCGAAGGTCCCATCAAGGCGTCGAGCACGGCTTGATGATGGATATTCCTGTCATAGCGGCTGTCGGTCGCAAGCTGCATCAAGCCGGCAAAGGCGCTCTTGGCGGAAGGTTTCTTGCCCTTGCCGCGGAGATAGGCGGTCAGGCGGCGATAGTTTGCATTCGTCTCGATCTCCAGCGGATTGCCGGCGCCTATTTTCTTCAATGGCCACCATGACCAGCCGATGCCGTTCTTTTCCTGCAATGCGACGGCGCGCGCGTACCACTCATTGTTGTTTTCGCCGGATTCGCCGTTCCAGAGCGGCATGTCATATTGTTCGCGCAGTTTCAGGAAGGGTTCGATCGATTCCTGCGTCGTCGGTGTCCAGTATTTGTGGAAGCTGAGCGCCGTATTGCGATCGTCGATCGGCAATATGCCGGCATAGTTATTGCCCCAGCAATTGCCCTCGATGATAAGCATATGGTTGGTGTCGATCGCGCGGATGGCGCGGATGGTGCGCTGATAGATGTCACGCAGCGGCCGGTTTTCGGTCTCGCGGCAGCCGCCCTTGTCTTTCTTGTCCTGAAAACCCCAGTTCGGCTCGTTGAGCAGATCATAGCCCGCGATCGTCGGCTCGTCCCTGTAGCGACGGGCGATCTCGCTCCACAGCGCGATCATCATTGCCTGGTTTTCGTCGCTATCCCAGAGCGACGGCTTATTCGGATTGCGATCGGAAATGGCGATGTCGTGACCCTGGCCGCCAGGTGCCGCATGCAGGTCGAGGATCAGGTACATGTCATTGGCTTTCAGCCAGCGGATCAAAAGGTCGATCCGCCGAAAGCCCTCCTCGTTCCAGACAATGTTCTTGGAGGTGTTCTTGCCGTGCTTGTCCTCGATGAACAGGTTCCAGTGCATCGGCAGGCGTACGCTGTTGAAGCCCCATTTGGCCATCGCGTCGATATCGGCTTTCGTTACCGCATTCTCGCGCCAAGATCGATAGAATTGCTCGGTCCTTTTCTCGCCGATGACTTCGGAAATGCGGCGGCGAATGATGTGCTGCGCCTTCAGATTGGAAAGCCCCATCATATAGCCTTCCTGCACCATCCAGCCGCCGAGGCCGAGACCGCGCAGGATGAGGGGATTGCCCTTGCCGTCGACGATCCAATGATGATCGGCGCGAACGAATCCCTCGGCCTGTGCCGGCGGTGCAAAAGACCCCAGGCAGAGAATGGACAGGCTGGCGAACAGCAGCAGAAAATGCCTCATGAATCCCAACTCGCGTGAAACTTTGGCGCCATGTGGGCAAGGTAGCGCGCAGAGGGCCAAAATCTCGTGCCAATATCTACGCCGGTCGCTCCAATGGCTCACCGAAGATGATTTCCTGATAGGCAGCAAGCAGGGCAGGTTCCTCAATGGAGCCGTGATGGTGGAGCTGACGCCAGACGCCGTCGATCCGGGTGAACCAGCGTGTCGTGCGGATGCGAAGCTCGATATTCCTGTCGGCGGTGACGCAACTTCCCCGCTCCCGGCCAACGAACAGATGCCAGTCATCACCGCCCTGGCTGGTAAAATCATGGAATGCGACTTGGACTTTCGCCTTTCCACCAAACAGCTTTGCATAGCCTTCACGGATCGACGGCCATCCACGCCGGATGCCGCCGATCGGATTGTCCATGCTTGGCTTGCCGCCATCGGCCCAGTTGGCGGCCAGTGCTTCCAGGTCACCGGCGTTGAAGGCGCGATAAAAGCCGATGAGCGCATCGAGTGCACCACCATTCCCCATCATGTTTTCGCTGCCGGTAATTTCAGTCAAAAGCTTTGTCATGCCATGTTCTCCTATTGTTAGGCGTCGGGACCTTGGGCATTCTCCTGAGGAGCGCGGACCAACACCGCAATGGTGAGGTCGATCGCCAAAGCGAGAACCATTGCGCCGGCTCCGATCAAGAAGAGGACCCTGTAGTTTCCGCCGGTTCGGGCGAAGATGAAGGAAAGTCCATAAGCCGCGGCCGCCTGAAACAGGGCAAAGAATACGGTTGCCAGGCTCCATGCGACCTTCTGCTGCGCCGGATGGTGCGGCAGCAATTCCGCGATCCTCCCGAGCATCAGGGGAACCGTACCGGTTACGAAGGCGCCGACGATCAGGCTTGACGCGATGAGCCAAGCCTGCCCGAGACCAAAGGTGGGAATGGCGACTGCGACGGCCTCGAGAAGGAAGGCAAACCGCAGCGCTGCGGCAAAACCCGTGCGATCGGCCAAATGGCCGGCGAGGATGGGGCCGATGGTCGCGCCGAGGCCAAACAGCACCCAGTATTCCGCGCCGACCTGCAAGCCCTCTCCCAAGCCGCGGGCTACGAAATCCACGAGGAAGATCATATGCGGAACCCAGCCGGCGGCATTCAAAGCATATTCGATGTAGAGCGCGCGCAGCGTCCAGCGTTTTGGGACATGCGTGGCATGATGGCTCGCGGCGGTGTGGCCGGCGATTTCGCGCGGCCATCCGGTCCAGGCGATGATCGTAAGCAGCAGCGATAAGGCGCCGAGGCCGAGCCATGTCTCACGCAAGCCCTGTCGCAGCAGCAGGGGCACCAATGTGCCCGATAGTGCGATGCCAGCGCCGATGCCCATGAAGATTATACCGCTGGCAAGCCCTCGGCGAGACGGTGCGATCAGCGGCAGGACGGTCGGCGCTGCCAGAACCATCAGGGCGCCGCCGGCAAGGCCGGCTGCAAAACGCCACGCAAAGAACCATGGAAAGTTGACAGGAAAGGAGCAGGCGAAGAAGGCTGCCGTTGCGGCAAGCATCATGATCCTGAGCGTCAGGACCGTGGAGGCACGGGCGGCGACCGTCCGCCCGAGCAATGCGCCGACCAGATAGCCGGAAAGATTTGCGGCACCGAGATAGGCAGCCGCCGGGGCTTCGAACCAATTGTTATCGACGATGGCGGGCAGGAGTGGCGTATAGGCGAAACGGGCAAGGCCGATACCGATCAGGCAAGCGCAGAATGCCGACAGGATGGCACGCCATGCCATATGAGCATCATGATGGTTCCTGTCGGTTTCGTGCGTGGCGGTTTCGGTCATGGGAACTCTCTCAACTATCTGTACTTGAGAGAATACGCCGTGCATTATATCATAAAAAATGAATTATTATGAGAGCAGTTATCTCTATTGGAGATAAGAAGATGGATGTATCGGATCTCAAAGTTTTTGAGGCAGTATCGCGGCACGGCAGCATGAACCGGGCAGCGCAGGAGCTGCATACCGTTCAATCGAATGTGACGGCGCGGATCCGGGCATTGGAAGAGGAGCTGGGCGTCAGCCTGTTCCAGCGGCATGCCAGGGGCGTGTCGACCACGCCGGCGGGGCAACGAATTCTGCCATTTGTCGGGCGCATCACCAAGCTTCTGGCCGATGCCCGTACTGCCGCCAGGGATGATGGTGAGCCGGGCGGGACGCTTTCCCTCGGCAGCCTGGAGACGACCACGGCGCTGCGATTGTCGCCGCTCCTCGGCCAATTCGCCAAGACCTATCCACAGGTGCGCCTCGTCGTCGCGACCGGTACGACCCGCCGACTGATCGACGATGTCGTTTCATGTCGGGTCGAGGGGGCCTTCGTGGCGGGTCCCGTCAGCCATCCCGATCTCGAGCAGGAGGTGATCTTTCAGGAAGAGCTCGTCCTCGTGACATCGCCCGCCATTGGCGGAATGGAGGATTTGGCCTGCATTGCCGATCTGAAGACCATCGTCTTCCAGATCGGCTGTTCTTACCGCCAGCGGCTGGAGTCGCTTCTTGCCGATATGGGTATCGTCACCTCGAAGCCGCTGGAGTTCGGCTCTCTCGATACGATCGTCAGCTGTGTGTCGGCCGGCGTCGGCATCACTCTCCTTCCGAAAGGCGTCGTCGCTGCCGCTGCCCGGAAGGGCAGGGTTGCAATCCACGAGATCCCGCCGGAGCGGTCGCTGGTGGATACGCTCTTCGTGCGCCGGAAGGACGCCTATACGTCCAGTGCGATGACCGCGCTTCTCGATATGATCCGATCAACCCGTCCGACTAACTTAAAGCCATGATCTCCTGCCAGGCGCGATAAGCCGAAAGCACGGTTTCCATCTGCGCGGTATGGCCGGCGATGAATGCGTCGCCGTAAATGGTCTCGTCCGGATATTCGGTGATCAAGGTCATGGGCACCGTGTGGCGGTCGTCGATACTGGCGAGGCACGGGAAGCCGTTGATGATGCGGAAGCCGGTTTCGCCGGCATGGATTTCATAGAGTGCGATCTGGCGGTCGTTATAATCCAGCAGCCCCGGGATGGCGCCGAGGTGCCTGGTGACCTTGTCCAGAAGGTGCTCTGCCTGAGCCGCCCAGCCGGAATGATAACGGGCAATCAGGAAAAAGCCCTTCGGCAGCGTCCACATGGCGAAGTTGCGTGGGACATAACCGGAGAGCGGCCGCGTCCATTCATGCGCCGGATAGCCATGCAGGTTGACGTGCAGCCGCGCGCCGCTCAGCCTTTCTGCCTGGAAGCGGATTTTCTTTTCGAAGAGATGGGAGCCGGCAGTCTCTTCGGTCCGATATTCGAGATCGTCGCCAAGCGCGGTGTAGCGGGCAGCATGATACATGTGGCGCGGGTTGTCTTGGCGCAGACGCTGATGAAGGGCGTAGCCATCCGGATTTTCCAGCGGCGAGATGGTGAAATGCGCACCTTCGACCCCTGCCAGCCGCCGCGCTGCCCGCAGCGCGCCCGCGCCGCCAGTCGTCTCGTTGGCGTGCTGCCCGCCGCTGATCATCACGGCCGCGTCGCTGCCCTTGATGTAGCGCGCTCGAACTGTGCGGCCAGAGCGTGTGACGGCCTCGAATGCTTCGCCGCCGATCTTGTTAAGCTCGGCCTCGATCTGCTGCACAGCAAGTGGTTCCGTTGCCATCTCGATCTGCTGTTCCGGGCCATCCCAATAGCGAGACGTCAGTGGTTGCGTTTCCACTTGGACGGAAATCTGGCCAGAGGACTGCAGGATTTGCGGAACGATCTGCCCCGGCTTCAAGCCACGGTCGCCGAGGGGGCGGCCGGATTTCTTCTGGAAGAATTCGAGCAGCGAGAAATAGAAGTCTTCATGCAGCGCCTCGCGAAGGCTCATGACTTCGTCGCCGACGGGCAAGGTCTCGTCCAGCGCCGGCAGGGCAACGCGAATGTTCAGTTCCTCGAAATAGGGTTCGCTTGCGCCCCAGTCGAAGCGTGTGACCGCGGCAACGGTCTCCTCGAAGAGTTGTTCATAATCGGTGGCGAGCCGGTTGCCCGTCGCATTGCCGTCCGGCACGAGCCAGCCGGTCGGAGAAACGCTCGTTTCGCCGGCGGCATCGATATGGACGCGATTCGGCGCCAGCACCTTCAATTGGCGCTCTTCACCGGCTTTGCTTTTCAGCAGAACGTCATAATGAAAGTTGATGTCGGCTCGCGCGGTAAAGGTGATTTTGCGATTTCCCACCATTGCCGCGAGCGGATAGGCTTCTAGGCGGAAGCGATTGTCAGGTGCGTTGGGATGAACCGGGTAGCGGATCTCGATCGCATTCACATCATGCAGGTCGATTTCCTCGATGAAGGCATTGATCAGCGGCTTGTAGGCGCTGCGAATGCGAGCCTTTATACCTTTTTCCGCGAGCGTACGCTCAGCCTGCTGGCGGCTCTGACGATCATCGAAAGTCCATGCCTCGAAGTTCTGGCCAGGCTTCGCATCGGCAACAAGGCGCGATAGCGTGCGCTCAAAACGTCTCTCGAAAATCACGGTCATGATATCTACCTTGTCGTTCTGCCTGTTGGGTCGAGGCTGTCGCGCAGCCAATCGCCGAGGAGATTGAGACCGAGCACGGTCAAAAGGATTGCGACGCCCGGGAAAAGGCTCACCCACCACGCCGTCTGCAGATAGGTGCGGCCATCGGCCAGCATGCCGCCCCAGCTCGGAATTGTCGGGTCGACGCCCAGTCCGAGGAAGGTCAGGCTGCTTTCCAGGAGAATGTTGGTGGCGATGTTCAGCGTCATCAATACGATCACCGGTCCGATGAGGTTCGGCAGCAGGTGCTGGAAGATGATGCGCCAGTCTTTGACGCCGATCGCGCGTGCCGAGAGGATGAATTCCCGCTCGCGTAGGCTGAGCACGGAACCGCGCACGAGGCGCGCATATTGCACCCATTGCGATACGATCAGCAGGATGATCGTGTTGGTGAGACTGCCGCCGACAATGGCGATGAAGGTGATCGCCAGCAGGATGAAGGGCATGGCAAGCTGGACGTCGGCAAAGCGCATCAGCAGCATATCCCAGATGCCACGATAGTAGCCTGCGGCAAGCCCCACAAGCACGCCAAGCACAACGCCGCCAAGGACCGAAGTCAGGCCGACGGTCAGCGATATCTTGCCGCCTGCGACAACGCGGGCTAGCACATCGCGGCCGAGGGGATCAGTGCCAAAAGGATGGGCGAGGCTGGCGAAGGGCCTTGCAAGCCTTGCCATCAGATCGATCTTTTCCGCGCCGCCTGGAAAAAGCACGTCAGAGAGCAGCACGGCAAGGCAAATGACAGCCGTGAGCAATACACCGAATATGAATTCGAAGCTGTAGAAGCGCGAACGGTGAGAAACTGTGGCGGCCATCAGCGTTACTCCGTGCGGATACGGGGATCGACGAGGCCATAGGCGATGTCGACGAGGAGATTGACGCCGATGATGAAGAGCGCCAGCACGGTGATTACGCCCTGCAAGACCGGGTAGTCGCGGGCGCCGACGGCGTCGAATGCCAGCGTGCCGAGGCCGGGCCAGTTGAAGACGCGCTCGATGACGACGATGCCGCCGAGCAGCCCGCCGAACTGAATGCCGAAATAGGTGATGAGCGGTATCGCGCAATTGCGCAGCGCATGCTTGTAGAGCACCTTGCTTTCGCTAAGGCCCTTGGCGCGCGCGACCATGATATATTGCGATTGCAGCGTCTCCAGCATGGCGGTCCGCACCAGGCGCACATTGGTCGCCGTCAGGATGACGCCCATCGTCACGGCCGGCATGACGTAGCTCGAAATGCCGACCATGCCACTCGGCGGCAGCCAGCCGAGCGTGATGGAAAACAATAGCACCATCATCAGCGCCAGCCAGAAGTTCGGGAAGGAGAGGCCGAGGAGCGAGAGAACGCGGATCACCTGGTCCGCCGTCTTGCCGCGTGCCGTCGCTGCCTTGATGCCGAGTGGGATGGAGAGCGCGATCGATACCACCATCGAGATGAAGGCGAGCAGCAGCGTGGCGGGCAGGGCATTGGCGATCAGTTGCGAGACCGGTGTACCGCCGGTGAAGCTGCGGCCGAAATCGAGCGTCAGCAGCCCCTTCAGGAAGGTGAAATACTGCACGAGGAAAGGTTGATCCGTGCCAAGGGCTGTGCGGATGCGGGCAAGGTCGTCTTCGGTCATGCTGCCGCCGCCCTGAAACATCATCACGGCAGGGTCGCCGGTGAGGCGGATGGCGAATGAGACGAGAAGGGTGATGGCGATCACGACGAAAATCGCCTGAAGCAATCGCTTGATGAGAAAACCGGCCACGTTCTTACCCCGAGAGCTTTCGCATGACGCCGCCGGCCGTGCCGGCGGCGTCATGCTTGATGATTAGTCGACGGTGACTTCGTTCAGCTTGATGCGGGTATCCGGAGCGGGCACGAAGCCCTTGACGCGCTTGCTGACGCCGTAGATCGCATTGCTGTTGTAGAGCGGCAGTTCGAGCGCCTTATCAGCGACGTATTTGCCGATGTCCTTCAGCACCTTTTCGCGCTCGGCGCGATCGGTGAGGGGGCGCTGCGATTCCAAGAGCTTGTCCAGAGCGGCATCCTTTTCATACGGATTCCACTTTTCGCCGGAGTGATACATCGAATAGGCAGTGTTGTCGTAGTCGAAGGTCCAGCCGCCCCACTTCTGCTGGAACATCGCGCCGGTCTTACCCTGCGGGATGATGTCGTTCAGCAGAACGTTGGTTTCATACGGCTTGATGGTGGCGGTGAGGCCGACCATCTGCAGATAGCTTGCCACGACCTGCGCCACCTCGTTCATGGTCGCGTCGTTGCCCCGAATGTCGATCTGCAATGTCGCGCCCGGCTTCACGCCGGCTTCGGCGAGCAGCTTCTTGGCGCCAGCGGGATCATAGGGAAGCGGCTTCAGATCGGCATCGTAGCCGAAGGAAAGCGAATTCTGGAAGCTGACGATCTCGGTTCCTTGGCCAGCAAGGATCGACTTGACGATCGTGTCGCGATCGACTGCCATGATGATGGCCTTGCGCACGCGCGGATCGGCGGTAATGCCGTCGCGGGTGTTGAAGCGCAGTGCATCGACCGTCGGGCCGGGAACGCTGGCGATTTCCAGCTTTGAGTCACCCTGAATGACCGGCAGCATGCCGATCGGGATGGTCGGCGGGATGACGATATCGACGCGGCCGGCCTGAAGCTCGGCAACGGCGGTCGCCGGCTCGCTGATGAAGCGATATTCCAGTTCGGAGAGCTTCGGTGCGCCGCCCCAATAATCCGGGTTGGCTTCGAGCTTGATGTTCACCTTCGGCGTATAGGAGACGAATTTGAAGGCGCCGGTGCCGACCGGATTGAGGTTGAAGTAATCCTCGCCCTTTTCCTTGATATATTTCGGCGGCACGATCATCGCGCCATAGCCGGCAAGCTTCGTCAAAAGCACCGGATCGGGCGTTTTCAGCTTCATATCGACCGTGTAGTCGTCGATGATATCAACGCTTTCGATAGCCGTGTAGTTCGAGCGTTGCGGTCCCTTGGCGCCCTGTTCGCCGAGCAGGCGGTCGAAGGTGAACTTCACCGCTTCGGCATTGAAGGGCTCGCCGTCATGGAATTTCACGTTATGGCGGAGCTTGAAGCGGATGCGCTTGCCCTGATCCAGCTCTTCCCAGGATTCGGCAAGACCCGGTACCAGCTTGAGATCGGGGCCACGATAGGTAAGGCCGTCGAAGATGTTGGTCGAAACGGCAGCCCATGCCACGAGGAACGTGTCGATCGGGTCCCAGCTGCCGGGATCCTGCGACGACGAAACCGTCAGCTTGCCGGCCGCGAAGGCCGGAGCGGCGCTGATCGCGACGCCTGACATGACAAGTGCCGTCAGAGCGGTCTTCAATCCCCATTTTATTGTTTTCATTGAACCTGTTTCCTCTTCAGATCGATGCGGTGGTTGGTGGTCGTTCAGGCGCTCTTGGCGATGAAGTGGCCTGAGGTGATTTCCTCGTGAGCCAGGATCGGCGGCTCGTCGCCGACGCGGCGGACGGGATTGGGGATCTCGCCCTCCAGCAAGGTGGTTCTGCGCTCCTGCGTCGGATCGGCGATCGGCACGGCCGAGAGAAGGCGTTGCGTATAGGCATGCATCGGTGTTTCGAAGACTTGGCGGCGACTGCCGATTTCCATGATCTGGCCGAGATAGAGGACGGCGACGCGATGGCTGATCTTCTCCACAACGGCCATGTCATGGCTGATAAACAGATAGGCGAGCCCGCGTTCCGCCTGGAGATCCATCAAGAGATTGATGATCTGGGCCTGGATCGACACGTCGAGCGCGGAAAGCGCCTCGTCGGCGATGATGAGCTTGGGATCGGAGGCCAGGGCACGGGCGATGCAGACACGCTGGCGCTGCCCGCCGGAAAACTCGTGCGGATAGCGATCGGCATGAGCCGGCGTCAAGCCGACGCGCTCAAGAAGTTCGTCCACTCGGCGACGAACCTCCTTCGATCCGGAGATGATGCCATGGGTGTTGATCGGTTCCGCTATCGAAAAGCCGACCGTCTTGCGCGGGTCGAGCGAGGCGAACGGATCCTGGAAAATGTATTGCACGTCACGTCGCAGACGAAAGCGTTCGAGCTGCGACATGGCGGCGAAGCTCTTGCCATTGAAGGTGATTTCGCCCGATCGCGCTTTCTGCAGTTGCTGGATGGTGCGGCCGATCGTCGACTTGCCGGAGCCGGACTCGCCGACGAGGGCCAGGGTTTCACCGGGATGAATATCGAAAGCGACCTTCTGGACGGCACTGCAGCGATGCGTGACCTGGCCGAATATATTCTTCTTGATATCGAAGCGCACGAAGAGATCGCGCACGGACAGGAGCGGCTGCTGGTCGTAGCGGGCAGTATTCTGGACCCGTTCCTCACCGACGATCTTCGGCTCGCCACCGTCGAGGACGGTCAGCGGCATGCGCTTTGGAAAATCCTGACCGGTCATGCTGCCAAGCTTCGGCACTGCGGCGAGAAGCGCCTTCGTATAAGGGTGCCTGGGATTGGCGAATATCTCGCGAACTGGGCCCTCCTCGACCTTCTTGCCCTTCCACATGACAACGACATCGTCGGCCATTTCGGCCACCACGCCCATGTCATGGGTGATGAAGATCATGCCCATGCCGAGATCCTTTTGCAGGTCCCGCATGATGTTGAGGATCTGCGCCTGGATCGTCACGTCAAGGGCAGTCGTCGGCTCGTCGGCGATCAGCAGCTTCGGGCGGCAGGCAAGCGCCATGGCGATCATCACGCGCTGGCGCATGCCGCCGGAAAGCTGATGCGGATAGCGGTTCAACAGTGCCTGCGCATCCGGCAGACGCACCATCTCCAGCAGGCGCTGTGCTTCCGCCATTGCGGCGGACTTGCCGATCTTCTCGTGAAGGAGAAGGACCTCGCAGATCTGGTCGCCGATGGTGAAGACAGGGTTGAGCGAGGTCATCGGCTCCTGGAAGATCATGGCGATCTCCTTGCCGCGAACTGCGCGCATCTCCTTCTGCGAAAGCTTCAGCAGATCCTTGCCGTTGAAGAGGATGCTGCCAGTCTCGAAGCGCGCGCCCATCATATCGGCAAGCCGCATGACCGAAAGCGAGGTCACTGATTTGCCGGAGCCGGATTCGCCGACGACGGCGAGCGTTCGCCCCGGCTCGACCGAAAAGGAAAGTCCTTCGACGACGCGGTTTTCGCCGAACCGCACAGTCAGATCCGCTACAGACAGAAGCGGTTTGTTGTCGCCTGTAGCAGCCGTCATGCGCTTACCTCGATATTGGGCAGGTCGTTCATGGCATCGGAGACGATTGCCGTGTCACACTTTGCGTCGATGATGCAGGTGCGCTCACCGGGATCGCCGCCACAGCCGGATAGTAGCATGTTCATGCGGACACCCGTTGCGGCCTGGCAAAGGCTGGCGATGTTTTTCTACAAAACAGGCGTCTTATGAACATCTGTATCCGCGTTCCCATTATATTTGTTAGGCATGAGATAGCATCAAACAACAATCTGGTCTATATTGTTCAACAATTTTCGTGTTGCCAATCAAAAATGGGGACAAACCTGCATAAAATCGTCCAGCGGACTTGCCGTTGGGGTGGTGCGACTGCTGCAGACAGGCATGAGAACGCTGTACGCTTCTCAGCAAACGCCTGATATGGCCGGACATCGAAGACGATTGAGTGCAGGCGCCGGGAGAGCAAATGAAGCAGACAAATCTTGCGAGCATCGAGCCGACATCGGTCGCTGAGGCGGGGCAGACGCTGGCGGAACTGACAGCTGCCCGCATCCGTGAGCGCGTGATCAGCGGTATGCTATCGCCGGGTAGCCACCTGTCCGAAGCAGCTCTTTGCGAGGAGCTACAGGTCTCGCGCAACACGCTGCGCGAAGTCTTCCGGCTGCTGACGAAAGAGGGCGTGCTGCGTCACGAAGCCAATCGCGGCGTCTTCGTGTCCACGCCGAGCATCTCCACGATCATGGATATCTTCCATATTCGCCGGCTGATCGAGTGTTCGGCGCTTGCCAACGCGCATCACCGCCACCCAAGCGTCGACAAGATGCGTGCTGCCATCGAGGCTGCCGTGCAGCATCGCGATCGTGGCGAATGGCTGGAAGTCGGCAGCGCCGATATCGTCTTTCATGCCGCGATCGTCGAGCTTGCTGATAGTCCTCGACTTTCAGCCTTCTATGCGCAGATCTCGCTTGAACTGCGCCTCGTCTTCGGGCTGATCCGCGATCCCGAATATCTGCACGCTCCCTATGTCGGCCAGAACGCGACCATTCTTGCGCATCTGGAGGAGGGGGCGCCGGCGAGTGCTGCCGACGCGCTGGAGAAATATCTGTTCCAGGCCGAACGCTTCATTCTGGCAGCCTATTCGAGAGCAATGCCGGGCTGAGTCCGGTTACTATAATTGATATGATGAATGGTGTGGACAATCTCTGCGAGATGGGTCCAAGCTCCATGTAACCATTTGCCTCCCGATCCGCTTTGATCGAAGGATATGCAACACCCCGGACGTAGGCGTGAGGTCCATCGGACAGCAGAATTCGCTTTTGCTGCAATCGATCAGGGCGTCCCGCCGATCAACCGGCAAACTCGTTTCGACAACCGTTAAGACGGATGGGGCTATGGACGCGCAATCCCCGACGACCTCCAGCAGGGCCACGGCGATCCGGCAGGTATGGGTTTCGCCGCTGTATCGCGGTGCGACGCTTGCGCTGTTTCTCTCCGGGCTTGCAACATCAGCCTCGCTGCCGCAGATCGTTCTTTTCCTCGTCAAGGAACTTGGGGCGTCCTTGCCAATGGCGGGGCTCTATTATCTCACCGGTCTCACCGCACCGATTGCCGGCTATCTTGTTGGCAGCTATTCCGACAGAACTGGAAGGCGTCTTGGTCTTTTTCGGCTTTGTGCCGTTGCCGGCGCTGTTGGTTGGGCGGGGATCGCCCTTTCGACGCAACCATGGATGCCGTTCGTGATCGGCACCGTCATTCTGGGTTTTTCCGGATCTGCCACTTCGCAGCTCTTCACCGCCATCCATGATGATCTCAAAGTCAAGGGTGCCGGTGCAAATGACAGCGTCGTGGCTATCATCCGGATGGCTTTGACCGCGGGCTGGGTCATCGGGCCGTTTCTTGGCGCCTGGTTTGCTGTCGAAATCGGGCTTCGCGCCATGTTGTGGGGAACGGCGATCTGTTTCTTCGCGCAGATCCTGCCGCTCGGAACACTACATGCGCTTGTTGGTCCGGGGCAGCGAGCCGACAAGAAGACCGATGCCGTTGGTCACGTCGACTGGTCCGAAATGCTGCCGCTGCTGGCCTTTACAGGTCTCTACGTCCTCGTCTATGCCGGCGAGCCGATCAAATACGGATTCCTGCTACTCTATATGCAGGACCAGCTCAAGCTTGATCCCTCCATTCAGGGCTCGGTGATAGGAACACAGCCATTCATCGAACTCATCCTCATGCCCTTCAGTATCGTGCTGGCGCGACGGATCGGCATCTTATGGATGATGTGTGTCGCCGCGATTTGCGGCGTCATGGCCAACCTCTGTTTTGCGGCTTGGCCGACGGCCATGGGCATGTTTGCCGGCCAGATGCTGATGGGCGGAGTCTGGGGCCTCTACATGGTCCTCGGACTGATCGTTGCTCAAAGATTGCTCCCGAATGCAGTCGCGACGGCTTCGGCGATCTTCATGAGCTCCTCGGCGCTCGCCAGCGCCCTTGGCGGCGGTGTAGGAGGTGTCGGCGTTGCCTATCTCGGGCTCCCGAACGTTTTCTACCTCCCGGCGGCATTCTCCCTGGTCGCGGCGATCGGCCTGGCGGCCATGGCTCGTTCGGGCGCCATCAAATAGGGGTTTCATGCCGTAGGACAGGCATTATTTCATTCCGAGAAGCTTCAGCCAGCGTCAAATCTGCTGCAAGCCCTTCGCCATGATTTCGGGTGCTCTGCCAGATCCCGGATCCGCCTATGACTTGCATCCCCGCCTTCGGTTTCGCCATCGCCGCCACATCGCCGTAGCCAACCGATTGCTCGCCTTGCTGAAAATATATTGACTGAAGATGGTTGATTGACTAAGTGATAAAGTCATCCGATGACTTGATGAAATCCAACCATGCGCGCTCTGACCAAAACGACGCTTGCAGATACGGCCGTGGAGGCAATTCGCAGCGAGATTACCAGCCGTCGCTGGCTCGTTGGCGAAAAGCTGCCCAACGAGGCCTCCCTCTCGTCCATGCTGTCCGTCAGCCGCGGCACGGTTCGTGAGGCGGTGAGGGTCCTGGTGTCCCAGGGCTATCTCGAGACGCGGCAAGGATCCGGGACCTATGTCCGGTCGAACACAGATGTTGGTCGGCCACTGGACATGGCACGCCGCGCCGGATTGAGAAACCAGTTCGAGGCCCGGCTTGCGCTGGAGGTCGAGGCAGCAAGGCTTGCCGCCTTACGTCATTCCCCTGAAGCCGTTTCGCAATTGCGCGCCTTGCTGGTTGCTCGCGGCAACTATGCCGGCGGCGACAAGGCGGCGTTCGTCGAGCGTGATCTTGCCTTTCACAAGGCTGTCGTCGCGGCCTCGCAGAACAGGGCGATGATCGAAATCTATGAGTTCTTCTCCCTCTCGATTGCCGAGACCATCGAGGCGACGCTCGGCGAGGATATCCCCGAGCCGGATATGCAGGCGCATATCGCTATCGTCGACGCCATCGAAACCGGCAGCCCCGAAGCGGCCGATAGAGCTGTGCGCCGCTTCATGGCCCCTATCGTCGCTACACTTGATCGGTTGCTTATGTCATGACCATGTCCTCGCAAAATCTCGCCTCCGTCGAATTGATCGATGCCGAGGCTGATGAAGTTCCCGCACCGCTGCCGCATGGAGGCAAGTCGCCGATCGGCAGGTTTTTGCTGGGTGCGAGCCTTGTGCTCATCGCTTTCAATCTGCGGCCGGTTTTTTCCAGCGCATCGGCGCTCTTGCCGGAGATACGGACCGGTCTTGGCCTCTCCGCCTTCGGCACCAGTATTCTTACGACCTTGCCCGTCATTTGCATGGGGCTGTTTTCACCGCTTGCGCCAAGGCTGGCACAGCGCGTGGGGACCGAGCGCGTCCTGCTCGGTGTCATTCTCCTGCTCGCGCTGGGCACGGCGCTGCGAGGCTTTTCTTCGATTTCGCTGCTGTTCTTGGGCACCGCATTGGCCGGCGCCTGCATTGCTATCGGCAATGTCCTGTTGCCGGGCGTGGTTAAGCGCGATTTTCCCGATAAGGCGGCGCTTATGACCGGTTGCTATACGATGGCGCTATGCGCGGGAGCTGCGAGTGCGGCCGGCTTTACGCTTCCTGTCGAGCATGCTCTCGGCGGTTCGCTCGGCGGCGCGCTGGCCGTCTGGGCCTTGCCTGCCTTTGCCGTCGGACTTCTCTGGCTGCCGCAGGTAATCGGGGCGCGCAGCCAGGCGCGGCGCGCCGGCTTTCGTGTTACCGGTTTGTGGAGCGACCGCATCGCCTGGCAGGTAACGCTTTTCATGGGACTGCAATCGGCGCTCGCCTATTGCGTCTTTGGTTGGCTGGTGCCCATTCTGCGTGAACGTGGTCTCGACGGCGTGACGGCTGGCGTCATCGTATCTGCCTCGGTCATGGTGCAGGCGGCCGCCTGCTTGGTGGCGCCTCATATCGCCGTCAAGGGTAGAGATCAGCGCGCGATCAATGTCATCCTCTGCACAATTGCCGTCGTCGCCTTGCTGGGGCTGCTCTTTGCTCCGCTCTGGACGGTCTGGTTCTGGGCCGTGCTTCAGGGCATCGGGCAGGGCGGATTGATCGCGGTGGCGCTGACTGTCATCGTATTGCGATCGCCCGATGCGCATGTTGCCGCGCATCTCTCCGGCATGGCGCAATTCGTGGGTTACCTGCTTGCTGCGATCGGTCCGCTGGTGGTCGGCATGATCCATGGTTGGACTGGAAGCTTCGCATGGAGCTCCGTCCTATTCCTGCTGCTTGGCCTCGGTGCCGCGATCAACGGTTGGTTCGCCGGCCGCGCCATCACGGTCAATGCCAGGACGATCGAAACGTCTTAACGGCTGCGAGCGGATCGCATCCAGGCTGGCGAGCGAAATCATGAGGTGCCAGCCCACTGCCAAGGGGCGGTCCTGAATTTATACCCCAGCCCGTGATCAATTTTGTTCATGCAAAAAGCAAACCGCCCGTTCAAAAAAACGGGCGGCATGGTTATGGTGCGTGACGAAACGATCCGGATTAGCCGGCCTTCCGCTGGCGCCGTGGTGGTTCGACCGCCGGAGGAATGTCGCTCAGGTTTTTCGTATGGCCCAGGAGAGCCTGCTTTGCCAACGTCGATCTTGTGGCTGCATAGGACGCCGAGACCATCGGATAATCCGCGGGCAAGCCCCATTTCCTTCGATATTCTTCGGGCGTCAGACCGTATTTGCTGTTCAGGTGCCGTTTGAGCGACTTGTATTTTCCGCCGTCTTCGAGGCAGATCAGATAGTCGTCTGTTATGGATTTTTTGATCGGCACGGCCGGCTTCAGCAGCTTTTCCACCGCCGTCGTTGTTGAGGCGGCCTGCTGAGAGCCTGTCAGTGCAGAATAAGTCTCCGTGATGAGCCTGGGTAAGTCTTCCGGCGTTGTCGCATTGCGAAGTACGTAGGCAGAGACAATCTTGCTCGTGAGCTCAATATACCTTTCATGGCTGGCAGTATTTTCCCTTTTCATTTTCGGCCTCACGCAATGTTTTTTATTTATGTATCCAATGTTGTTTTTGCTTTCAATAAAAATTGACGTGACTTTGGATATTCTTTGTCCTTGGTTTATTTTCATAGTAAATATCAGGCGATAGAAGTTTAGAACTGTTATATTCTCATTTTACCACAATATTCAGATTGCGCGCCTTCAGGAGATGCGAGGTGCCGGCGTTCAAATATCTGTTTGCCAAGAACGGTGCGGGACCTGCCGGCTTTCGCCGTGCCTGGGTTGGATGTCAGTCACATCGTGAATGTGACTGTTGCCGGTGGAATGGCAGGACATGATGTTCGGTCAGCGGCGCCATGGTGATATCTCCCGGATCTTGGGGTGATACCCAGCGGATCTCTTCGATCTCTGCCGCTGCCGTGATTGCCGTATCGCCCACATGCAGCCGGAATATATCTGCAACGACGGTATGGTCCGGCTCGTTGGCAGCTGGCGCCTGGAAACCGCCAAGAAAAATCAGATCCTTAGCCTCCGCGGTAAGCCCCAGCTCTTCGAAGAGTTCCCTGATCAGCGCCGTCTCCGGCGTCTCCTGCGGCTCCATCTTGCCGCCGGGTTGCATGAAGGCAGCGGTACCGCGCTTGCGCACGAGCAATGTCTTCCCGTCCGGGCGCAACACCAGAGCCGCCGCAATGCGTATCGTTTTCGTCATGTCTTGATCTGATCGGATTCGCGGACGAGTTTCAACACTGATAATGTCTGCGCACAATTCGACGGCGTTCGACACGCGGGCACCTTCGCTGTTACGGTTTCACCAGGTGCTGGCGGAAAAATGCGACGACCGCGGCGTTGAACTGCCTATGAAACGCGATGCGATCGAACCCCGGCGCGTCGATGCAGGCATCGGACGATGGGTGCATTTCCGGGCAGAGTGTCAGAAACGACAAATGCACGGCATTGGGGACGATCCGAAAATCAGGCTTTTCCGGCAATAGGCGCGCAAGCGTCGCGACATTTTCGGGAGATGCTCCACCACCCCCTCCAAGTTCCGAGCCCCAAAGCTGAAGCGGAACTCTGACATCTTTCACGCTGTCCACAGTCTGGAAGACGATGCTCAGCGGGTCAGCTACAACGACTGCCTTGATACGGGGGTCATGGGTCAATGATTGTGGTAGCGGTTGTCGCCGCGGAGGCTGAGCATGGTCCGCTGGCGGGCAGCCGGCTGCTTTTGGATCTGAACAGCGTGGAGGCCGCTTGGTAAAATCCGGATTGGCTCCCGCAACGACGAGACCGGTATATCCGCCCTGGGAAAATCCGTAGAAGCCGATCCGCTGCGGATCGATCCTCGCAGCATCGGGGGAGGCACCAAGCATGAAATCGACGATCCGCTTGATATCGGCAGGTCGCTCGATCAATACGCCAAGACCGTTTGCCCGGCTCATGTCGGCATGATTGGCGTGCGGATGATTGATGGCAACGACAATGAAGCCAGCGTCGGCAAGCGCTTCGGCGGTATCGTGATGGCCGAGATACCAGCCGCCATAGCCGTGCGAGAAGATGATGAGCGGCAGCTCCTCGCCTGCAATTGGACAATCCGGCGTTGCCGGTATTGCGAGAGCACCGATCTTCACTTCTGTCGGAGGGGTAGCGCAAGGAGACCATATGGCGGCGTCGATCGCCGGGTTATCCGTATCTCCGGAGATGCGAATGAATTTCAAACCTGCCGCATATCCCGATGACGCGACAAGAAAGAGCGCGGCCGCGAGGGCAAGGCTAAAGCGGATCATGACAACTGCTCCATTTAACCAGAAATATACGCTGCGCGATGGGCTGTGATGGCAAGGCGCGCCGGTCGGTAGGTCAGTTGACGCGAAGGCGGCATATGTCGGCTATGAAAGCCATCGAGCTACCTTGCATAAACAGATAGCTTGTTATATTCGTTCTGTAAAGCTGAGGCGTTCATGACTGACTCCATCCAAGTTCAATTGCGGAAGGGCGTGCTCGATCTTTGCGTCCTAGCCGTGCTCTCGCGGGGCGAAAGCTACGGCTATGAAATTGCGAGTACGCTGGTTGCTGCGGTCGGCATGGGCGAAGGAACGATCTACCCGCTGATGCGCAGGATGCAGAATGACGGACTGGTTGCGACCCGCATCGTCGAGTCGAGCAACGGGCCGCCGCGTAAATATTATCGGCTCACGCCGCTGGGGCGCTCGATTTTTGAAGCGCATCGCCGCGACTGGCGCTCGCTAGCAGGCTCCGTCGACAAGCTACTCGAGGATTTGCCATGACCAGGGAAGCCTTTTTGCGCACGCTGAGATTGGGACTTGCAGGCCTGCCTCCTCACGAGGTCGACGATATCGTGGCCGACTATGCCGCCCATTTTTCCGAATCCGAGGCCTCTGGCCGAAGCGAGGAGGAGGTTTCCGCCGCTCTCGGTGATCCCGCCAGGATTGCGCGAGAGCTGCGCGCGGATGTCGGACTGCGCCGTTTCGAGGCGCATTGGAGCGTGCCGAACCTGCTGGCTGCCATGATGGCGCTGGCTGGCCTTGCCATCGTCGATATCTTCTTCCTGCTGCCTTTGCTGTTTGCGGCGATATTCGTCACGCTCGGCCTTGCGATCGCATTGGTGGCCGTCGGCGCCGTTGGCCTGAAGATCATCGTCACGACCGTGTTGTTCCATATCGGCCTGCCTTCCTTCGGCATGCTGGCCCGCCTGCTTGTCGGTGCCGGGCTGGTGAGCTGCTTCATCGGTGGCGGCGCTTTGCTGCTGATGGGTTTGAGTTTGGGTATCCGCATGCTCGGGCAATATGCCCGCCTGCATTTCCGCCTGGCGCAAGTGGACGAAGGTCGAGCTTGAGCGCCGGACTGCACATCGTTGGAGGAAAAGGACAATGAACGGGAAGCTGGCGACTGTCGCGACGACCGGACTGATTTGTGCATCCGTCTTTCTTGCGCTCGGCATCGGACTTTCCGGGCCGGATTGGGCAAACGCAGCGCATTGGTGGGGTGGCATGCAATCCAGCTGCGGATCTGCGGTATCCGGCCGGCAGCAGGTTATCCTGCCTTTCAGCTCCAGTGGCAGCCTGACGATCGATATCCCGGCCTCCGTTCACTATCAGCCGGGCGGAAAGGCGGAGGCCGTCATCACCGGCGATCCCGCGCTTCTCGATCATGTGCGGCTCGATGGCGGAAGGCTGAGCATGGATTGCAATCCGGGTTGGTCCAACGCCAAATTCGATGTCAGCCTGTCGGGGCCGCTCGTCACTAATTGGAGGGTGCGGGGCAGCGGCGATCTCGCTCTGTCGCAGCTCGATCAGGCAGATCTGCGCCTGAGGATATCCGGAAGCGGCAGCGTCATGGCCACGGGAAGCGCGCGCTCGGTGGATCTGGATGTATCGGGTTCGGGCACTGCACGTCTCAAGGACCTGGCCGCTCAATCCGTGAAGATCAGAATTCATGGCAGCGGCGATGCGGAAGTCGCCGCTGCGGCGGATGCAGACATCTCGATCAGCGGAAGCGGCAATATCGAACTCTACGGACATCCGGTGCTGCGGCGTTCCGAAATCAGAGGCAGCGGCCGCCTGGTACAGGTGCCGTAATCCGTTGCGAGAAAGCGCGCCGCGCGGCGACGATCCTTGTTGTCGGCTTTGATCGATATCATGCGATCGCCTTGCTTTGAATGATTCTCATGTTAATCAGTGAGGGCCGTAATCGAAGCGAACATGCAAAAGATGCAAAACAGAACAGACAGTGGCGTGAGGCCGCGCCTAGAACCTGAAACCGCAGCAAAACAAGCTAAGCGGCCGCTGCGCGATCGCCGCCGCTCGCTGGCGATCGGACTTCTGCGCGCCCGTGAAGCGGTCATGAGCCATTTCCGGCCGATCCTGGCGGCGCATGACGTAACCGAGCAGCAGTGGCGTGTCATTCGCATTCTCTATGAAGGCGGCCAGCTTGACGCGACCGAATTGGCCGACAAGGCATCCATTCTAGCGCCGAGCCTGACGCGCATGATCCGCTCGCTTGAGGAGCGCGGCTTCATCACCAAGCACAAGGATGATGCCGACGGACGCAGAGTATTGCTGCAGATCACCCCGGCAGGGCAGGCGATCGTCGAGGACGTCATGCCGGAAAGCCAGAAAGTCTATGCCGATATCGATGCCCGTTTCGGCGAAGAGCGGGTGGAGAAGCTGCTCGATATGCTGGAGGAGCTTGCCTCGCTGAAATTGGAGAACGGCCCAGCCGGTGAGGAATGAGGCCTCTTCGATTTTATTAATGTGTTAAGTATTTGATTGACGCGTCAGGAGATCTGTAGCAGTCTTCCGCGGTGCTGACACTGTTGGGAGGCGGAGTTGGACCTGCTACAAAATCGCAGCCTGGTCGACCGGACCTGGTCGCCGACGCCCTACGACCAGTGGGTTGACGATCTTCAGAGCATTTGCGGCAACTTCAATCCGCACACGGTGCAGCGCGGTGACAGTGTCATAGGCACAGCCAGCCGCATCGACGTCTGCGGCATGGAATTCGCCCATGTTTCCAATGATCTCGACTATGTTCATCGCGATTGGGATGACATTCGCCGCGACGCCAATGAGCACCTGTTCCTGATCCTGCAGCTGGAAGGCGTCTGCGGCGTCGAGCATTCCGGCCAGCAGAACATCCTCGATGTCGGCGAATGCATTCTTGTCGACTCCACGCGACCGACAACTTTCTATTTCCGCGGGCACTTTTCCAATCACCTGTCGCTGCATCTGCCCCGGCAGCTGATGTATTCCGAGAGCAAGATCGATTTTGATATTGCGCGCAAGCTCGAGGCGAGCGATCCGATGGCAATGATGCTGCGTGCATTGATCGCCAAGATGATGACCACGCCGGATAATGAAGCAGCTTCGCCCTATCTTCGCCAGCTGATGTTCGACACGACCCGCCAGGCATTCCTCTCCACAGGCGCCCAGACGGCAAGCCTGAATTCTCTGCATGAAAGCGCCAGCAAGCGCATGCAGATGGTCGATATCCTCATCGACAAGCATCTGACCGATAGCGACCTCAGCGCCAAATGGCTGGCGACACGGCTCGGCATTTCGATCCGTACACTGCAGCAGGATTTTCAGGGCATGGGCATGACCTGCACGACGGTCATTCGGGACAAGCGGCTGCGCTTTGCACGGGAAAAGATCGAGCAGCTCAAGGAGCAGCGCAACCCGACGACGATAGCCGAAGTCGCCTATTCGGCCGGGTTCAATGACATTTCCTATTTCAATCGCAGCTTCAAGGAACTGTTCGATTGTGCGCCGAGCGAGCTGCTGCGCGCCGCAGAGCCGGCCCATAGATCGGACTGAACCGCGGGGCTGCGCTTCAGTCCAAGACGAGGCGCGTTTCTCCCCAAGACGGATGTTGGGGCAAAAGCCATAGTCCTCCCGAAAGTCACGGGAGGAAAATGTCGTGAAGCAGTACACCCTGCTTATCGGTGGCGAGCCTGTTGCCACGTCCCATCATGCGCCGGTAAAAAACCCATCGAATGGCGACGTGGTCGGCTTTATGCCGCTTGCCGGCGAAGCGGATCTCGATCGCGCCGTTGCCGCGGCCGCGCAAGCCTTCAAGGGCTGGTCGCAGGTATCGAGCGGGGAACGTGCGGCGGCCTGCCATGCCGTTGCGGAAAAGATCAGCGAGCACGCCGAGGAGCTGGCCCAGCTGCTCACACGCGAACAGGGCAAGCCGCTCAATGGTCTCGGCTCTCGCTTCGAGATCGGTGGCGCGCTGGCATGGACGCGCCATACTGCCGAGCTGGATCTGCCAATCGAGATCCTGCAGGACGATAATGAAGGCCGCGTCGAGCTGCATCGCAAGCCGATCGGAGTCGTCGGTTCGATCACGCCCTGGAACTGGCCCGTGATGATCGCGTGCTGGCATATCGTTCCGGCTATTCGTGCCGGCAACACCGTCGTCATCAAGCCGTCGCCCTTGACGCCGCTGTCGACCATCCGTCTCGTCGAAATCATGAACGAGGTTCTCCCACCCGGCGTCGTCAACGTCGTCACCGGCGAAAACAGGATTGGTGCGGCGCTTTCTTCCCATCCGGGCATCGCCAAGATGACCTTCACCGGCTCGACGGAAACGGGCAAGAAGGTCATGGCATCTGCGGTTGCGACCCTCAAACGCCTCACGCTGGAACTTGGCGGCAACGATGCCGGCGTCGTTTTACCTGATGCCGATCCGAAGGCCATTATCGAGGGCCTCTTCTGGGGCGCCTTCATCAACAATGGCCAGACCTGCGCGGCGCTGAAGCGTCTCTACGTGCATGACAGCATCTATGAGGAAGTGTGCCGTGGTCTTGCGGACTATGCTTCCAAGATCGCCGTCGGCGACGGGCTGGACGAGGCAAGCATTCTCGGCCCCGTGCAGAACGAGATGCAGTTCAACAAGGTGCGCGAACTGGTCGAGGATGCGCGCGCCAATGGCGGGCGCATCCTGACCGGCGGCGCACCGATGGATCGCCCGGGCTATTTCTATCCGATCACGCTCGTCGCAGATGTAGATCATGGCGTGCGCCTGGTCGATGAGGAGCAGTTCGGTCCGGCCCTGCCGATCATCCGCTACAGCGACATCGACGAAGTGGTTGCTCGCGCCAACCAGAATCCTGCCGGGCTTGGCGGCTCCGTCTGGTCCTCCGATGTCGAGAAGGCGAAGCGCTACGCGATGCAGCTCGAATGCGGCTCGGTCTGGATCAACAAGCATGGCACGATCCAGCCGAACGCACCTTTCGGCGGCGTCAAGCAGTCCGGCATCGGCGTCGAATTCGGCGCGGAAGGGCTGAAGGAATTCACCACGATCCAGACCGTATTGAGCTGAGCCATGACGACTTACGACTATATCATTGTCGGTGGCGGTTCTTCGGGTTGCGTGCTGGCAAATCGGCTTTCAGAAAATCCGGCGCATAAGGTGCTGCTGATCGAGTCCGGCCGCCGGGATTCCGACCCATGGATCCACATTCCTGCGACCTTCTTCAAGGTGCTGGGCAAGGGCATTGACATCCATCCCTATGCCTCGAACCCTGACAAGGGCCTGAATGGGCGTCCGAGCATCGTGCCACAGGGTAATGTGCTCGGCGGCGGCAGCTCCGTGAATGCGATGATCTATATTCGCGGTCATCGCAACGACTACGATACCTGGTCGCAGATGGGCTGCCAGGGCTGGTCCTACGAGGATGTGCTGCCGGCCTTCCGTTCTCTGGAAAACAATGAGCGGCTGAACGGCCAGTACCATGGGAAAAAGGGCGGTCTGCGTGTCTCGGACCCGCGCCATCGCCATCCATTGAGCGAGGCTTTCATCAAGGCGGCGACCGAAATCGGCATTCCGCATAATGATGATTTCAACGGTGCGGATCAGGCCGGTGTCGGCTTCTATCAGAGCACCACCTATGGCGGTCGTCGCTGGAGCTCGGCCCAGGCCTTTTTGCGCGAGGCGGAGAAGCGGCCGAACCTGACCGTGCTGACGGAGCGCAAGGTCGGCCGTATCCTGTTCGAAGGGCAGAAGGCCGCCGGTGTCGAGCTGCTCGATGGCACAGTCTTCAGGGCGTCCCGGGAGATCGCGCTGACCGCAGGTGCTATCGCAACACCGAAGATCCTCCAGCTGTCCGGCGTCGGCGACGGCGCGCATCTTTCTTCGCTGGGCATCAAGATCGTTGCCGATCTGCCGGGTGTCGGTGCCAATTATCAGGATCATCTCGAGGTGCCGGTACAGGGCGAGACGCGTGAGCCGATCTCGATCCTCGGCCATGACAAGGGGCTGCGGGCCGCCGGCCATATGCTGCGCTATCTGACTTCGCATCGCGGCCTGCTGTCGTCCAATGTCGTCGAATGCGGCGGTTTCATCGATACGTCAGGCACCGGCCAGCCGGATGTGCAGTTCCACGTCCTGCCTGTTCTGATCGGTTTCGTCGATCGTGATCCGGAACCAGGCCACGGCTTGAGTATTGGCCCATGCTATCTGCGGCCGCGCTCGCGCGGTTGGATACGATTGAAAAGCGCCGATCCGACCGAGCAGACGGATTTCAATGCCAACCTGCTTTCCGATCCGGCCGACCTTGAAACCCTGGTGCGCGGTGTGGAAACGGCGATCCGCATCCTCGACGCGCCGGCGCTTGCCAGGCTGGTCAAGCGCCGCGTGCTGCCGAAGCCGGGCGTCGAGAAAGATCCCGAAGCGCTCCGCGATTACATTCGCCAGTCCTGCAAGACCGTGTTCCATCCGGCGGGAACGGCCCGTATGGGCCGGGCGGACGATCGCATGGCCGTCGTTGGGCCGGATCTGAAGGTCCGTGGGATCGAGGGTCTGCGCGTTTGCGACGCCTCCATCATGCCGACACTGGTATCCGGCAACACCAATGCACCGACGATGATGATCGCGGCCAAGGCTGCGGCTTTCATGACTGGAAAGGCGATTTCCGGCTGAGCCGGACGTCGGGGAAGAAAAGAGCCCGTGGGGAGCGGGACAACAAACTGGAGGAGACAATGCCTATCAATCTAAGAGGGCTGGCAATCGGCCTTTTTCTGACGCTCGCATCGGCATTCAGCGTGCATGCGGCCGCATCCTGCGGCGACAACACTGGCAAGCCGGCAACCGGCGAACCGATCATCATCGGCGCCATTACCGGCAAGACCGGGCCGGATGATTTTTCCAACTCCACCAAGGCGGCAAAGGCCTATTTTGATTGCCTGAATGCCAATGGCGGCATCAAGGGGCGGCCGGTCAAATATCTGGTCGAGGACGATCAGTGGAATCCGGAAATCGCCGCGCAGCTCGCCGCCAAGCTCGTCAACGACGAGAAGGCCGTGCTGATGGTCGGCAATTCCAGTTATGTCGAGTGCGGCGCCAATGCCGATTTCTACAAGAAGTCCGGCATCCTTGTCGTCGCCGGCGTCGGCGTGCCGCGCGAATGCTATTTTGCTGAGAATTATGCGCCGACCAATGCCGGGCCGCGCGTCTCGATGCTCGGCGCCATGGGCTACGCGCTCGACAAGCTGAATGCGAAGTCCGTCGTCTGTATCGGCCCGAACATCCCGAATGTCGGCACCTGGTCCTGTGACGGCGTGATGCTGCTTGCCAAGGAAAAAGGCTTTGCGGCCCAGACGATCCTTATGGATCCGGGCTCTGCAGACGCCACATCGATCATCCTGCAGGCGGCCGCAAGCAAGCCGGATGTCATCGTGCTTGGCCTGTCGAAGGGCGTTGCCGTGCCGCTGCTGACGGCTGCCGAAGAACAGGGGCTCAACCAGACGATCACCTTCCTCAGCGCGGCCTCGGCCTATGATCTCTCGGTTCCAGCTACCATTGGTTCGGGTTGGGACGACAAGTTCTATGTCAACATGGAATTCAACGATCTGAACGCGCAGACGCCGGATAATCAGAACTGGCTCGCCGTCATGGATCAGTACGGCCAGAAGTCTGATCCGCGCGATACCTTTGCTCAGGCTGGCTACCTCGCAGCTCGCATCGCCGAAAAGGCACTGATGACGCTTGACCCTGCCAAGATCAACCGCGAGACGGCTTCTGCCGCCGTGCGCGAGATCAAGGACTTCAGGAGCGATATCTTCTGCGCTCCCTGGTACTTCGGCGATGGCCAGCCGCGCCACAATGCCAATTCGACGACACGCATGGCGGTTGCCGAGGGTGGAAAGTGGAAAGTCGTTTCCGATTGCGCCCAATCGCCCGATCCGGAGCTGAAGGACGTGCGTGCTTTTGAAAAGTCCGCCGGCATCAACTGAGCCCAGACGCTTGCCTCGGTTCCGCGGCAAATCCGCGGAACCGAACGACCCGAAAGGATCGATTTATGAACATCCTGCCTTTCATCATATCCGGGCTTGGGATCGGCGCTGTTTACGCGCTGTCCGGCGTCGGCCTGGTCGTCCTGTTTCGGGCGACTGGCGTTCTCAACTTCGCATTCGGTGCCTTCGGCGCGATCGGTGCGCATTGCGCCTGGCAACTGTTGGAGTGGAAGATGCCGCTCCCCGTCGCCATCCTCGCCGCCGTTGCCGTCTCGACGACGATCAGTTTTCTTTATGGTCGGGTCCTCGCGCCCATGCTGTCGCATCGCGATATCGTCGTGCGCGCCGTCGGGACCCTGGCACCGGCGCTGATCCTGATCGCGATCATGGGTGTCATCTGGGGCGAGCTGCCGCGCCGCCTGCAATTCCCGACCGACCAGATGTTCATCTCTCTTTTCGCCGTGCGCCTGACCTTTACGCGTATCATCGCCATCATTCTTGCCGTCGTCATGGTCATTGCCATCACTCTGCTTCTGACTCGCACGCGCCTTGGTCTCGATATGAGGGCGCTTGCCAATGATCGCGATCTCAGCGCCATGCTTGGCGTGCGCATCCTTTATACGGAAACCGCCGCCTGGATCATGACTGGCATCTTCGCCGGTCTTGCCGGCCTGCTGCTTGCCGATCTCGTCCGGCTACAGGGCACCTTCCTGACCTTGCTGGTGATCCCGGCGATCGCCGCAGCGATCCTCGGTCAGTTGCAGTCGCTGTGGCAAACGGCCGTCGCCGGCATTCTGATCGGTATTGCCGAGGCCGTGCTGACGCCTGTCGCCTGGATATCGCCCTATCGCGCAGCAGCACCCTTCATCATCGCGCTTGTCGCGGTCACCATTCTCGGAGGCACGGCCAGGGCCGCGTTGAAGGACCGATGACCGTTCAGGAGCAAACAATCACCCCAACAGCCGGAAGCATATCGATGATGCGCCTGCCGAAGCAGCTTCTTCACGTGCCTGTGACGATGCTGATCTTCTCGCTCGTCGTCGCTTTGCTCGCCAATTCTTTCTGGCTTTCTGCCGCCACATCCGCGGTTGCTCTGTCGCTGTCCGTTGCGGGGCTTGCCATCCTCTATGGTCAGCTTGGTCTCGTCTCGCTTTGCCAGTTCGCGCTTGTCGGCGTCGGCGGCTGGGTGACGCTTCGTGTCGGCCATGCCTTTCATCCGCCTTTTGAATTGAGCCTGCTTGCGGGCGGTATGGTCGCTTCGATCGTGGGGCTGGTTTTCGGCTTGCCCGCCTTGCGCCTGCGCGGTCTTTATCTTGCGCTGGTAACGCTGATGCTGGCGGGCGCTTTTCAGATCGTCATCAGCGCCTGGGGCTTTCCGGATGGCGGTCCCGGCTTCCTGGGTCGCGCCGATGGCTCCGGCCGTGCAATGCTCGCAAGACCAATAGTCGCCGATGGCGAGGTCTCCTATTTCCTCTATGTTTGTGTCGCGGCAGCGATCGGCCTGCTGATCGCGCAATGGCACAAACTTGCCCGACCCGGTCGCGCATGGGCGCTGATCCGCAAAGGCGAGACGGTTGCGGTTGCCAGCGGCGTCAATGTGCTGATCTATAAGGCCTGGGCCTTTGCGTTGAGCGGCTTTCTTGCCGGTCTTGCGGGTGGATTGCTCGCAGGCAATGTCGGTCAGCTCGACGGGCGTGCCTTCGGCGCCTTCGAGAGCCTCAATCTCTTCGCACTTGCCATCGTCGGTGGCGTCTTCAACTGGTACGGCGCCGTCATCGCCGGTTTGTTGCTGCGTGCCGTGCCGGCCCTGCTCACGGATCTCGGCATTGATGGCTATGTCACGATCGGGATCTTCGGCGTCGCCCTGTTCCATGCGCTGGCGACCGCGCCGACGGGCATTGCCGGCCAGATATCGGCTCTTATTGCCCGGTTGAATGCCGTTCTCTCCACGGGGAGGGCACGATGATCAAGATCGACAATCTCATCGTCCAGTTCGGTGGTGTCCGACCGATTAATGAGCTGAGCGCGGCACTGACAGCGCCCGTCGCCGGTCTCATCGGCCCGAACGGCGCAGGCAAAACCACGTTGCTCAATGTGCTCTCCGGTTTCGTGAGACCGATCCAGGGATCGGTCTCGCTCGGCGAGCGGCCGCTGCTGGCGATGACGCCCCTGCAGCGCGTGCGCGCCGGCCTGCGACGCTCGTTCCAGACAGAGCAGGTGGTGGAGGATCTGACCGTTGCCGGCAATATTGCCGCGATCGCCGATCATGTCGTTGGCACCGGCCACCATGCCCGTGCGGTCGAGCAGGCCCTTGCCTTTGTCGGGCTGACCGATGTCGCCGAGAGGCCCGGCCAATCCCTCAATCTTTTCCAGCGCCGTCTCGTCGAGCTGGCAAAATGCGTTGTCGGCGAGCCGAAGCTTATCCTGCTTGATGAACCGGCAGCGGGTCTGACGGAAGAAGAGGGCAAGGCTTTTCGCGAGCTGGTGCTGCGCATCCCAGCGGAATTCAGAGCACAAGTGCTGATTATCGACCATGATGTCGATCTCATCCGCTCCATGTGCAGCGAAACGATGGTGCTCGACTACGGCAAGCTTCTGGCGCTTGGCCCGACACAGACTGTGCTTGCCGATCCCAATGTGCGGCGCGCCTATCTAGGGGAGTTCTGATATGGACGCCACGTCGGAAATCAGCGTCGAAAATCTCGTCGTCGAGCGCGGCGGCAAGCGCGTAATCCATGACATTTCGTTTTCCGTCACGGCTGGGAAGATCACGACACTGCTTGGGGCCAACGGTGCCGGAAAGTCGAGCACGGTTATGGCCATGGCGGGCGTCCTGCCGCGTGGCGGTTCCGTATGCCTCGCCGGCGCGGCGCTCGAAGGGTTCTCGCCTGACCGCATTCGCCGCGCTGGTCTTGCGCTCGTGCCGGAGGGGCATCGCGTGCTCGGGCAGCTTTCCGTCGAGGATAATATTCTCGTGGCAGCGCTGGAGACATCGGCGGCTGCCCGACGAGAGGGACTGGCTCATGCCTATGAGATCTTTCCCGAACTATCGGAACGGCGGCGTCAATCGGCATCGGATCTTTCCGGCGGCCAGAAGCAGATGGTGGCGATGGCGCAGGCCTTCGTCGCCAAGCCGCGCTTCATGATCGTCGACGAGCTGTCGCTCGGCCTTGCACCGGCCGTCGTCAAGCGGTTGGCCGAGGCGCTGAAAATCGCCGCCGCGCGCGGCATAGGCGTTTTGCTGATTGAGCAGTTCGCCAATCTCGCCCTCGATCTTGCCGATCAGGCTCTTGTGCTGGAGCGCGGACGCCTGGTCTTTTCCGGCGCCGCGGCGACGCTCAAGGCCCAGCCGCACATTCTGCACGGCGCCTATCTGGCAAGCTGACGCGAGGGAGCCTTCATGACATTCTCTGCCGATCTTTTTGCAAGGCGAACGGTCGTCATAGCCGGTGGTACATCTGGCATAGGGGCAGCGACCGCGCAGAGCTTTGCCGATCTCGGCGCCCGTGTGGTGAGTTTCGGGCTCGGTGCCTCGATCGCGCCAACAAGTCGGCAGATCGAGTATCGCGAACTCGATGTACTGAAGCCTGGCGCGCTGGAAGCCTTCTTCTCCTCGATCGAGACAATCGATATTCTCGTCAATTGCACCGGTGTTAGCCGGGATCGGGGCGAATGGCAGAAGACCGCATTCGACGAGGTGATGGCGATCAATCTCACGTCGATCGTGGATTGCTGCCGGCTAGCCCGTCCGCGCATGCGGGCGGGGTCGGCGATCGTCAATATAGCCTCAATGTATTCGACCTTCGGTGCTGCTGATCGGCCGGCCTATGCGGCAAGCAAGGGCGCGATCGTGCAGCTGACGAAATCGCTCGCCCAGGAATACGCCCAGGCGGATATCCGCGTGAATGCGGTGGCACCCGGCTGGATCGTCACGCCATTGAGCCGCGCGCTGTTTGCCGACGAACGATCATCGACGCCGATCCTGCGGCGTATTCCCGCCGGCCGCTGGGGCGCGTCCGAAGAAGTCGCCGATGCGATCGTCTTTCTATCATCTGATGCCGCGCGCTATATCACCGGCGCCTGCCTGCCGGTCGATGGCGGTTATCTCACCTCCTGAGGACAGCAATCATGACCGCAGCACTTCACCGGCATGTCGATAGCGCCAGCGGTCGATCGTTCGCAGGGCTGGCGCGCAATCTCTTCGGTAATGTCCGGCTTGATTTCAGCACGGCGGATGAGGAAAAGAGCCGCATGACCTCTGCCATGCTGGGTACTTGCCGGCTGACGCGGCTGGAGGCGGATCGGCATGTCGTCTTCGGCGATCATGTGACGGCAGCGCCGAATGATCCCGACGCGATCAAACTGATCGCGCAGACTGAGGGCTGCGCTTCGCTGACGCAGGGCGGATTGCATGCGCCCGTCTCGCGGAATGCGCTTGTCGTCTACGATCCCAGCCGCCCCTATATGCTGACGAACAGTACGCCGGTCCGCCAATTGTTGCTGCAATTGCCGCGCCATAGCCTGCCCGCGACGGCCCTAGAACGGTTGTCGCAACCTTTCACGGCGCATGCTGATAAGGATGGCATGTGCCGGATCCTTTTGTCGCTGATGGATTCGACCATTCATGAGATCGATCATCTTGACGAGGCCAGGCGCGCAAGTGTCGGCCAGACCATGATCGAGCTCGTGCGCACCATGATTGGCGCCGACCTGCAACAGGCAATACCGGTCGCAAACCCCCTTCACACACTGCTGCAGCGGATCAGGGATTTCATCGATCTCAATCTCGAACGGCCGGACTTGACGATAACCATGATCGCGCGCCGCATGGGCTGTTCGGTGCGTTACGTCTATCGCGCATTCGAAGTGGAGTGCCTGACGCCTTCCGATTACATCTGGGATTTGCGCGTCCAAAAGGCTGCGGAAAAGCTGCGAGATGCCGGCGGCTACGCGGGAGAAATATCCGAGATCGCATTCGCGCTCGGCTTTTCCTCCAGCGCGCATTTCTCGCGCGCCTTCCGCCTTCGATATGGTGTGTCGCCGTCGCAATGGCGCAAGGCCAATATGTCTTAGTTGATGAAGCGGCCCTGCCGGAGCCGGGTCGCCTCGTTTCTCATTTCATGGATTCAGCCACTCTCAGCGTGTCCGTGAACTGTTCGAAACGCCGGATCTTGCCGCCCGCCACGCCCCAGACATGCACGACCCGGGCTTTGAAGGTCTTTCCCGTCTGCTTGTTGGTGCCGCTATAGTCTCCTACGCCAACGACCTCGTCGCCGGCGTCGAGCAGGCGTTCGAGATTGAAGGTGTAGCCTTCGAAGGCCTCTCCGAGTGCCTGGAAGACGTTTCTGAAGATCTCCTGCGGGCCGACATAGGTGCCGGCGCAGGGGAAGCCATCCATCTCGGTCCAGCGGCAGTCGGCGGCGATGTCGGCAAGCATGCCATCCATGTCGCGGCGGTCATTGGCGTCGTAGTGCGCCTTTACGATATCGAATGCTGTGCGCATGGCGTCCTCACACGGGTTCCTGGCCGGGCAGGTAATAGGTCATCGAGGCCTTGCGGATGAAGGCGCCGGCCGGGCTGTTCTGGATGCGCCCGTCGCCAGTGATGCCGAGGAACTTGCCTGTCGAGCGCATATCCTTGAAATTGTAGAAGAATGTGGATGCGACCGCGATTTTGAATTCACGGAAGGTGAAGATGTAGAGATTTTCATCAAACTTATAGGTCGTCGTGAGATCAACATCGCCGTGGCCGCGCTGCACACCGACAAGGCATTGCCAGGCATAGCGCTGCGACGAGAGATAGGTGTGCTCGTAGACATGATTGGGGCTGTAGGTGAAATGAGCCCTGAGCCCGATCAGGTCGCGGCTCTCGTGCGGCACCGGCCCGCTTGCGGCATCACCTTCAATAACACCTGGCCGGAAGATCTGCGCGACCTGCGGTTCGCCGACGGAATCCTTGAGCTCGCGAACGACCGAGTAAATGGAAAGCACTCGGCGCGTCTCGGTGTTGAGGATCAGCGTCTCGGCTTCCCTGGGGCGGCCGGCAAAGATGATCTCGACGAAATAAGTCTTCGGCGCGACTTCGATCACCTCGGACAAGTCGGTCCCGCTGTCCTTGCCATCCGACCATTTCACCTCACCCTTGGCGAAGGAGAGTTCCAACCTACGGCCATCGTCGAACGCGATCTTGTGCGTCGAGCCGGTCAGGGCCTCCGTGGCGGGCAGACGGTTCGTGTCGATGCCATAGGCGAATTCGTCGTAGGTTTTCCAGTCCTTGGGATTCTGATTCATCTCTATTTCCTCCCCGTTATTCTACAAAAGCCAGCGTCGGCAGGTCGACGGTGCCGGCGCCGCCGTCGACGGTAAGCACCGCGCCGTTGATCATTGATGCCTCGCCTGAAGCCAGGAAGCAGACGGCATTGGCGACATCCTCTGCGGTTGCCGGCCGGCCGAGCGGCACGTCTTTGGTGACGAGCGCGTAGGCCTCCTCGATGCTGTTCAGCTTGTATTTCTCGACGATGAATTCCATCTGCTCATCGGCCATGGCGGTCGTGACCCAGCCCGGGCAGACGGTATTGGTGCGCACGCCCCTGCGGCCATAGTCACGCGCCAGCGATTTCGCGAGGCCGATGCAGCCATGTTTCATGGTGACGTAGCCCGCCGCATCCGGCCCGGCAAAGAGTCCGGCAATCGAGGCGAGGACGACGATGTTGCCTTGGTTCCTGATGAGATGCGGCAGGGATTCGCGGGCGCTGACGAAAGCGGTGTTGAGGTTCAGACGAACGGCGAGATCCCAGGTCTCGTCCGACATGCTGATCGTCGGCCCGACGCCATGGCCGCCGGCATTGGCAATCAGGATATCGAGGCCGCCATGGGCCTCGACGACCTTCTCGACGGCAGCCTTCATCGCGACGCCGTCGGAGGCATCGGCCGCGACGATGGTCGCGCCGATTTCATCGGCAACACTTCTCAGCGGCTCGGGACGGCGCCCGACGAGTGCGACATTGCCGCCTTTCTGCCTAATATGGCGGGCGACGGCTGCGCCGATGCCCGTGCCGCCGCCGGTGATCAGGGCAGTCTTGTTCTTGAAACGCATGTTTTCTCCTCTTGGCTTTCGGGTTCATCATGACCGATGCTCGCGGAGGAGTCGCGTCCAGCTGTGCAGTCCGTTTTGACTGAGCGTGCACAAGGCTTTCTCTATGCCGAAATTTGCGCGATGAGGCGCAAGGTCACGCGACGCAGGAAAGGTGGCGTCGGCGCTCAATAGACCTTGACGTCGTGAGGCGGCTTGGCGGCGTCGGCCTTCTTGAAATCGTCAAGGAGCTTGATTGTGGCATTGGCAAGCAGGGTGACGTCGTTGCCGATCGCGACGAAAGTGGCACCAAGTTCGAGATAGCGTTTGGCCAGCGAAAGATCGCCGATCAGGATGCCGGCGGCCTTGCCATGCGACTGGATTTTTGTGAGCGCTTTTTCGACTTCTGCCTGAACTTCCGGGGCGCCCGGTTTGCCGAGATAGCCCATGTCGGCTGCGAGATCGGATGGTCCAATGAAGACGCCATCGACGCCTACCGTCGAGGCGATGTCGTCGAGCGCCGCAAGCCCGGCGCGACTTTCCACTTGCAGCAGCAGGCAGATCTCGTCATTGGCCGTCGCAAGGTAATCCGGAATGCGGTTGAAGGCGGAGGCGCGGGTAAGGGCTGCGCCGACGCCGCGCACGCCATGCGGCGGGTATCTAACAGCCTTGACCATGGCCTCGGCCATTTCCTTGCTGTCGACCATCGGGATCAGCAAAGTCTGTGCGCCTATATCGAGCATCTGCTTGATGATCCAGGTCTCGCCGATTGGCGGGCGGATCACAGCATGGCTCGCCGTGCCCTTCATCGCCTGGAGTTGCGAGACGAGAAGCGGCACATCGTTCGGGGCATGCTCCGCATCCAGCAGCAGCCAGTCGTAGCCGGCGCCGGCGCAGATTTCGACCGTGTAGGCATTGGCGAGCGCCTGCCAGAGGCCAATCTGCGCCCGCCCTTCCTTCAGGGCCTGTTTGAAGAGGTTTTTCGGCGCAGGCATGGCTCGCTCCTTCATGCAAAGAACAGGCTAACCGATCCGTAGGGACCGAAATCGGCATTGATTGTATCGCCATGCCGCGCCTCGATCGGGCGGATGAACGAGCCGGCAAGCACGATCTGGCCGGCTTCGATGCCATCGCCATATTGCGACAGTCGATTGGCAAGCCAGGCGATGCCACGTGCGGGCTGGTTGAGCACGCCGGCGCCAAGCCCGGTTTCTTCCACTTCGGCATTGCGGCTGACGATCGCACCCATCCAGCGCATGTCGATCTCATCAGGCCGCACGGCGCGGCCGCCTGTGACGATGCCGGCATTGGCGGCATTGTCGGAGATGGTGTCGACGATTGTGCGCGCCCTTTTCGTATCGGGATCGACGCGAAGGATGCGCGTGTCGAGGATCTCAAGAGCCGGCGTCACATAGTCGGTGGCATTCAGCACATCGAAGATCGAAACATTCGGGCCTTTGAGCGGCGCCTTCATGACAAAGGCGATCTCGGCCTCGATGCGCGGCTGGATAAAGCGGTCGGCCGGCACGGTGGCGCCATCTTCGAACACCATGTCGTCGAAGAGTACGCCGGAATCCGGGATGTTGATGTTTAGGGCATATTGCATTGCCTTCGACGTCAGCCCGATCTTCCAGCCGATCGGCTCGCGGCCGCGCGCAATCTTCTTTTTGACCCAGGCGCCCTGAACGGCATAGGAATCGTCCATCGTCATCTGGGGATGCTTGAGGGAGAGGAGTCCGGTCTGGACGCGCGTCCGCTCCGCTTGATCGAGGCTTTCGGCCGCAGCCTGGATTTCATCTTGCGACAGCATCAGCGCACCTCGTCGGCAATGGTATTTTTCAGGATACCGAGGCCATCGGCTTCGACTTCGACGACATCGCCCGGCTTTAGCCAGATCGGCGGATCGAAGCGGGCGCCGGCGCCTGTCGGCGTGCCCGTGACGATGACGTCGCCGGGGACGAGCGTAGTGAAAGTGGAGATGTAGTTGATGATCTTGCGGAAGGAGAAGATCATTCGGCTGGTGCGGTCGCTCTGGCGCACTTCGCCATTGACGCGGGTCGTGAGCGCTATGTCTTCAATCTGGGCCGCATCCGTGAAGGGGATCAGCCACGGGCCGATCGAGCCGGTATTGTCGAAGTTCTTGCCCTGGGTGACATTGAACTTCGCATGCCGCACCCAGTCGCGGATCGTGCCCTCATTGCAAAGCGAAAGAGCGGCAATATGCGAGAAGGCATCGGCCTCGGCAATGCGGCGACCGCCTTTGCCGATGACGATGACGACCTCACCTTCATAATCGAGCTGCGGGCTTTCCGGCGGCCGTATCAATGGCTGTTCATGCCCTGTGAACGATCGCGAAAAGCGGATGAAAAGCGAGGGATTGGGGGGAGCAGCCTGCCCATCCTTGTACTCCTCGTTGCGATCGGGGAAATTGACCCCGACGCAAATGATCTTTTCCGGCGACGGAATGGGAATTTCGAAGCGAATGTCGTCGAGCGCGAAATCCGGCTTCAACGTCTTGGCTTCCTCGGCGAGTTGAACGAGGCGACCGACCTCGATCACTTCGCGCAGCGTCGGCCATGTCGCGCCATAGCGGGCAGAGAGGTCGACGACACCACCGTCGACCGCGAGCCCGTAGCCATGACGGCCGTTTCTCGAAAAAGACAGGAATCTGGGATGAGTCATGCTTTCACGGCCTTCTCCTGACCTCAGACGACGCCGCCGAGGCAGACATATTTGATTTCGGTGAATTCCTCGATGCCGTAGCGTGAACCCTCACGGCCGAGGCCGGAAAGCTTGACGCCGCCGAACGGCGCTTCGGCTGTCGAGATCAAGCCGGTATTGACGCCAACCATGCCATACTCCAGGGCTTCGGCGACGCGGAAGACGCGAGCGAGATCCTTGGCATAGAAATAGGAGGCAAGACCGAACTCGGTGTCGTTGGCCTGTGCAATGACATCGGCCTCATCCTTGAAGCGGAAGAGGGGAGCCACGGGACCGAAGGTTTCCTCCCTGGCTACGGCCATGGCAGGCGTGACGTCGGCAAGTACCGTCGCCTCATAAAAGCGTCCACCGAGCTGGTGGCGATGGCCGCCGGCAACGACGCGGCCGCCCTTGGAAAGCGCATCGGCGACATGCTCTTCGACCTTGGCAAGGGCCGCCTCGTCGATTAGCGGGCCGAGATTGATGCCTTCGTCGAAGCCGTTCCCGGTCTTCAGCGAGCCGACCGCCTTCGAGAGTTTTTCGGCAAAGGCATCATAGACACCATCCTGCACGTAGAGACGATTGGCACAGACACAGGTCTGGCCATTGTTGCGGAATTTGGCGATCAGCGCGCCTTCGACGGCGGCATCGAGATCGGCATCGTCAAAGACGATGAAAGGCGCGTTGCCGCCGAGCTCCAGCCCGAGTTTTTTGATGGTCGGCGCGCTCTGCTTGTAGAGCTCGGCGCCGACTTCCGTCGAGCCGGTGAAGGTGAGCTTACGCACGACCGGGCTTGCGGTCATCTCGCCGCCGATGGCGCGGGCCGAGCCTGTGAGAACACTGAATAGGCCCTTGGGCAGGCCGGCGCGCTCGGCAAGAATGGCGATTGCAATGGCCGAGAATGGCGTCTGCGAGGCAGGCTTCAGCACCATGGCGCAGCCGGCGGCAAAGGCAGGGCCGGCCTTGCGGGTAATCATGGCGTTTGGAAAGTTCCAGGGGGTGATGGCCGCGACGACGCCGATCGGCTGCTTCATGACCAGAATGCGCTTGTCCTTCTGGTGCCCGGGAATGATGTCGCCATAGACGCGGCGGGCTTCCTCGGCAAACCATTCGATGAAGCTGGCGCCGTAGGCGATTTCGCCCTTGGCTTCAGGCAGGGGCTTGCCCTGTTCGGCCGTCAAGATACGTCCGAGATCGTCCTGGTTTTCCATCATCAGCTCAAACCAGCGCCTGAGGATGCCGGAGCGCTCCTTAGCAGTGCGGGCGGCCCATTCCTCCTGCGCGGCTTCGGCTGCAGCAATCGCCTTTTTGGTCTCGGCCGCGCCCAGATTGGGAACGAGGCCGATGATCTCGCCCGTTGCCGGGTTGTCGACCTTGATCGCGTTGGAGGGATCGGCCTCGATCCACTCGCCGCCGACCAATGCGGCTTGCCGGAACAATGTTGCGTCTTTCAAATTCATGACGGACTCCTCGCACTTTCGAACGTTGATGAGGAACGGGCGTTTTTCACCCGCTCTCAATGGTAACGCTTAAGGCGCGATAATCGGCTGCGCCTTCAGATCAGGCTCGGCCACTTCCGCACCGGCAAACAGGCTACCATGTTCGAACCAGGATTTGGGAGCCGGTGCGCCCCAAAGTGTCTGACGCTGCGGATCCTTGAGGTCCCACTTGATCGGTTCCAGATCGGGATCGACCGTCTGATAGTCCGAGCAATAGATTTCGATGCGGTGGCCATCGGGATCGAGAATATAGAGGAAGAAGGCGTTGGAGATGCCGTGGCGGCCCGGCCCGCGCTCGATATTGGCGACCCAGCCGGTCGTCGCCATCAGATCGAGCAGGTCGATGATGTTAAGCGGCGTCGGCACCCAGAAGGCGGTGTGATGCAGGCGCGGACCGCGGCCGTTGGTGAAGGCAATGTCATGGACGCCGCCCTTGCGATGCGTCCAGGCGGCCCAAAGGCGGCCTGTTTCCGCATCCTCGGTATATTCGGTCACGCGGAAACCGAGCTCATTATAGAAGGCGACGCTTTCATCGACATTGGTCGAGAAACAGTTGAAGTGGTCGATACGCAGCGGCTTCACGCCCTTGTAGAGGGCGTATTTTTGATGGATCGGCGGCAGACGGTCCATCTTCGAATAGAATTCAAGCGGAATGCCATGCGGGTCGCGGGTGCGGAAGGTCCGCGCCTGGTAGGGGCGCTCGACCCATTCGACCGGCAGGTCCTTGCCCTTGAAGAAATGCGCCGCCTTGTCGAGATCTTCGTCGCTGAAGACCTTGAAGCCGAGATCGCGGGCTTCGGCCTTGTCTGATTTCTTCAGCACGATGCAGTGATGGCCGCGTTCCTCCATTGCCCGGAGATAGATCGTATCGGCCGTTTCATCCGTCACCTGCAGGCCGAGCGTGTCGACATAGAAGGCGCGGGACTTGGCAAGATCGGTGACGCCGAATTCGATATGGCTGAGGCGCACGATGTTGAAAGGCGGATAGAGATTGGGTTTCGGCAGGGGCATTTGTTCCTCCTCTTATGCGTACTTATAGATATTAGCGGCTCAGCCGCCGAGTTTCTGGATGGCGTGCTGCTTGGTGGCGAAGGCGATGTTCTTGGTTTCCATGTAGAAATCGAAGGACCAGTCGCCGCCGTCGCGGCCAATGCCGGAGCTTTTAACCCCGCCGAAGGGTGTGGGCAGGTGACGCACATTTTCCGAGTTCACCCAGATCATGCCGGCTTCGAGGTGATCGGTGAAGCGGAAGGCGCGGGTGACGTCCGAGGTCCAGAGATAACCGGTCAGGCCGTATTGGACCTCATTAGCCAGCGCCAGCGCATCGGCTTCGTCCTTGAAGGGAATGGCGGTCAGAACCGGCCCGAAGATTTCTTCCTGAGCGATGCGCATCTGGTTGTTGGCGCCAGTGAAGAGCGTGGGCGAGACATAGCAACCGCCGCCGGGGCCGTTGACTTTCTCGCCGCCAGCGGCGAGCGTCGCGCCTTCCGAACGGCCGATCTGAATATATTCCAGCACCTTCTTTTCATGCACGGGATGGACGAGCGGGCCGACGACGGTTTCCGGATCAAGGGGATGTCCGACCTTGATGCGCTTGGCCTTCTCAGCGACGATCGCGGTGAACTTGTCGTAGACGCTTTCCTCCACCAGCAGGCGCGAGGACGACGTGCAGCGCTCGCCATTCAAAGAATAGATCATGAAGACGGCAGCGTCGGCTGCGCGTTCCAGATCGGCATCGGCAAAGACGATGACAGGGTTCTTGCCGCCGAGCTCGAAATGCACACGCTTCAGCGTGTCGGCGCCCTGCTTCATGATCATCGAGCCGGTGCGGCTTTCGCCGACGAAGCCGATCGCCTTGATCAGCGGGTGTTCGGTCAATGCGCGACCGGCATCCTCGCCGAGACCGTTGACGAGATTCCATACACCCTTCGGCAGGCCGGCCTCCTCGGCGATCTCCACTAGAAGGCGCGCAGTGAGTGGCGAGAATTCGGCCGGCTTGTGGACGATGGTGCATCCGGCGGCAAGCGCCGGCGCGATCTTCCAGGTCGACAGCATGAAGGGCGTGTTCCAGGGCGTGATAATGCCGACCGGGCCGATCGGCACGCGTGTCGTCAGGTTCACCTGACCTTCCGCACGCAACGTCTTGCCGTCGCGGGCTTCCGGGGCGCGATCGGCGAAGAAGCGGAAGTTTTCCGCACCGCGTAGAGCGGCCTTCGCCATGAATTTCAGGGATTGTCCGGTATCCATGCACTCGACGAAGGCGATTTCTTCGGCGCGCGCGACGATCGCATCGGCGATCTTATGCAGGAGCTTCTTGCGGGCTTCACCAGGCATCGCGGCCCACTCTGCGAAGGCAGCCTTTGCGGCCTTTGCAGCGCGATCGATATCGGCTGCCTTGCCGCGGGCCACGGTAGCGAGCGGCTTCAGATCCACAGGCGAAATCGTTTCGAAAGTGGAACCGTCATCGGCCGAGACATCCTCGCCATTGATGCGGTTGAGAATGCCGCGATCCTTGAAACGGGCGAGAAAGCCTTCCGCCTTTGCGATGTTTTCCTGCAGTTTGGACATCGTCTATTCCTTTGGTGTTATGTCGTCCCACGAAGGGAATGTCACTTGCCGCGAAGCCGCGGATGAATGGCGTTCTTCTTCCAGCTGAGCTCCGCATCGATCTCGCGGATCTCAAGCGAAAGGGCGAAATGCGGCGTCTCGAAAAGCGGGCCGAGAACGTCGATCGCTGCGGCGAAGATTGCCTCGCCGGTGCGTTTCTTTTCTTCCTGCGTGCGGCCCTTGCCAATGCGGAAGTTCAAGTCGATGAAGGCGTTTTCGGGCAGCTTGTCGGCGATGGCGTAGTGCTCGGCGCGAAAGGCGCGCACGCGCACAGCCCCGACCTCGAAAAGTCCGGTCTCCAGCACCGTCTTCAGCAGTCGCTCGCAGAGCGCACCGATATCGGTGCGACCCTCCAGATTGGCCGAATATTCGATGGCGAGATGTGGCATTGAGTCCTCCCGATCTCTTATTTACTTAACACGTTAATAATTATGCGGAAGATGTCAAGCGGCGATATTGAGCTTTCTCGCCATCTCCATGCTTTCATTGACGTAACGCGACAGGCGCTCGACACTGCCCGGAATTTCCGGACGTCCCGCGAGCCATCCAATATATGTAAGGCTCCTCAGCACCATGAATAGGGGCAGGGCCGCCAGCGCCGCGTCGGAGAGGGATCGCCGGCTGCGATAACCTGCTATCAGCGCTTGCTCGATTGCAGGATAGGCGGGCTCTCTGCGGTTCTTGAGTAGGGTGGTGGCAAGATCGAACAGGCGGAAACCATGTCCCGCATCGTCGAAATCGATGAAGGCGACATCGCCGTCGGCTCCCGTCAGAAAGATGTTTTCCCGCACCAGATCGGCATGGATCAGCCCGTAATCGAAGTCTTGAGCTTCTGCATCTCCAAGGGTGCGGCGTAGTTCGTCGCGTAATGCCGAGAGCGCAGTGGTGCTCTCGGACGAAAGGCCCCGGCAATCCCAGAAGCGACCCCATAACGGCTTTTCGCCGACCAAACCCTCGACGTTCCATGCTGGGCGGCGAAAACGCTCCGGAGGCTCCCAAGCATCGGCAAGCTCGTGCATGGTCGCCATGCTCTGTCCGACGCGAAAGAAGATGTCGGCCTGCATCTCTGCCGAATGCGACAGCGGCACGCCACTTTGGCCAAGCGGCACGCCGTCGATCCAGCTCACCACGTCGGCATGCTGTTCGGCAAAATGCCTGTTGGCTGGCAGTCGGACGAGGCTCTGCTTTCTGCTTGTCGGAACGGGACTCGGCACATCAAGGCCGCCGAGCTTGAGCGCCGCCATGAAGTGCAGTTCCGAGCGCAGGCTCGTCTCGTCATGGTAGCCCGGCCGATGGAGCCGCAGTGCGGCGAACTGACCATCCTCCAGCGTGATGCGGAAGACGGCATTCTCTCGATATTTCATCAGGAGAGGTTCATGGGCCTGCACAGGCCAATGGTCGAGGGCCTCCAGCGCACGTCTCTGCAGGGCATCGCGGATGGCCTGAGGCAATTGATCAGCCATATTGCCTCACAGGCCGGATAGGACATCGTCGAAGATCGACAACATGTAGTCGGCATTGCTCCGGGTAAACGGCATGGGCGGTCGGATCTTCGTGGCGCATTGGTGAATGCCGATCTTGCCCATCAGCACGCCGCGTTCGCGCATGGCGTTGATGATCCGGGTTGCCTCAGCGGTAGCCGGCTCCTTCGTCTGCCTGTCCAGCACAAACTCAGTGCCCATGAAGAGGCCACTGCCGCGCACGTCGCCGATGATCGAGTGCTTCTCGGCCAGCCGCTTGAAGGCATCGCGCGTATATTCGCCAACATTGCGGGCGTTCTCGATAAGGTTCTCATCCTCGATGACATCGAGCACGGCCATGGCCGCCGCGCAGGAGACCGGATTGCCGCCGAAGGTGTTGAAATAGCGGAATGCTTTGCGAAAAGTGTTGATCGTATCGACATTGGCAATGACGCCGCCGACCGGATGGCCGTTGGCCATCGGCTTGCCGAGCGTGACGATATCGGGAACGATGCCAGCGTGCTGGTGACCCCACATATGCGTGCCGGTCCGGCCGAAACCGGGCTGTACCTCGTCGGTAATCACGAGGCCGCCGGCCTTGCGCACGGCGGCAACCGTCTTGTCGAGAAAACCCGGCGGCAGGTCCGGAAAGCCTTCATTGGCGAAGAACGGATCGATGATGATGGCCGAAAAGCCGTGCGGGCTCTCCTGAAGCGAGGTAATTGCTTTCTCCACTTCGGCCGCAAAGGCCGTAGCAAAGGCCTCTCCGCCTTCGCCGCCGAGCGGACGATAGCTGTCCGGCGCCGGCACATGGCGCACATGGCCACCGAAGCCGCCGACCGGCGGCATGCGGGTCGACAGCTGCGACACAGCTGCCGTGTTGCCGTGATAGGTGTGGTTGGTGGCGATAACGCCGGTTTTGCCGGTCATGGCTTGCGCCATGCGCAACGCCACGTCGTTGGCTTCGCTGCCGGTGCAGGTCAGGATCGCCGCGTTGAGGCTCCTGTCGAAGGTTGCCGTCAGCCGCTCGACGTAATCAAGTATGCCTTCGTGCAGGTAGCGGGTATGCGTGTTCAGCGTCGAGGCCTGCCGCGCGATCGCTTCCACCACGCGCGGGTGGCAATGGCCGACATGCGGCACATTGTTGTAGCAATCGAGGTACTTTTTCCCATCGGCATCCCAGAGCCAGACGCCTTCGCCGCGCACCAGATGCACGGGGTCGTCATAAAAGAGCGACATGTTCCGGCCGAGAAGCCGTTCGCGACGCGCGATGAGGGCTGCATTGTCGGACATGATCAGCCCCTTGCCGCGGTGAGACCTGCGTCGAGCGCGGTCAGGATGGTCTGGACATTCTCCGCCGTCACGATGAGCGGCGGCGACATGATGACATTGGCGCCGGAGGTGCGGACCAGAACGCCGGCATCATAGGTCGCGTCCTGCACCTTCTGAATGACGTCCTTAGCTGCGCCACTTTTCTTTGCACGATCGCTGACGAGTTCGAGGGCGCACATCAGGCCCTTGCCGCGCACATCGCCCACCAGTTCGTGCTTGTCCTGCAGCTTTTTCAGGCCGGCGAGCAGTTCTTCGCCACGAGCAGCCGCATTATCGACGACATTGAGTCGCTTGGTTTCCTTCAAGGTGGCAAGGGCTGCGGCGGCACCGACCGGATGGCCGGAATAGGTGTAACCATGGCCGATGCTGCCGACAGCGCCCTTGTTGCCTTCGAAGACCTGCGCCACCTTGTCGGAGATCATCACCGCGCCGAAGGGGAAGTAGCCGTTGGTGATCGCTTTGGCCGTCAACATCATGTCCGGCTGCACGCCCCAGAGACGCGATCCGGTCCAGGCGCCGGTGCGGCCGAAGGCGGTGATCACTTCGTCGGCGATCAGCAGGATGCCGCGCCGATCGCAGATCTCGCGCATCAGCGGCAGGAAGGTCTCGTGCGGAACGATGACGCCGCCGGCGCCGAGCACCGGTTCGACGATCAGGGCCGCAATGGTGTCGGCACCCTGGAAGGCAATTTCATCCTCGAAGAGCCTGCCGATTGCAGCCGCAATCTCCGCACCATCGGTGGTGTTGAAGGGATTGCGGTAGGTGAAGGGTGCCGGCAGGTGGAAGACGCCTGGAAGCAGCGGCTCGTAGTTGCGGCGGAAGTTCTGGTTGCCGTTGACCGAGGCGCCGCCGAAATGCGTGCCGTGATAGCCCTTCTTCAGCGCGACGAACTTGGTGCGCTCGGGCTGACCATTGACCTTGTGGTACTGGCGCGCCAGCCGCAGGCAGGTCTCGACCGAATCCGAGCCGCCTGAGGTAAAGAAGGAACGGCTGAGGCCGTCCGGCTTGAACCATTCGGCAAGCTCGTAGGACAGTTCGATCAGGGGTGAGTTCGTCGTGCCGCGGAAGGTCGAATAATAAGGCAGTTCGTCGAGCTGGTCGCGGATCGCCTTCTTCACCGGCTCGCAGGAGTAGCCGAGATTGACATTCCAGAGGCCCCCGACCGCGTCGAGCACTTTCCTGCCCTGGATATCGACGATCTCGACGCCTTCGCCTGAGTTGATGATGCGCGGCGGATTGGCCTGCATCTCAGCGGGGTGAGCCATCGGATGCCACAGGTGACGGGCGTTGTTTTCGATGATGAAATTGGTCTCACGCATGTCAAATTCCTCTTGGTTCAGAGCCCCAGCATCGCAAGTGCGCGGGCATAGCTTTCGGCAGGGCGGGTCACGTCGAAATGCACGTGAGGCAAGCTCACGGCTTCGGCGCCCTCGATGTTCTTCTTCTGGTCGTCGACGAAGACGCAGGCCTCGCGCGGGAGGTTGAGCTCGGCAAGGACGAGCTCGTAGGCGCGGGGATCGGGTTTCAGGATCTTCGTGTAGGTGGCATCGACGATGACGTCGAAAAGCTCGATCAGCGGAAAGCGCTGACGGAATTCGACGCCATAGAAAAGGTCGAGTTCGTTCGACAGGATTGCCAGCTTGAGGCCGGCCTCCTTGGTGCGCAGGATGGCGTCGCGGGCTTCTGGCCGCAGAACCAGCTCCGGCTCGGCGCCGCGCGCCCGGCGCACGAAGGTCTGCATGTCCGTCCAGTTTTCGCCGACCAGCTTGCCGACTTCCTTCGTGCGCTTCAGCCAATAGTCGCGTTCGGTGATCTCGCGGTTCTGCATTTCGACCCAAAGCGGGTCCGTCGTCGTGTCGAACGGGCCGCGCCACGTCAGCGATCCCTTGGGAAGGCCGAGTGTGCGCTCGGTGATATCATGGGTTTCGAACAGGGTGCGGGTAACGACACCACCGAAGTCGAGGATAAGCGCGCGGTCTTGGCTCATGGCCGCCCCTCCGGAATGACGCCTTCGGCAACCCATCGATCGAAGATGGCAAGGGCAGCGGTCGAGAAGGCCGGGGCGTTGATATGCGCATCGACCTCCTGCAGCGTAACGCTGGGCGGAACGGCTCGGCGCATTTCGTCGAGGAAGGCGTCGAGGCCCTCTGGATCATGCAAGGGTTCATCCGGCTTGTCCCATTCCTGCAAGCCTTCAGTCGGCAGGAGGAAGGCGACCTTCGCTTCAGCGCGCCGCAGTTTTTCTCCGATCACACGGGCGACTGCACGCCGCCCTTCCGGCGATGTCGTTACCGACCCGATCAGCCGGTTATGGGCGTGATACGGGCGATCCACAAAGATCTCTGGCAGGGCTTGCCATGCCTGAAGATCGACCATGTCGATCGCGCCAGGTGCGACGATCTGCGGAATGCCGGCGCGACCGGCGTTTTCGAGACGATCGGGCCCAGAGGTGACGACACTGCTATAATGATGATTGCTGACTTCCTGGATGCAGAAGTCGAAGACGGCGGCAAAGCCACCCTTCGAGGCGATCGCTTCATAGGCCCGTCCGCCCATGCCGGTCGAATGAAACACGGCGACGTCGTAGCCGCGCTTTTCCAGCTCTGGCCGCAGATATTTCATATATTTCAGGCAGGAGGAGCCAAGGGAGGTCATGCCGACGAGGGGACGTTCGCGATCGGGCTTGGTGCCGTGCTTTGCAGCGCCGACCACTGCGCCGCAGGCCTGGGAAAGAACCGACTGGCAGATGCTGTTGAGACCATAGAGACCGCCAGCCCACAGGATCATCATAAGATCGGGCGCGATGCGTTCGGGCGGTATGAGGTGGGAGTAGGCAATGGTCGAAACCACGAATTTCGGCACGCCGAGCGGCAGGACGGCAGCGACATCGAGCGCCAGATCCGTGCCCATAGAGCCACCGAGCACGATAATGCCGTCGATTAGTCCATCGTCATAGAGGCGGAGGGTCAGGGCCGACGCACCCTTCGCCATAGCCGCCATGGCGCTGTTTTCGTCGCCGCTTTCGGTAATGGCTTCGATTGTCGTTGCGGCAGCCTTCGCAATGTCATGTTTGGAATAATCGGGGCTGTAAGGTGGGTCGCCGAGAATGCTCACATCCATCATGACCGGCTGGCCGCCGGCTTGCTTGATGACGGACGCCATGAATTGCAGTTCGTCGCATTTGGTGTCACCGGTTCCGATGACGAGTATCCGCGGTGAGGGAGCCTCCGGGCTCATCAATCCGTCCTCCTGAGTTTCGCAATGGTTCCCGTGGGTCTTTCCGACCCGTAGTATTTTTCTGAGATCGTGCTGGCCGTGGCGGCGGCCTGCGCGCCGAATTCCTGGATGGTAGCCTTCGTGGTGCGAGAGAGCGGGGCGGCGATTGCCACGCAACCGATCGGGCGGCCGCTCGGCGTGCGCACCGGTGCCGCCGTGCTGATGACGCCGACCTCGAGACCTTGGTCAATGACGGAAAAGCCCCGTGCAGCGGTTTCATCGAGCATTTTATGCAGCAATTGGGGGTCGGTGACGGTGTGGTCGGTAAATTTTTCCAGCGGCTTTTTAAGCGCTTCGTCGATTTCCACGGGTGGGCAGAAGGCCAGAAAGGCGAGGCCTGATGCCGTCGCATGAAAGGGAAGGAGGCTTCCGACATCGACGATGATGCGGTGGGCGCGCGGTGAGTCTTCAACATGAATGGTAGAAAGCTGCCCGCCCGAAAATTCGGACAGATGCACGGTCTCGATCGAGGATTCGGCAAGTGTCCTGATGAAGGGGATTGCGACCCGCAGGAAGGGAAAGCGCGCTTCCCGGATACGGGCGAGGCGAACCGGTGCCGAGCCGATGCGGTAGCGGCGCGTCTCTGGATCCTGCTCGACGAAGCCGTGTTTTTCCAGCTCCACGAGAAAGCGTCGTGCCGTCGCCTTGTCCAGCGCGCAGAGGCGGGCGATGTCGGTCAGACCCGCCTCCTTGTCCAGCCGTGACAGAGTATCCAGCAATGCCAGCGCCTTTCCGATCGTGCTCATTATTCCTCCTCTTGGGTTGGTCAGGGTCTGATTCTACGCGTCCAGCCGGGGCTTCCCGTCAAATCAGCCTGTTGACCCTGCGCCGCGGCACGATAGCAGCGACCCAAGATACTTAACATGCGAAATAACTTGACAGAGGCCGGCAATGTTTGCAAGTCTGTATTTGAAGCTGTGGTTCAAATAATGAACCATAAGCGCTGACGGCGGTAAGATCAACAAAACATAGGCCCCGATCGTCAGTCCGGTTTTTGGTGGAGGTCGCACGCGTGCAATCGCGGCGATGATCGGATGTTCTTAAACAAGGGGAACGAACGCAGATGAACACGCAAAATTCGCAAGGTGCGGCTGACAACCAGCTGCGCAAGAACAGTCTCGGCGTCGGTGCCGTGACCTTCCTCGTGGTGTCGGCTGCCGCACCGCTGACGGCGGTGGCCGGCGGCGTGCCGCTTTCGATGATGCTCGGCAACGGGCCAGGCATTCCGCTGACCTTTCTGCTGGTGACGGGTATTCTGCTGCTGTTTGCGGTCGGCTATGTCGCCATGGCGCGTCACATTCGCAATGCCGGCGCCTTCTATGCCTATACGGCCCAGGGCCTTGGCGGCTTGATGGGCGGTGCCGCTGCACTGATCGCGATCCTCGCCTATAATGCCATGCAGGTCGGGGTTCTCGGGCTTTTCGGTGCGGCGACCAAAGGCTTCTTTGCCGAGCAGCTCGGTCTCGATCTTCCCTGGTGGGTCTGGAGCTTCATCGGCATCGCCTTCGTCGCCGTCTTCGGCTACCGCCGTGTGGATCTGTCGGCGAAAGTGCTGACGGTGCTCGTTATTCTCGAATATCTCGTCGTGCTCGTCATCGATGCTGCGATCTTCATCAAGGGTGGCGATACCGGTTTGACGGCCGCGCCGTTCACGCCGACCGCCTTCTGGAGCGGAACGCCGGCCGTGGGTCTCCTATTCTGCTTTGCCGCCTTCATCGGCTTCGAAGCGACCACTATCTACAGCGAAGAAGCTCGCGAACCGGAAAAGACCGTGCCGCGCGCGACCTATATTTCCGTTCTCATCATCGGCCTCTTCTATATGCTGACGTCCTGGCTGATGGTGACCGGCGCTGGTGTCGACAAGCTCGTCCCGACCCTGCAGGGTCTTGCCGATCCCACGACGTTCCTCTTCGGCCTCGCCGAACGCTATGTCGGCCACTGGATCACCGTTGTCATGAGCGTGCTCTTCATCACCAGCCTGTTTGCCGGCATTCTCGCCTTTCACAATGGCGTTGCCCGCTACATGTATGTTGCTGGCCGCGAAGGCTTGCTGCCAAAATCGGTCGGCGTCACGCATCCAGTCTTCCAGAGCCCGCATGTCGGCTCGATCATCCAGACCGTTATTGCCGTGCTCGTCGTCGCGCTCTTTGCGGTGACGGGTCAGGATCCGGTGCTGGCGCTCTTCTCTTGGCTCACCAATGTCGCGACGCTGGCGATCATCCTGCTGATGGCGTTTACAGCCTTCTCGATCGTGGTGTTCTTCAGCTGCAATCCGGGACTTGAGCGCAATGTGCTCGCGATCAAGGTGCTGCCCATCTTGACGGGTCTGATCCTTTTGGCGCTCGTCTATTATATCTCGGCGAATTTCGGCGCGATTGCCGGCGCCAATGGCGTGCTGGCCGTGGTCTTGCCGGGGCTCGTGCTGCTCGCAGGGATCATCGGCTTCATCGCGGCGGCTCGCCTGAAGTCGTCGGATGCGGCCGGCTATGCCCGCCTCGGCGCCGGCCAGGAAGCTTGAGTTCCAATCGCGGTGGCGGAGGACCCCGCCACCCTCTTTGTGAGAGAATGAGATGCAGGACAAGATCGACCAGCTCCGGACATTATCCGTTTCGCCGCAGGCATTGTTCATCGCAGGTGCCTGGCGCCAGCCGATCAGCGGAGCCGCCATGGACGTCATTTCGCCGATCGATGGAACAAAGCTGACCACGATTGCTGACGCCGGCACGGAGGATGTCGATCTCGCGGTCAAGGCCGCGCGGCAGGCGTTCGAAAAGGGCAGCTGGTCGAAGGCGGCACCGGCCGAACGCAAGAAAGTGCTGCTGAAGATTGCCGAACTGATTGAGAAGAACGCGCTCGAGCTCGCCGTCCTCGGCGTGCGCGACAACGGCACTGAAATCTCGATGGCGCTGAAGGCCGAGCCCGGCAGCGCCGCAGGCACGTTCCGTTACTATGCCGAGGCGATCGACAAGGTTTATGGGGAGATCGCGCCGACGGCGGAGAATATTCTCGGTCTGGTCCACCGCGAAGCCATCGGTGTCGTTGCCGCTATCGTACCGTGGAATTTTCCGATGATGATCGGCGCCTGGAAGATCGCACCGGCGCTCGCCGCAGGCAATTCCGTCGTGCTGAAGCCGGCCGAGGGCGCGTCGCTGACGCTGCTCAGGCTCGCCGAAATTTGCGCCGAAGCGGGATTGCCCGAAGGCGTGCTCAACGTCGTGACTGGCCGAGGTGCGGTCTGCGGCGAGGCGCTGGGGCTGCACATGGAGGTCGATGTGCTTGCCTTCACCGGTTCCGGCCCTGTCGGGCGGCGGCTCCTGGAATATTCGGCGCGTTCTAACCTGAAGCGCGTCTATCTGGAGCTTGGCGGCAAGTCGCCGAACATCGTCTTTGCCGATGCGCCCGATCTCGATCATGCGGCCAAGGTTTCCGCCTATGGCATCTTCCGCAATTCCGGCCAGGTCTGTGTCGCCGGCTCCCGGTTGCTTGTGGAGAAGTCGATTCATGAAGCCTTCTCCGAGAAGGTGGCTCGCATCGCCGAAAGCATGAAAGCCGGCGATCCCCTGCAGCTGACGACGGAGGCAGGGGCGATTTCCAGCGAGATCCAGCTGAAGAAGGATCTTGGCTACGTCTCGCAGGCGCTGTCGGAGGGTGCATCGTTGCGCACTGGTGGTTCGCGTATTCTCGAGGAGACGGGCGGTTATTACATGCGGCCGACCGTATTCGACGTGAAGCCGTCGATGACCCTGGCGCGGGAAGAGGTCTTCGGGCCGATCCTGTCGATCATTCCCTTTGAAGGTGAAGCAGAGGCCCTGCGGATCGCCAATGCCACGGAATATGGCCTTGCCTCGGCCGTCTGGACATCGAACCTGTCGCAGGCTCATCGAATGGTCCGGGGCATCCGCGCCGGCGTGGTGCATGTCAATACCTATGGCGGTGCCGATAACAGCGTACCACTTGGTGGCGTCAAACAATCCGGCAATGGCCACGACAAATCGCTGCATGCGCTCGACAAGTATGTCGATCTGAAGACGGCCTGGATTCAGCTCTGACAGATTGTTTTATTACGCAAGAAGGGGTGCCGCGTTATCGCCGGCCCCCTTTTTTGCTCCCACGATCGATAGCTGTTCCTGCGGCACCTAGCCGCCGAAGCTCCCCGTCTGGGTCGGCACATGCACATAGTTGCGGTCGAAATAGAGCAGCGCATGCCCATCCTTGCGGCTGCGGATATCCATCACTTCGCCGATAAAGATATGGTGCGTGCCGACCAAGCGCGCTTCCGTCAGCCGGCAATCGAAGGAGACGATGGCATCGGAAAGCGCCTGGCTGCCAGAGCGGAAGTTGATCCATTCCGCGGCGGCGTAGCGCTCTTCCATGTCGGCGCGTTGGCCGGCGAAATAACCGGCCAGTTCCTTGTGCTCCTGCGTCAGAACATTGACGCAGAAGCGGCGATTATCGAGGAAGAGGCTAGTTTGCGCCGAGCGGCTGTTCATGCAGACCAGCAGCGTCGGCGGTTCGTCGGTGACGCTGCACATGGCGGTGGCGGTAAAGCCGCCGCGGCCGGCGGGGCCGTTGGTGGTGATGACATTCACCGGTGCGCAAACCCTGGCCATGGCGTTGCGAAATTCTGTTTTCGAGAGTTGCTCCTCCATGGCAACGTCCTCACTCGGCGGCGTTGCGGACGGGGGAGGTGTCACCCAAAGGCGGCAACCACGTATCTCCGGTCCAGCCATTCTCGTCGTAATCGCTCATGCACTGATCGACGAGCGCTTCCATTTCCTTCAGCCGGCCGCCGCGCTCGGCACCCTTCAGCACCTGCAGGCGGACTTCCTCCGGCGCGCCGGCATAGTTGAGCTCGTAAAGGGCATGGCGTCCGCCGAACTCGGTGCCGGTGGCGTCCCACAGCAGCTTCATGATCTTGATGCGCTCGATATGACCCATGTCGTTGGAACCGCGTACATATTGCGCGAGGTAGCGGTCGATCTCCGGATTACCGAAATCCTTGGCCGAGGAAGGCAGATAGATCAGCCCGGACGCGATGACTTTGCGGACCGTTTCGATGACGCGGGGATAGGCCTCTGACATGAAGGTGCGGTAGGAGAGGGCCGCTTCCATGTTTGGCAGCACCGCGCCATTCGCCCAGGGCTGCGGATTGTAGGCCATGGCATTAGAGAAGGACCAGAACATGTGGCGAAGTGCGATGACCTCGCCAAGTGCCGCCTGATTGCCGCGGAAGGCATCGCCGCCGGTCGCGCGCAGCGCCTTAGCCAGCAATCCGGCGATGAAATCGAGCTTCACGGCGAAACGCGTGCAGCCCTGGAAGCAATAGCCATGCATGAAGCCCGAAGCGGGGTGGAAGGAGAGGATCTTTGCCGCGTCGCGCAGCACAAGCACATCCTCCCAGGGCACGAAGACATTGTCGAGCACCAGAATGGCGTCGTTCTCATCGAAGCGTGACGACAGCGGATAGTCGAAGGGATGTCCCACAGTATTGGCGGTCTGCTCATAGGAGACGCGGCAGAACATCTTAATGCCAGGCGCATTCATCGGAACGATGAACATGACAGAGAGCGACGGGTCTTCCGTGACCGTCGCCGAACTCTGGGCGAGGAAATTATAGTGGGTCAGTGCGGAGGATGTCGCCACCACCTTGGCACCGGAGACATAGATGCCAGCATCGGTCTCCTTGGTAATGTGGACGAAGACATCCTTGACGGCATCGGCGGGCTTGTGGCGGTCGATCGGCGGATTGACGATCGCATGGTTCATGAAGAGCACGGATTCCTGCGCGCGCTTATGCCAGGAAAGCGCATTGTCCTTGAACGGGCCGTACCAGTCGGCATTAGCGCCGAGTGTATTCATAAGGGCCGCCTTGTAATCTGCGGTGCGGCCCATCCAGCCATAGGACATGCGCGCCCAATCGGCGATGGCGCCCTGCTGTGCCACAAGCTCGGCGGAAGATTTCGCCACTCGGAAGTATTTGTGGGTATAGCCGCCCGATCCCGTATCCGTCGGCGAGGTCAGACGTTCCTTAGTCTTTTCGTCATGCAGCGCGTCGTACATGCGGGCGAGTGAGCGGACGGAGTTGCGCATGGCGGGATGCGCAGTCACATCAGCGATGCGCTCGCCATTGATATAGACTTCGCGGCCATCGCGCAGGCTTTCCAGATATTCGGCGCCGGTAAACGGACGGGTCTTGTCGCTGCGGTGATCTTCAGCTCGCATCTCGTATTCCTCCCTTGAGATCATGATCAATGCTACGTCCGAACCCTCGGCGCGACCATGGACAAAGGGGGCAATTCGCTGGTACTTTTTCCGGCATGTCGCAGAAGAACGAAATCCCGAATTTCTTTGTCTATGGCGTGCCGAGCCGGGCGCTTGACGTCGGATTTCTGCACGTGGAAACGGTCATGGACCGCAAAACGCTGCATTTTGGGCATGTCGCGTCTCATAAACACCCGTTGATGGGGCAGATCACCTATTGGTACAAGGGCGACGGTCGCTACCGGATCGAGGATCGGACTTGGAATTTTTCCGCTCCGACGATCAGCTTCGTGCCGAGTAACATCATTCATGGATTCGATGTCGACGATCAGTCCGATGCCATCGTCGTCTCGATATCGGACGATACTTTAAAGGCTTTGGTACCTCAGGTGGATCTAAGCCTTGACGTGCCGACCTTTCTGACGGCACGGCCGGGCGATCCTTCCTGGCAAAAGATCGACACGCTGCTGCAAATGGTCAGCGCCGAATATCGCGAGCGCGGCGGCCAAAGCGAAAAAGTCATGCTGGGGCTGATCGGCGTCGTGCTGTCGCTGATGAACCGGCTTGGCGGCAGCGCGGCGCTGCCTTCAGCTTCACCGACCGTGACGCTTGCCTTGGCGCTACGCAGCGCCATAGACCGCCATTACAAGAGCGATTGGCCGGTCGGCACCTATGTCGACCTGCTCGCCACGACGCCGCATCTGCTCGATAAGGCGGCGCGCGAGGTGTTCGGGCACAGTGTCAAGGAGATGCTTTTGGACCGGCGGCTGCTGGAAGCCAAGCGTCTGCTGATGTTCACCATCCGCTCCGTCGAGGATATTGGTCGTGAAGTAGGCTTTGAAGATCCCGCCTATTTCTCACGCTTTTTTCGCAAGCGGGTGGGGGAGGCACCGGCGGCCTGGCGGCGCCGGAATTTGGAGCGAGCGCCGTCGGGGAATGATGCGGCTTGACAAGGGCCGTTGCGACGTGTTCGGCCTATCTTGATCGATCAGCTTCTCCGGTAGCGGGCGCGAAAATCGCGCGGCGTGCAGTTTTCGCGCTCATGGAACAGCCGGGAGAAGTAGAACGGATCATCGAATCCGACTTTTGAGGCGATGATCTCGATCTTGTCATCCGTCATCGTCAGCAACTCCTTTGCACGGTCCATGCGCACGCGAAGCTGAAACCCCTTCGGCGGCAACCCGACTTCCGCCGAAATTTTTCGGCGCAGCGTGGCGGGCGACATGCCGCATTCAGCTGCAAAAGCCGCCATGTCGAGAGCTTCTGTTGCTCTTTGGCGAAGAGCCTCGATGATCTCGCCGATATCCGAGCCTTGCCGAGGAGAGGGAGCGATCTGGCTCGCCTGCCGTGCAGCCAGAATGACGATCTGATGAAGAGCGGATGAAGCAGCTGCTCTTGATAGGTTGGTGTCTTCGATAAGGTCGTCGTGGATGGAGCCGAAGAGACGCTGCACATTATCGAGATTACGAAGGGTGGTAAGCGGATTCTGCTCGCTGATGAGGCGCAGTCGCAGGAAGTCGCGCACGAGAGAGCCTTCGAAAAGCGCCCATCGCTCACTCCAGCCTTGCGCATCGGGACCATAAGAGTGCTGGCGGTTCGGGAAGAGCCAAAAGAGCGCCGGGCCTTTCACGCTTCTGCGGCCGCCGGCATCCGTTTCGAGAAAGCCTTGGCCGCTTTCGACGAGCACCACCGCATAGCTCGGCAGCTTCCGTGCTTTAACGGCATGCATGGCATGCTGCCTGCCGCTGCCGGTGACGGCCAGTCCTCCGGTGGAGGCAAGTGGCGAGCGGTAGATGGCATGTGTTGTCGATGTCATGGTGAGCGAAAAGTCCAGTATCACTTTCGTCCATGTAGTGAAGCATCGCTGGCTGCTAGATTCAATGGGCAATCAAATCAAACCGTAGGCGAGTGAAATGTCGATTCCCATGCAGAGCGTCCTTTCCGACAAAAGTGCACTTAACCTTGTTGCCAATGGAAAGGTTCTCTCCACCGCGCCCCATCGGCTCGGTTATCTCACCCCGACCGATCCGTGCATCGGTGTTGAGGCAATCCGCACGCTCTACGAGGAGAACGGCTATGTGTGGCTCAAGGGATTTCTGCCGCGCAAGGACGTGATCGATTTTCGCGGCTGGGTCTTCAGTCACATGGCGAAGACGGGGCTGGTCGAGAAGGGAACGGATCCGAGGGATGGGATATCGTCCGCTTCGGCGCCGGAAGGCAGAGAGGTCGATCGTTGCCTGATGTCGCTCGTGCGCTCGGTCGCCTATGAGGGCTTCTGCGCGCAGCCGCGTCTTTCGCGCTTCATGGATGCATTCCTCTCGGGCATCTCCTATCTGCATAAGCGCAAGATCATGCGCCATGTGCGGCCGGGAACGGCGACGGCGACGCCGGCGCATTATGATCTGGTCTATCTTCGGGGCGGCACCAGCCGGATCGTCACGGCATGGATACCGATCGGCGATATCCCGGTTGAAATGGGCGGACTGACCTATCTGGAGGGATCGCACGCAATCGGCCTAGAGATGGAGCGGGAGTTTGGCGAAAAGAACAGGGACCTCAGCCCCGAAGAGCGTGTCAGCGCGTTCAACCGCAATATGACGGAGGGTGGCTGGGTTTCGAAAGATCTGCCTGGCATGGCTGAGCGCTTCGACACGCGCTGGCTGGTCGCCGATTATGAGGCGGGCGACGTCATGCTCCATTCACCGTTCATGATCCACGCCGCCACCACCAATCAGGACGGCCAGCGCAGACTGCGCCTTTCCACCGATATTCGCTATCAGAATGTCGAGGATGAGATCGATGCGCGATGGAACAATCATTGGACGCTGGGCGACATGCTGTGATTCAGGTTTGATCGTGTGGCAGGCTCGTTCGAAGCGTGCCCTAATTGTCACCGTTTAGGACGCGCTCGATTTCCTCGACACGATCGCGACGGCGCTTCAGCCGTTTGCCGATGCGGCCAAACCAGCGTTTGCGCTTGGTCGCCTCGCGGCTTGCCTGGAGCTGTTCGATGAAGACCTCGCTGACGGCACCATTCTCGACCCGATCGAATATCCAGCAGAATGACGCAGGCAGTCTGGCTACACGGAATTGGGGCTTCGCGCTCGCTGCGTCCTCGGCGATGATTTCCTCCAGAACCACCTGATCCCACACGTCAGGCTTGGCAAGACATCCTTCCCGCCAGCGCTCGATGAGCTCCGCCGCGCCGGGCGTGTCGTTGATGAGAATCGTCGCGCTGATAAGACGGGCATCGAACTCATAGTAGACTGCAATATCGCATTCGAGTTTACGAAGCTCTTGCCAGGGATTGCGGTGGAAGACTGCATCGACGTCGACATAAAGAATAGGCCCGCGCAGCCTCGCCCTTTCCTGCAGAAGGAAGCCGGGTTTCAGCCCGGCATTCAGTACCCAGCTGCCGGCGCTGGGCACTGCCGTTGCATGTACCTTCAGCCCGATCCGCTCCGCCGAATGGGCCATACGCTCCTTTTCCTGTTCGTAAAAACTGCCTTCGGTAAAAAACGCCACAATCGGGCCGTCGGCGCTGGTTGCCGCGGATTTGCGTTCGGCCAGATCCTGTTCTGCCGGGAAGGGGACGATCAATGCACGCTGCTGCGGGCTCCAGGGGCGAATTTTATTGAGGATATTCAAGAAGGCACCTTCGGGATGTGTGAGCTTCAATCGACTATCCGCCACCCCGAAGCGTAGCGGACAAGATTGAGAGTTTGGATGAATGGAGCATTTAATCTGGCCGATGGCGGAAACGTCACATCGTTGGCGTTCGTACAGGATTGGCAAACCATTTGATCTTCGCTAATCGATTGTCATGTCCGATAATGTCATCAAGTTTGAACGCCGTCCGAAGCCGAAACCGCCGAGACAAACGCCTCCCTGGCTCAAGCGTTTGCTGGCGATTTTGGCCATCATTGCATTTTTCGTAGCAGCCTTTGCTTATTTCACGCTGAAGAACGGCGGAGCCGGCCCAACATTCTGACAGCTCGAGACCTATGCGATCTCGGGTCGATTGTCCGATCAGGTATGGGGACGGCGGCGCTTTGATTTGCGCGCTTTGCGGCTGCATTATGGCCTTCGACGGCCGTTCCACCTTTGGGCCCCAAGCTTCCTTGTCACGTCATCGTCCCCATCGGGCGAGGTTCGCAACGCAGCTTTTTCGCAAAACAGCTGAAACTTGGGATAGGTTTGTTCGATAATCTAGAGAATCTATAGAATGTAATCGCAATGGGTTGGAATCTTCATCCTTGTACTCGGCAGAGGACAATTCAAACCGGGAGATATCAATGAGCGATGCGAACAGAGACGCTTTGAAATTCGCCTATTGGGTGCCGAATGTGTCGGGCGGGTTGGTCATCTCGAACATCGAGCAGCGCACGAGCTGGACGATCGACTACAACAGAAAGCTTGCGCAGATCGCCGAGGCGAGTGGTTTCGACTATGCGCTGAGCCAGATACGCTTCACGGCGGGCTACGGCGCGGAGTTTCAGCATGAATCCGTTTCCTTCAGCCATGCCCTGCTGGAATCGACGACGAAATTGAAAGTCATTGCGGCAATCCTGCCCGGGCCATGGACGCCGGCGCTGGCAGCGAAGCAGATCGCCACCATCAACCACCTGACCAACGGCCGCGTCGCCGTCAATATCGTCAGCGGCTGGTTTCGCGGCGAGTTCGCGGCCATCGGCGAGCACTGGCTCGATCATGACGAGCGCTACCGCCGCTCGGAGGAGTTCATCCGGGCGCTGCGCGGCATCTGGACCGAAGACAGCTTCACTTTCCGTGGCGATTTCTATCGGTTTACCGATTATTCGCTGAAGCCGAAGCCGATCGATCCGCAGCCGGAAATTTTCCAGGGTGGCTCGTCGCGTGCGGCCCGCGACATGGCCTCGCGCGTATCCGACTGGTATTTCACCAATGGCAACACGCCCGAGGAGATTGCCAAGCAGGTGGACGATATCCAATCCAAGGCAAAAGCGAACGGCCATCATGTGCGCATCGGCGTCAACGCCTTCGCGATCGTGCGCGAGACGGAAGAGGAGGCCAAGGCGGTTCTTGCCGAGATTGTCGAGAAAGCCAATCCCGATGCCGTCAAGGCCTTCGGGCACGAGGTGAAGAATGCCGGCAAGGCTTCACCGGAAGGCGAGGGCAATTGGGCGAAATCCAGCTTCGAAGATCTGGTGCAGTATAATGACGGTTTCCGCTCTAACCTGATCGGCACACCGCAGCAGGTTGCCGAGCGCATTATCGCTCTGAAGCAGGCGGGTGCCGATCTGATCCTTCTCGGCTTCCTGCATTTCCAGGAGGAGGTCGAATATTTCGGCAAGCACGTCATTCCGCTGGTGCGTGCGCTTGAGGAAACTCGGGATGCTGTTGCTGTGGCTGCGGAGTAAGCGCTTTCCCCACGTAACACCGCTTTGATCTCCTGCGCTTTTCAAAGCTGGCGCCCCATATTTCGGCGAACCGCGGCAGCGATATGCAAACGACCTCCCTCACCGGCAAGATTTTCCTTTGCCGGCGAGCGGGATCTTTTCCCAGATATTTCAATCGATTGATGGAGATATTTCATACTGACGCGGCCTGGTCACGGGTGGAAGTTTATCCCTAAGTTTCTATATTCGAGGGATGCTCATGGTCTGACAAACAGGAAGAGGAGCAGGACATGATATTGACTTCACAAGACGTCACCTCCGTACTCGGCCCTGTAGACGAGACCCTTATCGCTGATATCGTTGCGACAGGTGCAACGCCGACGGAACTGTCCGAGGCATGGGCTTGGGTCAACAGCGATGAGGCTTTGATCGGCGAAGGCCGCCATCTGCCAGACGGCAAGGTGGCAGCGCTGGTGGATCTGCTTTCCGCCGATGACGAGGAATGGGAAGAATAGCAATTCGCGCCCTTCTCAGGGCTTGAGGCAAGCCATGTCGCCATCTATGCGCGGCATGGCTCCAGCTAAAGGCTAAAGCTCGACCTTTACATTGTCGCCCATGTCGGGTCTTCTATTCGAGACTGCGGCGGCCGCCATCTTGATGTAGCTGATGATGCTGCCGGGGCTATCCCAATATTCGGCGAAGACAGGTGTTACCTTCAAAACACGGATCGAAGGATCATCGGCACTATCCCACCAGGCCCTGGCGCCCGTGGACCAGAGATCCCTGACGCGTTCGCGGTCGTTGCTGACTTCAGCCGTTCCGGATATCGAAACATATTTCTGACCCCTGGTGTCGGCAAAGGCGAGGCAGACATTCGGCCAGCGGGCGATCTCCTCATCCTTGTGGCCCGCAACATCCGTCAGGAAATAGATTGCATTTTCAATTGGCTCCGGATGCGCCGCCATCGGCCGGGCGCGCAGGCTGCCGGATATTTGCGTGGTCAACATGCAAAAGCCGATCTTGTCGACCAGCTCCCAAACGCGGGCGTTTTCGTCGGTCTCGGTCATGGCTGTCTCCTGTTCTTGATTGCAAAAGGATGGAGCGGGTGAAATCATCCCGATGAAGCCTACGGCTGCTCGCGGGTTCCTGGTGCAGCCTCACGCTCATCCGCATCTTCGAGATCGCTCTTTACGACAAAGGCATCGTCGTGCTGGCGCACGGCCTCCTTCTCCGCTTCGATATTGGGCAGGTCGTCGGGAGTGCGCTCCTTGACGTGCTCCGACGTCGCGTCGATCTCGCCTTTGGTCTGGTCGGCCGGAACGGATCCGATGCCATGATGCGTAGCGTCATGCTCGGTCCTTGCATGGCCTTTGTCTTGTTGCGTGTCCGTCATGTCGATTTTCCTGTTCGTCTGATCCGTAAGATCTCGCGTCATGTCGAATGCAGCAGGGCCGGGAGCTTTTCCGCGTGAAAAGGCGGCCGGGCCATATCAATCAAACCGTACGGCAGCCGCATTGTTCCGTATCGGCTGGGGCGTAATGACAAGGTTTCGCGGCCGGCGGGATGAGTAGAAGGGAACCTTGAACCCGAATTTACGTCTTCCTACGTGAGTAGCAGTCGAGGCTTTATGAGCTCGGCTGCAATCACGTCTGTTAGGAGTGACCAAAATGGAAGATAGAACCAGAACCATCGAAGACCTCACCGTCGAAGAGCGCGAGGAAATCCTCATCGACGCCGCCCGGACGCTGGAGGGCAACGCACGCGAGGCTCTCGTCGAAGGCAATCAGCAATTTGCGGCGCTTTCCACCAATATGGCGCAAGCGATCCGCATCCATGCCGACGAACTGGCGCGCGACAATCCCGAACAAGCGGAAGAATTGCTGCAGCAGGCTGTCGCAATGATCTCGCAGTTCAATGCTACTCATCCTTACCGGTTGATCAGCACGGCTGTTCACTAGTCGGCCCGATGCCCTACTTCTTGTCTCGACAACACCACCCGGAGGATTTCGATGTCAGAACTCATAGTGCTTGGTTTCGATGATGCCGATAAGGCGGATGCTATCCTTAATCGTCTCGTTCAGCTCGAGAAGGAATATCTGATCGATCTGGAAGATGCCGTTATCGCCATTCGCGACGAATCCGGTAAGGTCCGTCTCAAGCAGAGTGTCAATCTGACCGCTGCCGGTGCCGCAAGCGGCGGTCTTTCGGGTGCGTTATGGGGCTCGCTCGTTGGCCTGATCTTCCTCAATCCTCTTGCGGGCCTGGTGGTCGGCGGTGCGATCGGTGCCGGCTCCGGTGCTCTCGCCGGATCGATGGCCGATTACGGCATCGATGACGGCCTCATCGAAAAGCTCGCCGAAACCATTCCGGTGCATAGTTCCGCGCTCTTCCTGCTGATCCGCAAGGTTCAGCCCGAGAAGGTCCTCGCCGAATTCAAGGGCGAGCATGCGCGGCTGTTGCGCACCTCGCTTTCACCGGAACAGGAAGCACGGCTGCGACAAGTTCTCGTTGAGGAGACCTCGCCGACGTCTGCGGCGTCCGCCACCGTTTGAGCGTAAAATCCGATCCGTAGCGGTCAGTCAAAGCCGTGCTTCCGCAGAGGACACGGCGAGCCATCGGATGATTTGCCATTATTCGCTCTCCTTCCATATCAGGCCGAACACTGCCATTGTAATTCGCGGGTTCATCCCGCGATCGGCGTTGCAGCAGGGGAGGGGGCAAGACCCTAACGGCCATTGTCAGCATACGTTTTCAGACCAAAAGTAGCGCGATGACCGAACCCGTATCGCCTCAAAGCCAGCCCCCGCCAAAGCCCAGGATATCGCTGATCCAGACCAAGCGCGCGGCGGTGCAGGCGTTGCGTGTCATGATCGCCTGCACGATCACCTATGCCGTCTCCCAGCTTCTGCAACTTCAGCAAGGCTATTGGGCCGTCTTCACGGTGCTGATCGTCATGCAGGCATCTGTCGGCGCCACCGCCGGCATGGCTGTCGACCGTCTGGTGGCGACCGTCGCCGGAGCTATGCTCGGAGGAGCAGCGGTGTTCGTCACACCGCACGAGCCGCTCGCTATCGGGATCGCACTTATCTGTGTCGTCGGCTTTTCTAGCTTTGTGTCGGCGCGCGTGCCTCGCCTGCGCAATGCAGGGCTGACGGCGGCGATCGTCATGCTGACGCATTCCGCCGCCGTTCCCGTCGAGATTTTCGTCATCGACCGCATCGCCGAGATCACGTTGGGCGGTGTCGTGGGCGTGCTCGCCAGCCTCTTCATCCTGCCGACGCGTTCGCGGACCATGGTGCTCGATCGTTTCGGATCGGCCCTCGATGTCATGGCGCAGATATTGCGCACTCTGGCAACCGCAGTCGAAAAAGGAGAGCCGGTCTCGGCTTCCGAAGCCAATATCGCGCTGCGTCAATCGCTGATGGCAACGGAAACGCTTTTGACCGACGCCCAGCGCGAGCGCGCCTTCTGGTTGACGAGGCATGGGATTTCTGAGGCCATCCCTCGCTCTCTCTGGCGCATTCGCAACGACATGACCTATGTCAGCCATATCGTGGAAACGCCCTTCCCACCGGCGATCGTCGAAGCGATCGGGCCGCAAGCAGGGCAAGTGCTCGAGGCACAGGCCCGCTTCGCGGAAGCATGTGGCCGGGCGCTTCGTTCAGGCGGCGAGATCGATCCCAAGGTGCTCTCCGCCGGTGATGAGGCCTTCGAAGCCGCTTTCAGCGCTCTGCAGAATTCGACAGAGGCCCAATCGATGGGCTTCAGCGAAACCGGCCGTCTATTCGGCCTTGATTTCACCTTGCGCCGGATGCGGCAGAATTTTTTGGATCTTGCCGACCGCATCCGCGAAAGCGATGTCAATGAAAAGGCCGGCGGGCTCGGGTAAGCCGGCCGGCCCTGAAACAATCACCAACTCCACATGGTCCCATCGGAAAGCCGCGCGACGTCGAGATAGGCCTGCCGATACGGATATTTCTCGGCCGCTTTCTCGTCGAAGTCGACGCCGTGGCCCGGCTTTTCGCCGCTGTAGAGATGGCCGTCCTTCAGATGCCATTCGTGAGGGAAGACGTTTTTGGCTTCGTCCGGATGGAAGGCATATTCCTGAATGCCGAAATTCGGCACCCAGCGATCGAAGTGCAGAGCAGCGCCCATCGTGATCGGCGACATGTCGGCCGCGCCATGGCAGGCCGTGCGGATGTGATAGAGGCCGGCGAGATCGGCGATGCGCCGCACATGGGTGATGCCGCCGGCATGCAGCGGCGTCGTGCGGATATAGTCGATCAGCTCTTCCTGGATCAGCTGGCGGCAATCATGGATCGAGTTGAAGACCTCGCCGAGTGCGAGCGGCGTGGTCGAGTGCTGGCGGATGAGGCGGAAGGATTCTTGGTTTTCGGCTGGAACTGCGTCTTCGAGCCAGAAGAGCCTGTGGCGCTCCACGTCCTTCGCAAGCCCTGCCGCTTCCTGCGGCGTCAGGCGATGGTGGACGTCGTGCAGCAGGTGGAGATCATAACCGAAGCGATCGCGCAGATGGTCGAGGAGCTTCGGCAGGAACCGCAGATAGGTCGGCGTATCCCATAGCGTTTCCCGTGGCTTGTCTTCCGCCTGGGCCAGCGAACCGACCTTTTCGACGCCATAGGTGATGGGCAGGCCGGGAACGGCGCTCTGCACGCGGATTGCCTTCCAGCCCTGTTCCTTGAAGGCGGCGACCTTGTCGCCTGTTTCCTCGATCGTCTCGCCGTTGGCATGGGTATAGGCCAGCATATGCGTGCGGCTGGCGCCACCGAGCAGTTGATAGAGCGGCATGTTGGCCGCCTTGGCTTTGATGTCCCACAGCGCTACGTCCACGGCGGCGATTGCCGCCATAGTGATCGGGCCGCGGCGCCAATAGGCACCCTTGTAGAAATACTGCCAGATATCCTCGATCTGCGATGCATCGCGGCCGATGAGGCAGGGAACGAGGTGATCCTGCAAATAGGAGGCGACGGCCAGTTCGCGGCCGTTCACCGTGGCGTCGCCGATGCCGTAAATCCCTTCGTCCGTCTCGATCTTGAGCGTGACAAAGTTGCGTCCGGGCGAGCAGACGATGACCTTCGCATTGGTGATTTTCATGGGAACCCTTTCATGGTCTAAGGATCTAAATCATGCCTTCGGATCGGCGATCGGTTCGATGCGGCCGAGGACGAAGACATAGGAGACGATGCCGATCGCCAGCATCGCGCCGGCCAGAAGGAAGGCGCGGCTGAAGGACTGCGTAGCGCCGACGATGAAGCCGGTGATGATCGGCGCGGCGATGCCGGTGACGCTGTTGAGGAAGTTCATGATGCCGCCAACCGTGGCCGCGCCACCTTTGGGAGCGATCAGCGCAGGGATCGACCATCCGGCCGGTGCGGCAGCGGCAAGGCCGCTCAGCGAAATCGTGATCCAGAGAATGGCCCAATAGGGATCGGCCGTGAGGCCGGCGCCGACGACGGCAAGACCCATCAGCATGCCGAAAACGATGATCGACTTGCGAACCTTGGATTCGTCGTGGCCCTTGCGGATGAGATGGTCGATCAGCCAGCCGCCGATCAGGAGATCCGAGATCGTCGCAAAGATCCATGGGATCGTCGTGAAGCTTGCCGATTTCAGGATGTCCATATGCATCTCCTTGACCAGATAATCCGGCAGCCAGAAGATGAAGAGGGCGAAAGCATAGCCATAGGCGGCAAAGCCGATCGAAAGGCCCCAGACCTTGCGATTGCGCAGGAGGTAGCCGAGCATGCCGACGGCATTGGCCGAGGCTTCGCCTTCCTGGGCAGCGCCGCCGGCCTTCAGATAGGCCCGCTCCTCATCGGAAAGGTTCCTGTCGACACTGGGGTCGCGGTAGAACAGCCAGAACATGACAAAGAAGACGAAGCTGATGATAGCCGTCGCCAGGAAGCCGCCGCGCCAGCCGAAATGCAGCATCAGGAAGGCGACCAGCGGGATGGCGATGACATTGGAGAATTTCGCGGCAGCATCGAAGAGTGCGGTTGCGAGACCGCGTTCATGGCGCGGGAACCAATAGCCGGTCGCCTTCGAATTGGCCGGGAAGCCCGGAGTTTCCGCTACGCCCAGAAGCATGCGGGAAAGAAAAAGCGTCTGCATGCCCGTCGAAAAGGCCGTGATGACGGAGGCGACACCCCAGGAGAATGTGCTCCAACGCATGACCCGCATTACGCCGAAACGGTCAAGCAGCATTCCGACGGGAATTTGCAGGAAACCGTAGGTCCAGCCGAAGGCGCTGAACAGGATGCCCATTTCTGCAGGGCCGATGTGAAAATCGTCCTGAATGAGCGGCGAAGCGACCGTCAGGTTCACCCGGTCGAAATAATTGACGAGAACGCCGAGCGCGAGAAGCGCGCCGATCCACCAGCGTCGATTGGTGGATGGCCGGCGCATGGCGCCAACAGCTGATGCGTGTTCGATTGTCATAGATTCCTCCCTCTAAGAAATATCACGCTACTAATCTGAAATTTCACATGACGCAATGATTTTGATATAAGCAGCCAAAAGTCAATGCCTACCCTCGTGAATCGGGCGGGAGGGACGTTGGTGAGTTGGAGCGGGAAAAGATCGACAGCGCGATGGTCAAGAAGGAAAAACAGTCTCGAAGCCTGTCGGAGGAGGCCTATGATCGCCTTGAAAGCATGATCGTTTCCACAGAACTGATGCCCGGCGCACGCTACACGATCCAGCAGTTGCAGCAGCAGGCGGGGCTCGGCCGCACGCCCGTTCATGATGCGGTCAAGCGCCTTTCCGCAAATCAGCTCATCCATGTCAGCCCGCGCTCGGGCCTACGGATCGCGCCTGTCAATCTGGCGCAGGAGCGGACCTTGCTTCCCTTGCGTACGGAAATGGAGGCGATTGCCTGCGGGCTTGCGACCGAGCGGGCGACGCCTCAGGATCACAAGATCCTCAGAACCTTCATTACCGATCTGGAGGCTTCCAAGGCGGAACTCAGCCTTGAGCGATTCAATGTCACCGACCGGCTATTGAACAGAGCGATCCTGACGGCATCCGGAGAGCCGCTCCTGGCGAACACGCTCATTCCACTCCAGACGCTCTATCGCCGTACCGGATGGATCTATCACACCTATCTCGGCCCTGGCGCGCCGATGGAGACGACTGTCGAAAGCCATATATCGCTGTTGCGCTTCATCGTTTCGGGAGATCGAGACCGCACGGAGAAGTTTGTGCGTGAGATGATGGAGGACCTCGGCAATATGTTGCTGAAGGTGCGCCAGTCGATCGATCCGGCAACACTCGATGTCAGCCTTGCCGATATAGCTGTCAGGACCGGTGTCGCCGGGCCGATCAACTGATCGAGCAGGTATCCCGCAAATTCGACATGGCGCGGGTTGAAGTGCCGCCTTACGACGGCGCTTTGGCGTCACGAATGTTGCAGGTCCCGCTCGACGGCCTTATCGGTCAGCCGGCGCCCGCCAGCATCGAACAGGCAGATCCGTTCCGTCCGCGGCTGCAGCCAGATCGTCCCTTCCGGTTCGATATCGAGCCGGTCATGGAAGACGGTGACGATTGTCTGCCCGCCCACCGTCGCCGTTATATGCGTCTCGGAACCAAGCGGCTCGACGACCACCACGCGCGCGGGAATGCCGACATTTGCGGGCGAGAGGGTGAAATATTCCGGCCGGATGCCGTAGACGCCTTCCACGCCGGAAACCCTGGGTGCATTGTCGGGCAGGGGCAGCAGGATGCCCTCATTGGTCTTGAAGACAGGCTTTCCGCCATCAGCGTCGAAACGTCCATTCAGGAGGTTCATGGCCGGCGAGCCGATGAATGCGGCAACGAAGGTGCTTTGCGGGTTGTCGTAAAGCTCGAGCGGCTTACCGATCTGCTCGATATGGCCGCCGTTCATGACGACGATGCGATCGGCCATGGTCATGGCTTCAACTTGGTCGTGGGTGACGTAAACGGTCGTCGTTGCCAGGCGCCGGTGCAGGCTCTTGATCTCGGCACGCATGGCGACGCGAAGCTTCGCGTCCAGATTGGACAGAGGTTCGTCGAACAGGAAGACTTGCGGATTGCGGACGATCGAACGGCCCATGGCGACGCGCTGGCGCTGGCCGCCGGAGAGCTGGCGGGGATAGCGCCCGAGGAGATCGGTGAGGCCGAGAATCTGCGCGGCATGTGCCACGCGCTTTTGCTTTTCTTCCTTCGCGGCTCCGGCAAGTGTCAGCGAGAAGGCCATGTTTTCAGCGACCGTCATATGCGGGTAGAGCGCATAATTCTGGAAGACCATGGATATGTCGCGTTCCTTGGGCGGCAGGTTGTTGACGACGCGCCCGCCGATGCCGATCGTGCCGCCGGTAATATCTTCAAGGCCGGCGATCATCCTGAGCAGGGTTGACTTGCCGCAGCCCGAGGGGCCTACAAGGACGACGAATTCGCCGTCGGCAATGTCGGCCGAGACGCCGTGGAGAACCTCCACGGCGCCATAAGCCTTGCGTGCCTTATCGATGGTGACCGTTGCCATCATACTCCTCCTATCCGGATCTCGTTCGACGACAAGGCGCCTTCATGGATGAGAAGGCCGACGCCGCCGTCACGAAAGGCATCGGCGGCGGTATCTTCCGCCGTCACCGAAACACCGTCGGCCTCGAAGGTGATGCGCGCACCCTGCGCCGAGACCTTCATGGCGATAAGCTTGTCGAACTCGGTCTTGAAGGCGGTTTCGGCAAGAACCTTGGTTTCCTCGTCGCGCACCTTGACGATCTGCATCTTGCCGTCGCGCGTCACGCGTGCGCCGTAGTATCGGCGCAGGCCCTGAGCACGGATGGCAAGGCCGCCGTAATTGCCGAGATGGATCATAACTTGGCCTGAGGCCTGGTAATCGGTCCATTGGCGCGTGCCGTGAATGATGATGCCTTCGCCTCGGTTCTGCGCGATGCGGAAGGCGGCCGGGAAGCGCTTGGAGAAGAAGCTTGCGCCGTTCACCCAGGCCATGCGCCAGAAATCGCCGTCGCCAGCCGGGCGCTTCAATGTCAGTTGGGGCGCGCCGTCCCAGCGGAGATAATCCAGGAACACGCGGCCATCGGCGCGCCTCCCGCTGCCGGCTACTGTGATGCCGATCTCCGCGATGGGCTGGCCGTCGGTCTCAGGAAGGGTCCATTCGAGAATGGCTTCCGAGCCGGGCTCTATGACAACCGGCGCCGAGTCGATGTCGCTCAATTGGTCGCGTTCATCATAGATCCGGATGCGCAAACGCGCTTCGATTGTGCCGCGGTTCTGCGCGTCGGCCTTGGCGCGGGCCTTTACCGTCTGGCCGGGATAGACGAGCGGCGTCGCCATCAGGTCGTAGGTGCGCATGTCGAGCATTTCGCGCGGCGAGAAGGTCGGCGTCGTCACCACGGCGCTTTGCGCCGGCCCCAGGGCTTCGTAATCGATCGTCAGCGCGCGCCCGCTTTCGAATTCGGTATTGCCGACACGCACGCTGCTTGCCGCGCCGAGACCTGTCAGTGGGCGGAAGCCTTGCTGGCTGCCGGGGAGCGAGAAGTGAAACTGCGCACCGTTCTTTGGGGCCTCGAGCGATTGATGGCCGGCAAGCTGTAGACCGAGATTTGTCAGGAAATAGGCCTGACGCACGGCATCGTTGATGGAATTGCCGCCGTCGGCCGATGAGATCAGCATGCGGTCGGCGATGGGGCCGCGGAAGTCGGGGCCTTCGGCAAGTCCATCAAGGCCATTCATTATGCCGAGCAGGCAGCCGACATTGCCGGCGTTACAATCCGTATCCCAGCCCGACGTATTGACGATCATCTGCGCCTTCTGGAAATCGTGCGGCGCATAGAGCACCGTCATGATCATCAGTGCGTGATTGGGCATGATATGGCAGTTGCCGGGATATTTGTCGTAGCCGTAATTGTCCTGGATCTTCTGGCGTGTGTCGCGCCAATCGGGATGCGCCTTGTGCCAGGCCCTGATGTCGGCAATCAGCCGGGCGATCTGGCTATCGCTTGGGATCTGCTTGAGCCCGGTATCGATCAGATGGTCGATGTCGGAGGTGACGAAAGCCTCGGCTTCCATCGCTGCCCAGAGCATGGCGGCATAAACGGATTCGCCATCATGGCTGACCTTGCCGGCCTGTTCTGCAAGCTTGGCCGCGAGTTCCGGCTGACCGGGGGCAACCATCGCCCATCCATCGATGAAGATCTGGGCGCCGATCTGCTCGGCAACGCCCTGGCCATTGGTGGTGATCGAACCGGACTGCGGGGCCGGCACGCCCTTCTTGAGATTAAGCCAGGCGGTGTGTTCGGTGGAGTTGCCGTTGCCGCCCCACCAGAGGATCGCGCGTTCCTCTACGATGTAATTGAGCCAGGCCTTGCCGATTTCTTCGGCGGAGAGGTTCGGCTTGATGCCGTAATCTTCCAGCGCGCGGATGAAGGTGAAGGTGCCTGCGACATCGTCGTCGGTGACGACGAGCGGCTGGTTCAGGCGTTCATGCACGTAATATTCGATAGGACCGAGTTCCTCCATAATCTTCTGGTAGGTCCATCCCTCGAAGGGGCGGCCGAGATAGACGCCGATGAGCTTGCCCAGGACACCAGCATAGACGCGTTCGAGATAGTCGTTCGGAAGCTGCATTGCTTACTCCATTTATCGATAAATTCGTTCAGCCTTTGACGGAGCCGCCAGCCATGCCTTCGATGAAGCGCTTCTGCATGAAGACGAAAAGCGCGACGACAGGCACGACGATGATGAGCGCTGCGGCCATGATCTCACCCCAATCGGAACTGTACTGGCCGGACAGCAGGAAGAAGGCGATGACGGCGGTCATGTTCTCCTGCTTTTGCAGGAAGGTCGTGGCGATCAGGAACTCGTTCCAGGAGTTCAATCCGATAATCAGCGCCACGGTGAGGATGCCCGGCGAGACGATCGGCAGCATCACCCGCCAGAAGACCTGCCAATGCGTAGCGCCGTCGACGATCGCTGCTTCCTCAAGCTCCTTTGGAACCGCCAGAAAATAGGTTCTGAGCAGCATCACGGCAAAGGGGCTGTAGAGCGCGGTGTAGATCAGTGCCACGCCGAAGATGTTGTTGATGAGCCCGAGCTTGGCGAAGCCGAAATAGAGCGGGAAGATATAGAGCTGGATCGGTGCGGTCGTGGTCGCCAGCAGATAGAAGGTGAAGATCTTCCAGCTTTTGATCTTGCGGCGCGCGATGACATAGGCCGTCAGCGACGATGTGGTGCAGACGAGCGCGATCGTCGTGCCGGAGACGATCAGCGAATTGACGAAAGTCTTCGAGAATTTCGCGTGGTTCCAGGCATTGGCAAAATTCTGCCAACGGATCGGCTGCGGCAAGCCGAGCGGATTCTGCACGATCTGAGCCGCCGGCTTCAGCGAGTTCAGCACCAGAAGCGCGATCGGGAAGAGGGCGATGAAGGCGAATATGCCGAGAAGGATATAGCAGATCCAGAGGGTCAGGCGGCTTTCCACGAGCCTCATTGCTCGCCCTCCCTGGTCTGGATGCGCACGTAAAAGAAGGTGCCGATCAGCCCGAACAGGCTGATGACGAGGGCTGCGGCGGCCGCTTGTCCGACGTTCAGATCATAAAAGGCCTTGCGATAGGCGAGTGTCGAAAGCAGTTCGCTGGAGAAGGCTGGGCCGCCCTGGGTGAGGATGTAGACGAAATCGAAGGCGAGGAACGACCAGATGACGGTCATGATCATCATCAGCGTGATCGTCGGCCGGATGCCGGGAAGCAGCACATAGCGCATCATCTGGACATAGGTCGCGCCCTCGATGCGGGCCGCCTCGATCTGTTCCTGCGGCACCTGGCGGAGTGCGGCGAAGAAAATGACGCAGAGAAAGCCCCACCAGTGCCAGAGGTCGACGGTCGCGACGCCGAACAGCGCGATCGGCGGTTGGGTCAGCGGATTAGGGATCGGCAGCCCGTATTTTTTGAGGAGGCCGAAGACACCGGTCACGGGGCTATAGATCATACCCTGCCAGATGCGGGCCGTGATCGCGGTCGCGATGACGACGGGCAGGAAATAGACGACCTGAAAGAAATTGCTGCCGCGGCGCACGATCAGCAGCATCGAGGCGGCAAGCAGCCCCATGAGGATTGGCACCGTCAGGAAGACGATGGTCCAGATGATGTTGTTGCCGAGCGCCAGCCAGAAGACGCGGTCACCGGCAAGTGCGCGGAAATTGTCGAGGCCCGCAAAGGTGGGCGAGGAAATGCCGTCCCAGTTGCAGAAGGCGAGTGCCACCGTCAGCAAAGCAGGGACGAGGACGATGATGATATTAATGATCATCGTCGGAACGAGATAAAGTCGGTGCATAATATCCTCCGGACGAGGACGGCGCTTTCAACGCCGTCCTGCGGCGGCTTGTCAGGTGCGGGGTGGGACCGCCGGCGCCTTGCCGGCGTCGCGTTCCTGCTTGAAGGTCTCGTCAAGCTTCTTCAGGAAGTCGGCCGACTTCGTTTTCTTGAGCCAGACCTCTTCCATGCCGCTGACCAGGTATGTGTCTGTGGCCGGCGGCAGGAAGGTCCAGGTCGTGTAACCGTATTTGCCGGCGGCGACTGCGCCTGCCAGCTGCTTCATGGCGTCCTCGTAAAGAGGCAGGACTTTATCGGAGAGCTTGACCTTGGAGAGATCGGCCAGCGGCAGGTTCCATTCGCCCTGCCAGACCGAGTTCATCTTGCTGTAGTAGTCGTCGGTGAACATGTAATCGAGAACGGCAGCGGCGCCATCGGCATTGCCTGACTTGGCGTTGATTGACAGCGTCGAGCCGATGCCAAGTGCGAAGATCGGATCGCCCTTCTCGCTCGGGAAGCCGACGAAGCCGGGCTCCGCGTTGTTCTGCGGAAAATAGGTCTGGACGTTGGTGAAATTCCACGTGCCCGTCGGTGCCATTCCGGCCTGGCCGCTGGCGATCTGCGCGAAGGCCTGTTCCAGCGTCAGCGAGAAGTAGTTGTCACCGAAATATCCCTTGTCCCACCACTCCGCGAGCTTGTCGATCGAGTGGACAAAGGCGGGATCGGTCCACGGAATGGCGCCTGTCAGTGCCTTGTAGACATTCTCGGGTCCGGCAATCGAATTGATGGCGATCGAGACATAATGCTCGTTGGCCGGGCGCCAGTCGGCATTGCCGGCACCGAATGGGGTGAGGCCCTTGGCCTTCATCTCGTCGGCAAGCGCCTCGAAATCTGATATGGTCGTTGGCACCTTCCATTTGTTCTGTTCGAACAAGGTCTTGTTGTAGAAGAGGCCGAGCGTTTCGTATGTCTTCGCGAGCGCGTAGAGCTTGCCGTTGTAGCGGCCGAGATCGAGGAAGAGCGGCAGCAGACGCTCGTCCCATCCGTATTTCTTGGCGTAGTCGTCAAGCGGCATAAGCTGACCGGCCTGTGCCATTGCCGCGACATAGCTCGGGCCGGCCGTGAAGACGACATCGGGGCCTGTGCCGGCCAGCATCGCGACGCGCAGCTGCTTGTCGAGATCCGAGCCGCGGAAATCGATACTCAGGAGGTCTTCGGGATGTGCCGCATTGAACGGGTCGATCAGAATGTTCTTGAGGTTATCCTGGTTCTCCGGCGAAGCGGATTCGTACCAGAAGGATACCGGCTTCTGATCCGCCGCGAAGGTGAAGCGGGACATAAGCGGCAGGGCAGCCAGGCCGAAGCCGGCTTTTAAAACTGTACGTCTGTGCATCGGTTTTCTCCTCCCGATTTGGTTTTATTCGTTGCTCGTCGAACCCCTGACGATGAGATCGAAGGGCATTTCAACGGCGGTTCCAGCACCGGTCTTCTCTCCGCGCAGGCGATCCATCAGTGTCTGCGCGGCACGTTCTCCCATTTTCCATTGAAACTGCGCGACCGTCGTCAGCGTTGGGGTGACGAGCTTGGCGGCGGAAATATCGTCGAAACCGACGACAGCGATATCCTCGGGGATGCGGATGCCGCGCTCGCGCAGCGACTGCATCACCCCGATCGCCATCAGGTCGTTTGCGGCGAAGATAGCGGTCGGTCTGAAATCGCCGTTGAGGATGCTCTCGGCCGCGCGGACGCCGCCCATCTCGGAAAATTCGTCATCGATGACAACATGGTCGGGATGGCCGAACTCTGCGAGCGCCTTACGATAACCCTCGATACGGTGTGCCTGCGGACCGCCGCGCCCGGCGACGAGCGCGATGCGCTTATGACCGAGGCCCAGCAGATATTCCGTCACCGTCTGCGCCGCCGCCCTGCTGTCGACATAGATGTCGTCGATCGGGATTTCGCCGCCGCGTTTCTTGGATGATTCAATTCTTACTATGGGAACGCCGGCTTCGACCAATGGATTGAAATCCTTGGCCTTCAGCGTGAAGAAGACGCCGACCACGCCATCGACACGGCCCTGTCGGGCCCAATCGAGAAAATGACGTTCCCGCTCGGGCGTCCCGTCGGTGTTGACCGTGATCACATCGTAGTTCTGGCCGTCAGCGACCGACTGAATGCCGCGGATCAAAGACGGATAGAACGGATTGGTGATGTCAGGCACGATGCAGGCGATGGTCATCGTGCGGCTCGTCTTGAGCGCTTGTGCAAAACGGTTTGGCACGTAGCCAAGGTCCTTTGCCGCCTTGGTGATACGCTCCCATGTCTCCGCCGGGATGGATGCTCCGCCGCCGCTCAGCACCATGGAAACGGTAGCCTGCGAAACCCCCGCAGCCCTTGCGACATCCTTTTGCGTTGCTCGTCCGTTTTTCATCACTCACTTTGCTTATACGTATTAGTTATACGTATCAATAAAAGTTCGCAGGCTGAGTGTCAAGCGTCGTCATCGCCTCTGCCCATGCTTTTGGCGGAGAGGCTGCCGTGCTTTGGAGAGGTGCCGTTTATCGATATGGGCGTTCGCCTCAGGGCGCTCTGGCCTGCTCGGCCGAGCTTCATGGAAGCTTGCGCCCTAGCTTACGGGCAAATGGGTACTGGTAGCGCCCGCCTTGCTATTTATCTTACTGCGGCTTGTCTTGAGACCAATTTTTCCCCCATCACTGGAGTTTTTGACCGATTGGTACAGTCATGCCGTTTATATGGCCGCGTTCCTTATGGGAGCTGTGATGGCAACGCGTGACAATTGCTGGGATGCTATTGTCAACATGCGGAGGCCGGCATTCATTCTGACGGTCGCTTGCGCGGTGGCTTTGGTATGCCTGTTTCCCAGCCTGCCTTCCAGTGATCCAGAAATGTGGCGGCTGTCTGTAGGGAGGGTGCTTGGTGGTACGTTCCAGTGGTGCGCGATCGTCGCCGTTCTCGGCTATGCGAGGATTTGGTGCCGATCGGAAAACGCCGTGATCCGCTATCTCAACAGGGCAGTTCTCACCTACTACGTTCTCCACCAGACCGTTATGCTGCTGATCGCCTATGGGTTGGATCGTATGGGGCTCTTGTCCGCCGTGTCGTTTATCCCGATTTCCGTTGCGACTTTGGCAATCTGCGCTGTGGCTTACGAACTGAAGCTTCGTTTGGAGAGTGCCGCGAACGCAATGTTTCGCCCGCACGCTGCCTGATATCACGGGCGGGCTTGGCAAATCGGATTCTTATCGATCGTCAATTGTCGGGAGCTGGCCGCGCAACCGGCTCCCGTTGCGATGATCTACAGGTCGCGATCGATGGCATCGCGCTTAAAACATGGCGCTCCAAATAGGCGGCGGCAGTCAGAGACTGGCTGCCAACAATCAATGATCTGAGACGGATCGCAATCTCTACATCTCAGGCTCTCAATGCACCGCTCCCGATCCGCCGGCCGCAACGATTGCAAAGGGTTGCCCCTCGACGGGAATGGTGCGGACTTCCTTCAGCGATTGATTATCGACCATGCGCACGAGGCTGTGGCGGGGATCGGTAATGGCGACGAGGTTGCCGGCCATCGCCAGGCGAGGCCGCGGGTCGCGCCAGTGGCCGTCCTTGCTGTAAGGCTCGGTAACGGTTTCGGATTTCACGATCGCGCCTTTCACGACGTCAAGAAGGTGCAGAATGCCGTCCTCCGTGAGAATGTAGGCGATCTGCGGCTTTGCCGGATCGAGTACGAAATCGACCCGTCGTGTCGGCAGTTCGATCAGCTTGTATGGTTGGTCAGAATTGTCCGGATCGATCAATACGACGTTCTGCTCACCATAATTGCCGAGGAAGTATTGCATGGACGTGCCGCCGAGCAATGTCGAGACCTTGCCCTTTGGCAGGGAGGGGGCATAGGCAAGCATCTCAACCTTTGGGCCGTCGATGCCGCCAGGGCGCGCGATCAGGACACCTTCCTCGCAGCCGAAGGCAACCAGCCGGGCGGAGGTCGCTTCCCCATGAAGCCCTGTGCAGCGCTTGATATCGCCGACCTGCTCTCCCTTTCGGTCCAACACGCGCAAGCCGAAGCGCGGCGGCAATTCGCCTTCCTTGAGAGGTGCCTCCATGTTCGGCGCCGACACGAGAAGATGGTTGCCCATCGGAACGGCAACGCCATGGTGGGCGGCGATCGTCCGGAATGAACGAATATCTGCTTTGCCTTCGGCAAGGCCACTTTCGGACAGGAGATCGAACTTGTCGTCGCGATCATAGAAGATCGCGACATCGTTGCCGTGTGTCACCACGTGCCCGGGCTTTTCGCCTTTGACCGATGCTGGAAGCAATTTCGGATCGGAAAGCTCGATATCGCGATGTTCGCCGTGGTCGGAGAGGGATATGCCGGTCGCAATCGCGTGGACCACATTCTTTTCGCCTTGCACGGCAAATATGGTGCGGCCGGATTGACTGAGAGACAGGGAGGCATGGCCGTCAAGATCGAATCGGCCGATTTCCTTCCCACTCGAGGCATCGATCGCGCGGACGATCGGCAGGCTGTGATCGGCGACGAATAGGCGCCAGCTTTCCATCTCTTTTTCGTCGTCGGCAAACGATGGAAAGGCAAGCAGGAGGGCGCAAGCCAGGGATGAGGCCGCCAGGAGGATACCAGAGCTCGTGTTAGGCATGAAGGATCCTTTATGTAATAACATTACGTGTGCAGCGTAATGAAATAACGCTGTATCTGTCCAGCCCCCCCTGTGCACGCATCAGGCGAGATTGTCGGAATTCATCAACATCGAAATGGGCTTGAGGCCATCGAAGCAGTTGACGCAATTTTAACTGAAGATACTATATATAGTGTTCGAGGTTCTTCTGATTCGCAAGGATTGGAGGCTAAGACGGGAATCCGGTCGGCGAACATGATGATCGCTAAGCCGGAGCTGCCCCCGCAACTGTGAGCGGTGAGCATTCGTTCGATGACGTCACTGAGACCCCCGTGTCTTGGGAAGGCGAGACGAATGTTATGACCCGCGAGCCAGGAGACCTGCCTTGAGCATTGACGTCCACGGGCGGGGTGTCCGGCTGGCGAGCGATGATCCATGCGGCATGATGGCCGCCGTCGCTTCCTCGAATACCTCGCTGAAGAACTTCGGGGTGAAGTGCATGTTCCTGAGTATCCATAGTCGCCGGCGCGAGTGACGGACGCTTAAAAGCGTCCGGCCGCCCGCTAGGTTTGCCTCCACTTTTCACCCGACGAGCGGGCATCACCCGATGCCCGAGCGATTTTCCATGCCCATCCATACGAGGATATCTCATGAGCATCACCGTCTACAGCAAGCCCGCCTGCGTCCAGTGCACAGCAACGACCCGCGCGCTTGATCGCCAAGGCATCGACTACACCATCGTCGACGTGTCGACCGATGCCGCCGCCTATGAACTGGTGCAGGGTCTCGGCTATCGCCAGGTTCCCGTCGTTGTTGCCGGTGAACAGCATTGGGCCGGCTTCCGTCCCGACATGATCAGCGCTCTCGCTTAAGGATCCGGGCGGTGGGCGGGATCGTCTATTTCTCCAGCCGGTCGGAAAATACCCATCGCTTCGTTGTCAAGCTCGCATTGCCGGCTGCTCGTATCCCGCTTGCCGTGGGAGACGAGTTTCGTGCGGCCTCGCCCTACGTCCTGATCGTTCCGACCTATTGCGGCGAAGGCGGCAAGGGGGCCGTGCCCAAGCAGGTGATCCGCTTCCTCAACGATGCGGGCAACCGTTCGAACATCCGCGGGGTCATCGCCGCGGGCAACAGCAACTTCGGTGCGACCTACGGGATCGCCGGCGACATCATCTCTGCCAAATGCCAGGTGCCGTATCTCTATCGGTTCGAACTTCTGGGCACGGATGAGGATGTCACCAATGTCAGACATGGATTGGAACGATTTTGGATACGCTAAGCTCTTCTTTGTCGCGGGACGCGGGCGAAAAGCCGCATAACACTTTTTCTCATCCCGGGAATGACCGGCAAGCCAAGGCCGCGGAAACCGCTTTGGACTATCACGCCCTGAACGCCATGCTGAACCTCTATGACGAGCACGGAAAAATTCAGCTCGACAAGGACCGCATGGCGGCCAAGCAGTACTTTCTCCAGCACGTCAACCAGAACACGGTCTTCTTCCATAACCTGAGGGAAAAGCTCGATTATCTGGTGACAGAGGGCTATTACGAGCAGGAGGTGCTGGATCAGTATTCCTTCAATTTCGTGCGCGATCTCTTCGACCACGCCTATGCGAAAAAGTTCCGTTTCCCGACCTTCCTCGGCGCCTTCAAATACTACACAAGCTACACGCTGAAGACCTTCGATGGAAAGCG
>NZ_VITM01000005.1:0-543805 GCF_007828675.1 Rhizobium sp. ERR 1071 | reverse complement strand
GACCTTCTTCCATCACTTGGTGTCCACCTATTTTGGTGGACACCTCATGCCAAAGCTCACTCAATTGCAGAAGGTGCGGGGAAAATCGCGCTTACCGATACTCGGTTGAAATCGTGGCTATTCACCATCATGCGCAACACATTCTGCACAAAGTTCCGCATCGCCAAACGCGAGGCTCCGGGTAACAAAAAATGCATATCAGACGTTGGCGTCGCACCAGCGTCGCAGGAATGGACAGTCCGTGCAAAGGAACTGCAGCGGGCGTGCAACCGCCTACCGGAACACTATCGGATAGTGCTGGAGTATGTGGTGATCGAAGGCCGCTCCTACGAAGATGCCGCCACGAAGTTCGGTTGTGCGATTGGCACCGTAAAAAGTCGCATCAACCGAGCTCGTCAGCAGCTCGCGGAGCAGCTTGATGAGGACCTTTACTGAGATTCCGGTTCTCAGACATCCAGCCGTCGCGCACCGAACAGCGCCATGGCGATATGCTCGATATCATCAACTTTTTCGCGTAGGACGAAGCCGGGAAATTGCGGAGGCGGGTTATCCGCTATGGCAAATACGTAGGGAAGCCCAACTTCCTCAAGCGCTTCAGCCATCGCATACGCAAGATCTGGATCAAGCCGAATGTCGATAATCGCGGCATCCACCTGATTGCTTTCGATCAAATCGAGAGCGTGGGGGACATCGGTCATCGGGCCGATCAGAATAGCTCCCAATGAACATAACTTCCGGCTTGTCCGTTCTGTAAGGAAATAGTCGTCCTCGACGATCAAGAGCCGTTTGCCGGAAAACATTTTACTATACGCAGGTGTCGAATCGCTCATTGGCCAGCCTAGCTCAGGTTATGCGATCATAGTTCGCTCTGCGTGAATTCAAAGTGAATGCGAAGCCGGTCGTCGCGCATCAACGCGGCCGAGCGAGCTGTGCGGTCAGAAGATTACCTTCAAGCCAGCAAAGATCCATGTGTCGAATGAAGTGGGGGGACAAAGCCTTTCGAACTGTATGTCCGCTTTTTTGACATAGAGATCAAATTGAGCGCGGCGGCACGCCGTGGACAACCATGAAGCCCCAATGGCGCGGGACGTGATACTCGTCTGCTTTGAGGCACACTGTCGAACATGTTGCCTCGACCTGACGGAGGGGAAATGACATCCAGCCCTCCCAGTTCATCGGCGGCGGTTCACACCGCCGTCAAATGGGGTGCAAGATCTGAATGCGACACTTTATTTTACATGCCGTTAGGGCGCGGACCAAATAGCGCTTGTGCGATCTTCTCCAATTCGAACGGCTTTTCGTTCAATAAAAATCCCTTGAACGACGCGGGCACGATGGAAGGATCATATCCAGTAGCAAAGATGAATGCGACATTGAGCTCCTGTAGTCTCTCCGCAACTGGGAACACCAGTTCTCCGTCGAGATATATATCGAGAATAGCAACATCTATCTTCTCGTCATCAATCAGTTCCAGAGCAACGTCAACACGACCGGTGGGGCCAATGACGGTCGCTCCCAACTTCTTGAGCTGGCGGCGCGTTTCGTCGGCCAGCAAATACTCATCTTCAACGATGAGTACCCGCTTGCCCGCAAACATCTTGCTGTAGCTGCGAACCATGATATCGCTTCCACGTCAGGACCAAGACGACCTACAAACTCCTTGCCTGACTGTACAGTGTTTTGAACCGCCTCGGCCTCCATTTCCTCCCAACTTCCAGGGCTACGGAAGGTTGCCTCAAAACCTGCATTTATCAGTAAGTAGCCGGCGGTACCGCCTGCGCTGCTTCGCACCAATGGTGACGACACCGGCGAAACTGGTCCAGAGCATGCGGCGAATGCTGGCCGAGGCGTTTTGAACATCCTCGGACGTGTAACTGAAGTCAATTGCAATAGTGCGCGGCCGCCGATCCCAGCACGGTCATTCACCCGTTGAACGAGATCTCCGTTTTGAGACGGTGGGCAATTCAAGAAGGATCGCCCTTGATTCAGGAACCGCGGCGAGACAGTCTGTCTGGAAGATCTTGCGCTGCTGGCGGACCAAAAGCCTTGGGTTTTCGCGCCTGAAGCCGAGCGTGATCTGCGCGGCATTTTATCCGCACGGTATCGGTTCGATATTTATCTCCATTCAGGAACAAATCCCGCTCATGAGGGTTCGACCGCCGGAGGGAAGTCAACGCCGGTCCCTCCTGGCTCGCAAATCCGCTGGCGAGCCGCCTCCTGAGGCGCGTCATGAATTCAAAGGCCGCTGGGCTGGATTGGATTCATGGCGCGTCTGGTGGGAGACGCCAATCGCGATCGTGCGGTCAGCGGCTTTTCTTCATACTATTGGGATTGATCCAGGGCATGGGGCGAGGGCTGACCGGGCCGTTGTGGCTCATGTCGATGAAAGAAAAGGGCTCCCGCGACAAGTACGCAGCCGATAAGCACCGCCAATATGATATAGGCAATCAGAGCACCGAATTTTCCCTTTTCGAAGACGGCCATGACTGCACTTCCCTGTGCTAGAAACCAGCGTTTCACATCCAAACCTCCTTCCGACTCGAAAGTTCCTTTTTCAAATCAGGCTTTGCGGATGTCGGAAATTTGCAACAGTCGAACATCTCCCCAAATCGATACCGGCGAGGGTGCGCCAGTATCCCATCGGTTGCCCGGTCGTGAACTCCGGCCGCCAAATTTTAGTTGCCTGGGAACATCGCCGCAGGCCGACTGTTTGGCGCAGGATCGAGATGTTGGAGGAACCGATGAAAGCACTGACCTGGCACGGCAAGCATGACATACGGTGCGAGAGTGTTCCCGATCCTCGGTTAGACGATGAACGCGACATCATCATAAAGGTAACCGCGTGCGCCATCTGCGGTTCCGACCTCCATCTCTATGATGGCGTGATGCCCGCCATGGAAAGCGGTGATATCATCGGCCATGAAACCATGGGGGAGGTCGTTGAGGTCGGCAAAGGGATCTCGAGGTTAGCCGTCGGAGACCGCGTGGTCGTTCCCTTCACGATCGCCTGCGGCGAATGCTTCTTTTGCCAGCGCGGTTTCTTCTCAGGTTGCGAGCGGACAAATCCCGATCGTTCGAAGGTAACGAAGCTTTGGGGAAATTCGCCAGCCGGCCTGTTCGGCTATTCTCACCTCCTTGGCGGCTACAGCGGCGGTCAGGCCGAATATCTGCGCGTTCCCCATGGCGACGTCGGGCCAGCCAAGGTTCCAAATGGGCTGGATGACGAACAGGTGCTGTTTCTCTCCGATATCTTCCCGACCGGTTATATGGCGGCGGAATTCTGCAGTATTCAGCAAGGCGATACGATCGCGATCTGGGGATGTGGCCCGGTAGGTCAAATGGCCATTCGATCGGCTTTCCTGCTAGGTGCTGAACGCGTTATCGCCATCGATACCGTTCCAGCGCGTCTTTTGCTGGCTGAAGCTGGCGGCGCTGAGACGGTCAATTTCCTGGAAGAAGATGTCTATGACCGCATCATGGAAATGACCCGAGGACGTGGTGCCGATGCATGTATTGACGCGGTGGGAACCGAGGCCGAGGCTTCCGCCAGTTGGGATTCCAGATGGGATCGCATCAAGGTGGCGACCTTCATGGGTACGGACCGGCCCCACGTCTTGCGCCAGGCCATCCATTGTTGCCGCAACTTCGGCACCGTATCGATCGTCGGCGTTTATGGCGGATATCTTGACAAGATTCCAATGGGATCGGCGATCAATAGAGGCCTGACCTTCAAGATGGCGCAGACGCCGGTGCAACATTACCTGCCCATGTTGATGGACGTATCGAAAAGGGCGAAATCGATCCTTCCTTCGTCGTTACCCACCGCGGGACCCTGGAAGATGGGCCCGACCTTTACAAGCTTTTTCGCGACAAACAGGACGGTTGCGTGAAAGTCGTGCTCAAACCTTGAGAAGGAGCAGGCTTATGGCCAAACGGGCTTTGGAAAAAGGACTGGCTGTCATCACTGGCGCCTCTAGCGGCATCGGTTATGAACTGGCGGCCTGCGCCGCCGCGGAAGGTTACAATCTCATCGTGGCGGCCGACGAGAGCGAGGTCGAAACCGCGGCCGCGCAGCTCAGAAAGTTTGGCGGCGCGGTGCAAGCGGTGCAGACCGATCTTTCGACACCATCCGGGGTCGACACGCTTTTGGCGAACATCGCCGCGACCGGTCGGCCCGTCGATTTGCTCATGGCAAATGCCGGACAGGGGTTGGGCCGGCAATTTCTCGATCAAGACTTTACCCGCGTCAGAAAGGTCATTGATACCAATATCGTCGGAACCGTGTATCTGATCCAGCACATCGGAAATCAGATGAGAAGCCGCGGCAATGGCCGCATTCTGCTGACCGGCTCGATTGCCGGGTTCCTGCCAGGCGCTTACCAGGCGATCTACAATGGAACCAAGGCCTTTATCAATAGCTTCTCCTTCGCTCTGCGCGAAGAATTGAAGGGTACCGGCGTGTCGGTCAGTTGCCTGATGCCTGGGGCAACGGACACGAATTTCTTTAAGCGGGCCGACTTGATGGACACGGAAATTGGCCACGCCAAGAAGGATAATCCCGCGGAAGTCGCCCGGATCGGCTTCGATGCGATGATGGACGGTGAAGCGGATGTCGTGAGCGGCTGGAAGAACAAGCTGCAAGCCGCGGTGGCGAACATAACACCGGCCAGCATCTTGGCGCACCAGCATGCAAAAACGGCCCGCCCGGGCTCGGCCGAAAATTAATCAGCGTCCATGAGGTCCGACAAGCAAGCGAGGTATTCGTAATGGCCAAGTCGAACAATAATCCAGGCGGAAAAAAGAGGGGAGATCCCACTCAGGACGCCAAAGGTCAGTATCGAAAGCTGTTGCATAGCAGTCAGAGTGACGGTGTCGCGAGTGCCAAGCCAAGGGTCATTACCGGTTCCAGCGATGCAACCGTAAACAAGACCCCACCAGGATCGGCAGAACCCGAAAAGGACTGGGATCTCAATTATGATCCGCGTGACATGAACGAGGGCAAATATCGCGGCTGAATTCCTGTTTGCTGGATGATGGCGGGATGAAAACCTGGCTGCATTTGTGCATCGACATGCAATGCATGTTCTTTGAACCAACACCCTGGCAGGTGCCCTGGATGGCCCGCACGCTGGATCAGGTTGTGGAGGTGGTGGGGCGATTTCCCGAGCGGACGATTTTCACGCGCTTCATGCCACCAACACAGCCGGACATCATGCCAGGCAAATGGCGGACCTATTACGAGAAATGGGACATGATGACCGCCAGCAAGCTGCCTCAAGAGTTGATGGACGTGCTTCCAGTCTTTCGAGCCTTGACACCGCCGGCGCGCATATTTGACAAATTCACCTATTCGCCGTGGGTGGATGGTCGTCTCCATCAGATATTGTCCCGTCAAGGCGTCGACACTCTGGTCATAAGCGGGGGAGAGACGGACGTCTGCGTCCTGGCCGCGGTACTTGGCGCCATCGATCTCGGTTATGGCGTTATCATCCTGAGGGATGCCGTCTGCAGTGGTGATGACGATGCGCACGACGCAGCGCTTACGCTGTTTGAAAGGCTATTTTCGGTACAGGCCAAAATTGTGACGGTCGAAGAGTTTCTGTCTGCGGAATGATAACGGTGACGGCTAGCTCGACCCCCTGCGCATGAGCCAGCATAAATACAGAAGGATTTCCCATGATCGATCGCCGACCGGATTCATTGAGGACATGGTCCATTCGGGAACTCCGCGGCTCCGGCGCAGTTGGATGTCGGTATCTGCGAAAGGGCTCTCCGATGACAAAAGAGGACATCAGAAAGGCTGCCTATGCCAGGTGGGAAATGGAGGGAAAGCCGAATGGGCAGGAATTGCGCCATTGGTTGGATGCGGAACGTGAGCTAAGGGCCCGTGACGAAGATCTCCCGAAAACATCGTCTGATGACCATCATGCCGGCGTGGTGCCGGAGTCGGAGGATGAAACCCGCCCAGCTCCCACGTCGTCGGATGCCATTCCCTCACAAGAAGCCAAGCCAGGGAGATTCAAGCCAGGAGAGCTTGCCTCCGAGAACAAGTGAGATGGCTTACTTCTTCTAATCGGTCGAACGCTTGACCGTGCTTCGCGCCAACGAGAGGAGCCTTGATGCGCGTTCTTTTCATGTTTACGGCCTGTCTCGTCGGGCTAATCGGCATCACCCTTGCGTGCCTTGGCGCATGGCTATTCATACTCGGCGGCACTTCCTATTATCTGATAGCTGGTATCATCCTTTTGTGTATTGCGGTGCTGTTGTCCAGGGGAAGCGTCTTCGGTCCATGGCTTTACACGTTATTGCTGATCGGGACGCTGGCATGGGCTCTGACCGAATCCGTTTTTGATGGCTGGGCGCTTATCCCGAGACTGGTCGCTCCGGCGGTTCTTGGCTTATGGATCTGGTCCCCTTGGATTGCCGGTCGCATCGAGCGCTTGGCAAGGGCAAGAATGATCCTCGTCACCAATCTCGTTTTTTCATTGGCGATCCTGATCTTCGTCTTTGGCTCTGGTTATCGGATCAGCGAAGCCAGGACCATCAGTTTCGGCGATCCCGCCCGCTGGAAGGTCATGGATGGAGATCACAGCGATGCTGGTTCAGCAGGCGATTGGGCCTACTACGGAGGCACGCCAGCGGGAGACCGGTATTCGTCTCTCGACAAAATCACGCCTGACAATGTCAATCTCTTGCAACAGGCTTGGTCGTTTTCGACGGGCGACAAGCCGAGGCCGGGTGAGAATTCCAAAGGCAGGGAGTTCAGCTTTGAAGCGACCCCGATAAAGGTTGAAAATAGCCTTTATTTCTGCACGCCGCATCGCGAGGTTATCGCGCTCGATGCAACGACGGGACAGCTGAAATGGCGTTATGATCCGGGCGGCGACATGTCGCACAATGTCTATCAAGCTTGCCGCGGGGTTTCATATTACGACGCCTCGTCCGTGGCATCCGCGGGACCATGCGCGCACCGCATAATCTCGACGGCATCGGATCTTCCAAGGCTGTTCGAACTTGATGCCGATACGGGCAAGCCCTGCGAACAGTTCGGTGAGCGGGGGACGGTCGATTTGCGCGATCACATGGGGCCGGTTCCGCCAGGGTTTCATTTCATTTCGTCGCCGCCGCTTGTCCTGAACGGGCGTATAGTTCTGGGAGGATGGGTCTATGACAATCAGACCGTCGGCGAGCCTTCGGGCGTGATACGCGCCTTTGACGCAAACACGGGGCGACTTGCATGGTCTTGGGACATGGGGAAGAATCCCGCTAACAGGCCGTTGGGTGCAGATGAAACCTATACACGTGGAACGCCGAACGGCTGGGGCGTCTATACGGCCGATCCAAAGCTCAATCTCGTCTTCGTGCCCCTGGGTAACGCAACTCCGGACTATTTCGGAGGGCAGCGCAGATCTTTCGACGACCACTACTCAAGCTCGCTGGTGGCGCTGGACCTTACCACCGGGCAGGAGAGGTGGCATTTTCAAACCGTGCATCATGATCTCTGGGACTTCGATCTTCCCGTGGGGCCATCGCTTGTCGATCTCCCCGACGATAGGGGCGGCAGTATCCCGGCGCTTGTTCAAACCAGCAAACAAGGCCAGCTTTTTCTTCTTGACCGCCGCGATGGCCATCCTTTGGCCCAGGTCGACGAGCGGCCGGTACCGCCGGGCGATATACCGGGCGAACGCTATTCGCCCACACAACCCTTCTCGACCGGCATGCCGCAATTGCTCGCGCCCAAGCTTCGAGAAGCGGATATGTGGGGTGCAACTCCCATCGATCAGCTTCTCTGCCGGATCTCCTTTCGGCGGATGCGGGACGACGGTTTGTTTACGCCGCCAGGATTGAAACCGACCATCGGCTGGCCAGCCTTCGACGGGACCTCCGATTGGTATGGCGCGACGGTCGATCCGGAACGCAAACTCTTGTTTATCAATACGACATTCATGCCGTTTCAACTGCAGATGCTGCCCTATGCGTCTGCTCTCGCCAAAGGGCTCTTCGCGCCATGGGGCGGATGGAAGCAGCCATATCCGCAGCCTGACTTCCAAAATAATCCCGAGCATGGCACGCCTTTTTCCATTGTCGTCAAAGCTTGGCTCGGTGTGCTTGACATTCCTTGTACCCGCCCGCCTTGGGGTCAGATGCAGGCGATCGATTTGTTGACAAGAAAGGTCGCATGGCAGCGTCCCCTTGGAACGACAGAGGATATGGGGCCGTTTGGACTGCGCCTGCCCTTTGGTCTGCCCACGGGAATATTCAGCATGGGCGGGAGTGTTGCGACACGTAGCGGCTTGATCTTCATCGCCGCAACGACGGATCAATATATCCGCGCGCTCGATGGCAAGACGGGAAAGGTCGTCTGGCAGTTTCACCTGCCGGCAGGTGGAAACGCCACCCCCTTGACCTATCTCGGCTCGGACGGAAGACAATATGTCGTCGTTGCAGCTGGTGGGCACGGCGGCTTGCAGTCGCGCAACGGTGACGACATCGTGGCTTTTACGTTGCCGCATCGCTAGGTCAGTAAGCAATTTTCCGTTCAGGGCGGTGCTGACAGCAATTTTCCTGGAATGAGACGGGAACCAATCTTCAGGCCGTCCGTTCGGGAGGAGCCAAGGAAGATCTCAAGAAGAAGCCAGAGGAGAAAACATCACGCGCAAAAGACCGGCACATCGGCGCGCTGCTTCAAAATGATCTTTTCTCAAAATGTTGGAGGACTCCAAATGGCATCCGAGAAGACTTTGAATGATCTCTTTCTGGAAACATTGAAAGACATCTACTATGCCGAGAAGCAGATTCTAAGGGCATTGCCAAAGATGGCACGCGCGGCACATGCCGAGGAGGGCAAACAAGGTTTCCTTCATCACCGCGACGAAACCCAGGGCCACGTGGAACGCTTGGAGCAGGTATTCGAGCTGCTTGGAAAGCCAGCGCGCGGAAAGACCTGCGAAGCAATCCAGGGCATTATCGCCGAGGCCGACGAGATTATCGAGGAATTCAAGGGCACGCCGGCGCTCGATGCCGGTCTTATCTCTTCGGCGCAGGCCGTCGAGCACTACGAAATTGCCCGCTACGGCACGCTTATTGAATGGGCCAAGCAACTCGGTCTGAAGGATGCCGTCACTCTCCTGCAGCAGACGCTGGAGGAAGAAAAGGCGACGGATCAGAAACTAACGAAACTCGCCGAGACGGCGGCCAATGCGAAGGCCAGAAAGGCCGCATGAAACATGGTTGCCTTTGATCTTTGGTGCGTTGCGGAAGCAGCGCACCGTCAGGGGACGCCCTGGTCACGAATATGCTTCGTGCGACAGCGTTGAAGGGAGCTTGTCGGTTTCGATATCATGCCGACCCATGGGCCGGTAAGTTAGAGGTGTCATGTCAAACCGCCGACCCCATCTTGCGCGACTTGCCGCGCATATAGAGACCATCGCCGCCGGAGAGATGGCCGAGCAATACGGCGCGTTATGCTTTCGGCATCGCGACGATAATTCGCGTGAAGTGCTGCTTATCACCACACGGGAGACCAAACGATGGATGATCCCGAAGGGATGGCCGATTAAAGGGCTTGATGGTGGTCAGGTGGCGCGACGCGAAGCCTGGGAAGAGGCAGGCGTCAAGGGCAAGGTCAAAAAGGGGATATTCGGATATTTCACATATTTGAAGATGCTGGCTGACAGGCAGACGATACCGTCAGTGGTGGAAGTTCACCTGCTTGAAGTCCAAAAACAATGTGGAAAGTTTCCTGAAAGTGGGCAGCGGACAATCGAATGGATGATGCCGGAAGAGGCAGCCCGCCGTGTGCGCGAACCTGAACTGAAGGGGCTATTGATGCGCTTTGTGCTGGAGGAAACAAGGCCTACGGAGACGGATTAAGCAATAGCCGTGGGCATCGTCTCACGCGACCATGCAATTTCACCGTGGGCCAATCTAATACGCCTTGGTTCAGGCCGGGGTCGAATCCTTCTCCTCCTCATCGCGACCAATCGCAAGCTTGCGCCACTTCTTGGCAGTTTTCGTGGCGGCGCCATGGCCTGGCGGCATCGTCAATCATCGCCTTTTTGTTTCAGTGCGTCGGATACGCGACGCTTGCGTGGATGATCGATATTTTCGCCGTGGGCATCGCGCGCTTTTTCACCTCCATCCTTGGCCGGTAGGTATCCAGCCGGCTTTGATCCAGCCGGTCCTTCCCATCGCGGCGATTGATCCGTCGTTCCTGGCGCGCCTTCACGAGGTTGCTGATGTTTCATAGCGGGGCCTCCTCTGGGATGTATTTTGCGGCGATAGCGCCAAAGACGATCCGCCTTCGTCTTAAAAACTGCCGGTATCCCGCATTGTTCCAGGCAAACGGGATGGAATGCACCATCTGCGGCCGACACTACAGATGGTGGAACTTTCAACCCCGGTTTTCGTTTGACCCCATTGCGAGGGCGAATTCAGGGGAATTCCGTGGCGCAGATCTTTACGGCATCGGCTGATACGAGGCTGCGCGCATCTCTGCTCGTTGCCGCCATCCTGATATTCCTGATCGTCCTGTTTGTCGGCGGATACGCGAGTTCCAGCTATGGCACCCTGGTCGGCTGGGTGCAGGATCAGCCGGTTCCCTTCAGCCATGAGCATCACGTCGGAGGTCTCGGTATCGACTGTCGGTATTGTCACACCTCCGTCGAGACAAGCGCCCGCGCAGGACTGCCGGCGACACATATCTGCATGAGCTGCCACTCGCAAATCTGGACCGGTGCCAGCATGCTGGCGCCGGTCCGACACAGCCTCGCGGCCAACGTGCCGCTCACATGGAACCGCGTCAGCCGGTTACCCGACTATGTCTACTTCAACCATTCGATTCATGTCGCTCGCGGCGTTGCCTGCGTGACGTGCCACGGGCGGGTTGATCGGATGCCGTTGATGTCGCGCGCGCAGCCCTTCCGGATGCAGTGGTGCCTGGATTGCCACCGAAATCCGGCGCCCAATCTGCGCCCGCCCGATCAGGTGACGCGCATAGACTGGTCCGACTGGGACGCCAATCCCGAGCAGCACAAGGATTTCGGCGCGCAGGTGGTGAAAGCCTATGGCATCGAACCTAGGAAACTCATCCAATGCAACATCTGTCACAGGTGATCCGATGATAGATCGTCCGGTTCAAAAAGACACGGTCCACGAGCGGTTGATCGGCAAGACGGGGAGGCATTTCTGGCGGGCACTGGAGGAGCTCGCCGATACGGAGGAGTTTCACCGGTTCTCCAGGCGTGAATTTCCGATGATGCACAGAGGCGGTATCACCTTCGACCGCCGTACCCTCCTCAAGATCATGGCGGCATCGCTTGCGCTATCAGGCCTTTCGGCCTGCAAGGGCGAGGAGGACGAGGAGGCGCTCCCATACGTCCAGGCGCCCGAGCGCGTGAGCGTCGGCGTCGCCAAGTGGTTTGCCACAGCCGCGACCTTTGGCGGCTACGCGCAGCCTATCCTCGGCAAGACCTTCACCGGCAGACCGGTCAAGCTGGAAGGCAATCCCGATCATCCCGTATGCGGCGGGGCCACCGATGCTTTCACGCAGGCCTCACTCCTCGGCCTTTACGATCCCGGTCGCTCGCAAACGCCGCTGCACCTGGGCAAGCCCGCCGATTGGAACGCATTCGATGCCGAGATGGCGGCGAAAGCTGATGAACTGGACAAGACTGGAGGGGAAGGGTTTCGGCTGCTGACCGCACCTTTTAGTTCGCCGACCTTGCGCCGCCAGATCGAGGCGATGATGCAGCGGTGGCCAAGGGCACGGTGGCATATCTGCGATCCATTGCCTGAGACCGGCCGATGGAACGCCACGCAGCACATTTTCGGTCGCCCGCTGGAGTTTCAGCCAGCATTCGCCGCCGCCGAAACCATCGTCAGTCTCGACGACGATTTCCTCGGCCCTGGTCCTCGGCAGACGTCATATGCCCGTGCCTTCGCCGATCGCCGGCGGTTGCGCCAACACATGCAAGGGGCGAGCAGGCTCTTCGTGGCCGAACCGACACCTTCGGCCACTGGGGCGGTTGCGGATATGCACCTCGTTGCATCGCGTTCGGGGATGGATCGCCTGCTGCGCGCCATAGGCGCGCGGATTGGTCTCAAGGGCCTGGGGGATGTCAGCCTCGCTGATCACGAGCGACAATGGGTGATCGGCGCCTCAACCGCTCTCCAGGCATCTAAGGCCAATGCCTTGGTGCTGGTCGGCGTCCATCATGGAGACGATCTTCAGGCGCTTGCCTTGCTGATCAATGAGAGATTGGGGAGTCTCGGAAACACGCTTCACTTCTCCGAGCCGGTCAATGCCCAAGCGCCGGACGGCCCGCGATCGCTCGACGTGCTTGTAACCGACATGAACGACGGCAAGGTGTCGACACTGACGGTTATCGGTAGCGATCCCGCCTATTTTGCGCCGGGCGATCTCGCGTTTCGCGATGCTTTGCAGAAGGTGAAGCTCCGCGTTCACGCCGGGCTCTATGTCGATGAAACGGCTTCTCTTTCGCATTGGCATGTGCCGCTTCAACATGATCTTGAAAGCTGGAGTGACGCGCGTGCTGTGGACGGCAGCGTGACATTGATCCAGCCATTGGTCCGGCCGTTCTATGCGGTACGCGCAGCGCATGTCGTGCTTGAAGCAATGATGGGCCGCGCATTGAGCGATAGGGATCTGGTGCAGCAGACCTGGCGCGCGGCCTGGGATGGAGAGTTCGACGAGCGCTGGCGCGACGCGCTTTATCGCGGCTTCGTTTCGGATAGTGCCGCACCGTCGCTCATCCCGACCATTCTGGACCGCGCCGTCCCGCCGGCTGCGCCGGACGCCCCTTCCGGCCTGTCCCTAGTCATTCGTCCGGATGCCGGCGTCTGGGACGGTACCCTCTCGGAGAATGCCTGGGCGCAGGAGACGCCACGGCCTCTGACCAAGATCACATGGGGCAACGTGATCCTCATCAGCCCGCAACTTGCATCTGAACGGAAGTTGGAAAATGGCGCCGAGGTCAAATTGACGGCGGGGGACGCTTCCATTCACGGGCCTGTCTGGATCATGCCAGGTCAGGAAGCCAATACAATCGCCATCACGCTCGGTTATGGACGCAAGCTGAAGGATTCGATCGCGGATGGTCTTGGCTATGACGCCTACGGCCTGCGGCGATCGGCAACACCTTGGCATATAGCCGGCGTCACCATCGAGCCGACGGACAAAATGCTGCAGGTGGCAACGACACAATTACACCAGGCGATCGACGGCTTCGACTTCATCCGGACGGTCGAAGTCGGGCAGCTTGATCCACACTCCCGGCCGGATCAAAAGCAAAAGCCGCCATCGCTCTATCCGGACAGGCCGATATCGGATCCCTCCTGGGGCATGTCGATCGATCTCGATCTTTGCATCGGCTGCAATGCCTGCGTGACCGCCTGCCAGGCTGAAAACAACATTCCGGTGGTCGGCAAGGAACTTGTTGCCGAAGGGCGGCAAATGCATTGGCTGCGGATCGATCATTACCATGAAGGCGATGCCACGGCGCCGAAGTCCTATTTTCAGCCGGTCCCCTGCATGCATTGCGAGCAGGCGCCTTGCGAGATGGGCTGCCCTGTCAATGCCGCGGTCCATAGCATCGATGGCTTGAACCTGCAGATCTATAATCGCTGCATCGGCACACGCACTTGCTCGTCCTACTGTCCCTATAAGGTGCGCCGTTTCAACTGGTTCGACTTCACGGGCGACGATGCCGAGCAGATCCAGGCCATGCGCAATCCGGATGTAACGGTGCGCAGCCGCGGTGTCATGGAAAAATGCACCTACTGCGTCCAGCGCATCGCTGAGGCACGGATCGTAGCCGACAAGGAGGGCCGGCCGATGCACGATGGCGAGATCGTTACAGCCTGCCAGCAAGTTTGCCCGACGCAGGCAATTACTTTCGGCAATGTCGCGGACCCCAATTCCGGTGTCAGTCGACTCAAGGCAGGTTTGCGTGACTATAGCCTGCTCGAGGAAGCAAACACCCGGCCCCGAACAACCTATCTCGCCCGGATCGAAGATCCGTCCCTTGCAAAGACGGAGGCAGCGGGATGAGCGGGAAAATTCGCGATCAGGACGCCGCGGCCGCGGAGCGGATCACGCGGATCCCGTTGAAATATCCGGCACCCGTCGCATGGTGGATATGCTTCGCATTTTCCCTGCTGCTGCTTTTATCCTTTGTGGTTTCGGCGACGGTGCTTCTCATTTCGGGCGTCGGCGTCTGGGGCAACAATATTCCCGTCAATTGGGGTCTGGCGATCGCCAACTACATCTGGTTCCTGGGCATCGGGCACGCCGGGACGTTGATCTCGGCAATGTTGCTTCTATTGGGTGCCCACTGGCGCAATTCGCTCAACCGCTTCGCCGAAGCGATGACGCTGTTTGCCGTCATTTGCGCCGGGCTATATCCCATCCTGCATCTTGGCCGGCCATGGTTCTTCTACTGGATCGCGCCCTATCCCAATACGATGACGATTTCGCCGCAGTTCAAGAGCCCGCTGAGCTGGGATTTCTTCGCCGTCCTGACCTATCTCACTGTTTCCATACTGTTTTGGTATATCGGCATTATCCCGGATCTAGCGGCGGTACGCGACCGCGCCAGGCGACGCTGGCAGCAGGTGATTTACGGGCTCGCGGCGCTCGGCTGGCGGGGATCCGCCCGGCACTGGGCACGCTGGAACCAGGCCTACAGGCTGACGGCAGCGATCGCCGTTCCGCTGGTGGTCTCGGTTCATTCGGAAATTTCGCTTCTCTTCGCCGCCGGTCCGATACCGGGCTGGACCTCCACGGTCTTCCCGCCCTATTTCGTGCTTGGGGCGGCCTTTTCCGGTTTCGCCGTCGTCGCCATGATCGCGGTCGTGCTGCGCCACGCCCTCGGTCTTGGCATGCTGGTCACCGACCGCCATCTCGACCTGCTCGGACGCTTCCTGCTCGCAACCGGCCTGATGACGGCCTACGGTTATGTCGCGGAAGTGTTCGACAGCCTTTACGGCGGTGAATTGCAGGAGGTGGGAACGCTGATGGACCGGCTGGCCGGCGCCTATGCCTTCAGCTATTGGAGCGCCGTCATTTTGAATTTCCTACCGCTGCAGCTGTTATGGTTCGAAAGCGTCAGACGCCAGCCGCCCATGCTCTTCCTGATCGGCTTGTCCGTCACGATCGGCATGTGGTTCGAGCGTTACATGTTGCTGACGACATCGCTATATCGCGACTATCTGGTTTCCTCCTGGGGCCAATATCATCCGAGCGTTTGGGAATGGGGCCTTTATGCCGGAATGCTCGGCGTCTTCCTGACACCGTTCCTTCTCTTCGTGCGCTTCCTGCCTGTGATCTCCACGTTTGAAGTGGAGGAGGCTTTACGCGAGACGGGGGATTTGAGGCATGCGTGAGCCGCGTCCTGGAGGAGATCTGTTCGGGCTGCTGGCCGAATTCGACAGGCCAGAGCGACTGATCGAGGCGGTGAAACGCGCGCGCAAGGCGGGCTTTACCGCCATGGAGGCATATTCTCCGTATCCGGTCGAAGAGCTGACGGAGGCGCTCGGCTTCGAGGAGAACATCATTCCGTGGCTGACTTTGGCCGGCGGTCTCTTCGGCGCGGTGCTCGGCTACGGGCTGCAACTCTACACCAACTACGCCTATCCGATCGAAATCGGCGGTCGGCCCCTCTTTGCCTGGCAGTCCTTCATGCTCATCACCTTCGAACTCACGGTTCTTTTTGCCGTACTTTCAGCAATTTTCGGCATGCTGCTTCTGAACCGCTTGCCGCGACTGCATCACCCGCTATTCGACATCGAGGCGTTCCAGCTCGGGCAGTCCGACAAGTTCTTTCTCATCATTCTGAGTAACGACCAGCGCTTCCATGCGAAGCGCACACGCGCCTTTCTCGGCATGCTCGAGCCAATCAGCGTGGACGCCGTCGAGCATACGGAGCAACCGGAATGAGGTGCGGTCTTCTCATTCTTGCGCCGATGCTTCTGCTTGCCGGCTGCGATGACATGAACCATCAGCCGCGCTATGATTCTTATGAAAAGAGCCAGCTCTTTGCCGATGGCAAAGCCCTGCAGGCGCCGCCGGATGGAACGGTCGCGCGGGACGATCTTCAGAATGCGCGGGCGCTTGCCGATCGCCCAGCGATGAATATCGAGCTTCTCCAGCGCGGGCAGCAGGAATTCGGCATCTATTGCACGCCTTGTCATGACAACGCCGGCTACGGCAATGGCACGGTGCCGGCGCGAGGCTTTCCCCATCCGCCGAGTTTTCACATCGACCGACTGCGACAGGCGCCATCCCGTTATTTCGTCGAGGTGATCTCCAAGGGGCACGGCGTGATGTATTCCTATGCGGACCGCGTTTCTCCACGGGATCGCTGGGCGATCGCAGCCTATATCCGGGCGTTGCAGCTAAGTCAGGGCGCCAGTGTCGCGAGCCTGCCGCCGGAGGATCAGGCGCAGCTGAAGAGGACGGGATCATGAGCCGGGTCGAAGCCCTGCCGACCCGCTTGCTGGCGCTGAGCGGCGTGATCTTCTGCCTCGCGGCCCTTTCCCTGGCGCTGGTCGCGCCCGCGCCTGCCTTGCTCGGTTGGCTTTCCGCGCTGGTCTTCGTAAGCGCGCTCCCGCTGGGTGCGCTTTGTCTGGTCATGATGATGCGCATCATTCCCGGAATCTGGCGGCATGATCTCGATCATGCGGCGAGATCGTCGCTGTCGCTGCTGCCGCTTGTGCTGATCGGCTGGCTGCCGATCCTGTTCGGCCTGTCATCCGTCTATGAATGGGTTCGGCAGCCTCCAATGGAACCGTTCAAGGCGATCTACCTGACGCCGTTATTCTTTGATCTCAGGACCCTCTTTATTCTCGCCGCCGCTTATCTGCTTGCGCAGGCACTGTTGCGCAGCCAATCTCGATCGATTGCGATCAGTGGACTCATCGGTTTCGTCCTCCTGCAGGAAATCCTTGCGACCGATTGGCTGATGTCGCTCGATCCCCACTTTCATTCCTCCGGTTTCGCGCTCTATGTACTCTCCGGCCAGATGCTGACCGCGCTTGCCTTGCTGGTGCTCATGAGCCTGGGGGAGGGTGGTGTCGCCAAGCCGAGCGTGGTCGGTTCGGTGTTGATCACCGCCATCCTCTGTTGGGCCTATTTGGCGTTCATGCAATATTTCATCATCTGGTCGGGCAATCTGGTTCAGGGCGCCCTCTGGTTTCAGCGCCGCAGTACGGGCATTTGGTCGTTGGTCGAGGTCTCGATTACCTTCCTGCATCTGACGCCACTTTTCCTTCTGTTCTTTCCACCGATCCGCCGATCCAGACGGTGGTTGGTGGGTCTGGTATCGATCATCCTCGCCGGGCGGTTGCTGGAATACGCCTGGCTCGTCCTGCCGAGGCTGACAGCGCATCTCGGCTACGCCATCATAGCCTATGGCTTGTCGCTTGCCGGTCTCGCGCAGATCACGCTTGCCATTCTTTCCCGCGCGAGCAAGGTCGCGCGCCGGCTGGCGGCGACCGCGACGGCGGAGGCTTCATGATGGCTGCCTCGCTTTCCAGGAAGCCGCGGCGGCAGAAAGCGTCGCCACTATTCGAACCGAAGGATGTCTCTCCCCGGCTGGTGCTCTGGGTGACGCTTGGCCTCTTCCTCGGCATGGGTCTTTCGGTTCTCCTTGTCTTTGGCATTTTGTGGTGGATTGGCCCGAACGCCGCGCCGCCGCGGACGAAGTTCGGGTCTAAGCAGGCGGAGCTAGGCCCATGCCTCGAAGTGTCACCATCCGCCAATCGCGAGCTGCTTCAGCGGCAGGCGGAACAGCGTCTTCAGGGTTACGGCTGGATCGATCGCCAAGTCGGGGCGGCGCATATTCCGATCGACAGGGCCATGGTCATCCTGGCGGCGCGCGGCTGGCCGGATCACGATGAACGGGAGGAAGCGCGATGAGGACGGCCGCATTCACGCTGGCTCTTGCCTTGCTTGTCTGCGCCGGCGAGGCACGCTCAGCCGCCTTCGATCCATTCTCTGTGACCGGAATCGATCAGAAGCCGGATGCCTTCATCCCCCTCGATCTGCCTTTCCATGATGAGGCCGATCGCGTCGTGACCCTTCGCCAGCTTGGGGGCGGCAAGCCGATCGTGCTGGCGCCCGTCCTGCATAATTGTCCCAATATCTGTGGTGTCACCTTGTCGGGGCTGATGGAGGCGATAGAGGGACAGTCATTTCGGCCGGCTACCGATTTTACAATTGTCGCCTTTGGCATAGATGCAGGCGAGGGTCCCAAAGAGGCTTCGGCTTCGCTCAAACAGCTGAAGCGCCGCTTTCCCTCACTCACAAACGACGGCGTGCATGCGCTGACGGGCGAGGTGGCCGCCATTCATAGCGTCACCGATGCCCTCGGCTATCGTTATGCCTGGGATCCCGACATTGGCCAATATGCCCACGATGCCGCTGTCGCTGTCTTAACACCGGACGGGCGGTTAAGCCGGTGGCTCTACGGACTTGCGCCGACCAGCGGAGACCTGAAACTTGCGCTCACCGAGGCCGGTGAGGGGCGCATCGGTAGCTGGCAGGACCAGCTTTTGTTGCTGTGCTATCATTATGATCCGCTTACCGGGCGATATTCGTCCCTTATTCTGATTGCGCTTCGTGTCGCATGCGGCCTCGTCGCGATCCTCGGCATCGGTGTGCTTGTCATCTTGCTCCTTCGCGAGTGCCGTTCGAAAGATGCCGGAAGGAGGCTGCCGTGAATTTCATTCCGCTCTGGCCCTCCGGCGCGTCCGCTTACAGTCATCAGATCGATTTGCTCGTCATTGCCTTCACCGTGCTGATCGTGGCGCTGTCGGCGCCGGTGTTCGTCCTGCTCCTCATCTTCATCGTCAAATATCGGCGGGGCAAGGAGGCCGATCGCAGGCATGCGCCGAACCGCAACATTCCCCTGGAGCTTTCCTGGACCATCGTCCCGTTTCTTGCCTTGTTCGGCTTTTATGTCTGGTCGACGGATCTCTTCGCCAGGCTTTATCATCCGCCTGCCGACGCCATGCAGATCGACGTCGTTGCCAAGCAATGGATGTGGAAATTCCAGCATCCCGAAGGACAGGCCGAAATCAACGAACTGCATGTACCGTCCGGTCAGCCGGTCAAGCTCACAATGGCGTCGCAGGATGTCATTCATAGCCTCTTCATCCCGGCCCTGCGCATCAAGCAGGATGTCGTGCCTGGGCGATATACGTCGAGTTGGTTCGTGGCCGACAAGCCAGGCACCTATCGCATTGCCTGCTCGCAATATTGCGGCAGCAATCATTCAGAGATGACCGGCAGTTTTATCGTCATGAACCCCACCGACTATGCCAAATGGCTGTCCCTGTCCTCGAATGACGTGAGCCTCGCCGCGGAAGGGGCGACACTCTTTCGCAGCCGTGGCTGTAGCGGCTGTCACGATCCGGGGGCGTCGGTGCGAGCGCCTTCACTGGTTGGCATCTATGGCAATCCAGTGCCGCTTCAATCTGGAGAGATCGTCACTGCGGACGATCAATATATTCGCGACAGCATCCTGCTGCCGCAATCGCAGGTCGTTGCCGGCTATCAGCCGATAATGCCGACCTTTCAGGACCTTCTGAGCGAGGAGGATGTCATGAAGCTCGTCGCCTATGTCAAATCACTAGGGCAGGCGGGGGGCACACAATGACCGATGTCGCTGATCCCAAGCTTGAAGAGGCCAATGTCGGCGGAGGCGGCTCAACGGAAACCACGGCGCAGCGCGTCAGCTACCTGCGCGCCGGGCATAGTCTCAAGTCGTGGCTGCTGACGACGGACCACAAGCGCATCGGTGTTCTCTATACACTCTCCATCACGTTTTTCTTCTTCATCGGTGCGGCCGCGGCCGCGCTGATCCGGCTCGATCTGCTGACGCCGGCAGGAGACCTTCTAACCAATGAAGGCTATAATCGCGCCTTCACGATCCATGGCGTCGTCATGGTCTGGTTCTTTCTCATTCCATCCATCCCCAACACCTTCGGCAATTTCCTGATCCCGTTGATGATCGGCGCCAAGGATCTCGCCTTTCCCAAGCTGAACCTGCTGAGCTGGTATATCTACATGCTCGCCGGGCTGTTTACGGTATTCATCCTGATCGCGGGCGGCGTCGATACGGGATGGACGTTCTATACGCCGCTTTCGACAATGTATGCCAATGGCAACGTGATCCTGGCCGCAAGCGCGGTATTCATCGTCGGCTTTTCCTCGATCCTCACGGGGTTGAACTTCATCGTCACGGTTCATACCCTGCGTTGTCCCGGCATGACCTGGGGCAGACTGCCGCTTTTCGTCTGGTCGCTCTATGCGACATCGCTGATCCTGGTACTGGCGACACCGGTGCTGGCGATCACGCTCGTGCTCATCTCGCTGGAACGGCTGTTCGGTCTCGGTATATTCAACCCCGCGATTGGCGGCGATCCGCTGCTATTCCAGCATCTCTTCTGGTTTTACAGCCATCCGGCCGTCTACATCATGGTCTTGCCCGCGCTTGGGGTCGTCAGCGAACTTGTCGCGGCTGGTGCCCATAAACCAATCTTTGGCTATCAGTTCGTGGCCGGCTCTTCGATCGCGATCGCGGCCCTCGGTTTCTTCGTTTGGGGCCACCACATGTTCGTTTCAGGGCAATCGCTTTATGCAAGTGCCGCATTTTCCTTTCTCAGCATCGCGGTGGCGATCCCCTCCGGCGTGAAAGTTTATAACTGGACGGCAACGCTGTTCAAAGGTCACATCTCGCTCGATCCGCCGTTTCTCTTCGCCATGACCTTCATCGGCCTTTTCGTCTTCGGCGGATTGACCGGGCTGATGCTGGCGATGCTTGCAATCGACGTCCACGTGCACGACACCTATTTCGTGATCGCGCATTTCCACTACATCATGGTCGGAGGAACGATATCGGCCTTCTTCGGCGCGCTGCATTATTGGTGGCCGAAGATCGTCGGGCGCATGTATTCCCTGGCCTGGGGGCGGGTCACTGCGATCTTCTTTTTCATTGGATTCAACCTGACATTCTTTCCGCAATTTCTGCTCGGCTATCTTGGCATGCCGAGGCGCTATCATGTCTATCCGCCGGAATTTCAGGTGCTGAACGTCGTTTCAACCGGCGGCGCCGCCGTTCTTGGGATCGCCTACCTCATGCCATTGATTTATCTGATCTATTCGATGCGCTATGGCAAGCCGGCACCCAACGACCCATGGGATGCGACCGGACTGGAATGGACGACGCCATCGCCGCCGCCGAAGCATAATTTCGAAACGCTGCCAGTCGTCGATCGCCCGCCTTACGACTATGAGATCGAGATGAGGGACGAGCATGTCTGACGCAAGGCCCTCCGTCGCCGAGCCATTCACGGATCCCCTCCAGCAGCATCGTGCCGCGATGATGGGGATGTACGTCTTTCTCGGTAGTGAAATCATGCTCTTCGGCGGCTTGTTCTGCATTGCCGCCGCCGTGCGTCTGGCGCATGCGCCCGAGATTGTCCGCGCCTCCCATGCATTACATTCCGGTATCGGCGGAATAAACACGGCGATCTTGCTGACCTCAAGCCTTTTTGTCGCCCTGGGCGTGGAGAGCGCCAAGGAGGGCCGCGCCAAAATCGCGTCCGGCTGGCTCGTTGGGGCCGCTGCCCTCGGCTTGGTGTTCCTTGTGATGAAAGCCTACGAGTATTGGATGGAGTTTACAGAAGGGCTGCTTCCGATAGAGGGCGTGCATTCCCGCTATGTGGACGACGTTCAGCATCTTTTCATGAACCTCTATCTCATCGCCACCAGCCTGCATGCGGTGCATCTGTCGATCGGCATCGTGCTTTTGATCGCGCTATTGTTTCGCTTGACGCTCAGCTCGATCAAGCTACCGGAGCGGGCGATCGTTCTCGTCACCGTTGGCCTCTATTGGCACCTGGTCGATGTGATCTGGGTGTTCCTCTATCCTGTGTTCTATCTTGCAAGGTGAACCTTAGATGCCGCGCCTCGTAAATCCTCTCGTCGTTATCTGGGTAATCTTGCTGGTTTTGCTAAGTGCCACTATCGCGGCAAGCTTCGTGCTGGGTGGGGCGGTGGGCCTGGTCGTCAGCCTTTCGATCGCGGCGATCAAATCCGCGATGATCTATTGGCGCTATATGCATCTGAACGAGGAGACGCCGCTTAACCGCATTGCCGCGCTTGCCGCCGGTCTCTGGCTGCTGATCCTGCTCGGCTTTCTCGGCGTCGATTACTGGACCCGCGCGCTCGTCTAGCCACATGCGAGCCCTCTCGGGCAAAAAACGCGCGACGTTCGCCGGCGGATCATCACGCGCGATCGTGGCAGCGATGGAGATATGCGCGCCCGTGAAAAAACCTCTTCGGAACATTGTCGGCCTGGTAGGGTTCTACCCTGGTCGACGAGAGATGCCGAACGGACAAGCATGCGTTAGTAGCTCGCGAGGAGACCACATGGACCACCACTCAGATGCACGCCGTCGCATGATGATTTTCGTCGTGACGATTTTCGTTCTTGCCTGCCTCATCGCTGTCTATTTTGCCTTTGCACTTCATCCCGGCGAGCCGGTTCCGCCGACCGCGGGGGCGGTGTCGTCCCAGGTCAAATGACGGCGGCGTAATGATGTGTGCACATGCGAAAAGCGGCAGGTAAATCAGCATCGCCTGATCGAGACGGCGCGCCTGATTTCCTGGTCATCCTGTCGAGGATGTGTGCCCAACGATTTTAGACCGCGCCGGCGATGCCGTTGGCCCCGGAGGCGAACGCCGAAGGTGCTCGTCAACGGGTGGTGAGGCGCAAGATCGCATCAAGGGTCTGCTTCGGTGCTTCCTGGGGAATGAAATGGCCGATCGCGTCGAGAACAACGCGTTCATATTGTGCCGCGAAATACTGGTCCTTGCCAGCCGAGGTATCAACGAGATTACACCCGTCGGAAGCGCCGTGCAGTACCAGGGTCGCAACTTGGATCGCCGGGTTTTCGGCAAGCCCGCGCTCGACATCCTCGTGCTCGGGCGCGCCGGGTGTCTCTTTCCAACGCTGCAGATAAGCATGAATGCTGATCGGCGCCCAATCGTCGTTCTGAAGCGAGGGTGCCATTTCGTCGGCCAATCGGGAGACCAGGTCGCCCAGAGAAATCTGGCAAGGCGGAGCCGGTCTTTGTCCATTGCCTCCTGTCCCTGCTTGAGTGCAACTACCCACTCGTACCAATATGCCTTTGCCAGGTCGTAGCTTATCTCCTTGATGGGCTGGGAGGTAGCGTAACCCGCAGCCATTGCCACCAGGCCGCGCAGACGCGCGGGAAAGAGTGCCGCCACGCCATAACCGGCACGCGCACCCCAATCATAACCGCAGATCACCACGTCACTCAGGTCGAGCGCTTCGAGGAATTCGGCTAGGTCCTCGGTTAGCGCCGCGATTGCGCCACTCCTCATCGTGTCTGCCGAGAGAAAGGTCGTAGGACCGGTGCCGCGCAGATATGGAGCAATGACGCGATGACCGCCATCCACTAAAGCAGGAACGATCTTATCCCAACAACGGACATCGTCGGGCCAACCATGGACAAGCACGATGGGCTTCCCGCGCGGGTCACCGGCTTCCTCATAGGCGATATCGAGATCGCGTGTTCTAATATGTTTCGTCATCGGCATGTCCATGATCGATTAATCACTTCCTTGGCCTCAGGCTCGGGGCGGATGAAATGGTCACACGACTAACCATAGCGCATGCCTATTGTTCCAAGGCTGATGGTCGGGTCAGACAGCTGGAATGCGGGATTATGAAAGGGCGAGGGAGGCGAAAGCCTTGTTGGCGTGGAACGCGGTATTGAGCCGAGCAGCAGCTCAATGGGAGGCTTCCAGGATCGCTCAAACCCGCTTTGGAATTTGATCGGAACATTTGGTCATTGCTCCGGTTAGGAAGCTCATTACCCGATCAAAGCGGTGAAAGGATTGCTGTGATGCAGATCAGCAGTTTCAAGGACATGTATCTCGCCGAGCTTCAGGAGCTTGTCAGTGTCGAAAGTCAACTCGCCGATTCGTTGCTGCGAATGGCTGAGGTCGCAGCACATCCGTCATTAAAGGATGCACTGGTCCACCATCGCGCGCAAACCGAGGTGCAAAAGGACCGCCTCGTGTCACTCCTGCAGAAGCATGGAGCCACCCCGGCAGCCCATACGGATCAGGCGATGCAGGCTCTGATCCATGAGACCGAAAAAATGGCTTCCATGCTGAAGGGAAATGACCTGCGTGACGCTGGTCTAATCGCTTCCGCTCAGAGGCTCGAACATTACGAGATCGCGGCATACGGCACGGCCGCCGCTCTGGCCGGCCAGCTGGACCTGCGAGAGGATCAGGAGGTGCTGCACCGGAGCCTCGAAGAGGAGAAGCAGACGGACATCCTGCTGACCCGATTGGCCAAAGGCGAAATAAATCGAGATGCGCTGCCGTCTGACTGACGGACCACTATCGTGACTATAGCCGGCTGCGAGCTCTATCTGAAAGGAGCATTCAATGAAGCACCATGCCCCTTCAAGACATTCAGACCGTTGCCAATGTCAATCTTGGATATCCGCACCGGCTGCCCGCGATGACCAGGCGCGAACGTCTCGAACGCTGGGTGGATCTTCTCGATGACTGTGGGCATCAAGCACTTTCAACCCTGGAGGAGATAGAATTTCAACCTGCGAGGGAACGCGCGCTCATGCGCGCGGACAACTCGCCTCTGTCAGTGGCGTTTGCCGACCAGCTTATGCAAGAAGCAGGCCTGAAAGACGACAGCTACGGCGAAGCCAAGCGATTCTTCGAACTGAGTGACAATCACTTGCATAAGCTTGTCTGTCATTGCCACTTCGGGCCAACGGTGCGTGCATCGACGGCCGCGCATAACGTTCGTGCAATCATTGCTGCAGGCGATCGGCCGGGCATTTTGACCAGGATGCGTAATATGTTCGGCGAGAAGATCCGCTTACTTGATCGTCGTTGTTGATACGCCGGCTGGAGCGAACTGAAATGGAGGTTCAAATGAAAACGTTTATCATTGTTACCAGCGTAGCGTTGTGTCTCACGGCTTGCTCTTCGACAGAGCAAGGCGCCGGGATCGGCGCCGCCACGGGCGCCGTCGTTGGCGGCGTAGCAACAGGCAATGTTCGCGGCGCCGCGGTCGGTGCAGCCGTGGGCGGAGTATCCGGCGCCTTGATCGGGAACGTCGCAGGACAGCCCGGCCGCTGCTACTACCGCGACCGCAACGGGAACCGCTATGTCGATCGCTGTTGAGCTTAGCAGACGTGGTCGGTGTCGTTCTTGAACAATCCATAGGAGCGGATTCGCCCTTACACCACGCCCGAAAGTCGCTGGAACGGCGAGGAAAGGGCAAGGAGGCCAAGATGGCCGACTACCAGCGCATGCGCGATTATATGGTCGAGGCGCACATCAAGCGACGCGGGATACGGGACGAGTATGTTCTCAATGCGATGCGTGCCGTACCAAGAGAACGCATCGTCGCCGAGGGCATGGCCGAGTTCGCCTATGAGGATGCGCCTCTCGCTCTCGGTGAGGGGCAGACCATTTCCCAGCCCTATATCGTGGCTTTGATGATCGAGGCGGCGGAGGTGCGCCCGGGCGATCGCGTGCTCGAGGTGGGAGCCGGCTCGGGCTACGCGGCCGCGGTGATCGGCCAGATCGCGGCGAATGTTTATGCGATCGAACGCCATGAAGCCTTGGCGGTGCCGGCGAGACGGCGCGTGTCCGACCTCGGCTATGACAATGTGGAGATATTTGCCGGCGACGGTACGCGTGGATTTCCCGACCAGGCGCCATTCGACGCCATTCTGGTGGCTGCGGGCGGCCCTGCCGTGCCGGAAGCGCTGAAGGAACAGCTCGCGATTGGCGGGCGGCTTGTAATCCCCGTGGGCGAGGAGTTCGGTCAGAGGTTGTGCAAGATCGTTCGGCGCACGGCGGTACGCTATGAGGAGACGGATCTCGGTGCTGTGATGTTTGTGCCCCTGATCGGCGAGCAAGGCTGGTCCGAGGATGGCCGGCGCGCGGCAAGCAATCATAAGCCGGGCGCGTCTCGAAAGCAGAGCCTGCCGGAGTTGATTACCGAAGCAGCGGAAGACCTACCGAACTTCGATGATCCTGCCTTCGGGCATCTTTTCGACCGCTTCGGCGACCGGCGCGTCGTTTTGCTCGGGGAGGCGAGCCACGGAACCGCCGAATTCTATCGTGCCCGGGCTGCGATCACGCGCTGCCTGATCACCCGTCGAGGATACACAATTGTTGCGGTCGAAGCGGATTGGCCGGACGCGGCGAAAGTAGATCGATATGTCAGACATCGGTCGGCCTCAGGGCGTGAGGAGACACCATTCCAACGGTTTCCAACCTGGATGTGGCGCAACACAGAGATCCAAGCGCTGATCGAATGGATGCGCAAGCATAACGCAGCTATCGACGCAGAGGACCGCACCGGCTTCTACGGGCTCGACATCTACAACATGTCCGGCTCGATCGGTGCAGTGCTTGACTATCTTGATACGGTCGACCCGCAGGCGGCAGCGATCGCCCGTGAGCGCTACGGCTGCCTGACGCCTTGGCAGAAAAACCCCGCGACCTATGGCCGGGCGGCGCTCAGTCGCGGTTACGCGGAATGTGAGCAGGCGGTGATCGACCAATGCCAGGATCTTTTACGCAGGCGGCTGGATTATGCCAGGCACGACGGCGACGCTTTCCTCGATGCCGCCCAGAATGCCCGGCTGATCGCTTCCGCGGAGCGCTACTACCGCATCATGTATTATGGCGGAGCGGAAAGCTGGAACCTGCGTGATACCCATATGTTTGAAACGCTGCAACGCCTGCTTGACGCGAAGGGACCGGATGCCAAGGCGATCGTCTGGGCGCACAACAGTCATATCGGTGACGCACGCTTTACCGATATGGGTGCAACGCGTGATGAGCTTAATATCGGCCAGCTTTGTCGAGAGGCTTTCGGAGGCGAGGCGGCTCTCATCGGTTTCGGCACCCATACTGGCACGGTGGCCGCCGCGCATGACTGGGATGGAGACATGGAAGTCATGCATGTGAATCCCTCCCGACCTGACAGTTACGAGCGGATGTGTCATGATGCGGGAGGTGACAGCTTCCTGCTCGACCTGTCGCCTGGCAAGCACGAGCCACTCCGGCGCCGCCTTTCCGAGCCACGACTGGAGCGCTTCATCGGCGTCATCTATCGGCCCGACACCGAACTGTGGAGCCATTACAGCCAGGCGATCCTTCCCGAGCAATTCGATGCCTATGTCTGGTTCGATGAGACGCAGGCAGTGGAGCCGCTTGGGATTGAGCACCATCGCGGCATGCCGGAAACCTATCCCTTTGGTGAATAGACGATGCTTCGCGACATTGATCGTGTCCTGGCCAAGCTCGTTGCGAGCTTCACCTCTTGCGGAGAAAAATGCGCTTTCTAAATTTTTCGGCCATCGGCACACCAGGTAAAGGAAGGAAACAATGACAAGTCACGTGTTTGACCGCCCTCTTTTCGTGAGAGGGAAGCACTTCATTCAGGAAATATGCTGCCTCGACGACATCATTGATTTCCTTGAGGAATGGCCGGAGGAGAAACGCGACGTCGCGCATGTCGTCATGCTGCGGGCCTGCAGAGATGCGGTAGTCGATCAGTTTCCATTGAGTGCCGTGAGGAAGAACTTCGAGCGGTTCCTGAAGAAGAACGATATGTTGGCATCGATCGAGGAGTTTCCATTTCGTCAGCAGAGCGCCGGCGATCGCGACATCGGTGGCGTTTGACGTTTTCGTGCATCGCCGACGAGATCCCGCTACGTACCCGCCCGCATCCCGGCTTGTCGTGAGGGTCTTTCATGCGGAACTTCAACGGCCGCTGAGTGTTTCCTGTAGATGCCGGACAATGACTTTCATATACGCTGGGATGCATCCGCGCTCGCGTTGTTGCGGTCGCGCATTCGCGGCTTTGAATGGCCGTACAACGCTGCGGACAGCGGATGGCGTTATGGCTGTGATCCCGATTTCCTGCGCCGTTTTTGCCGTCATTGGGCAGACAGCTATGATATCGAAGCCGGCGAGGGCATACTCAACCGTTATCCGCAGCTGCTCGCCGAAGTCGCGCCGGGGATGCGGCTGCACGTCGTTCATGTACGCGGCGAGGCGCAGGGGCGGCGTCCGCTCCTGCTGATCCACGGTTGGCCGGGTTCGGTCTACCAGTTCTGGCCGGTCATCGATGCACTGGCTTTTCCGTCACGCTTCGGCGGCACGCCGATGGATGCATTCGACCTCGTCATCCCTTCGCTGCCCGGCTACGGCTATTCGGATAAGCCGGCCGCGCCAGTCGGCCCGCGCGTCACCGCCGGGTGGCTTGCGCGCCTAATGCGCGACGCGCTTGGCTATCAAGATTATCTGGTGGCGGGGACCGACTGGGGTGTCGTCATCGCCGCCTGGCTCGCTCTGGATCACCGCGAAGACGTACGCGGCATCCACATCGACTATCCCGGCGCGCAACCCGCGGCGGCGCCGACGACCGACGCGGAACGCGCCTATCTCGAGGCATTCGAAGCGGCCGAAAACCGGCTCGGTGCATACAGCCGGCTCCACGCGACGCGGCCGCAGTCGCTCGCCTTCCTGGCGGCGGGTAATCCCGTCGCACAGGCGGCCTGGATTCTCGAGCGCTTCCATGACTGGGCGGATCTGCGTGGGCGTGCGATCGATGAGGTCTTCGGTCTCGATACCCTCATCACTAACCTCATGCTGACCGTCATGACCAATAGCTTCGGATCGGCGACCTGGATGTACGCTGGTGCAGAATCAGAGGGTGCACGACGCCTGCCGGAAGGATGTCGGGTCCCCGTCCCGGTGGGGTTCGCGAGCTTCCCCGATCCGCGTCATCCGCGGCCGCCACGGAGCTGGGTCGAAAAGGGTTACGACGTCGTTCATTGGCGAGAACACGATCGCGGCGGGCATTTCGCCAGCATGGAAGTGCCGGATCTCGTCGTCGCCGATCTCCGGGATTGGGCGGCGTCTTTAGCCAATATCCACCGGAAGGTCGATGGTATCGTCGAGGCTGAGAAAAAGGGCGACTGACTGAGCGAGGACAATTTCGTGGCGAAGTCGCCGGGAACCCTGTGGCGAATTCATGGTTAGGCGTGCTCACGGCGGTCCTTCGGACCGTGTGGTCTTCCTGCTGAAATCGACATCGGAAAGGGTATCGGATGTCTAATCCAGAAGAAGCCCCGGCCTCGGGGGTCACGAGGCGCACACTCCTGGCCGGGACAATCACGTCTGCAACGGCCATTTCAGTCGGTGCTGCCTCGAAAGAGCAAGAAGCGCGGCTCGCTGCGGTGTCGACGCAGTCCACGGTCCCGATAAAGATGAAGATCAATGGCCAACCCTATCAGTTCAGCGTTGACCCGCGCACATCGCTCCTGGATCTCCTTCGTGACCATGCGGGCCTGACGGGTACAAAAAAGGGCTGCGACCACGGGCAATGTGGAGCGTGCACGGTGCTCACCGATGGAAAGCGGACCTTGTCCTGCATGAGTTTCGCGGCGATGAATGACGGGCACAAGATCACCACGATCGAAGGTCTTTCGTCGGTTAATGGGCGTCTGCATCCGATGCAGCAGGCGTTTATCGACCATGACGCCTTCCAATGCGGTTACTGCACGCCCGGTCAGATCCTGTCCGCGGTTGCCTGCGTGCACGAAGGACATGCCGGTAACGATGCCGACATTCGCGAATACATGAGCGGCAATATCTGTCGATGCGCGGCTTACCCCAACATCCTCGCTGCCGTGAAACAGGCCCGCGACGAGATGGAGAAGCTCTGATGCTACCTTTCAGTTATCAAACTGCTCGTGATGTCGGCAGGGCCATCGCGGAGGCGAGCGAAGCAAAGGAAATTCCTCCAACCGCCGCGCCGTCACAGTTCATCGCCGGTGGCACGAACATGTCCGACTACATGCGGCTCGGCGTCAATCGGCCGTCGCGTCTGGTGGATATCAACTGCATCGAGGATCGATCATTGAAGACGATCGAGATCGGTGATCCCGACATTCGTCTCGGCGCTCTGGTCCGCATGAGCGAGGTCGAGGACCATCCGGAAATCAACCGAAGATGCCCGATGCTTGCCGAAAGCCTGAAACTCGCGGCCAGCCGACAGATCCGCAATATGGCAAGCCTTGGCGGCAATGTGCTGCAGCGGACGCGCTGCGAATATTTCCGCGAGATTTCATGGCCTTGCAACAAGCGCGATCCCGGCTCCGGCTGCGCTGCCATCGAAGGCTTCAACCGGCAGCATGCGGTGCTCGGGACTAGCGACTCCTGTATAGCGACCTATCATGGAGACTTTGCCCAGGCGCTGATTGCTCTCGATGCCTCCGTCGACATATCAGGCCAATCCGGCAGACGGCGTATCCGCTTTGCAGAACTGCATCGCCAGCCGGGCGATCGGCCGGATGTCGAAACGACGCTGCGGCCAGGCGAGATCATTACGGCCATCGCGGTGAATGTCCCGGCCTGGGCTGCACGATCTCGTTACCTCAAGATACGCGACCGTCAGTCCTATGCCTTCGCCCTCGCTTCCATAGCCGTCGCAATCAACCTCGATGGAGATATCGTGCGCGATGCGCGTATCGGTCTTGGCGGGCTGGCCACCGTTCCTTGGCGCGCCACGGCGGCCGAGGAGGTGCTCCGGAACAAGCCCCTCACGGAGGAAAGCGCCTCAATCGCGGCACAGGCCGCGTTTGCGGACGCCCGGCCGCGCGAGCATAACGCCTTCAAGATCGAGCTTGGAAAACAGACATTGATACGGGCCTTGCTCGAGGTTCGGGATATGAGGATATGACCATGAACGAGGCCGCACCACCTGCAAAGGAAAACATGGGTGAGCCACTGCCGCGGATCGATGCCCGCCTCAAGGTTACGGGAAAGGCATCCTATCCCGCCGACATTCCGGTCAACAATCTCGCGCATGCGATGCTGGTGACCAGTGCTGTAGCGCGGGGTCGCTTGACATCGCTGCATCTGGACCAGGCGCGGGCCGTGCCAGGTGTAATTGACGTCATTACTCATGAGAGCATCCGAGATGAGCTGGAACCCCCCGAATTCGGGACATCGGGATCGACTTCCATCGGGCCTCTCCATGATACGAAGATTTGGCATGACGGCCAGATCATCGCGCTGGTTTTGGCCGAGACCATCGAGGCCGCCCGCGAAGGCGCCATGCGCATCACCCCCGATTACGAGGCGGAGAAGCCGAGCACGAGCTTCGGGTCGGAGGGCACGGAAACCGTGGCTGCGGCAGAAGCGAGCAAGCAGTTCAAGGAAGACGTCAAGGCGGGCGATTTCAACGCCGCCTTTGCTGCCGCGGACGTCAAGATCGACGCCGAATACGAGATGCCGACGCAACATCACAATCCGATCGAACTGTTCTCCACGACTGCTTATTGGCGAGGGGATGAACTCGTTGTTCATGAACCGAGCCAGAATGTCTACGGCTGGAAAGTCGAGATCGCGCGGCAGCTGAAGATCAAACCTGATCAAGTAAGGGTGGTCAGTCCCTACATCGGGGGTGCCTTCGGATCGAAGGGGCCGATAACGCCGCGAACAGCCATCGTCGCGTTTGCCGCGCGCAGGCTTGGCAGGCCGGTGCGGTGTGTCGTTACCCGACCACAGGCGTTCACCACGCAGACCTACCGTGCCGAAACGCGCCACCATATCCAGATTGGCGCGTCGCGGGACGGCAAGATAACTGCTCTAAAGCACGAGGGCTGGGAGGTGACGTCCCGTCCGGATCCTTATGTGGTCGGCGGAACGAAGACAACCGGCCTCATGTATGATTATGGATCGGTACTGACCAAGGTTTTTCTGGTCAAGGCGGACAGGCCGACGCCGAGCTATATGCGTTCCCCACCGGAAACCCCCTATGTCTATGCACTGGAAAGCGCGATGGACGAGATGGCGGTTGCTCTTAACATGGATCCGGTAGAGTTCAGGCGCGTCAACGATGCCGTGAAGGAGCCGATCGAAGGCCGCCCCTTCTCCAGCCGCTCGCTGATGGAATGCTACGATGAGGCGGCCCGCGAATTTGGCTGGTCGAAGCGCAATCCGGATGTAGGCAGCATGCGGGATGGCGACTGGCTTGTCGGCATGGGCTGCGCGACGGCGATCTATCCGACCAATATCGCGCCTTGCGCAGTTCGCGTCACCCTGACCGATGATGGGCGGGCACGGGTCCAGACCGCCTCCCATGAAATCGGCACCGGGGTGCGCACGATTGCCGCCCAGGTTGCGGCCGAACAATTGGGGCTCGACGTAAGCGCCGTCGAGATCGAGATGGGTGATACGCGGCTTCCGCCGGCGCCCGTTGCCGGAGGCTCGAATACGACGGCCAGCGTCTCTTCAGCGATCATCAAAGCCTGCTGGGAAATCCGCGAAAAGCTCGCCTACGCGGCGGTGACATCAAATGACGGGCCACTCGCCGGCCGAGATCCGCACTCGATCATGCTCAGAGAGGGTAAGCTCGTCATCGGCGAGAGCTCGCAGGGCCTCAAGGACGCTTTCAAGCAGTTGGGAGCCGGCGTCATCGAGCAATATAGCGAATTTCGTCCTGACACTGCTTCCGAGGAAGCCGTTTCCAACCTGTACAAGGGCAAACTGGAAATGGTGAGCGGTGATCAAGGCAAGAAGGTAAAATATGCCTTCGGTGCTGAATTCGTCGAGGTCCGGGTTCATCGAAGAACCCGGGAAATCCGCGTCCCTCGGATCGTCGGCGCCTTTGGAGCTGGCCGGATCATGAATACCCGGACGGCGCGCAGCCAGCTCATGGGCGGGATGATCTGGGGAATTTCGTCGGCCCTTCACGAAGCGACCGAATTCGACCGGCGCGATGCCCGCGTCGTCAATCGGGATCTGCAGGACTATCTCGTGCCGGTGAATGCAGACATCCAGGACGTAAAAGTCATCCTTGTGTCGGAGACCGATCCGGACGTCAACCCGGCGGGCGTCAAGGGGCTTGGCGAACTCGGCAACGTCGGAACGGCGGCCGCGATCACCAGTGCGGTCTACCACGCTACCGGCAAGCGTATCCGCAAACTTCCGATCCGCATCGATAACCTGATTGGCTAATGTCAACGTAGGCGCTTTCTCGCGCCAAGACGTGCTTGTTCCCATTGGCAGGCACCCGGATGGGGCCACAGTTCCCTTATGCCGGCAAGCCGTTCTTGCCGGCATTTCCGCCTTGGCCACCGGCGAGCATGCCAATGCTCATGAAGGTGCGGATCACAGCGGTCGCTTTTCGGTACGTCGTCGCGCCCCCGCCAGTGACGCCCCACGTCGGCACGATGGTCAATACCAGTGGTTCGAAGATTTAATGTTCTCCCTCCCAGCCCCCTCGGCGCGCCGCAGCGCTTGTCATGCTTCCATCATTCGAGGCCGGCTGCTAAGTGCGGAGCGCCTAGGGGTTCCGAAACCGGTAGGTGGACAAGCATCGGGGAACTGAATTGCGGACATAGCGTTGGCAAAGAAACAGGATCGCTGGGACACTCGAGAACCGGATGAATATTCTTCGCAATGAACGTCGTCTGTTCGGATTTGGCATGTGCTGATACTTTTTCAGGGCCTGGTTAGAAAGGTGTGCACCTCTTCGGCTTCACCGCATTCTAACGAAATGTCTCTTCATTGAGGATAGTGCAGCGAGGAAGGCGGGGAGGCGATCGAATTCCCTCGACGGCATCGCCTTCGTTGCCGGTCTTGCCAGGGCTCGGGCGGCCATTACTTTTACCGGGAAACCTGTGACATATGTCGGGTGCATCTGCTGGAGCAAGGGGAATGATGCTGGAAGATCTATACCGCCTTTTGCGAACCGGACATGTCCAGGCGCAGGGAGTGGTCGATACGATGACGCAGCCGATTGTCGTTCTTGATCAGAACTTGTGCGTCGCGACCGCAAACAACGCTTTCTTGAAAACGTTCGAGGTCGAGCGGGATGATATTCTGGGAGAGAGTTTCTTTGATCTCGGCAATGGTCAGTGGGATATTGCCGAACTCCGGCAGCTGATCGCCGCGGTCATCCCAAAAGCAGCCGCTGTCATCGGGTACGAAGTCGCGCATGATTTTCCAACTATCGGCAGACGCACGTTCCACGTCGATGCGCGCCGTCTTGTGCACCCGGATGACAATAGCACCAACATCCTTGTCCTCTTCGACGACGTGACGGAAATGCAGCGGCACGAGGCCGAGAAGGATTTCATCATTTCGGAAACACGCCATCGGATGAAGAACCTTTTCGCGGTCGTGCGATCGCTAGCGATGCAGATGAATGCGGAAGATCTGACGGCCGTTGACTACCGTGATCGTTTCCTGGGACGCCTCGAGGTCACTCTTCATGCCCAGGAGATCGCGGCCATCAATGAAACGACCGATTTTGAAACCCTGCTGAGGCAATCGGTCAGCGAGCCTGGAATGGATCGTCTCCATTGCCGGGGGCCAAGAGTGCAGATTCGGGGCTCGGAGATCGTGCCAGTCAGCATGATGTTCCATGAGCTGGCAACGAATGCGTTGAAGTACGGCGCGCTATCCGCCCCAAGCGGTGCCTTGCATGTCGAATGGTCACTGGAGGAAGTGCCGGAGAGCCGCTCTTATTTCGTATGCCGGTGGCGCGAAACGGGCGGCCCCGCGATCATGCCGCCGACGAGAAGAGGCTACGGTACCGAGCTGATCGAAGGCACTTGCCGACATCTTGGTGGAACGGTGGAACTTAACTTCAATCCAAAAGGTTTGACTGCCATCATCAAGCTCCCTTGGAAACGTTCATGAGCGAACCTGAAAATGACAAGGCTCTTGGCAGGATCGTTCTTGTGGTTGAAGACGAGTTCCTTATCGCCCTGGAGCTGGAAAGCGTGTTGACCAGTAGCGGATTCGAGGTCCTGGGCCCGGCGAGCTCGGTCGGGCAAGCCCTCGACCTGCTGAGGAGCCAACGTCCGGATGCCGCTGTTCTGGACGTCACTCTCGGCAGCGAGAAGGTTACTCCGGTCGCTTTCCTTTTAAAATCATGGGATGTCCCGTTCGTCCTCGCCAGTGCAAGCGATGCGGCGGAACTTGCCCGGCATGATGTTTTGGCCAAGGCACTCAATCTCGGGAAGCCCACCGACATGAAACGTCTTGTGGACGTCGTTCAATCCTTCTTTAGCCGCTGACGATGGATAAAGCGGCGATCCGTCAAGTGAACGCCGCGAACGTGACCGCGTCGATTGGCATGCTACTCCTTTGAGGCGATCTGGAATACCAGCGAATGGGATGACACCAGCGACACGCCATCCCTGGCTCAGTGTCAGCGCTTCCGCCGCGGGCTGGTTAACAGTCGAACGACCGAAGGTAGATGGTTCAGATCTTCTTAAGCACAATTATTCGTCGAGGTGGGGCAGCAATATCGTCGGAAAAACGACATTATTCGAGATCCAAAATGCAAGCCTTTCGATCATCCAGACGATGCTTGGGAACCATCTCAACGCGGAATAGTTCCGTCCGGCGGATGACCACCTGGAAAGGGCTGTCATGAAGAAGCGGAAACATGAAGAGATGACGGATCCCCCTCGCTCGCGACCAGCGAAATATGAGGAGACCGAGGGCGCGACCGGTGCGGTCGAAAGGCCGGCCATCCCGCCGGTCATGAAAAAGGGAGAGAAGCCGTCTTCCAAGAAAAACAAGCACAAGGACGATGCCGGCGGGCAAGGGGACTGAACCTCGCGGTTGCGCAATAGGGCTTGGCGGCTTTATCCCACCCAGTTCGTGATCCAGTAGGCTATTGCCGAGATAGCCGCCGCCGCGGGCAGGGTTATTATCCATGCGACGACGATATTGCTCGCCAATCCCCATCGAACCGCCGAGATCCGCCGCGCGGCGCCGACACCGACGATTGCGCCCGTGATCGTATGGGTCGTCGAGACCGGGATGCCAAGCCATGTCGCGGCGAACAAGGTCAAGGCGCCACCGGTCTCAGCGCAAAAGCCCTGCATTGGATTGAGCCTCGTGATCTTCGAGCCCATCGTGTGCACGATCCGCCAACCGCCAAACAGTGTTCCGAGCGCCATCGCGGACTGACAGGATAACACCACCCACAGGGGCACGTGGAACTCCGCTCCGGTATGACCTTGGGAGTAGAGCAGTACGGCGATGATGCCCATGGTCTTCTGGGCGTCGTTTCCGCCATGGCCGAGGGAGTAGAGAGAAGCGGAGACGAATTGCAGGACGCGGAAGGTGCTGTCGACGGCGAAAGGCGTCTGGCGAACGAATATCCATGTCACGCATAGCACGAGGAAGAGCGCGAGCACGAAGCCAAGCAGTGGCGACATGACGATGGCACCGGCCGTCTTAAGCAGGCCGGACCAAACAATGGCATCCATGCCAATCTTCGCCACGCCGGCACCTACGAGGCCACCGACCAGAGCATGCGACGAGCTTGATGGGATGCCCAGTACCCAAGTCACGATATTCCATATGATCGCCCCCATCAGGGCGGCGAAGATGACCTGTGGCGTGACTATGTTGGGATCGATAATGCCGGTGCCGAGGGTTTCGGCGACGTGGAGCCCGAAGAACAGGAAAGCGATGAAATTGAAGAATGCGGCCCATAACACGGCGTATTGCGGTCGCAGGACCCGGGTCGAGACGATGGTGGCAATTGAGTTGGCTGCGTCGTGCAGCCCATTCAAAAAATCGAAGAACAATGCCACCGCGATGAGGCCCACCAGCAATGGGAAAGCGAGAGTGGCCTCCATCAGACGTTCTCGATTACGATGCCGTTGATTTCATTGGCAACATCCTCGAAACGGTCGACGACCTTCTCCAATTCACCAAAGATCTCGCTGCCGATGATGTATGCCATTGGATTGGTGCCGCCATATCGGCGAAAGAGATCTTTTAGACCTTGATCATGTAGCTCATCGGAGCGACCTTCGACCTTTACGACCTCTTCGGTGAGCGCGCTGAGGCGAGAAGAGTTGGCACTCATGCGATCAAGGAGAGGGATTGCCTCGGCTACCAGTTTTGCGGCCTCGACGATCGCCTTGCCCATTTCCTGCATACCGGGATCAAAGCTGTCCTGTTCGAATAGCCGGATCGTCTTGACCGTCTTGTGCATCATGTCGATCGCATCGTCCATTGACATGATGAGATCCTTGATGTCGCCACGGTCAAAGGGCGTGATGAAACTGCGCCGAGTGGCAAGCAGAACTTCGCGCGTGATGTCATCGGCCTCGTTCTCGAGCTCAACAATGCGCTGGCAGTGCTGCTCCGTGTCTTTGCCGGCCAGCAATTCGTTCAGAGCTTCCGCCGCGCTGACGATCGTGCGCGAATGTCGAGAGAAAAGATCAAAAAACCGGTCTTCTCTCGGCATCAGTCTACGAAACCAGTTCACTTTCCGCACTCCAAACAGGCGTTGTCATAAATCCGTCATAAATGAGGAGGCCCGACATGGAAAGCCGAGACATCCCCAAAACGGCGCTCTCTGACAGCCTCATCACAAGATTTGAACTGCTTATGCGCGGTCTAATCGGTTCCCGTGACCGTCGAAGAAATGCAGGCTCTCGGCGGAAGCGGTAACCACGCATTCTGTGTCCATTGCGAGCCGGGACCGCCCCGAAACTCGAAAGACGACGGTTTGGCCGTCCGCCAGGGTGCCGTAGACATAGCTCTCCGCCCCGACGAGCTCCACCGCCTGGATACGCACTTTCGCGCTGAAAGCCGCATCGCTCGCACCGCCGGCCAGGTGAAGATCCTCGGGCCGGACGCCGACCGTCATGTCAGCGGCGCCAAGGCGGCTGTCAGGCGAAAGCACAATTGTGCTGTTTTCGGTAGGTTTCAGAAGATTCATCGAAGGCGAGCCTATGAAGGTCGCAACGAAGGTCGTGGCCGGTCGTTCATAGAGCTCGATGGGTGTGCCGACCTGCTCGATCCGTCCGCCATTCAAGACGACCAGGCGATCGGCCAGCGTCATGGCCTCCATCTGGTCATGGGTGACATAGACGCTCGTGGTCGCGAGAGATCGTTGCAGCCGTTTGATCTCGACACGCATTTGCACCCGCAGCTTGGCATCGAGATTGGAAAGCGGCTCGTCGAACAGAAACGCCGCCGGCTCGCGCACGATGGCACGACCCATCGCTACGCGTTGCCGCTGACCGCCGGAGAGTTGACGTGGTCTGCGCTCAAGGAGGGGTTCGATTTCAAGCGATCGTGCCGCTGATTGGATGCGCTGGTCTATTTCGGCTGCTGGGACATTCCTGTTCTTCAGGCCATATGCCAAATTCTGTCGCACCGTCATGTGCGGATAAAGCGCATAGTTCTGAAAGACCATCGCGATGTCGCGCTCCGAGGGTTCCAGACGATTGACGATACGACTGCCTATGTTGATTTCGCCTGAGGTGATGGCTTCAAGGCCTGCGATCATGCGCAGGAGCGTGGACTTGCCGCAGCCGGAAGGCCCGACCAGGACGATAAGTTCGCCATCGGCGATATCGAGCGACACACCCTTGATCGCGTCGACGTTGCCGCCGTAACTTTTGCGGACGTCCTTGAGAGTGATCCCGGCCATTATTTCTCCGTCTCCACCAGACCTTTGACGAACCAGCGCTGCATCAGCACCACGACGAGGATGGGCGGAATGATCGCCAAGATCGCCGTTACCATCACAAAATTCCACGGTGTCGCCGCGTCGGCGAAATCCACCATCTTCCGGAGCCCGATGATGATCGTCGACATCTTCGCGTCATTCGTGACCAATAGTGGCCACAAATATTGCGTCCAGCCATAGATGAAGAGGATCACGAACAAGGCGGCGATATTGGTTTTCGATAGCGGCAACAGGATATCGCGCATGAAGCGGAATGGGCCGGCATTGTCGATGCGGGCGGCTTCAAGGAGTTCACCCGGCACCGTCAAGAAGAACTGCCGAAACAGGAACGTCGCGGTCGCTGATGCCATCAGCGGCAGGGTCAGGCCGGCATAAGTGTCGATCATGCCGAGATCCACGATGACCTTGTAGGTCGGCAGGATGCGTACTTCCACCGGCAGCATCAACGTGACGAAGATCATCCAGAAGAACACCATCCGCAGCGGAAAGCGGAAGAAGACAATGGCGAAGGCCGAGAGAAAGGAGATCGCGATCTTGCCGGCGGCGATGATGACAGCGACAACAAACGTGTTCCAGAGCATCCGTTCAAGGCTGACGCCGACCACGCGCTCGACACCGCCGTTCAGCGCCTCGCCATAGTTCTCGACGAAATGGCCGCCGGGCAGCAGGAAGATCGGCGGCCGCAAAATCTCGGCCGACGTCATCGTCGAGGCAACGAAGGTGTAATAGATCGGGAAGGCGACGATGATAATGCCGATGACCAGCATCAGATGGCCGATGAGATTGGCGACGGGACGCTTTTCGATCATCGGTAATCCTCACGCATAATGCACACGCTTCTCGACGAAGCGGAATTGGAATGCCGTCAGCGCTATGACAATCACCATGAGGATGACGGACTGAGCCGCGGAAGAGCCGAGGTTGAGATTGACGAAGCCGTCATTGTAGACCTTGTAGACGAGGGTCTCCGTCGCCTTCGCCGGCCCACCGCCGGTGACGGCATGGATGATGCCGAAGGTGTCGAAGAAGGCGTAGACCGTGTTGACCACCAGGAGAAAGAAGGTCGTCGGCGCAAGCAGGGGAAAGACGATCGTCCAGAAGCGCCGGTTGCCGCGGGCGCCGTCGATGGATGCGGCTTCCAGCAACGATTTTGGGATTGCCTGCAGTCCGGCAACGAAGAACAGGAAATTATAGCTAATCTGCTTCCAGGCGGCGGCGATGATGACCAGCACCATGGCCTGATTGCCGTTCAGCAGGGGGTCCCAGGCAAGTCCGTTGCGACGCAGGATATAGGCCAAGGTACCCATTGCAGGATTGAACATGAAGAGCCAGAGCATGCCGGCGACGGCGGGTGCGACGGCATAAGGCCAAATCAGCAGCGTTCGATAGAGTGTCTGGCCGCGCACCACCTTGTCGGCGGCGGTTGCAAGCGCGAGCGCGACGCTCATCGACAGCAGCGCCGTCGCGATACTGAAGATCACCGTCACCTGGAGGGAATGCAGGTAGGTCTCGTCGGATAAGATGGTGCGAAAATTCGCAAGCCCTACGAAGCCGCTCTTCAGTCCGAAAGGGTCTTCGCGCTGCGTCGATTGATAAAGCGCCTGGCTTGCCGGCCAGAAGAAGAACACGATCGTCAGGACGATTTGTGGCGCGACGAGGAAATAGGGTAGGATCTTGTTGGGAAAGACAACGCGCTGCACGGCGATCTCCTAGGACGAGAAAACGGCCCGCAGCTTTGTCGGCCGCGGGTCAAATCGCATCAGCCCATCAATTGCCAATGGCTTGCTGGATAGCGGCATCGCCACGCTGGACAGCCTTGTCGAGCGCCGTCTTGGCATCTTCCTTGCCGGCCAGCATCGCCTCGAACTCCTCGTTCATGATATCGCGTACCTGCGGCAGGTTGACGAGGCGAACGCCCTTGGAGTTGGCCGTCGGCGCCTTGCCGAGCATTTGCAGGATCGGCGTTTCGCGGCCGGGATTCTTGTCATAGAAGCCGGATTTTTTTGTTTCCTCATAGGCGGCCATCGTCACCGGCAGGTATCCGGAAACCTGATGCAGGCGTGCCTGGATCTTGGTCTGAGACAGGAAATGGAAGAATTCGGCAATGCCCTTGTATTCTGTGTCGCTCTTGCCGGCAAACACCCAGAGGCTGGCGCCGCCGGGAATGGTATTCTGTGGGCGGCCTTCGCCTTCGTAGTAAGGTAATTGGCCAATACCGTAATTCATGCCGCTCTTGATGATGTCGCCGAGGCCTCCCGACGATTCCGTCAGAATGCCGCATTCTCCCGAGGTAAAGAGCTGCTTTGCCTCCGATGTGCGGCCGCCATAGCGGAAGGTGCCATCCTTGGCGAGATCGGCGATCGACTGGAAATGCTGGACGAAGAGAGGCGTATTCAACGCCAGCTTGACGTCGGTGCCTCCGAGACCATTTTCGTTGGAGCCATAGCTGATATTGTTCCAGGCGGCGAAATTCTCGGTCTGAATCCAGGTCAGCCAGGTCGAGGTGAGGCCGCAGGCCGATGCCCCGCTCGACTTGATCTTCTTGGCGGCGTCGAAAACCTCCGGCCAGGTTTTCGGCGGGTGCTCGGGGTCGAGCCCGGCCTTCCTAAAGGTATCCTTGTTGTAATAGAGGATCGGTGAAGACGAATTATAGGGGAAGGACAGCATCGTGCCATCCGGCTTGGAATAGTAGGAAACGATACCGGGCAGGTAGAGCGACTTGTCGAATGTATAGCCGCCCTTTTTCAGAACTTCAGCCGCCGGCATGATCGCGCCTTCCGCACCCATCATCACGCCACTGCCGGCGTCGAAGACCTGCAGGATCGCCGGCGCCTGCTTGGCGCGAAACGCCGCAATACCGGCATTCAGCGCTTCCGGATAGGTGCCCTTGAACACCGGAACAATCTTATAGTCCTTCTGGCCGTCGTTGAATTCCTTGGCCAGTTGCTCGACGACTTCGTTGTTCGCACCCGACATGGCATGCCACCATTGCAGTTCGGTCACTGCAAGCGCGTGCGACGTCCCTCCGAATGAAATGGCAGCCGCTACAAGGCAGCTCCACGCGAGGCGATTAGGCATTTTTCCTCCCATTATGATCCCTTCCATGAAACGATTGGCTAACCCTCCTTGATCAGCCAGTCCGCTTTGCGCAGCGTGGCCACCCGATTTGGCGGCAGATTTGCAAGCGCGTTCATTTAAACTAATGCCTACTCGGCTGTTGTCTACCGGGAAAACTTATAAGCCAGCTATCTTTTTAAGATCATCGATCGCACCCGGGGCGGCACCCAGAACCACCGATCCCTTGGTCAGACGTTCACCTTCCGTCGGAAAGGGATGGTACCAGCCGCCGGCTTCCTTCACGAGGCAATAGCCGGCCAGGCAATCCCAGGCATGCATATAGGGTTCGTAATAGCCGACCAAGCGGCCGGCGGCGACATAGGCGAGCATCAAGGCGCCCGAGCCGTTGCGGATGAAATTGCCGCCGGCTTCGAGAACCTGCTCGACCATCTTCGCGACAAAGGCCGGTGAGACATGGTTGTTGGCGCCGATGCCGGTCACGGCGTTACGGATGTTGCGCGATACATCCAGCTTGAGGCTCTTGCCGTTCAAGGTGGCACCCTTGCCGTGCGCGGCGACGTAAAGCTCATCGTGGCATGGTGCGGAGATGACGCCGATCACGGGAATGCCGTCATGCAATACCGCGATGGAAACGCACCAGTTCGGCATGCCGCTGACGAAGGGACTTGTGCCATCGATCGGATCGACGACCCAGGTGTAGCCGGAGCTGCCCGTTTCCAGACCATATTCCTCGCCGAGAATGCTATCTTGCGGGTGCGCTTCATGGATGCGTCCACGAATGAGATTTTCAACCTCCCGGTCGGCGATCGAAACGACATCCTGCGGGTCGCGCTTGGTTTCGATGATCAGGGTCTCGCGGCGCTTGAAATAGTCGAGCGCGAGCTTGCCGGCCTCACGGGCGATGGTCTCGGCAAGGGCGAGACGTGCTTCGAGATCGGCGAGGGGAGCGGAGGTCATGCAATTATGTCCTTAATCGTCTGATGTTTGACGGCAATCAGTCGCTGATGACGGCAATGCCGCGATCCTTGAAAGCGATCGTGACATCGGTGTTGGGAGGAAGGGCGGAATCGACCGTGGCATCGACAACGAAGAGCGATCCGCGATCGGTCTTTACCTCATACTCGACATGATCGCCGAGGTATGCGGAATGAGTGATCTGGCCATGGAACTGGCCGTTGCCTGTCCTTGGCGTCAGAATGATCGCGTTCGGCCGGACGGCAAGCTGGGCGGGGCCGTGTTTGACTGAACGGTTGCTGATCCTGTGGCGAAGTCCTTCGATGGCGATTGTGACACCATCGTTGTCGGTTTCGACAACGTCGCACGGCATGACATTGGCCTCGCCCATGAAGTCGGCGATAAAGGCGGACGCCGGGGCATCGTAGAGTTCGCGCGGCGCACCTTGCTGAGCGATACCGCCATCCTTCATGACGATGATGCGATCGGAAACGGCGAGCGCTTCGTCCTGGTCATGGGTCACATAGACGGCGGTAAAGCCAAGCCGTTGCTGCAATTCGCGAATATCCGTCCGCACGCGCCGGCGCAGCCGGGCATCAAGATTGGAAAGCGGCTCATCGAGAAGCAGAACCTGCGGCTCAACGACGAGCGCACGGGCCACGGCGACGCGCTGCTGCTGGCCACCGGAGAGCTCGGCCGGAAGACGCGAGCCCATGCCGGCAAGGCCGACAAGACCAAGCGCACCCTCCGCCTTCTCGCGCGCTTGCCTGCGTTTCATGCCGGAGGATTCCAATCCATAGGCGACATTGTCGAGCGCCGTCATATGCGGAAACAAGGCATAACTCTGGAAGACCATCGAGACGTCACGCTCGTTTGCCGGAAGCATGGTGACATCCTTGCCGCCGATCAGAATACGGCCGGAGGAGGGATGTTCCAGCCCCGCCAGCATGCGAAGCGTCGTCGTCTTGCCGCAGCCGGAGGGGCCGAGCAGGGTGACGAGCGTGCCGGGCTCGATGGTGAGCGAGAGATCGGGAATGGCCGTGAACGCTCCGAAGGTTTTTCGAACATTCTCGAAGACGACGGAACCGGGAGCCTTCGGATTCATGCGGTTTTCTCCTGAACGAGGGATGTAGGCGCGGTCGGCGACGGTATTATCGCGACACGGTTCACGCGCCGCAGCCGCCTTTCTCCGACGAGCAGCTGGAACCCGGCGATGACTGATATCATGACGACGATAAGCGCGGAGGAATAAGCGATCGCGACGCCATATTCGCCGTTTTCGACCAGACCGACGATATAGGCAGTGGACATGTTGTACTGGGCGCTGACGAGGAAAATAACTGCGCTGATCGAGGTGATGGCCCGTACAAAGGAATAGACCAGCGCCGCGGTGATCGCCGGCCGCAGCAGCGGCAGGATCACCTTCCGAATGGTGCGCAGGCTGTCGGCTCGCAATGTCAGCGATGCTTCATCGAGGCTTTTGTCGAGCTGGCTCATGGCGGCAACGCCACCGCGCACACCAACCGGCATGTTACGAAACACGAAGCAGGCAACGAGAATCAGCGCCGTTCCGGTCATCTCCAGGGGCGGCAGGTTAAAGGCCATGATGTAGCTAATGCCGATGACCGTGCCGGGGATGGCAAAGCTCATCATCAGCGCGAATTCGAACAGGCCGCGACCGACGAATTTCTGGCGCACGATCAGATAAGCCGTCAGCAGGCCGACGGCAGCCGTCAAGGGCGCGGAGATCAGGGCGATCTCCATCGTCGTCCAAAAGGAGTTCCATGCAACGCCGGTCCAGGCAAGACCGCCATCGTCGCGCAGGCCGATCGAGAAGGCCTTGACGTAATGTTCCACCGTCAGCGTGTTGTCGAGACCCCAAGTGCGGACAAAGCCGCCGAAGAGGATCATGAGGTAGACGACGACGGTAAAGATCATCCAAGGGATGACGAGCGCATGGACGGCGATGGAGAGGCCGCGGGGCAGGGCGCCATGAGCGCCTGAATCTCCCTTGCCTGTCACCGTCGCAAAGCTCTTGCCCTGTAGCCACAGGCGTTGCGCGAGGAAGGCGCTCAGTGTGAAGACGAGCAGGATCATGGCAAGGACCGCCGCGCGTGAAGGATCGTTCTGTGCGCCGACGACACTGAAGAAAATCTCCGTCGACAGAACTCCATGGCTGCCGCCGAGAACCATCGGATTGCCGAAATCGGCCATGCTTTCGATGAAGCCGATCAGGAAGGCGTTTGCGAGGCCTGGTTTCATCAGCGGCAGGGACACCCGCCAGAAGGTGCGCCAACGATTGGCGCGTAAAGTTTGAGAAGCCTCTTCCATCGACGGGCTGACGCCTTCGACCACGCCGATGAGGACAAGAAAGGAAATCGGCGTGAAGGAGAGAACCTGCGCGATCCAAATGCCGGTCAGGCCATAGAGCCAGCGGCTGGGTTCCGTTCCGAAGATCGAAGCCGCGGCCTGTGTCACGACGCCGGCCCGTCCGAACAGCAGGGTCAGCGCGAGACCGACCACGAAGGGCGGCGTGATAATCGGCAGGATCGTGAGAAGCCTCAGTCCCTTCTTGAAGGGAAAGCGGGTGCGGGTGGCGACAAGCGCAAAGCAGAGCCCGAGCAAGGTCGACGCGCTTGCCGTCAGGATAGCAAGCCAAAGCGTGCGCCAGGCGACGCCGCAGCGGTCGCCGCCGACAATGCAGCTGAGGCTCCAGATCGACGGGTCCTGGATGTTCGTCGTGAAGCCGCTGGGATCGAAGGATCCGTCGAACGACTGGAAGGCTCCGACGAACATGCTGCCGACGGGATAAAAGACGAAGATCGCGACAAGGACGATCAGCATGGTAATGGCGCTGACGACGAAAGCATCTCCCTTCATCGCGCCGCGTTCGGCAAGGCCGAAGGAAAAGAACAGGACGAAGACGATGCCAAGGATAATGGCGCCGGCACCCATCGCTGGCTGGCCGTCCGCCAGCGCACCGAAGATGGTCTCGAAGATCGACCAACTCCAGCCCGACGGTGTGATCGCTAGTCCCTGCAGCGACAAAAAGGCAAAACCCAACGCACCGGCGAGCGCCATCAGCGCACCGCGCGGCATCGCTTTGGAGATGAAGCGCGCGATGCCACCGAGCATAAGGAGCCCGGCGGCGATCGCGAGCCACCATCGACCGTGACTGACGATTTGCAGGATTCCAGGCGCTGTGGAGGGGTCGCCGGGAAAGCCGCTCAGCCAGCCAAGGCCGAAGAAGCCGCCCTCTATGCGATACCATGGGAGTAGTATCAGGGCGGCAATGCCGAAGATCAGCGTAACATCCAGCCGGCGTTTGCTATTGGTCATGGTCGGATTCGCATCCCGTTCAGCAAAAATCAGAGATGACGCAGGCCGGTTGCACGAGGAGCCGGCCTGCGAGGGCAATCGAAAAAGCCGTCAGTTGGCCTTGGCGCCGATTTCCCTGTCCCATCGGGCAAGCAGCGCCTTACGGATCGTGGGATCGCCGTATTTCTTGAAGTCGTAGTCGATCAGCTTTATCTCCTCGAATTTCGGGGCCTCCTTCGGCACCTCGGCCGACTTGTTGGAGGGAAGCTGGTAGGACTTGGCATCCTTCATATGCGATTGTACCTCGGCGCTGAGTGCCCAGTCGTACCATTTCTTGGCGTTGTCGAGATTTCTGGCGCCCTTGATGATCGACATGGAGCCGATCTCGTAACCCGTGCCCTCGCACGGTGCCACCGCCTTGATGGGAAAGCCTTCGACGGTCTGTGCAACCGCGTCATGCATGAAAACGATGCCGATCGTCGATTCCCCGCGCGCTGCCGCTTTCACCGGGGCGGAGCCCGACTTGGTATATTGCGAGACATTGGCATTGAGCTTCGAAAGATAATCGAAGGCCTTGTCCTCGCCCATGATCTGCACGAGTGTCGCCAAAGTATTGTAGGACGTTCCCGACGAGTTCGGATTGGCAATCTGGATCTCGCCCTTAAAGGAGGGGTCAAGAAGGTCGGCCCAGCATTTAGGCTCCTTCAAGCCCTTCTTCCTCAAGATATCCGTGTTATAGCCCCAGCCAAGCGCTCCCGCATAAACGCCGACCGTGCGGAAATTGGCGCTTTCGGCCTGCTTCTTCGCCCAATCCTGAAGCTGGTCGAAAAGCGGTGATTTATATTCCAGCGTCAGGCCCTCGGCCGCGGCTTGCAAATGGGGGTCACCGGTTCCCGCCCACCAGATATCCGTCTTCGGATTGCGCGCCTCGGCGCGGATCTTGGCGTAGGTTTCGCCGGCCGAAAGCCGAACCATATTGACCTTGATGTCGCTTTGCTTCTCGAAGAGCCCCTTCATCAGGTCGCAAACTTCGGGATCCGCCGAGCAGATCACGTTCAAATCGCCCGCGGCATGCGCCGACCAGGCAATAAGCGAAATTCCCGCGGCAAGGGCTGTCGCGGCCATGTTGACCAATCGCATGATGTCCTCCTACTTTACGGCGCCTCCACGCCGAGCGCTTTTTGCAAGCGCGTGCAAATGCTGCATTGGTTATCTCACACTGTCAACTACCGCTGTCATAAAAGTTTCACAAAACCACCGAGATCACCATATTGCACGCGATTGCAAACTATGATGGAGTTTGGATGGAAGAGGAGAGGCGGTGTGTCGCAACGAGATTTTGTCAGTGCCGAGGAAGTTGCGCGGCGGGCGGGTGTTTCGCGCTCGGCGGTTTCTCGCGCATTCACGCCAGGGGCGAGCGTTTCGGAGGCCACCCGCCAAAAGGTTCTGCGGGCGGCGGAGGAGCTTGGATATCAGGTCAATCATCTCGCCCGCGGGCTGATGCGCAATGAAAGCGGCATCGTCTGTCTGATTGTCTCGGAGGTGGCGACACCTTATCGGTCTGCATTGCTGCGCGAGCTGACACAGCAGCTGCAGATCGTCGGCAAGGTCGCCATGCTCGTCAATACCGACCGCTCCGACGGCAGCGTCGATCGCGCGCTTCAGCAGGCGATCCGATATAGGGCGGATGCATCGATCATTCTCTCAGGCCTGCCCGACAAGTCGATCACGCAGCTCTGCCTGAGAAACGGCCAGCGCCTCGTTCTGATCAACAGAGACGACGATCAACCTGGACCCTTGCGGATCAATCTCGACGATCGCGAGGCGGCAGGGCGCGTTGTGACCGCTTTCGTTCGCGCCGGCTGCACCAGGCTGGCGTTCGCGAACTCGGAAGCCGGCACGCCGAGTTTGATGGCGCGTGAGGCCGGTTTCATCGCGGCGGCGAAGGCCCATGGACTGGATGTGATCGTCGAACGATATGGCTGGACCGGATACGAGGCTGGCAAGGTCGTCGCGCAGCGGCTGCTGACCCTAAGCGAACGACCGGACGCGGTGTTTTGTGCAACCGATCTGCTGGCCTGCGGCCTCATGGACGCGGCACGGCACCAGTTTTCGCTTTCGATCCCGGATCAGCTCTGCGTCGTCGGCTTCGACGATATTGAGCAGGCCTCATGGTCGTCCTATGATTTGACGACCTTTGCTCAGCCCGTCGTGGCAATCGCACGACAGGCTGTGACATGGCTGGGCGAGAGCCCGTCATCGGACAGGCTCGAGGGCCATTCCGTAACATTGCACGCCGAATTGGCGTGGCGAGGCTCGGTTAGAGGAGGATAGGGCGCTGGATAGGCTGATAAGTTGAATGATATGACATCAAAAAAAGACAGCGGCAAGCCAACATTCCCCAAATCAAAGCACCTGCTGCAACAGCTGGCACGCACGCCGGAACGGCTGTTTTCCAGTGCGTTTCGAAACCAATATGGCGCGCTTTGTTTTCGCTACAAGGAGGGCGGTGACGAGATCGAAGTTCTGGTGATTACCTCGCGTGAAAGCGGGCGCTGGATCGTGCCGAAAGGCTGGCCCATGAAAGGCAAGGAGCCTCACGAGGCAGCCGCCATCGAAGCATGGGAGGAAGCTGGTGTCCGTGGCAAGGTGAGAAGAGCGCCGATCGGCCGATACACCTATCTGAAAGAACTTGACGACGGAAAAGTCGTGCCATGCGTCGTTGACCTGTTTCAAGTGGAAGTGAAAGAAATCCGGAATGAGTTCAAGGAGCGAGGCCAGCGGCGGATCGATTGGGTCAGCCTCGACGAGGCGGCTAGACGCGTACGTGAAATTGAGCTCAAATCTCTGCTCATCAACTTTAGGCCTCAGCGAAAATAAACGTTGGAAATCAGAAACTTCAGAACCACAGGTCCTGGCCAACACCTGATCACATAGACTTCGGACTGTTCTCGCCCGCAATCAACCTGAACGATTTCTAGTGTTCAGGTTCGCGGAGGCCGGAAGGTTCGTTGACCGGGCTCCAGTTTGAGGGCACCGAACGCGGAGCTTGGCCAACATCGCACGGTGACGGAGCGCACCATTGAACGGGCGCCTCCTTTGATCAAACCGGTGTCTGATCTCCCAAAGAAGGTGAGAGCCGCCATAAGAGATGCGTTTGCGGGAGCCACCTTGGACAAGGGCCCTGGTAAGGTGCAGGCGCTTGACGATTACGCGAGCAACGAGGTTCGTGCCGCATGTCGGGCCGATGATGGGAAGGGCGGCTGGACCGCGATCGCCCCAGAGATTCTCAACAAGCACTCCAGCAGCCCGTCGTTTTTCGATGCCAAGGGGATGCGATGTCATTTGCCTGCATATCAGGAAGCATATTCCTTGCCTCATGCGCCTGGTCGTAGCCCATAGCCAATCTCTGCCCCCTCCTTTCTAGAGACAGGCGGAACCATCCAGCAAATGTGCTGTCGTCGACACGACGGACTGTCCAGACATCGCGCTCGGTTCTCTCAGTCTCCGGAGGTGAACCCAAGCTCCATTCGCGCGCAGGTCACAAAGGATCTTACTGGATCGAGGCGGCACTACGTATCGAATTCTCGCCGAGGATTTTAACCAAGGTCGCGCGTGCGCGTGACACGCGGCTTTTAATCGTCCCGATCTCGCACCCGGAAAGTCTCGCCGCATCGTCATATGACAAACCATCGACAATCATAAGAAGTGCGTCTCGTTGATATGTGGGAAGGCGAGCTAAGGCAGAACGGACGTCGGCCGTATAAATGCAGAGCTGCTGGCGGCCTGCTACTGGAATTTCGAAAAGTCCATCATCACTATTACGAAGCTGGACCCGTTTTTGGCGCTTGTATTCGGTCATGTAGGTGTTTCGCATAATGGTGAATGCCCAGCTCCTGAGCTTGGTTCCCGGAGTGAAGCTATCGAGATGGGCAAGCATTTTGCCGACAGTCTCCTGCGTGAGGTCGTCGACATCGGTCTCGCTAAAAACGAACCGTCGGGCAAAGTTGCGCAAGGCTGGCAGCAGGGCGACAACTTCGTCCTGCAATGTAGAACATGCGGTTATGAGCATTTGATTTATCCTCCTGGATAAATCTGCAATGCTTACTCGCCTAGCTTGTTCCCCTTTCATATTTTCCGTACGCAAGCAGACAAAACTATGTTCGGATAATTACAGAGAGCTTGTCCTTTCCGATCACGACCCAGCATGTTTTCCCATCTAGGTTTGATATCAGTGCAGTGTTCACAAAAGACATCGCATCATCGTATTTGCAGCTAGAAAGACGATAGGAATCGCCGCAGCATCGCCTTGTTCTTGGTGGTCAATCAGCATTATTCGCTGACTTGAAAATATGGCGAATCCGCTTCGCGAGTTGTCTTCACAAGATATATTCGATTGTGACTTTGGTCTTGTTTCGATCGCAATGGCGGGCTTTATAATTGTCAATTCATCTACGAATGATCCGAAAGCGAAATGAGACGATCGGTAATGTAGGCGCTAATCCGCTTAGCGGATATGCCTCGAAGCAGACCCAACGGCTGTCGCAAGGAGCGGTCTTGCCGCGATCATCATGAGGCTGAGAGGTAGCCGTCGAAGGACGCGCCCTGTTATGAAGGCCGCCAGTGATGCTGCGGATAACTTCAGCCATGGATAAGCTCCAAGTTGGTCATGCGCAGAGGCATCAACCAATCGGATTCCACTCCAGGCGACATTCCTTGCCCGATATTTAATCGTCAGCAGTCGAATTCGCACGATTGCAATTTGGGTTCGTAGCTCCAGCAATCGCAGCTGGAGCTTCTCGCGAGGGCCGATCTCTGCCTGGTGATGGGTTTCGAGTTTAGCTGTATCCTCGAGGCTGTCATTCTGATTCATCTGGTACTCTCCCTTGTGGCAAATAAGACTCTGCTACCGCAACAGTCCTTGCCCAACGTCGACGAACACCGGAGTGCCGGTGATAGGATCGAGCAAATCCCTAATCAGCTTGGCGACATTGATGGCACTTACTTCTTCCAGCCAGACCCATTCACCTGAGGCATCTCAGTTATTGCGCGTCATCCTCAATCCACCGGTATCTCGGCGGCGTTATTGATGATCGAATTGGTTAGCGTGTCATGCCACACGCAAACCCTATCACCGCGGCCGCAACTATTGTCGCGATCGGTCGCTCGCGAATCCTATGCTTGAACTCGCTTAGCAGACCGGCGCCATCTGGCGAAGGGACGGAAGCGTCACGCGCAGTTGGCGCCGGATCAGTTCGACTCGCTTGGCGCGCTGCTCGGTAAAGCGCACGAACCTCGGTTTTTGCGGCACCTTTGTCACCGGCTCCGTCGCCTGTCGTTACGTGCCTGTCTGAAGTGATAGGAAGTCTGTCTTCAAATGCATCAACATGATGCCGCGCCCTGCCTCTTTCGGAGGCTTCTGAGGAGGCATGCTTCGGTAAGACTGCTGTATGGGTCGCAGAAACAGGATCGGACGCCGGGAATGTGTCCTCAAGGCCCCTTTCGAGTTCGTTTTGCGTTGCTTGCTGCTGCTGCTCCTCGCGTTCGTTCGAGAGGGATTGAACTGCAGGAGAATCGTTCCGTTTGGGCATCTCAGGCTCCGTTCGTGGCGATCGACTTGTTTGACCGTAATGAACCTTGTTCATTAGGTACGTGTTAACTTACCGTTTTACTTCAGAGACCCGGCCGCGGGTTGTAACGACCAGGTCTTCTTCTTCGTCACGCTGCCGGCCGCCGAGGGCCGAAGCTGCGGAGGCGATGAAAGCGCCCACCAGGAGCGAAAGAGAACCGACCAGTGCGGTCGTCGTGCCCGCCTTCCTAGCCTTGTCAGCCGCTTCTTTCGCAGCTGACTTCGCGTCATCGATCTGTTTAAGCACGGTATCGACGCGGTTGCGCGCATCGGCCTCAGAAAGGCCAGCACGCGCGGAGATAATTGCTGCCATATAGGACTTATCGCTATCGGGAATTTCTCCACTGGCCGCCCCTTGCAGGAGGATGCGTGAGATTTCTGCCGCTGCTGCGCGATCATCGGATTGGGCACGGTCTGAAACCTTTGCGGGCCGAAGCAGGGCGTCGGTAAAGTAAGCTGTCGCGTCCGTCTTCGTCGCTGGTGCAGGAGAGGCACTAACATCCGCCGCGGTCTGCGCGACCTTACCCGCGGCATCGACTGACGCGCCCGCCAGCGATGTTAGCGAAGACGCTAGAAATCCAGCCACGAACACTGTTGCCAGCGCCCAACTTAGAAATCCATGCGCCGTGTCACGGAAAAAGACCTCATCGGAGTGTATCTCCACCCATTTCGTACGCAGCCTGCCAGTGATGTAACCGCCGATCGCGGACGATAGCCATTGAACCACTATCAGCCAGATCGCGGCGGTTATACCGACCGTCGCCGCTGAGCTGGTTTGGCTGGACCACGGTGAAACCATCGTCAAGCCGACCCCGGATCCGAGGAGGAGAAGGATAAGAGCAATGCCGGTCGCTGCGAGCGCGCCACCGATGATCGGGCCCCAGACGATGGCCGGCTTGGACGACTCGACTGGGACGGTTCCCGCGGGTACTTCTTCGACAGAGGACATCCGCACCTCCTATCGCGTGAAGAGAACGAGAAGAATGACGATTGGCAGCGGGATGCCGAGAAGCCAGAGCAGAATACCTCGACCCATGTTGAATATCCTCCAAACGTGAAACTCACGCCTATTGCAACGGCGGTCGACATTGTTTGTTCCAGATGATCACTCACCCGTTTGATGGATTTTCTCCGGGATCGATGCAGTTTCCCGTCACGACATAAGGCGCTCCGGGAACCGCGACGCCGGATGGGAGTTAACGGCCCATGAACCAGATAGTCGCCAAAGTCGAAGCCGCTGCCGCGGCTGCCGAAGCAAAGCTCCATTCCGGACTGATCTACATTGGCAATCTCGAAGACGGCATCACCCGAAAGCCCGGAAGGAACGGATTCGTCTATTACCTTCCAAACGGAATAAGGATTAGGGATCGAGATGAGATCGCTCGCCTGAATGCCTTGGCCATTCCTCCCGCCTATACGGATGTTGTGATCTCAACCAATCCGTTGTCTCATCTTCAGGCTGTCGGTTTCGATGCCCGGGGCCGCAAACAATATCGCTATCATCTGGAATGGCAGTCCGAGCGTGCCCGCGCGAAGTTCGATCGTCTCGCCGATTTCGGCGATACCCTTCCCGAAATTCGCCAGCGCGTCGACGTCGATCTGCGCTCGCGCGGCTTGACGATGGAAAAGGCTTTGGCCACGGTGATCTGGATACTCGATAACCTCTATATTCGCATCGGCAACACCGCCTATGCCGAAGAGAACCAGTCCTATGGAGTGACGACGTTGAAGAGCCGTCATGTCCGGGTGGAGGGCGGGACGGTCAAATTCCGCTTCAAGGGAAAATCAGGTAAAGAATGGAATCTGGTTCATAGCGACCGGCGTATCGCCAATGTCGTGCGACGTTTGCAGGAACTGCCAGGTCAGCAACTTTTTCAGTATGTCTGCGATGACGGTGGTTGTCGCCAGATTTCGTCGCAAGATGTCAATACGTATATCAGGGAAACCATGGGAAGTGATTTCACCTCGCGCCAATTCAGGACGTGGGGCGCGACCTGTTTGGCAGTCTCGGCGCTGGCTCCTCTCAAGGTCGAATCGTCGGAAAGCGCGATCACGCGGCAGCTTAATCAGGTGGTCGATGCTGTCGCAGCAATGCTCGTCAATACGCGCGCGGTTTGTAAGACATCCTATATTCATCCCGCGGTCTTCGAGGATTTCCGGAATGAGCGCCTCGGTGATGTGCTTAAGATTCAAACACGCAGTGAGCGGCTTTTAAATTGGATGGACATGGAGGAGATCCGCGTATTGCGGTGGCTTCAAAGACGGGCGGCGAGGGATGTCAGCCTTTAAACGGGAGTCCGCATCCTCTTGGATGAGGTGATCGGCGGACTGAGCATGGGAGGCGAGAATTGTTTGACGGTATGGCAGTCGAGACCGTGAATGTCGGACCTGGCAGTTTACGGGTTCGGTATGGAGGCAATGGGCCGCCCCTGCTTCTGCTCCACGGGCATCCGCGAACGCACATGACGTGGGGCCAGGTGGCGGACTTGCTGTCGCCGCATTTCACCGTCGTCTGTCCCGATCTCCGAGGGTTCGGGAAATCCTTTCAACCACCTGACACAGACGATAGCCGGCACTCGGCAAAGCGGGCAAAGGCGCTCGATTGCGTCAGCTTGATGCAGCTATTGGGCCATCGCAGCTTTGCCGTCGCGGGCCATGATCGTGGAAGCTACGTCGCTTTCAGGCTCGCCATGGATTATCCCGAGATCATCACGAAACTCGTCGTGATCGACAGTATCCCCATTATCGAACATCTCGAACGGATGGATTGGCGGTTCGCGCGCGATTGGTATCACTGGTTCTTCTTTGCTCAACCAGACAAACCGGAACAGGCGATCAATGCCGATCCAAGAGGCTGGTACAAGGCGATCACACCTGAGTTCATGGGGGAGGAAGCCTATCAGGATCTCATGGCGGCGATCCATGATCCGGCCGTCGTTCATGGAATGATCGAAGATTATAGGGCTGGCTTGACAGTCGATCGCGAAGACGAATGGCAGGATCGCAAAGCCGGAAAAAAAATTGCATGCCCGTTGCTTTGCTTATGGTCGACACGTGACGATCTCGAGTATTTCTTCGGCGATCCGAGAAAAATTTGGCGATCGTGGGCGACCAATGTCTCGGGTCATGGCATCGAGAGCGGACACCATGTAGCGGAGGAGAACCCCATGCATCTTGCACGCGCGCTGCTGCACTTCCTCAAGGCGTCCTGACGTAGGATTTTCCGCCCGGTCCTTATCTATTGTTGCGGCATTTCTTTCGTTAGCTCGTCAAAAGACGGCTTCCGCCCTTTTGCGGCCATCAGCAGGTCAAGTTCGATCGAGGATGGACCGAAGCGGATGAAGAGATCTTCGGCGCTGCGGTCGTCGAGGTCATACTTTTTCTGAAAATCGGTGAGCGTATATGCTGAGCCTCTTAACGGTCGACGTCGCTCGAAGCGCCGTTGCTTTTCCATATGCGCGGTCTCCTTAGTTGCGTTGTAGATCAAATCGATCTGGATGCAGAAGGTTCCCGCGCGGAGAAGATATTGCGAGGAGCAAGCAGGAATTGATCGTGCCGCCCCTTCCAAGCTTTTGAAATTGGATTGCTTTCGCGCGGGCTGCGTGTCCGGGAACAAATGATCAATAAGCACGGTTTGTTCGCACCGCGACCGACAAGATGCGCGGTCCGGTTCTGCAGGAGGCAGTCATGAGCGGCTATCAGATGGACGACAAAAGCTCTGTCGTCGAACCTTCAAAACCACGTCTGTTGGAAATCCTGGGACCAGGCCTGGTCACCGGCGCCTCGGACGACGACCCAAGCGGGATCGCGACTTACTCACAGGCCGGAGCGCAGTTCGGCTACCTCGCGAGCTGGACGCTGGTGTTCACCTATCCGCTGATGGTGACGGTGCAGATGATCAGTGCCCGCATTGGCCGAACGACGGGCCGAGGTTTGGCGGGCAGCATGGTGAAATGTTATCCGCGCTGGGTGGGCGTCAGTGTCACCGTTCCGCTCCTGATTGCCAATGTCATCAATCTCGGCGCCGATCTCGGCGCGATGGGGGATGCGGCACATTTGCTGTTGAATGGCAATTCGCTCATTTACGTCGCGGCTTTTGGCGTGATCTGCATCCTTCTGCAGGTCCTCCTGAAGTACAAGCGTTACGTCGCCGTCCTGAAATGGTTGAGCCTGGCGCTCTTGTCATACATTGCGACCCTCTTTGTGGTGCGTGTCGACTGGTTGGCCTTTAGCCGCGGTCTCCTGCTCCCAACCATCAAGGCGGATCCGAATTACTGGTCAATGATCGTCGCGATCTTCGGAACCACCATCAGCCCCTATCTCTTCTTCTGGCAAGCATCTCAAGAAGCCGAGGACCTCAAGGAGAAGCCTCGTGAAGAACCTCTCGTCAAGCATCCGGCGGAGGCGGAGAAGGCAAATACACGGATCACACTGGATACGCTCGTTGGCATGGCCGCTTCCAATATCGCCGCACTCGCGATCATCACGACGACCGCCGCGACCCTTAACACAGCAGGCTCAACGAATATCGAAAGCTCCGTCGACGCGGCGAAAGCGATCGAACCACTGGCCGGACCGTTTGCCAAGATCATCTTTGCAATAGGCATTATGGGGACCGGTCTTTTGGCAGTGCCCGTTCTTGCAGGTTCAGCTGCGTATGCGATTGGCGAGGCGGCTCGTTGGAAGGTCGGCCTATCTCGCGACCCCAGCGAGGCCAAGGCTTTCTACACGACCGTCGGTCTGGCGACTATCGTTGGCATGCTTTTGAACTTCACCCCCATCCCGCCGATGAAGGCCTTGTTCTGGAGTGCGGTGATCAACGGCGTGGTCGCCGTTCCCGTCATGGTGATCCTCATGCTGATCGCTTCCAATCGCGATGTCATGAAACAGTTCGTCATCGGCAGGGGCCTGCGTGCTGTCGGCTGGGCGGCGTGTCTAGCGATGTTCGTTGCCGTGATAGGAATGGCGGCAACTGCGTTTTTTTGATCGCTGCTGGGAACCAACATGTCCAAAGCCTGTTTGAAGCCGCGAGACCAATGAAGGTCTCGCAATCAAACAAGAGGAGAAACATCATGGCTTCCCAAGGTGGGTCCCACGAACAGCACGTCAAAGCCGGCCAGCAGAGCCACAAGAACGCCGACAAGGATACCAACACGAAGCACGCTTCGTCTCGTAACGAGCAGTCGGGCGGCACCCGTGGCGGTAGCCACGAACAGCATGTGAAGGCTGGCCAGCAAAGCCACAAGAATTCCTGATAGAGCTCGCTAGGGAGGTCCGCATGGCGGACTTCCTTTCGATCCTTATTCGATGGAGGACATCCATGGCATCCGAAAAGACACTCAACGACCTCTTTCTGGAAACGCTGAAAGACATCTATTACGCGGAAAAGCAAATCCTCAAGGCCCTGCCGAAGATGGCGCGCGCAGCGCAAGCGCAGGAAGGCAAGGACGGCTTTCTCCACCATCGCGATGAGACCCAAGGTCACGTCGAACGCCTGGAACAGGTATTCGAGCTCCTTGGAAAGCCAGCGCGCGGCAAGACCTGCGAAGCGATCCAGGGCATCATCGCGGAAGCTGACGAAATCATCGAAGAGTTCAAGGGAACTCCGGCACTCGATGCAGGTCTGATCTCCTCGGCGCAGGCCGTCGAGCATTACGAGATCGCCCGCTATGGCACTTTGATCGAATGGGCCAAGCAGCTCGGCCTGAAGGATGCGGTACCTCTTCTCCAGCAGACGCTCGCGGAAGAAAAGGCGACGGATCAGAAGTTGACGAAGCTGGCGGAAACAGCGGCCAATGCAAAAGCCAAAAAGGCGGCATAGGACTACAGCCGGCACTTCTTCTTCGGTGCGTTGCCCCCTGGCAGCGCACCGCCTGAGGTCGAACATGACGAACTTTTATTTCGCAACGAAAGATCGCGAGACAGTGCTTGATGATGACGAAGGCCAAGATCTCCCGGATCTCATATCAGCCGTTGATGAGGCGAAGCGAATACTGGCGGAGATGGCGTTGGATGGTATCCCGAACAAGAACGGCGAATGCCTTGCTGTCGAAGTCGCCAGGAGTGACAAGATTCCGGTAGTGCGGCTCACTCTGACAATGGAGATCACGTACCTGGCTCTCAAGGATGAGGGAACCTGACTATATACGGGCGAGCCGCTGGTCGCCAGTTGTTGCAATCAGATTATTTCAACCCTGCCGTGCATCGCGAGGAGCAATCGCGCCGCTCTTTGCCTGAAATCCATCTCCCACTGAATTGCGGGAACAATGGGCCCTTCGCGTGGTTCGCATCGGCAGTAACGAAAGGTTTGAACATGAACAAGCTTATCAGCATCACATTTGTCGCGATGGCTTTTGCGACGGGATCGTTCGCGCAAAGTGAGAAACCAACCACATCGCAGACAACGCCCGCCGTCAACACTGACCGCAATCCCGGGGCTCCGATCGCCGGCAAAAACAGCTTCAGTCAGAAGCAGGCGAAATCGCGCTTCGAAAACGCCGGATACAGGAATATTCGTGATCTGAAGCTCGATAGCCAGGGCGTCTGGCGTGCAAGCGCCGACAAGGATGGCAGACCAGTCGGCATCTCCCTGGATTTCCAGGGTAACGTGACAATGGCGAAATAACCCACAACAAAGCGAGAAGCATCCAATGCAAACGGTTACTGGACTTTATGACAGCTATGATAATGCCCGCACGGCCGTAAAGGCCCTTGAGGATGCAGGTGTCGCGTCTGACGAGATCAGCATCATCACGAACAAGGCCGATGGCGTCGATGTCGAAGGGCAAGGCAGCTACGGCGCGGAAGGCGCCGGCACCGGTGCGGGCATCGGTGCCGTTGCAGGTGGCGCCGGGGGCCTGCTCGGCGGCCTCGGCATGATCGCCATCCCCGGAGTGGGACCGGTCGTTGCAGCCGGTTGGCTTGCTGCGACGGCCGCCGGTGCAATAGCGGGCGCTGTGGCCGGTGGAGCGGTGGGGGGGGATTATTGGCGCGATGATCACGGAAGGCATTCCCGAAGAGGATGCGCATTTCTATGCAGAGGGTATTCGTCGCGGCGGATCGCTGGTCGCTGCTCATGTCGAAGACAGTCGCGTAGCCCAGGCTCAATCGATCCTTGCCGCGTCTCGTCCGGTCGACATTGCACAACGGCGCGCGAGCTATGTGGAGCAAGGATGGACCGGCTTTGACGAATCGGCACCGCCTTACACGTCGGAACAGATCCTGGCCGAGCGCGAGCGCAATCGCGCGCACCGCCTCTAGAGCAATTACAGGAAAAGTGTGTAGCGGTCTTTCGCCCGCAATTGCGTGAAAACAAAAAGATAGGGCGGTTCAGGGATTCCGCGAAAAGCTGAACCGCTCTAGGAAGCTGATCAACGGGCGGTTCAAGCCTCTTCCGGCGGTCTCGTTCGGGGAAGAACATCGGCTGGAATTCGCAGTGTAATCTTCAATCCCGCCGGATCCCAATCACGATTGATTGCACCTTGGAGGGATGCAATCGTCGCGCGCTCGAGCTGGGAGCCGAAGCCGCCCGGCCCCTCGGGTTGGTTGACCGATGGACCACCTATTTCAGTCCAGGTCAAAACAAAATCCGGATCGTACCGCACTTCGATCTCAATACGGCCCGCCGGCGCGGAGAGCGCGCCGTATTTCACTGCATTCGTTGAGAATTCGTGGAGCAGAAGCGCGAGCGATGTCAGCGTCGTTCCGCAGACTGGCACATCCTGGCCGCGAATGGAGGCCCGTTCGATGTCGGCGCCTTGGTGGGCGGCGAAAAGGGCTTTAACGAGTGTAAATAGCGACGTCTCGCGAAACTGAACGGCGGTGAGGCCGATGTCTGGCAGCGTCAGTTCATAGGCGATCGCCAAGGTATTTACCCTTGCACGGATGTCGCTCGTTAGTTCTTTGACGGTTGTTGCCGTGCGCTCGCTTACTCCAATGACCGCACTCATGATGGCGAAGATATTCTTGATGCGGTGGCTCATTTCCCGCAGCAACAGCATCTGGCGTTGGGCCGCATGCTTGCGTTCGGAAATGTCGCGCGCGATTTTTGATGCACCGACAATGGCGCCGCTGCTGTCGCGAACGGGCGAAACCGTCAGGGAGATGTCGAGCGGACTTCCATCCTTATGGCGACGGACGGTCTCATAGTGCTCTATTCGCTTTCCCTCGCGGATGCTGGCGAGAATCGTGTCTTCTTCATGCCGGCGATCTTCCGGGATGATGATGGTGATATGCTGTCCGACCGCCTCTTCTGCGCTGAAGCCGAAAAGCCGTTCGGCGCCGCTGTTCCAACTGGTAATGAAGCCATCAAGGGATTTGCTGACGATCGCGTCATCCGAACTTTCGACGATGGCTGCAAGCAGAGCTTGAGCTGAGGGAGTATCGCCCCCGCCCCGTGGAGTCGCAACAGCGGAGGGTATCGATATGGATATTCTTGGTGCTCTATAAGGGGTATCTGTTGACGGCGTGGACCGATCAGTCTTCCCAGGCATCTCCACCTCCCATTTTTCGGCAGAAAAGGTCACATGCCGTTGCCGATGCTCCTGTGGCGCCTATGTAGAAGTCATGCCAGCGAGATTTTATCTCGCAGATGATATTTGTGCTCCGCATTCCTGAGCCGATATCATTTAAGTAAAGCCTTCAGCTCTTCAGCCGAAGGGCGCTGCCGCATTTCAGGGACGGTAATAGCTACTGGCTTATAGGCGTCATCCAACGAGCGACCGCGTAGTGTAAAATAGGCCAAATTGCGAGCTTTGCCACAAAATCCGCTCTTCTGTCTGCTAGCGTACATTCCTTGTGACGCAGCTCCAAGAAGAGTAGCTTCTTTCATGTTGCCCGGCTGCAGCTCAGACGGCAAGGCGTGCATGCCATGCTCTTGCCTAACCAGGAGGAAGCGCTGTCATGCCAGCCCCCCACCAGTCCAATATGCAAAACAAACTGCTCTCCGTTCTTCCGTCGGGGGATTATGAACAGATTGCGCAAGAGCTAGAATATGTGGCGCTTCCGCGCGGCACGCTCATCGGAAAAGCCGGCCAGTCGATCGACTATGTTTATTTTCTGACATCCGGCATCGGATCAATCGTCGCCGTGACACCGGAAGGCCGCCGCGCCGAAGCGGGCGTGTTCGGCTTTGATGGCTATGTGCCGACATCGGCCGTTGCTGGCACCGAATTTAATGCTCATGATGTTATTGTGCAGCTCGAAGCGGAATCCTATCGGATGAACTATGGATCGTTTCGTCATTTCATGGATCGGAATCGAAATTTCAACAAACTTATAATCCGTTCCATCGAGGCCTTCGCCGTCCAATTGGCCTACACCGCTATTTCCAACGCTCTTCATGACGTGAACGAGAGATTGGCGCGATGGCTGCTGATGTGCCACGACCGAGTATCGGGCAACGAGATAGCGCTGACGCATGAATTCATATCCCTCATGCTTGCGGTGCGGCGACCAAGCGTCACCACCTCGCTGCATATTCTCGAAGGCAATCGCTTCATCACAGCGGAGCGCGGCAGCATCACCATTCGAAATCGAGCCGCTCTCGAGGAGTTTGCCCATGACGCTTACGGCAAGCCGGAAGAGGAATATCGGCGTTTGATGAAGGATCTCTTTTGATCGCGGCGGCAATGGCGCCAGTGGTGTTGGCGGTGGACAAGTGCTGAAGGAGCCTGCATGACACGCTACTTCTTTCATATTCGCCGAAATGGCGAAACCGTCCGCGATGGCGAAGGCGATGAATTTGCCACCATCGATGATGCGCGTTCGAGTGCAATAAAGGCAGTGCGGGAACTCGTCGCCGCGCGGATCAAGAATGGCCAGATGGTCCCCGATGAGCATATCGAGGTTCACGACGAGACCGGTAAGCTGCAGTTCTCGGTTTCATTTCATGCGGTCGTTCGCGACCATTTGAAATAGCGCTCCGTCAGAAATCACCGATAAGGCGACGATATTCCTCTTCCGGCTTGCCATAGGAGCCGCCAGTAAATTCTTCAAGTCCTCTTCTGTCGCGGATCGTAATGCGGCCACGCTCGGCCCTGATGAGCTTCCTTCCCTCAAGAACGTGCAGGGCCGTCGTGATGCTCGGCCTTCTGACACTCAGCATCGCGGCGATGAAGTCATGTGTTAAAGCAATCTCGTCGCCATCCACCCGGTCATGGCACATGAGCAGCCAGCGGGCGAGCCGTTCGTCTACCTGATAGTTTGCGTTGCAAAGGGCCGTATAGGAAATCTGTGTCGCAAAGGTCTGAATGAAACGCGCCAAAAGGTTGGAGAAAACCGGATTTTCCGGCAATGCTGCAAGGAGCGCATGCAGCGGCATCCGTACGCCCTGACCGTCCATTTGCATGAAGACCTCGTGGATGCTGATCGTCCCACCGACGCCGGCCGGCATTGGCAAAAAACCTTCACGCCCCACCATGCCGGCTTCGGCGCGCTGGCCGTCAGGCGAAATGGCAACGACGGAGCTAATTCCACTCGAAAGGAAATAGACATCGTCGATCAGGCAATCGGCTCCGGCAATGTTGAAGCCGCGCTCGAGATCGATCTGCTCCAACTGCTTGCCGATGCTGCGAAATTCATCTGCGGGCAGGCGAGCGAGAAGCCGGTTCGTTGTCATTAAACGTTCTAGGTCGAGCATGGCTCTCGCGAAAGATCGAGCATGGGAATTGGGTCCTCGCCGGCCTGCCCTTAGCTTTGTGGGCGGATCATGATTCTATAGCACCCTGATGTTGGGGATGATTTTGCGTACGCTGGCGGACGTTCGTCGTGCACCAAGTTCCATGGCTGTTTCCGAGCGAGCGTTATCTTGGCGAATGAAGCGATCGGAGGAGGGTAGACCCTTAGGTTGGAAAGGGCGACCCTAGCGAGAATGGTGAAGGATGGCGCTGGACTGAATGACGAGTACGGCTACGATCCCGACACGTTGCTTGCCTTGCGTTTCTCCCACACTCATCGGGATGCATGCGTTCGCCGCGGCCAACGTTCGTTGACAGAAGTCATCGGCAAATATCACGTCTCGCCCGGCGCATTTTTCGCAACCCTCGCCGCTCACGAAGTTTGTCGCATGAGGTAAACTCGTGATGGCTGCAGATGGTAGCCAAAGAGGAACATTCTGATGGCTGTGCAATTTTCCTTTCAGTTCGTAAGAACTAAAATGCAAAGGAGAATGCTATGAGAACGAGACTCATCGTTTCAGCGGTTGCCGCCTTTGGCCTTCTCGCTGGTTCAGCCTTGGCGCAGTCTTCCACGGTCACTGGAGCCGCGGGCGGCGCGGCCACTGGAGCGGTTGTAGGGGGGCCTGTCGGTGCTGCAGTTGGCGGTGTTGCCGGAGCGATTGCCGGTACCGCGATCGATCCGCCGCCACAAAAAGTGATCACCTATGTTCAGGAGCAACCACTGCCTCCAACCGAGACTGTCGTGCAGGACCAGATTGTCGTCGGTCGAACTCTCCCAGAGACCGTTGCCATCACACCGGTTCCGGACAACCCGACATATGGCTACGCTGTCGTGAACCATGAACGCGTCATCGTCCAACCGAAGACGCGTAAGATTGTTCGCATCGTTGAATAATGCCGAGAGGGCCTCCGAAAGAGGCCCTTTTGGCTAAACCAGGCAAGTACATTGTCAAGTCTTGGCCGACACGGACTTGAATGTGACATGGCGCATAGCGCCCTTGTGATAAGCGGCAAACCACATCCAACTTCAGCGTTTGTGAACTCCTCCGCAGTTTGGCGATCATGGCCTCGCGCATTCCGCGGCGCAGTCGGAACATTTTTGTGGCGATATCGTTCGGCGGGGAAAAGGGAACACCCGCCATGATGCCGTTTCGAAGAATCTCGCACTGTCTCAGAATCGTCGCCATGGCCGCCGCTATCTTCTTAAAGGTGGCGGCGGTGAGCCATGCATGTCCTGAAGAGACTAGTGCTGGCTACATGATCGAACGGAGCGGTCCGCGTGAGGTTCAGACAGAAGGCACACCGCGGCCGTGTTGTTGTTCCGTCGCGCATTGTTGTGCGCTAGTTCCTGATTACTTTGCAGGCGGGCTATTCATCAGGGAAGCCGACAATCTCGTGGCCCGAACGATCCAGCCGAGTCCTCTCCTCCTTATCAGGGCGTTGGATCCGCCGCCTCGATCTTCGTTTGGTTAAGAGAAGCGAACCAAATCAGAAGGAGATCGACATGAATATCACCAGGAAGATCGCATTTGCAGCGGTCATCACCATGGCAGCCTTCGCGCTGAAACCTGCCGGCGCAGCGGCGCAGATCGCCTATCCGGAGACGTGTAAATCCGAGGAGATGCAGATGTCGTCGGCGGGCATGCAAATGCCTGGCGACATGACCGACTACCAGAAAGCGGCCATGGACGGAATGAAGAGCATGAATTCCAACATGATGCAGGGAATGATGAAGAAGGATGCGGACGTGTCCTTCCTTTGCGGCATGATCGCTCACCACATGGGTGCGATCAGCATGTCGCAGGTCGAACTCAAGTACGGCCATAATAAACTGGCGCGGCAAAAGGCTCGCAAGATCATTAACGATCAGACGAAGGAAATCAAACAGATGAGCGGCTTGCTCCACAGCGAAGCCAAGTAAGGAGGATGCCAATGCACCACGTTTCAGCCGAAATGAAGAGCTGCATCGAAGACTGCCTCGCGTGCTACGGCGAATGCCTGTCCACTGCGATGGGACACTGTCTCCAGGCTGGAGGAGAGCACACCAGTCCGCCGCATTTCAAGCTCATGATGGCCTGTAGCGAGATATGCCGGACGGCCGCGCATTTCATGCTGATAGGCTCTCAACATCATCGCCACGTCTGTCGTGAATGCGCGGAGATCTGCGCTCAATGCGCGGATGATTGCGAACGGATCGGTGACATGCAGGATTGCGTTAAAGCCTGCCGCCGCTGTGCGGACAGTTGCCATCGCATGGCGTCATAGAGAAGAAGGCCCTCGTACCATCTTCGCATCTGACAAGCGGGTCGACGTTGCATCTTTGCGCCGGCCCGCCGATTGAAGCGTCGCTGTGGTAGATGTGGGTCGGGCTTGCAACACCTCCATCCCATGATGCGGCTTCGTCAATTTCGCTAGAAAACGTCGATGCGATCAAGCTCTCCATTTAGTAGCGGAGTGATTTGAAATGCGAACGGTAGCCGTTACCATTTCCGCAGCAGGATACGACATGACGGCGCAGATTATAGCGGAATGGGCAGCACAACGGTTTCGAGGTTCTCGATCCGTGGACGTATCGTCGGCCTATGTCACTGATATCGTCTACGATCGCCGTGCCTGATTATTGACGTCTGCTACGACATCTCAGATACCGGCATACCATTCGTAGCCACGATCTTCCCAGAACCCGCCGTTACCACCCCACAAATCATCGAACCGGTCACGGATTTCGATGCGCATGACGTATTTGGCGTGTTTGTAACCAAGATGACGCTCGACGCGCAGCCGCAAAGGAGCGCCGTGTTCGACTTCCAGATCCTTCCCGTTAAGAGAATAGGCGAGGATCGACTGCGGATGAAAGGCGTCGATCAGGTCAATACTCTCGTAGTAGCGACCGCTGCCATCGAGGGTTTGTTCCAGTTCATCTGCACAATAAAAGACGGCGTAACGAGCGCCTGGCTTCAAACCCGCAGTCTGCAGGATAAGCCCGAGAGGAACGCCCTGCCATTTCCCGATGGCGCTCCAGCCTTCGACACAGTCGTGGCGGGTGATCTGGGTGCGAGAAGGCAGCTTCTTTAGGTCGGCCAACGAAAATTCCATCGGCCTATTGACCATGCCATCGATCTTGAGCCGCCACTCGGCAAATTGAGTTTCGACCATCTGGATATATTCGAAGCTGTTTGGCTGAATTGATCCATTCGGATGAAAGCTCGGTGAAATATCTGCGTCGGTATATTCTCGAGCAAGCGTCTGCGGCGAAACTATGAGCCGCTGTGTGCCCATGGTCAGCCGCTCAGCCAGAGCGAGCACCTTCTGAACGTGCTGGTTATGGGAAATGTCATCGCATCCCGTCAGGCCCACGGCGCCCAGACTGGCGGCCGAGCCAATGAGAAAACGGCGGCGGGTGAAGATGGAGCTCATCGGTCGGCCTCCTCGTTGATGATAGCGTAGCGGCCGGTCACCATCGAACGCATGTTGTTCCAAAGCCCGGAGAGAATGACCATCGCGATATGCACGACGACGAAGGCCACCAGGCTCCAGGCGGTGATGAAATGAATGGAGCGGGCTGATTGGCGACCACCCAAAATATCGAGCAGGAAGGGGTAACCGGCGTCTATCGCCGGTGACATGGTCAATCCTGAACCGATCATCAGCGGCAGCAGGATGAAGATTACGATGAGATAGGTCAGCTTTTGCAACGCATTATAGTGCTGCGCCTTTTCCCCCTGCGGGAAGCGCAATCGGGCATGATCCTTGATTTCATGCCAGATGTTCCCGGGCTTGATGTCTTGAATCGTCGGCGCCAGATCGCGGCGGAAATGACCGCCGATGAGGCTGTAGGTCATGTAAACGAACCCATTGATGACAAGCAGCCAGGCGAAGAAGAAATGCCAGCGTCGGCCAGCCGCAAGATCCTGGTAGCTCGGTATGGTTGCCCAGGCCGGAAATGCGCGCGGCATCCTTTCGCCGTCGGCCGTGGAGGCCCCGAGTATGCCGGTTGTGGTGATCGAGAGACGGCCGATGCGCACTAATCCGGTGATGTTGTTGCCATCCCGATTGCTGGCGATTTCGAACCATGACGGATCTTCAACCGCTCCGTAGTTTCCCCAATGTAATTGTGGATCGGCATTGAAGATCTGCATGCCACTCATCATCAGTAAGGTCAAACACAGCACATTGATCCAGTGCGTTATCCGCGTAAGAGCCGAATGACGGCGAATGAAGATCTTGGCCGGGGGCGGGGGCGGGGGCGGCGCTGTGCCGATCTGCTCGATGCTTGTCATGGGTAATTCTCCTGACGTGCCGCCAAAAGGCGGTGTCCGAAATCATATGCTGCAACGCTATCGCCGCTCATTGAGCTGCCCGGATGCGATCGGCAACCGGGCAGCCCCGTGGTGGCAGCATCGATGCGTCACATTGGCGGGATGACGCCGTTTATGCCGACCACGACACGGTCGGATTCAACCGTATTGTCTCCATCGGTCGTGCCGTTAATGATGACTCCTGCGCCGGGCTTGATGTCGTCCTTCGTCGCCTTACCGAAGGTGACGACCGGCGTGCCCGGCGGGATCGAGATCTTTTTCTCGCCGCCCTTATAGGTGAGCGACAGGGTGGGGCCGTTGACCGAGGTGACGGCGCTGGCAACCGTCGCATTGGTCATCGAGCTCTTCGGCTTCAGATCCCAGCCGTAATCGCCCTCGCCGGTGCCTTTCATCGCGGCCGGGAAGATCAGTACCTCAAGCGCCCCGTTGATGCCGCTGTCGGTCGGAACGGACGCGATGCCGACGAAATCCCCAGGCTTGATGTCTGTCACGGAGGCGTTGACGATGCCGTTGACGGCCCAGCCGGATTTCAGCTTGATCGTCACGTCCTTGCCTTCGCGCGATTTGACCATCAGCGTATCGCCGCTAAGGCTTTCCACGACGCCGCGAACGCGCGCCTTATCGGCAGCCTGTGCGGATAGTGTGGTCGCGGCACCCAGCGCCAGCACCATACCCATGATTTTGAACTTCGTGAGCGACATTCTGCTCTCCATATCTCACATCTTTTGACATGATGCCCATCCAGCTATCTGGAGCGGGTAGGGCGATCGATTTGGAAATGAGGCAAAGCGGCTATGGCATCCTACCGGCGACAACCGATCGTCCCTCAATTCCGCCCCTTCATTCGGCGCTGGTGCGAATGCGTTACAGCGATCACGCCGTTGTGATCGCAAGAAGGGCGACAAAAAATCCGGTTCGGGATGTAACAAATAGCGCCGATCAACGAATGACTGCACGCGAATGACGAAATCGGTATCGGAACAGGTCCTGAAAGGCTTGATGCTTCTCTCGCTTGACGGCGATGAGGCTGCGTACAGGCGCTTGCTCGTCATGTTGCGAGATCTGCTTCTGGCATTTTATCGAAGGAGGCTTGGATCGAATGCGGACCGTGATGGCGAGGATCTGGTCCAGGAGGTGCTTTTGGCGGTGCATAGCCGGCGCATTACTTATGATCGGGAACGGCCGTTCACCGCGTGGTTTTTCCAAATCGCGAAATACAAGCTGATCGATCACTTCAGGGTAAATGGCAGCAGAAGAGGCGTAGAAATTGCTTTGGAAGACGAGATCGCCGCTGAATTTCGAGAGGAGACACTCTTTGCTCACCTCGACATCGACCGTCTTCTCGACCAATTGCCTGCCAAACAAAGGGAGCTTCTGCGCCAGGTAAAGATTGCTGGCAAAACCACTGCTGAAGCCGCGAGCGAGAGCGGCCAGTCGGAAGCAATGGTTCGCGTCAGCATTCACCGAGGGATGCGCGCGATTGGACGCAAGCTGGGTTTTGCCAATGACGAAAAATGATGAATTGATCGAGGCTCTGGTAAGCGATCTCACTCCGGTTCGCCATCATGCGCTGCGAGTGAGGCTTGCGCTTACAATCATTGTCGGCGTGATCGGCGCGGCCATAGCACTGCTGATATCGCTAAGTTTTCGCCCGCATCTGCACCACGTGACGGTGGCGGCGTTTTGGGTGAAGTTCTTATATACTGCCGTACTACTGAGCGCGACGATCGTGGCCCTTGAACGGGTTGCGCGCCCAGAGGGTTCGATTGGGAGTATGGCTCGGGTTCCGGTCGTGGCATTCGGCATCGTCGCGCTTCTGGCCATCGCTCAACTCGGGCTGTCGCCGGCTTCATCCTATCCGGGTTTGATCATCGGATATTCGGCGTCCTTTTGCCCTTTCCTGATCGTAGCTTTCGGCATTCCCGCTTTCTGCGCCAACATGTGGTTTCTCAGACGTGCAGCCCCCACGCGCCCGGCATTCGCCGGTTTCGTTGCAGGCGCTTGCGCCGGGGGCGTCGGCGGCTGGGTCTACTCCTGGGCCTGCGTCGAAAACGGCATTCCATTCATCGCGATATGGTACACGCTCGGCATCTTGCTGAGCGGGCTGGCCGGAAGCCTGGTCGGCAAATTCAGTCTACGCTGGTAGGTACGTTTTGACCTGCCGAGGTGCTGCAGGCATGCTGCCGATCTGAAGCCTTTCCCAATTTTTTGATGGTGATGGTCATCATGAGGGTGATCGGCGGGAGACGATCGGGCATTTTCGCGGTATGAATGGTAGTCATTGATCCTACCAATCAGACGCTGAGGTCCTTCACATGGCTTTGAACGTGCTTTTCATTGGCGGTACCGGCCAAATCTCATATCCCTGCGTCGAGCGTGCTGTTGGCCAGGGACATCGCGTCAGTGTCTACAACCGCGGCCTGAGAGGGGACCCGTTGCCTGCTGGCGTGACTTCGATCACCGGCGAGCTCGGATCGGCTGCCTATGCTAATCTGGCCAGAGCCAACTATGACGTCATATGCCAGTTTATCGCTTTCACGCCGGATCAGATTGCGCGAGACATCGAGGTGTTTGCAGGCAATTGCGGCCAGTACATTTTCATCTCTTCGGCTTCGGTTTATGAGAAACCGGCACGCCACTATGTCATCACCGAAAAAACGCCGGCCATCAATCCCTACTGGCCCTACAGTCAGGCCAAGATCGCCTGCGAGGAGCTGCTGATGGCGTCAAAGGGGCTGGCCTGGACGATCGTTCGCCCCAGTCACACCGTGCGCACGGGCCTGCCGATCATGATGGGCGACAGCGATATAATGGCGCGGCGCATGCTGGATGGCGAGCCCACGATCGTCGCGGGTGATGGCCACACGCCGTGGACATTGACGCGCTCGGTCGATTTCGCAGTGCCTTTCGTTGGGCTTTTCGGCAAGCAGGCAGCTTTAAGCGAAATCTTCCACATCACCTCCGATCGCGCCCATTTATGGGATGATATTCAGAAGGCGATCGCCAGATTGCTGGGTGTCGAGGCGAAAATCGTCCACGTACCGACGGATACGCTGATCAAGTATAATCCGGATTGGGTAGGCCCTTTGGTCGGCGACAAGGCCTGGACCGCGATCTTCGACAATTCGAAGGTCAAGCGCGTTGCCGGTGACTTCAGCTGCGCCGAGAACCTGGAAGAGATCCTCGCCGAACCGATCATGCATTTGAAGCATCGCTTCTCCAAAAATCGTCCCCCAAAGGGTGAGCTCGACGCTCTGATCGACAGGATTTGCACAGCACAAAGCGCTCTGCGATAGGACAGGCATCTCTCGAGCGACGCTTAGCGTATTGCCGGTTGATTATCAGCTGAAAATGACCCAGCTGCACATTTTACGATCACCTGCTGCGTTCCCAACTTTTTGAAAGAATTGGTCTTTTGCTTCTGTAAGATCGGAGTGAAGTGTCAGACTGGGTCGATTCGAGGCAATATCAACACTGAGCCGAAACTCGGATTGACCGGCGGCTGGCGGCTTTGTAGATCCTGCCTTCAGGGGAAGGGCAGGCTTGGACCCCGGACAGTCAAACCTGGGTAGCGCCGCCGTCCACGCACAGTTCCGCGCCGGTCGTGAAGCTGCTTTCGCTGCTTGCGAGGAAGAGCGCCGCCGCCGCCACTTCATCAGGTCTGCCGAGACGGCCTAGCGGGATCATCCCGGTAAGTGCGGCACGAACTTCGTCTGTAGTCGCCGCCATCATGGCCGTGTCCGTAGGTCCAGGGCTAACGACGTTGACGCGGATCCCTCTGGGGGCAAGTTCGTTTGCCCAGGTGCGGGTGAACGATCGAACCGCCGCCTTGCTCGCGCTGTAGACACCGTATCCTTTCGGACCGATCGCATCGGCTATGGATCCGATCAACACGATCGAACCGTTATCAGGGATGAGTTCCAAGGCGTTCTGTGCGGCAAAGAGGAGAGAGCGAACGTTTAGGTCGAATATGCGATCGTATAGATCTTCCGAGATGCCGCCGAGCTCTGCGTATTCCGACATGCCCGCGTTCAAGACCAAGACGTCAATTCCGCCGCGTTCCTCGCGAACCCGGTCGTATAGCTGCTTCACATCGGAGGCGAGGCCGGCGTCTGCAACGACCGGGACTATCCGGCCTTGGTCAGGGGACACGAATGGCTTACGGCTGGTCGCGTAGACAATTGACCCTTCGGCCGCAAAGCGAGCCGCGACCGCGGCTCCGATACCGCTTCCACCACCAATAACCACTGAAATCTTGTCTTCGAGTCTCATCGTGAACTCCTTGCGATTGAACACGAGGAGTCAGATATAGTTCCTATATCTAGTGCGAAATACGCACCGTGTGTAAATCAGATATAGGAAAGTATATCAGTGCCAAGTTCTATCGATACGAGAACCGCAACCGCGGGGCGAACCCAAAAGTCGACAAAGAAGTTGATCGACGAGGCAATGATCGATGCAAGAAGGGCGAGGCCGGTGCTCGAGCAAGTCGCAAATAAGTGGTCGCTCCTGATCCTAAGCGTACTCTGCACGAAACCGTCCCGTTTCAACGAGATCATGCGTCGTCTCGACGGTATAACGCACAAGGCCCTCGCGGATGCGCTCAAGCGTCTCGAGAGAAACGGACTCGTTCGAAGGCATGTTTTGCCGACAGCCCCGGTGGGCGTCGAGTACTCCATCACGCCAATGGCCGAGTCTCTTCGCGAGCCTTTCGCGGCGCTTTACCAATGGGCGATGGCGAACGGCGCGGCCATGGAACAGTCTCAAGAGGAGTATGACCGCAGGACCTCGACTTCAACCGAGGAAACGTTCTGATGGAAAGCTGGGCGGCCGACGCTCTCGACACGTCTGGCATGTTTGACGCGCATCATCTTCAGCTTGCCAGCAAGCCATCCTGGAAAGATGCAGAAGATGATCGTGGCGAGCGCGTGCGCGATCGTGCTGCTGTTCGGGCGACGCTTGCCCTTGAAGATGAAGTAGATACACGGCGCTTATGTTCCATAATATAGATTATCTGATACTTGCATGTAGCCGGGCAGATTCCATTTTCAAATGCAACGAAGACAATAATGGCCATGATTTGAGGAGGATGGAATGGCCCGCTCTTTTGTGCAGTTGAGTATGGACGAACGTCGCGTCATCGCGCGGATGCATGAGAAGAAGATCAGCCAGGCGGAAATCGCCCGCACCCTTGACCGCGACCGCTCGACGATCAGCCGGGAGCTACGTAACATGTTCCATGACTGCGAGTTTCCGCGATATAGCGGCTACTTCTCTATGCTTACCGATGATATCGCCAAGGAACGCCGCGGGCGCTTGAGGAAACTACGACGCCAACTGTGCTAGGCTCCTTTCAACAGGAAACCTCTCTCTCTATCTCGCATCCGCCGTAGAGCGATCTCAGCTTAGCTCGCTGAGTGCTCGACATTGTCTGGGAAAAGTCGCTCAATGCCCAGAACAGCGCGATCTTTTCGAGCTGGGTCGGATTGACTATTCCACATCGAAACAGGTCGATCAGCGCGACGGCAAAGCCCTCACGGCTGTATTCAGCGTCATCGAACCAGCTCTGCGTCGTAGCTAAGTCGAACACCCGCTTTATGACTTCGAGCTCGCTTTGCGACAAAGCGCCTTTTGCGAGGCGTTTCAACCTTTCCATCATCATCTCCACCGCGAGACTGCTGGCAACCCCACGTATGCCGGCCGAGTTCTCCTAGGTTCTTTCCGCCATTGACTGTGCCCATAGAGCTTGGGGGTGGACCAGCACACTTGGCGGCATCAAGCAGCATGAGATTGCGACAGCGATAGGCACTATCAACGATTGTCTCGCCGGCGTGATCGGGGTCGCCTCGCGATCCCTATTCTTAGCCTTGGATCAGAGCCAGTTCAGCGAACGGCAGATATTGTAGGCAATCGCAAGCCATGCAGCGATGATTGCTCCAAATATTAAGAACGCAACCCTCATATTCCCTTCTTTGAAATCCGCGACGATGCCTGCCGTATCGGTGGAGCTTACTTTTCTCACGGACCATCCCACCCTGGTTAGTATTCGTCTCAGCAGACTGGATCTCTCGAAGTTTCCGTGTGTCAGCCCGACATCAATCGTTGATAAGAGAAAGACCAGAGCTTGCTAACAGTGACCACGTGCGTCGCCGACAAGCCCGTTCAGATACTCGCCGGACAGCCTCGGGAACTCGGTTTCCAAAAGCGAAAGAAGAGCAGCTTGTGCGGCGTTTATAAGGAATACGGCCTGCGATGCGTTCAGCTCACTTGCGACGCCTCCGGCATACTGCATCATTTTTGCAAGCGCCAAAATCTCTCCCTGGCGTTCCTGTTCCTCAAAATCAGTCACTTTTAAAACCCCAACAAATGATTTCGTTGGGGTAGATTGGCATATTTCGATCGACACGGTGCGTTGCAAAAGCGTTGCACACGCAGTGCCTGTATTTTGGAATAAATTATATACGGTAAAATTGTGGGAAAAGTTTGCGCCACAGCGGAGTTGCATTGAATGACCAGTCCGTTATAGGTGCCAGCAACGGTGCCTCGGCAATGGCGCGTATAAGCTCTATGGCATCGTCGCGCTTTTGATCAGTCCATGCTGTTGCGACGAGAGCCCTCACCTGCCCTATGTCCATATCGGCGGTTTCGGCAAGACGTCTCCAGGTCCGATCCTTGAAGAATAGACGTCGTGCCGCCCGGGAGAGCCGCAGAGCCTCTTCCTTGCCGATAATGGCCTGGTCAATCGCAGTCTCTAGTGTCGCATCGACATTGACCAACGGCACCGACAAAGGGGGATAGCCCAATTCCGCTGGGCCATGAAGGAGAGCGACATCCGCATCCTCCTCCCGGAGTCCGGAGGCATAGTCACCGAATATCCTCCCGATGCCGACCATGCCGTAGGCCTGGCACTCCACCGCGCGGAGCGCTCCCATGCTGGCTGCTCCGAGCACGGGAACGCCCTGGGATAGGGCAAAGAGCAGCTCCTTGTGCCAGACCGGCGCGACGAACTCGAACTGGCCGTCGACAAGACCGATAGCGGTCGCGCCATTCTCAAGTGCTCTGACAACGTCGCCCTGGGATGCCGGCGGCCGTATGAGCATTGTGTCATCGGCGAACGTTTCTGCATCGGGGAGGCTCGGACCCACGAAGATCACTTTCATAGGAAACCCTTTGACAACGCGCGGCTGCCGAGACGAATGCGGCGATCCCCGTCTGGATGCTCAAGTTGCGGCGCGAAAACCTTTGCGACCGATGCCGGTAGCCATTCAGGTGCCAGCTCGATAGCATAAAGCTGGTCAACTCCGCATTCCAAAAGCGTCTCGACAAGCTGGTCGAGCGCATCTTGCGCCGACGTGGCCGACATCGTCGCCAGTTCGGCCAGGCTCGTCGTGCATCGCGCCTGAAACGACTGCAGATGGTCGAGATCGGCGCGGCGTGAGAACAGCTCCGGGATAAGATCATCTCTGGCCCCGGCGATGAAGGTCATCCGCGACTGCACGGCCTCGGAAATGGCTCGGGCTGCTGCCACATCGGGGGACAAGGATGCCCCTGCCCCCATGGTCAAGTCGACATATCTGAGCGAGCCGTCATCGCCTTTCGGCCGCAGCAACGCGACGATGGAGGCAACGGCCAGATCGCTCGTCACATCGAAAAGGGCGAGATCGAAGTCGGCCGAGAAAATCTTCTCCAGCATCTCGCGAATACCCTCATCTTCAATGCTATGCGGATCGATCCGGCGCGCATGCCGGCATGCCGGATCGCCAACATTCCAGAGGACGCAAGCATCCCGCTCTATTCGCTCCAGCAACCCGTGCAGGACTGCCTCATGCCAAGTATTCCCCGATGCCAGTCCATCCGATGATACCCAAAATCGCGGGCTGACATGCGTCCGGTCAAGATGAATGGCCTCGAAAGGTACGAATATCGAGGCGTTCTTTGCCAGATCGTGGGCTTGAGACCATCTGATCTGTTCCATGGTCTCTATCGGTTGCGCGCCGATCGCCAGCAGATCTTCCAGGCAATCCGTGGCATGACCGCTTGCGGTAAGCTCATCCAGACTCGCCATGAGCACTGAGCAACAGGGTTGGGTCGCGACCGATCGTTCGATCGCTTCCATCACCGCGGATGTCTTCGCGGAGACGTCGTCAAGGCCTTTTCCCTGAGCGATGACGATCGCCCTGGAATTCGGGGCGTAGGCGCACCAAACGGGAATACCTATGCGATCGAGCTCAGTCTGGCGGCCAACACGAGTTATGCCAAGTCGTCCCAGATAGGGCCAAACCCTCGACAAGGTTTCGCCAGGCGGGAATGCTCTAAAGTTGTTTGACACTGAATGATGAGTGCCTAGCCTTCATAAAGGCCAGATGCGATGTCGCCTACCGACTTCAACGCCACAGCGAAATCGACACCTTTCTCCACCCTGACCCCTTTGGCTCGCCAGGATTCTGCCCTCCCCAGATCACCCGTCAGCCGCCGCGTATATCGAACGATAGTCCCTTTTTCGAGGTCGGCCAGCCAAAGTCCCTTTTCACCCTTAATCCCGATCAGAACTGCCCCTGCCATGATTTCGTCCTTTCAAAAACCGGCCTTCCGCAGGCCCTCCCTGTAATGCTCCGTCTGCCATTTTTCCTTGTTTGGAATCATGGCAAGCCATGCCTCAAGATCGAAATTCGGGTTGTCGCGCAAGGCGCGCTGTCGATACATCTTCGCCTTGGCAAGGTTCCCCAGCATTGCCCAGCTTGCGGCAGCAAGTCTGCTTGCTGGTGCAGGCTCTCTCATCCTGTCCAGATAGGACAATGCTTCGGTATATTCTCCAAGGAAATAGCTGGCTCCAGCCGCGGTCCAGTAATAATAGTCCGGGGCAAGCGGATTGAGATCGAGAGCGGTTACGACCTTCTCCAACGCTGCTCTTGGATTGGCGCCATGGGTGAGGCTGTCGGCGTGGCTACAAATGACATCAGCATAATGCGGGCTTAGGTTCTCGGCATTCGACAAGGCCTCGAGGCTGCCGTCGATATTTCCCCGGTAGAGCCGGGTGACGCCGATTTCCTTGAAGCCTCCGGCAAACTGGTTGTCATCCCGGATTGCATCGGCCGCCATTTTTTCCGCTTGATGCAATAGATCGCCATCGCCGCGCGCCGTCAGAACCCATTCCATCGTCAAGGTTCTGGCAATGCCCGCAAGTGCCGCTGCAAAGCCCCGCTCGTGCTCGAGCGCCTCCTTAAAATGCTTGCGCGCGCGACGGACATTCTGAAGGCTCAGGCGGGACAGACATTGTACGCCCTCAAGATAGGCAAAATAGGCTTCCGGCTTGCAGCTAAAGTCAGAAACGATGTGGTGGAAGGCTCCCACACGCTCGATGATGGAGTGCTGGATCGCAGTGGCGATCGCGTTGCGCTGTTCTGTTATGGCCGCATTGTCCAGCTGGACGCGCGTTGCCCAGACAATTTCGTCGCGCGGCATGAAAATCAGCTGCGCGAAAAGGCTGCCTCCCGTTCTCTTGGTATCGAGCGCGTAGACAACATTATGTTGCTTGAGAAGTGCGGCCTTGTCGTTTGAGGAGCGAATCTGCTCAGCGGTATAGGGCGCGACTACGGATACGCTTCGATCGACACAAAGACTGATCGTCAGGTCTTCGATGACAGCATTGGCGACCGATCCGGCACGCTCCGAATCCTCCAGGGTCTCGGGAGGAAGCAGAGCGATACGTGGCACTGCGTTGTCAGTGATCGCAATCATATCCTGAGCCGACGGGCCGGGATTCGGATCTCTCGTTACGCTAATCAACTGACTGTAGGAGGTGATTTTTTCACCGAGCGCGACCCTGACTTCATCATCGGTCTGGTCCCAGTCCAGCAGAAGCATGGCTGCACGCTTCAATTCGCCGCGATTTTGAGACAAGGAAGGTTGGCTCATCGCCTTGAAGAATTCTGCTCGCAGCTCCCGCGCAAACCGTGCCCGAACATCGCGTACCCAGACAGCCACAGCTCCGGAGCCATTGCCGTAAGCCGGTAGAAACGTCTTGGCGACGGCATCGGCGAACACGCTGAGCTTGGCAACGCCGGACGCATTTTCGATGCTATCCAGATCGCACCGCAGCGCGTTGAAGTTCAAGATAATGTCCGTCGTGACACCGCCGATCAGCGGCTGGGGGGATTTGGACGTCGCAGTCGCCAAACGCAGCAGGGTCGACCTTAAATTGGCGCCGGCGGCCTGAAGATTGCTGGACCAAAGAAAAGCCGCCAAATCTTTCCGCGGCATCGGCTGCCGACGATCGTAGAGATAGGCCAGCATGAGCAGAGCCTGCTTAGGCACGTTCACGCGATCGCCCATCTCATCATAAAGGGCGCAGCTGCCGAGTGTCGTTAAATGAAATGTCATCTTGCCAGGTCAGCGCTCGTTGTCGGGTTCGGATGATTGCACGAAGGCGAGGATCTTCGCCCGCAAACGCTTGTCCTCGATCCTGGACAAGGCCGTGCGTAGAACGGCCTTATGATGCTTCGCAAGTCGAAAATCGGCCAGCGCCTCCTTGGAGGGAAAGGCGTCGTCCGATGCACTTTCGAAGAAAAACATGACCGGTACAGCGAGGAGTTCTGAAATGCGCAGAAGGCGGCCAGCGCTGATTTTTTCGATGCCGCGTTCGCATCTGTCGAGCTGTAGAGGGCTTATGCGAAGCTTCTCGGCCAATACCTCCTGCGCGATTGACAATTCCTCCCGACGCAATCGGATACGTAATCCAACCTCGACATCGATCGCATCGGTTTTTTTGTCCATGAGGGAACCGCCAGAAGAGAAACTGCTTTCATGTTCGCAGGTTTCCCTTGAATTCACAATCTTCCAACAAGACTCTCAAAGTCAATTTTACACAGAGGCACGACGTTTCCGATCATTGTATCAAGACCATAGCGAAATCGTTCTTGGCGGTTGCAGCCGCATCGGCGATATCTTATCGCAGCGCTTCCCGGCTGCCGTACAATGTCAGGCGTTGGCAAAAACATCGGCGCCGAGAATTCTCTTAAGCGATCCGATGGCCGAGGCTGGGGTATAGGAGCCGGTCACACCGCCGAGCGACTGCGAACTCACCGAAATATCCCATTCAAGACCCCTGCCGGAAACCGCTATATGGTGCTGCATCGTTTTCGTATCGGGATCGGCGACAACGATGCTGCGGGTACGGTCGAAACCGATCCCCGCAAAGGCAACGGCGGCATGGACATTGACGTTGCGCGGAAACCGCATGCAGGCTTCGCGGGTCGAGCCATCGAAGAGCGTTCCCCTGGCATCGGCCGGCTGACCGAGGCTCGCGCCGCTTTTCGTCGTGGTTATCACTACTTCTTCGATCTGCTCACGACCATCGCGCAGACCATCGAGACCGAGAACGGCGCCGTGGGGAACGAAGAAGCGTCGTCCGCTCCTGCTGGCTGCCGCATGCATCGCCGCCTCCACGGTGTGATCCGCCAACGCGGAGCAACTGAATCCGCAAAGGTCCGAATGGGCAAGGATGTCCGGCCCCAGCGTACCCAGAAGAGCCGGCGTCGCGCATTCGAGCACAAGGTCCGCCTTCCGGTCGAGCGCATATTCGGCATCATCCGTGACGAGCGTAGCCATGGCGGCGTTCCGCGCGTATTTATCCTTGTCGGATACGAGAATATAAACGACCTCGACCCCATCCAGACTGCTGACATAGTCGAACAGGCTCCTGCCGATCACGCCTGCGCCGATAATTCCTATAGTTCTATATCTCATCATTTCGCCTACATGGATTTCAAGTTTTGGAGATCCCTTCACAGGCCTCGACAAACGCGCGAATGGCCGCAATCCGTGGGCCGGAATTCGCCCACAGCACTCCCATATTGCGAAGCTCGCCATCTTCCATGCGATGTTTTTGCAGACGCAGTCCCTCCGGCCACGGCGGAGCCCAGTCGGGAACGAGCGCGACGCCCAGTCCGCGATCGACCAATGCCGCAATGGCATCCAGCGCGTCCAGTTCCGCCCATTCGCGCACGCTGATGGCATGGCGGCGCAGATAACGATCGACGATCTGGCCTCCCCACTGATTGCGGTCATAACGAATGAAGGGCTGCTGCGTAAGCGCCAGATGAAAATCGTGAATTTCCAGGTCCGCGGGCGCCAGCAAGACCAAAGGTTCGCGCCGGATGGTCGACCAGCCGAATGCTTTCGGAATGGGAAATTGCGGCTCGATGATGAGAGCGGCGTCCAGCTCACCTGACAAAACCGCATGATAGAGGTTCACAGACGAACCCGGCTGCAGGAAATAGTCGATCTGCCGAAATCGCTCGCTGAGGGCCGCGGTAATCTGGGGAATGAGACCCGTCATGGCCGTCGCCGTCGCACCGAGGCGAAGCTGCCCGCTCGGGAGATCGCCCGCAGCTATTGCTCGTAGGTCCCTTGCCATGCGCACAAGCGCCGGTCCATGGCTCTGCACGGCAAGTCCCGCCGCAGTGGGTCGGACCGTGCGCCCCACGCGAGAAACCAATGGCTGCCCGAGCTCCGTCTCCAGCGCCCTTATGCGCTGAGCGACCGCCGCCGGCGTCATATTCAAGCGCCGCGCGGCTTCGGCGACCGATCCGCATTCGGCGACGATGAGGAAGCTTTCGAGGAATTTCGTGTCCATAAGATATATTTTCTATCTTCTGAAGAAACTGGCAAGCATATTTTATTGCTTTAAATCCAGGCTATCCTAGCTTTCCAGTCTTACGCCCTCGCCGATAGAAGGAGTTTCAATGACCATTCAAGCCAAGTTCGAGCGCATGGGCACCGACGCCGCGCCAGGCCAGGAAGTGCGCCAGCAGGTCGAAGGCATCGAAGCGCTGTTGCGGGGTGAACGGATCGCGGGACGTCAGGTCGATTTTTCCCATGGTGACGTCGATGCGTTTACGCCGACGCCAGGCTCTTTCGAAGTCTTCACCGCTGGGGTGGAGGCCGGCGGCAAGCAGGCCTATACCGAATACCGCGGTGATCTCTCGATCCGCGAGCAGCTTGCGCCTAGTCTTGCGAGCTTCACAGCCGCCCCGGTCGACCCCGCCGATGGCATGATTCTGACGCCCGGCACGCAGGGCGCACTGTTCCTCGCCGTCGCCTCCACCGTCGCCCATGGCGACAAGGTCGCGGTGGTGCAGCCGGATTATTTCGCCAACCGCAAGCTGGTGGAATTCTGCGAGGGCCATATGATGCCCATTCAGATGGACTACCTGAATGTCGAGGGGCGTGCGGGTCTCGACCTCGGCCAGCTGGAAGATGCCTTCGCGGCCGGGGCGAAAGTTTTCCTGTTTTCCAATCCGAACAACCCGGCCGGCGTCGTTTATTCGCGCGAAGAAATCAAGACGATCGCATCGCTGGCCAGCCGTTATGGCGCGACCATCATCGTAGACCAGCTTTATTCGCGGCTGCTCTATTCCGGCGTCGATTATGCGCATTTGCGCGCGGAAGCCGTCGACGCGGAAAACGTGATCACCATCATGGGGCCCTCGAAGACAGAGTCGCTGAGCGGTTACCGTTTGGGCGTCGCCTTCGGCTCGAAGGCGATCATCAACCGGATGGAAAAGCTGCAGGCGATCGTATCGTTGCGCGCCGGCGGCTATAGTCAGGCGGTTTTCCGTACTTGGTTCAACGAACCGCAAGGCTGGATGGATCGGCGCGTGCGCGAACATGAGGCCATTCGGGACGATCTCCTCGGGCTATTTCGCGCGGGCAAGGATATCAAGGTTCGCATCACCGAGGCAGGAAGCTATATATTCCCGCAATTGCCTCCCCTTGCCGTCGGCGGCAAGGATTTCGTGCGGATCCTCCGGTTGCAGGCAAGCGTCATCGTGACGCCCGGCACCGAGTTCAGCCCTTTCTGCGACAGCAGTGTGCGCCTGAACTTCTCGCAGGACCACGCTGCCGCAGTAGCCGCGGTGGAGCGGCTCGTTTCGCTTGTCGATCGATATCGCGCATGAAACAGAGCTCCGCAATATAGCATGAAGGCTCCCTGCTCGCGGATATCGAGTGGACAACACCCATCATGAGCTCCGTGCGGAGGTCAAATCCGACCGCGCAGCTTTTAAATCGATTTTAAAAAAGCGAGATACGAAGCTAATCGATTTTAATTTGCGTATTAAAAAATTCTTGTTGCGGCGCGAAGAAAATCACCCCTAATTGCCTCAGCTGTTCTGTCCGTTCTCAGGAAACGCGCAATGACGATTTCATTTCCGCTTACAGACAAACGTACTGTCGATGAGCTGCTGAAGCACCTGAACGCGCATAAGCTGTTCTGTCCAGGAAACTGCGCCATCACCGTCAAACCCCTCGCCGCGCACGTTTCGTCGTGCCTTTCATATGCGCTCAGCACCGCCCGGACCGCGTGGTAGACCTGATCGTTCCTCCATTAAGCCTGTTTCGAGTGTGGAGATCCGAAGCTTGACCTCGGCGCAGGCCGCGTTGTTGGCATCCGCCCGGCATTGCTTGATTCCATAACGATACACTTCCGCAGGAGAAAGACATTGATGACGACATTCGAAGCCTATCTCGATGCCCATAAGGGAACATTGTTGAATGAGGACATGGTCGCCATCCTTCGCAATATTGCCGAGGCTACCCGGCAGATTTCGAACAAGCTCAGAAGCTCGTCATTGTCAGGCCTGACGGGCGCGACCGATGCTGTCAACGTTCAGGGCGAGACGCAGAAACCGCTCGATATACTTTCCAACGAGATCATGCTCGAGGCATGCCGTAAATCGCCGGCGGTCGCATTTGCCGTATCGGAAGAACTCGATGCCGAAGTGCTCATTCATCCCGCTGGCAGATATGCGATGATCTTCGATCCGCTCGATGGATCCTCCAATCTCGATGTCAACGTAACGGTCGGAACGATCTTTTCCATCGTCGAGGCTAGCTCCGCGGCTGAGATCCTGAAAAGCGGCCGCAGTCAGTTGGCTGCGGGGTACGCGGCTTACGGGCCGCAAACCAATCTCGTGCTTGCGATCGGAGATGGCGTACAGATTTTCACGCTCGACCAATACGACGTCTACGTGATGACGACCGCGAACGCCAAGATCGTTCCGGAAACCAAGGAGTTTGCGATCAACGCGGCACGTCGCCCGTCATGGGACGACGTCATTACCGAATATGTCGACAGGTCCATTGGAACTCCTGGGTACAATATGCGCTGGGTCGGTTCGATGGTTGCCGACACGCATCGCATCTTCAACCGCGGCGGAATCTTTCTCTATCCCGCCGATCGAAGTAAGCCTGCCTCCAGCGGCCGCCTGCGTCTGCTTTATGAGGCAAATCCGATCGGCTTTCTGGTCGAAGCCGCGGGCGGTTCCGCCATTGCCGGGAAGACCGCGATCCTCGACATCGAACCAACCTCCTTGCACCAGCGGGTTCCGGTGATTTTTGGCTCGCGCCAGGAGGTCGAAAAGATCAGTCGGGCGTATTGCGTCGAGCGGACCATCGAGACGGTGTAGCAACCGAACAGAATTCCGCTTGAACGGGCAAGCACCCGCTCCCGCTCCAAGCCTTTGTCGCGATGATCGGATCATGAAAAGCGCGCGCGTCGATCGTTGCACCGTCGAGAAGTATCATGAGGATCGAAGCAACGCACGCAGCGGCGGCTTCTGGTAAAAGCGCCTTAAGCATGTCGGCCATCAATGCCGTCATGGTCTTCTTGCATCGAATGGCGAGGGCACAGATATTTGGATAATCGGCTCCGAACGAGATTTTGCGCGAACACGCAAAACGTTTGATCGCGCGCCCATTGCCACATTCTCCGGTTGCTCTATTTATCGCTCAAAGGCCATAGGCCTGAAAGTAGACAGTTCCCGTGAACCGGATGCCTTCGACCTTCATGTTCAATTTCTCAATACTCGACTTTCCCGAAAAAGATCGGTTTCATGCTTGGGTCAGCGACAACAACTGCGATTGCATATTGCGTGACGATGCTCCCCATCGAGTTCGACGCAGAAGCAAGCAGCGCGGCGCTTGGTCCTCTTATCCTGTCCACCACGCGGTGGCTCGATCAGGTCCGACCTTCTGCCTATGAGGTTAATCGAACCGAACGACATATACGGAGCGATCGCCCGAGGTTCATCGATGCAAATCGGACTTCAGGTCCGCATTGGCCGATTTTCAGAAGGCGCTCGCATTGACGTCGGCCGATGATCCAAGCCGCACCAATATGCTGTTGGCAACAGAATCGGTGAAAAGATGAACTTAATCGCAGCTTCGCCACGAACCGCGCCGCAGCACGGCACGTGGGGTCGGCCACCGCGACTGTCCTAGCCCTGCCCCATAGATCTATCGTCGTATCATCAACAGAGGATGTTTTCGCTTTGTGTAAGACAGCTTTCTACGCTTTTGCGTTCGCCACTATTTCTCTCGGCTCCGCCGCCGCCAGCCCATGCTCGCAACACTATCAGAGCACCGGCGTTCCGCTTGTAACCGGGGTGACCTATAAGACCTGGATGGAATTCCCGTCAATCAGCCCCGCCGTCGCCTTTGATAAAGTCTCGCGGGCGGTCCTGGCCGAAGGTTTTGTGGATGTGAATGTCGAGAAGCAGCTCGGCACGCTAACCGCGCAGCAGGAAACGACCGGTTCGGGTCGGCCTCAGACCCTGCGCGTCGTCGTCAGAAAGAGTGGCAAGGGCAGCCGGGTTGATGCGCTTTTCATGGTGCCGCAGGGCCAAGTCGCTCCCAACATGAGCGACAATCTCTGCCGTGTCGTCAATTCTGTAGCCGATTAAGTCTTCCGCGATCCTGCCGAGCATGCGCGTGTTTAATCTCACGTTTCGGCTGCTATTGGAGTTTGATTGCTGTTTGGGCCGGCCGCGACATGCGGCCGCGCTCTTCAATATCGACAGGTTCGACTTGATCCGCTCATGAACAACGGCTTCACGACCGTAGTTCAGTAGGAAATACGTCCATCGACAATGGGCGAGGAGCCAGATGAAAGCTGCTGCTTCAACACCTGCCTTGCATCATCGCTGACAATAGACATGGGAGCGGCGACCACAACTTTCGCTGCGGAGCCCGCCAGGTCCGCGGTTCGCACCGCCGCCATGCCGACCCGATCCGCAAGCGAGGTTTGCCCGGTGTCCAACGACTGTCCTGCCAGCCGCCGTCCAAGCAATTGGACCATATCGCGATTGTCCGCAAACGTATTATGGCCCAGCGCATCGTCGGGTTTAACGGAACTCGTATCGACCACCGTGATACCGAGCTTGGCCAAATCGGCTGCATAAGGTGTCGAATCGAAGCCGCCAACACGGTTGACGCCGCCGGAGAGCCATCGCGAAACCTGCAATGCCTTGTCCCTTGTCGATGAAAAGATCGTGAAATGCGGGTGCTGCGGCCCCATTTCGATCATCTGCCGACGAAAGACGTCGATATCGATGTCGGGCGATGCCAGGATAACATTCTTTACCTTCGACGGAATTGTCTTGTTACGCATCGCGACGCCGCGCAGCGCCTCTGCGGTCAGCCAGGATCCCATGGAATGGGCAAGAATGGTCACTTCCCCGACATCAGGGCTTCTGGCAGATTGCAGGATCAGATCCTCCAACGCCCGGCGGGAGAAATTCGTGCTCTCCTTGTCGTAGAGATAGTCGAAGACATTGCCGCGCGAGGGCCAGGTGAAGAGGATCGGCGCGGCGTCGGTTCCCGAATCATGAATGATCTGCGCGAAGCGAAAGACCGCGTCGGAATAGGTATTGTTGAAGCCGTGCACGAAGATGACGACCTGGCGCTTGGCATTGCGGTTCTTGCTGAACCACTCGAAGATATTGCGTTCGGACGCCACCCTTCCGACCTTGAGGACAGCGAACTCCTTTTCGGGATTGGCCGGCACATGCGATGGCCATTGCACTTCGCCGATCTTGCGACTTCGATCGGGAGGAATGGAAACGACGATATCGTTGAGAGAAATCGCCGTTCCACGTTCGCCGGAGTAAAGCTCACCTGGCTTGTCGGTCGGCTGGCGGGTCGTCGCCACCATCATGTCCACGGTGCTGGTGCCCGGTCCCGCCGTTGCGACCGGCTGGAGAACATTCTCCAGCCGCCCCGCGCATCCGGCCAATACCGATAGGGCCATCAGGACAGAAAGACATGACCGCCTAGCAGCACAGGTCGCCTTTCGAACGCCAGACATCAGATCACCTCGTTCCGGGCGCCATCACGGGGAATGCGAAACCAGGCGACGTACAGGGCGGGAAGGAAAAGCAACGTCAAAGCCGTGCCGACGACGATGCCGCCCATCATCGCATAGGCCATCGGACCCCAGAATATCTCCCTGGAGATCGGGATTAGCGCAAGCGTTGCCGCAGCGGCCGTCAGCATGATGGGCCGCATTCGATGCTCCGTTGCCTCGATGACGGCTTGCCAGGCCGGCACGCCCTCGCTTCGAAGGTGCTCGATCTGCACGACAAGGATCACCGAATTGCGGATCAGGATCCCTATGAGAGCGAGCACGCCAAGGATTGCGACGAACCCCATGGGCGCGTTGCTGAAGAGAAGTGCGATAACGACACCGATAAGTGCTGTGGGAGCGACAGCGAACACCAGAAAGAGCCTGCTGAAACTTTGCAGCTGGATCATCAGGATCGTCGCCATGATGAAGAGCATCAGCGGCGCCACCGCCACGATCGGCCCTTGCGCTTTGGCGCTTTCCTCGACCGAGCCGCCATCCACGATATGGTAGCCGCTTGGAAGCGTCTTGCGGAATTCGTCGACTTTCGGCCGCAGTTCGTTGACGATCGTCGCCGGCTGCGTCGACCCGACGACTGCGGCCTTGATGGTGATGGTCGGTATGCGCGTCCGCCGCCAGATCGTCGGCTGCTCCAGCTCGTAATGGAAATTCGCAACCGCCGAAAGGGGCACGGATTTGCCGTTCGAGCCGGCCAGTAGAAGGTTCTGCAGCGTCTCGATCGAGCCGCGCTCGGCCATCTGGGCTCTGCCGATCACATCGATCAGATAGATGTCGTCGCGAATATTCGTTGCGGCCGTTCCCTCGACGATGCCGTTCAGAGCCGTTGCGATATCTTGGGACGAGACGCCCAGCTGCCGCGCCTTGTCCTGCAGAACGTCGACTTTGACGACGCGCGAAGGTTCGTTCCAGTCGAAGGTCATGTTGGACAGCAGCGGATGCTGACCGACGATGCCCGCAAATTGCTGGGCGATGTCCCGGACCTTCTGGACATCGGGTCCGCTGATCCGGTACTGCACCGGTTTGCCGACCGGAGGGCCGATGTCGAGCAGCTTCACGAAAGCGTCGGTTCCGGGGAAGGTCTTCGTCAGATAATCCTGCAATTCGGCTTTGACCTTGTCGCGAACGTCAAGACCCTTGGTGACGATCACTGTCTGACCGAACGAGACGTCGGGTGTTTGCACATCGAAGGACAGGATGAAGCGAGGAGCGCCTTGCCCGACATAGCTCGTCCAATGATCGATATCCTTGTTGTTCGCCAGCATCTCGCGTTCGAACCTGGCCATCTGCTTGTTCGTCTCGGAAATCGAGCTGTTCTGCGGCAGGTTCCAGTCGACGATCAGTTCAGGTCTGTCGGAGGAAGGGAAGAATTGTTGCTGCACCAGGCTCATCCCGCCGATGGAGAGGGCAAACGCGGCCACGGTCGCACCGATGGTTATCCAGCGCCAACGCAGGGCAAGGCTCAGGAGCCAGCCAAAGACGCGCGCAAAGCGGCCTTTCTGCTCATGGTGGGATTTCATGGTCTTCGGAAGGATCGTCACGCCTAGAAGCGGCGTGAACAACACCGCGACGACCCATGAAACCAGGAGCGAAACGGCAATGACCACGAAGAGAGTGAAGGTGAATTCGCCGGCAGCACTAGTATTGAGACCGACGGGAATGAAGCCCGCCACCGTCACAAGCGTGCCCGTCAACATCGGGAAGGCGGTCGAGGTGTAGACGTAGGTCGCCGCCTTTCTGAGGTCGTCGCCCACTTCCAGTCGGGCTACCATCATCTCGACGGCGATCATGGCATCGTCAACAAGAAGGCCAAGGGCGATGATCAGCGCTCCAAGCGAAATACGCTGCATGGAAATGCCGGTATAGGCCATAACGAGAAAGGTAATCGCCAGCACGAGCGGAATTGAAATGGCGACCACGAGTCCCGCCCGGACGCCAAGGCTGATGAAGCTGATCGCAAGCACGATGACGATCGCCTCGAACAGCGCGCGCGTGAAGCCCGATACGGCCTCGTCGACGACGGCGGGCTGATCGGATACGCGCTGAACGTCGACGCCGATGGGAAGATCGGCCGTGACCTGCTCGATTTCCTTGTCGAGCGCCTTGCCGAACTCAAGCAGATTTGCCCCGGTCTTCATGCCGATGGCAAGCCCGATGGCCGGCTGCCCGTTAAATCTGAATAGGGACGAAGGAGGATCGACATAGCCGCGTTTGATCGTCGCGACGTCGGTCAGCGGAAAGAAGCGATCGTTGACGCGAAGATTGATCGATCTGAGGCTATCCTCGGATGTGAACTGTCCGCTCACCCGCAAGGCGATGCGCTCAGGACCGGCGTCGACGAAACCGGATTGGGTCACGGCATTCTGCGCCTGAAGCGTGTCGATGACGGATTGCTGGTTAAGGCCGAGAGCGGCGATCTTTCGCGTGGAAAATTCGAGATAGATGGCCTCGTCCTGCGCGCCTATGATATCGACCTTGCCGACATTGGGAACCGTCAGCACCTTCGCGCGCGCATCCTCGACCAGATCCCGAAGCTGGCGCTGCGTCAGTCCATCACCGGTGAAGGCATAGATATTGCCATAGACGTCGCCGAAGTTATCGTTGAAAAACGGTCCGACGACGCCGCTTGGAAAATCTCCCTTGATGTCGCCGACCATGTTGCGGACCCGCATCCAGATGGCATTGACATCCTTGGCCTTGGTCGTCGGCAGAAGCTCGACAAAAATGGTCGTCTGGCCGGCAACCGTCTCGCTCTTCGTATAGTCGAGCGAATCCAGCTCCTCCAGCTTCTTTTCTATGCGGTCGGTGACCTGTTTGGTTACCTCCTCGGCCGATGCACCAGGCCATTGGGCCTGAATGATCATGGTCTTGATGGTGAAGGCGGGATCTTCTTCGCGACCAAGACCGATATAGGAAAACGCGCCGGCCAGAATGAAGACGATCATGAAGTACCAGACGAGCGAACGATGTTCGAGCGCCCAGTCGGACAGATTGAATTTTTTCACGGGGATCTTTCCTTAGTCTACCCTGACGGCCTGGCCGTCGGCAAGCTTGTGAACGCCGGCGATAACAATGCGTTCGCCCGGGCTGATGCCTTCGGCGATCCTCACCGAACCGCCTTCGACGAGGTCCCCGTCGATCTTGATCGCGCGAATGGAGACCTTGCGAGCCGCGGTATCGACCACCCAGACGTTTGGCTTTCCGTCTTTCACCAGCACGGATGAGGACGGCAGCAAGATCATCGGATCCGCGATAACAGTCGCGGTCGCGGTAACGACGGAGCCAAGGCGAAATGCTGCCGGCGGATTGATGAGCGTGATTTTCGTGCGCCGCGTGCGGGTGGTGGCCTCGGCTTCCGGAGCAATCTCTCGGACCACACCGCTCGCGCGGATGGTCGGGTCGAGCTGGAGCGCCACTTCAAAGGGCGAGCCCACCTTGAGACCGTCGAAGCTTGCCACCGGTATGTCGATGATGGCATCGCGCTGGTCGGGACGTGCGACGGTGGCGATGCTCTGGCCGGCCGAGACGACCTGGCCCACTTCGGCGGAAGTTGCGGTCACGACGCCATCGAATTCCGCGCGCAGCTGCGCATAGCCCAGCTGCTCCTCGGCCTTGTCCAGATTGGCCTGCGCCTTGGCAACCGCCGCACTCGCGCTCTTGCGGCCAAGTTCGGCTTCTTCGTAGGCCGCCTCGCTTCCTGATCGGCTCTCGAGCAGGGACCGTTGGCGTTCTTCCGTGGATGCGGCATTTACCAGCTGTGCCTGGGCATTCGAAAGCTCGGACTGAGAGCTCTTGACCGCAAGCTCGAGCGAAAGTGGATCGATGGCGGCAACGACATCGCCTTTCCTGACGATGTCGCCGACGCTGACCTTGCGCGCAATGACCCGTCCCAGGACCCGAAATGCCAGCTGGGTCTCGATCTTGGCCTCGACCGTTCCCGGCAGGGTCAGCGCCGAAGCCGCTGTGGACTTGGCGACAACGGAAAGCACGGGACGCGGCGGCTCGTAATGGGCTTCATCCTGTTTTTCGCAAGAAGTCAGCAGCAATGACCCGAGGATCGCCAGGCCAGTCGTGATGCGGATATTCATTTTGCAGCTCCGTTGTCATATGTGACGGCCTGGCCCGATCGCAGGAATTTCGCGCCGTCAGCGACAACGATCTCGCCCGGCGACACGCCCGCCCGCACGGCAAAACGGCCGGTTTCATAGCTGGAGACTTCGACCTGGCGAAGAGAGACACTCGACGAGGCAGGATCGACAATCCAGACGGCCGGCTTGCCGCTCTTCGACGCCATCGCCGACCACGGCAGCTCGATTGCGTCCCGCGCCGCGGACCGAAACAGCCCGACCACCGGAGCGCCGAGCGGCATGTCTGGCGCCCCCTCGAGCGCCACCTTGATCCTGATCGTCCCGGTCGACGAGTCAATCGTGGGCGAGATTTCGCGGACGGAGGCCTCTATCCTGTGAGACGGCGCCGAAAGGAGGCTGACAGCGACCTTGTTTTCAAGATTGCGGCCCAGATAAAGGGATTCAAAGACGTTGAAGACCGCGTCGCGCGGACCGTCATGCGCAAGGGTGAAGACAAGTTGCGCTGCTTGCGCGACCTGGCCGACCTCGGCGTTTCTGGCGGTGATCACACCGTCGGCATCAGCGCGCAGCTCCGTATAAGAAAGCGCGTCCTGTGCGGTGTCGAGCTGCGCTTGCGCGGATTTCACGCTCCCCTGGGCCGTCAGGAGGGTTTCCTGGGCCTGATCAAGCGCGGCGCGGGTCGTAACCTGCGTCTTGAAGAGGTTCTGCTGCCGGTCGAAGGCGAGCTGAGCCTGTGTCTGCTGGGCAAGCGCCGATTGCAGGTTCGCCGTGGCGACCCCCAGATCGGCCTTCTGTTCTTCCGCATCCATGCGCGCAAGCACCTGTCCCGCCTTCACCGACGAGCCGACATCGACGAGGCGTTCGACAATGCGCCCACTGACCCTGAAGGAAAGATCGCTCTCCACCCGGGCACTGACTTCGCCGGTGATGCTGTTGTTTTCGACGACCGGCGTCACCTTGGCGACGACGGTCTCCACATTCTTCGGCTTGGCCTCGCTCGCGCTTTGCTCTTCGCATGAGGCAAGCGCGACGGCGCTGACACCGAGCCAGGCGACGACAAGGACAGTTTTCATGAATTTGACCTCTTGCATCCGTTCGGCAGACGAATATTATTGACTGACTAGGAAGTCAATGGAAATTGTCTTGACGCCAAACGACGAATAACGCTCAAGGTGGGATATGCCCGATACGAAAAAGCTGACGCGCGCGGAGCAGAAAGCCCGCCGCCCCGTTCAGATCCTGGATGCTGCGTTTGAGGAATTCGTCGAACGTGGTTACGTCGCGACGCGCGTCGAAGATATAGCCACCAGGATTGGAGTTACGAAGGGAACCATCTACGTCTACTTCGAGACGAAGGAGCAGCTTTTCGAAGCAATGATCCGGCACATTTCGACGCCCCTCGAAGATCTATTGATAAGCGGAAATGAGCTGAAGGGGACCGCTACGGAGCGGCTTCGGAAAAATATCGAGCTGATCTACGATCTCATAATCAATGATCGCAAATTGCGCGAATTGATGAGGTTCGTCATTGCGGAAGGTTCGCGGTTTCCACATATCGTCGACAGGCACCACGACATATTCATCGATCCTCTCGAACGGCAGATGCAATCCCTTATCGACGAAGGGGTAAAGCTTGGGGAGTTCCGTCAAGCACCAGCGGCGTTCTGCGACGCGGTCGTCGCTCCTGCCATTGCCTTTCTATTCTTCAAGCTTCTTTTCGACGAGCGGCGAACTCTGGACAAGGCAAGCTATGTGAAAGCACATATGGATCTCGTCCTGCATGGGCTGCTTGACCGGCGTTGAACGTGCAATGCTCTTTATGGCCTTGCCGGCCATGGTGCGTCTCGGAACTCAATGCGCCCCTTTCGGCTCTCTGATCTGCTTGGTGGAATCGTTCGTCCGAACAAAAAGCAGACCACTCGTGAGATATTGAGCAGAAAGCTAACCGATGAAACAGCGTATGGCCAAAACTTACGGCGGCAGGCTGGGGCGATTATAGCCTTATCGACTGACACATGGAGGACGATATGTCGCTGAATGATTTCGGAAATGTCGGAGGCGCCTATCAGAGATATTCGGAGGGGATACGCGGCAGAATACGACACGAACTGGTGTTCCAGGTGGTTGCTGAACTGACAGCTGCGGGAGGAACGGTTCTGGATATGGGATGTGGCGATGGTGAAATAGCCGTGCGTCTATGCGAGGCGGGTTTCAATGTTCTTGGTGTCGATGCATCGCCCGAAATGCTGCGTCGAGCCTATTTGCGTAAGGATCAATTGTCGGAGCGAGCCCGCAATCGACTAGATTTTGCAGTCGGCACTATCGAAAATTTCAAGCCAAAGCAGACATTCGACGCGGTCTGCTGCCACGGAGTGTTGATGTACTTGGATGACAGCGGCGCTGCCATTCAAACATTAGCAAACCATGTCAGCCCCGGCGGCCTGCTTAGTATTCTAACCAAGAATGCACTCTCCAACGGTTTTCGCGAAGCACTCCGAGGAGACTATGAGTTGGCTCGGCAATTGATCGAGACCCGCGCGGCGAGCAGCATCGGCAATCTCGGCATCAGCACGCGCGGCGACGATCCTTCAGTAATTGTTGACTGCATGAAGCAATGTGGTTTCAACGACTGCCAGTGGAGGGGAATCCGCATTTTCTCAGATCACCTCGATGCGGACAGCTTTGACGACAGTATGGCTGATGCACTCATTGCGCTGGAGCAGGCAACCTCGCTGCGCGATCCATATAGGCTAATGGCCCGGCTGTTCCACGCGACGGGTCGAAAAAATCAATAGGTTTGCCACTGAGCTGGTCAAGAGCGAAGCGCTGGCGTTATCGTCGCGCCGTTACCTTCCCCGAAAGTCACCGCGCGTCGCCATGCCCGCTTACCGCAACGTGCCGATCGTTGCCGCACAGCTCGGGCGCCATGCCGGCTTGATCGGTGCGGCCAGCCTCATCTTCGATAGCTAGCTGCTGGCAGACAGCTCGTTGTTCGAGAAATAGCTCATCGGGTCTTCGGTGCGGCCACTCGTTCGAGCCATCCGCACCGTGCATTTTCTATCGGCTGGCCAATGCAACTACGCGATCGGCCGCCGCTGAGAAGCCTTGCAGAGACACCTGAAATCCAAGGGCATTGCCGCCATCGGCAACAACCTTGAGATTCAAGCGCGAGCCGGTTCGCAATTTGGCAAGGGTCGGAGCATCGATCGGAAGCAAGGCTATGCAGCCGTTCGGCAGGCAGGTGCGAAAGCGCACCGGCTTCAGGGGCGGCTGATCGTCGATATTCGGGGTGACGCCCGAGTCGAGCACAATACCGAACGGCAGCAGCAGCGTTGCAAGCGCGCTGCCGTCGGGACGCATCTGCATTTCCACGGCGAGCAATCTCTGACCATTCTGCTGGGTTTGATCCTGCGAGAGCGCACAAGACGCAGCCTTGTCGCGCTGATTGCACGCGACATGCCAATCCTGATAGGTCTCCTGCAGACTGGATGCGCCGTTCGGCAGAGCCGATTGGGCAAAGGCCAAAGGTGCGGGCGTCAGAGCAAAGCCCGCGGAGATGAAGGCAAGTACCGCATGGGATATGCGGCTGATGGTCCGAGATGAAATGAATGCGGAATTTGACAAGGGATAAAATCTCTCAGCTTGAAACATGACCTTGTGCAATCGGTTGCGCAAAAGGCCAAGATAACGGGCTAGCGGCGGCGGCCGCCTTTGAACGCGAACTGGCGCGCCCAAAGGCGGTCATGTTCGAAAGCGTTCAGGTACATACCCACTCCCGTACGCTGCAGCGGGAGCCGGAGCTCTCGCAGGCCTTGAGCGCGAGGTCTTCGGCTTCGCGGCGCGTCGGTGCCGAATTCGCACCCCATGGCGTAACGCGCTTGCCGCCTTCCTTGCCGATGGCGAGTGCGCCGCAATGATTGTAGGGAAAGCCGGTTTTGTCGTCGTCATCCCAGTGACGATGATTGCGGAAGACGCTGACGACGATGCAGCTCTTGCCCTTATCCCGCTCGCAATGCTTGAGGGCGATATCCATGGCTTCCTGGCGCTTGTCGGCTCCCCAGAAGAAGCCGTATTTTTCATCCGGTGCCGAATAGGCGATGGCTGCCCATATGCCGCGCTCTTCAGGCGGGGGAGCCGGCGGCTGCTCTGTAGTGAAGAGATCGGCGGCCCACGGATGGACGGCGGAGACAAGCAGCATGCCTATCGCGGCAATCGCGGATTTCAACCTCATTTTGCGCTCCCTTGGTTTCCTGCTGCCGAAGCCACGGAAATGACGACGCAGCCGCTTCCTGTCGGCAAAAGCATCGCGTCACCGCCATCGTTGCCGAGCTGGTAGACACCGACCTGGTCGAGATTGTCGACGAGCTTGCTTCCATTCGGGAACTTGGCCGAAACTTCCGGGCAAGACATCGTGAACGGTGCAACGCGAACCATTGATCCTTCACAGCCGGATGCGACGGGCGCTGCGAATACGATGCCGGCGGCCGGACCGTTATAGCCCTGTGTGGCATAGTTCATGCCGACAAGCGCTTGTACGGCATGCTTGTCGGCTGCCTCTTTGTTCCACACCGATTGGACATTGTACTGCGTGCCATTGGTCAACAGCTGCCCGAGAACCGGGAAAATCGTCGAGCAGGAATGCAGTCCGGCCTGCTTGGCGTGCTGCAGGAATGGCGTATCGGGCAGCGCCTGATTGGCATCATTCGCGGCCGCGACCGCCGGCTGGGAGAGAAGATTACCCAAGACATCATATCGTAAGGCGGCATAGCCGCCAGCGGCGACGATTGCGATCGCCAGCACCGAAAGGGCGGCGGTCTTTCGCCAGCTTCGCTTCGGCTTGACTTGCTCGACGGCCAGGTTCTGAATTGCGGCGTCCTTGGTGTTTCGCGACATGATGCGATCGTGAATTGATTGCTGGGTCATTGAAATCCATCCATCACTTTATCGCCTTCACGGCTGTGGAAAGGCCTTTGAGATTTGCGGTCACGCTGATCGTTCTCCCGTCCGCGGTCGGGTAGGAAACCGTTGGCGCGGTATTCTTGGAAATCTGCTCGCGCAGTAGGGGGCCGACCGGCAGCATGCCGACGCATACCGTGTTGTTGCAGCCGTTGAACCGGACCTGTATCGGCTCCTTGCGGCCCTCGAATTGCAACAGGATACCGCCGTCGTTTTTGGCAATCGGGGCCGCACGCAAGATCATGTAGGGATCGCCCTTTTTCGTCGCGGCGAGTGACCAGCTGAATGCGACCTGCCCCGCCTCGTTCTCGATGATCTGGGTAACGTTGCAGACCCGCTGGCGAATTTTGAGATTTTCGTCGCAGATCAGCGTCCAGTTTTCGAAGGGACGAATGGTTCGCTGATAATCGCCAGGCCTTACTTCCGGAGGAACAACGACCTCAGACGGCTTTATGCGATACGCGGGAGTGGCAGTCTCCTGTCCGGCTGCAATCGGGCCGAACAAGAGCATGCACATCAGGAAAGTCGGGACGCCGAGAAGCGCTCCTTTGACCATGACAGGCTCAATTCAGAGTGAAGCTGAGGCCAGCGCCGACACCCACCTGGCCGCCGGCTGCCGTACCGGACAAATTCGCCCGGACCCTCCCGTTCTCGCTGGTGTAGCCGGCACCGAAGGCCAAGGCGCCCTCGCCTCTCCACACACCGCCGCCAACTGCTACGCTCACCTTGCCGGGGCGATCGTCATAGCGAAGCGATGCCGCGGCAAGTCCAATCGCGGCTGCCTGTCTCGCTTCCGACCGTACGTCTCCGAGTTCTCGGTTCAATTGCCCGAACTTCTGGTCTGTATAGTTGTTCGCGGAAGCCAGCGTAGTGGCGGCGGCCGTGTCCGCGTAGGATTTGACCTGAGTGATGCTGTCACCCAATTGAGCGACGTTGACGGCATCCGTCGGGGCGACACCCTTGCCGACATTGGAAATGACCACCGGCGCATTCACGTCACCACCCTGCAGCGTGATGCTGTTCTTCTTGCTGCCATCGGGATTGAGATCATAGGTGACGGCGTTCTTGGTGATCGTTCCGACACCCGTCTGCAGGCTGTCGATCGCCTGATTGGTCGCATAAAGCTGCGATCCGTTGATGGCATCGGTGCTGTCGGAAGAAATGCGGCCGGCAGCGACGTTCGTGATGGTTCTTTCAGCCCCTTGGGAACCCACACTCACCGTTCCGACAGGCGTGGTACCGGCGAAATCGTAGTGCTGACCCTGAATATCCGTGCCCGACGTGCCGACAGCAGCTTGTGTTGTAGAACCGGAGCCCAAGGCCACATCATTGGCATTGTTAGCCTGCGCCCCCTGGCCGAGGGCAACCGCCCCCTCCCCTGCCGCCGTAGATCCAAGTCCTGCTGCCAGGCTGCTCACGCCGCTGGCGACACTCTGCGGACCGATCGCAACGCTATCCGTGCCGCTGGCGGTGGAATCGGCCAGCGTCGAGTTGGCGTGGAAATACTTGATGCCGCCGCCATTCATGATGTTGGTCAGGGAGTTATCGACCGCACCGAAGGCATCATAGACCGTATTGTAGTTGTTGCCCTGGATATTATAGGTCGGGCCAGTGATCGATCCATCCGGGTTTACCGTCGTATTGCCGCCGATCAGGTTGGTAACGTTGGTGCCGAGACCCTTGAGCTGGCTGACATTCACCGCATCCGTATCAGCCGAACCGGCCGCGAGATTGGTCAGCTTGCGCTCCGATCCAGCCGAGCCGATCGATACTTCGCCGACGGAGGTTTGCGGCGCCGTAAGGGCAAAGCCGGTGTAGCCGGTTTGAGCGCCCACTGTGGTTACGGATTGGGCACCCAGCGCAACGCTGTTGATGTTGTTGGCTTGCGCGCCGGCACCGAGCGCCACCGACTGGACGCCCGCAGCCAGCGAGTTCGTACCAAGCGCGACGCCATCAGCCAGCATGACATGGGCATTCTGGCCGATGGCCGTGCCGCCAGGGGCAACCTGGTCGACGACAGCGCCATTGCCGATGCCGATGCCATTGTCGCCGTTGACGACGGTCGTCGGGCCGACTGCTACCGACTCTGCGCCAACAGCAAGCGAGTCACCCGCCGCTGAATTGGCATGGAAGTATTTGCTTGGTGTCGTCGCCACCGAAGCGATGGCGCCCTGGAGCTGACGAACGGTGACGGCGTCCTGCGCGTTGGTGCCATCAGCCACATTGATGATCTGTCGATAGGCCGTGCTCGAACCGACCGAAACGGCGCCCAGCAGGGTCTTGTCCGTCGTATTGTATTGGATGAAGTTCGTCGGCCCGGCCGCGATCTGGCCCGTTGCCGGTGCGAGGGCGCGATCGGAAACCGAGTCGGAACCGAGGGCAACTCCGCCGACGATGGTGGCTTGGCTTTGTCTTCCAAGTGCCAGGGCATCGCCTGCCGTAGCGGTCGCGTTATAGCCGACCGCCGTGGAGCCGACGCCCTGAGCCGAGGAGTCGCTGACGGCAAGCGTGCTGTCATTGGTGCGCACATATCGGATACCTTTACCGTTTGCATCGGTATAGGTCGTCGATGTGTCACCGGCGAGATTGTTGATCGTATTGCCGAGATTGGTCAGGTTGCCGTTGATGGTGGTGACCGTCGTGCCGAGAGCATCGACCGCCTGGTTGGTGGCGAAGAGCTGCGAACCGTTGATGGCGTCGGTGGACGAGCCGCTGATCCGGCCCGCCGCCACGTTGGTGATGGTGCGCTCGGCGCCAACTGCGCCGACGCTGACCGTCGAAGCCGGATTGGTGCCCTGGAAGGCGTAGGTCGTGCCGTTGATCACCGTACTGGCGGTGCCGACGGCGACGTCGGTCACAGAGCCCGAACCGAGTGCCACTGCGCCTGCGTTGCCGGCGGTAGCGTTGACGCCCAGAGCGAGCGCATCTGCGGCACTGGCATTCGCTTGTTTGCCGAGAGCGGTTGCTTGAGCGGCGGTGGCAAAGGCATTTTGGCCGACCGCGGTGCTGGAGATGGCCGTGGCATTGGCATTGGGGCCGATGGCCGTGCTGTAGTCACCCGTGGCCTGGGATATGTATCCGAACGCTGTCGCGTCGAGACCGGAAGCCGTCGCGCTGTTGCCGGCCGCGATGGCGTTTGCCCCTGCCGCAGTCGAGAGAGGTCCGATCGCAACCGATTCCGCACCCGTCGCCGATGAGTCTGCCGCTGCCGAATTAGCATGGAAATACTTGATGCCGCCGCCCGTGGTGATGTTGTTAATCGCGGTTGTGTTCAGGTCAACCTGCTGGTTGGTGGCAAACAGCTGCGAGCCGTTGACGGCGTCGGTGGACGAGCCGCTGATCCGGCCCGCCGCCACGTTGGTGATGGTGCGCTCGGCGCCAACTGCGCCGACGCTGACCGTCGAAGCCGGCGTCGTGCCAGCAAAGTTATAGGTATTGCCGCCGATCACCGTGCTAGCCGTGCCGACGGCGACGTCGGTCACCGAGCCCGAACCGAGCGCCACTGCGCCTGCGTTGCCGGCGGTAGCGTTGACGCCCAGAGCGAGCGCATCTGCGGCACTGGCATTCGCTTGTTTGCCGAGAGCGGTTGCTTGAGCGGCGGTGGCAAAGGCATTTTGGCCGACCGCGGTGCTGGAGATGGCCGTGGCATTGGCATTGGGGCCGACGGCCGTGCTGTAGTCACCCGTGGCCTGGGATATGTATCCGAACGCTGTCGCGTCGAGACCGGAAGCCGTCGCGCTGTTGCCGGCCGCGATGGCATTCGTCCCTGCCGCAGTCGAGAGAGGTCCGATCGCAACCGATTCCGCACCCGTCGCCGATGAGTCTGCCGCTGCCGAATTAGCATGGAAATACTTGATGCCGCCGCCCGTGGTGATGTTGTTGACCGTCGTGCCGATGGCATCGACCGCCTGGTTGGTGGCAAAAAGCTGCGAACCGTTGACGGCGTCGGTGGACGAATTGCTGATCCGGCCCGCCGCCACATTGGTGATGGTGCGCTCGGCGCCAACTGCGCCGACGCTGACCGTCGAAGTCGGGTTGGTGCCCTGATAGGCGTAGGTCGTGCCGTTGACCACCCCACTGGCCGTGCCGACCGCCGTGGAGGTCGAGGAGCCCGAGCCCAAGGCCACGTCGCCGGAACTCGCCGCCGCCGTTGCGCCGTTACCCAAGGCGACGTTGCCGGCGAAGCCAGATGCGCCCGCCGTGGAGCCGTTGCCGAGCGCAACCGAGCCCTGACCGATCGCCTTGTTGTTGTTGCCGATCGCGACCGCACCGGCGGCTTGGTTGGCGCTGGTGGCGGTCGCCGTGCCATCGCTATTGGCGATGTTGTTGGCGCCGCCCGTGAAGGCGCCGGTGCCGCTCGCATAGCTCGGATCGCCGATCGCGACCGCGCCGTCACCGTAAGCGGAATTGCCGTAGCCGATTGCGACGGCCTGACCGCCATCGGCGATCGCGCCCGTGCCGATTGCGACGGAATCGTCGGAGAGCGAGCCGGCGGCGGTGCCGATGGCGATCCCGTTCACGCCTTGTGACACCGCGCCCGAACCGAGTGCAGTCGAGGCCGCTCCTGTCGCGACGGCCGACGTGCCAATGGCGGTCGAGTCATCCCCTCCGGCATTGGCGATACGGCCAGCGGCGAACGCGCGGTTACCGGTGGCCTTGGCCGCCGATCCGATCGCTGTCGCATAGTCGGCTCCCCCGTTCGCGTTAATGCCCAAAGCAACCGACTGAAGCCCGCTGGAGACCGACCCGCCGCCGATTGCCGTGCTGCTCACACCACTGGCGGTGGAGGACTCGCCTAAAGCAAGGGTGTTTGACTGGCTCGCGTTCGCGTTCGGGCCTAATGCGACTGCATTGATGGCGGTAGCCTGTGCTACATAACCTATGGATACGGCCCCAGTGCCTGAGGCATTCGCACCGGCACCAACCGCAGCGGATAAATTGGACGCGGAGTTTGCGTTGTTGCCGAGAGCAATGCCGGAAGTCGCACCGTTTGCGACGACTGCGCCCGAACCTATCGCAACGGCACCGCCGGCAGCGATTGCTTGTGCCTGGTTACCTAAGGCAACCCCGAAGGCTCCCGACGCGACGGTAGTAGGACCGATGGCGAGCGAATTGGTTCCGGAGGCGGCGGCTGACGTGCCAACGGCGATGGTATCGGTGTTCGAGGCGGCGGCGAGATAACCCATGGACGAGCCTCTCAAGCCGGAAGCGGTCGCCCCATTTCCGACTGCGGTGGACTGGTTGGCCGACGCGGTCGCTGACGTGCCGAAGGCACTGGCTCCAGTCCCCGTAGCCGATGAGCTGGAACCAACCGCATTCGCCCACGCTCCCGTGGCCGTCGCGGCGGAGCCTAACGCAACAGACTCGAACGTGAAGCCGGAAGGAGCAGTGCCACTTGCATTGGCATTGGTGCCGATGGCAATCGGAGAGCCGCCGCCTGTTCCAGCGTTAGCCTTGGAGCCGACGCCCATGGCGATGGCGGCACCGTTTGACGATGAGGCGTTGGAGGACAATCCAACCGCTATCGAGGCGCCTCCGGAAGCGCTCGCAGTCGAGCCGAGGGCGACGGCGTTCGCTCCATTTGCCGTGGTGTTGACACCAAAGGCCGAAGCGCCGTCCTTCAATGCGCGGGCATTTCCACCCACGGCAAGAGCATTGACGCCGGTGGCGTTCGCGAAAACACCCATGCCTATGGCATTGAGGCCATTGACGCCCATCGAATAGCCGATGGCGATCGAAGCATCCCCCGTCGCACTATTGGAGGTACCCAACGCGATGCTGTTCGGATTATTCGCTACGGTACCGTTACCGATAGCGACGGCGTTGCCGCCGGTCGCCGTGCCGCCGCCGGCCGCATACTGCGCCAGAGCCGGCGTGGCGATGCCCCCGAATACGATCGCTCCCAGTGCCGCCACTCCACCAACACCCAGCATCCCGTGCCCCAGACGGCTCCGCTTGAAGCCGAGCACGCGAGATGCCATCCGCAGCACCGCCATCAGCCGACGGCGAACCAGGCGATTGCTATCACCGCCCGAAATCCAGCTTCGTGCAAATCCGACACGCGATTTAGTCTGCAGATGTTCCCCAACGCACTCGCTCATGCTGCTTTCTCCTCGCTGCTATCTGGACGACCGAGCGCGCGTGAACCCGCATCTGCGGCTGTGTCGTCATTGAAATTGTGCGCTTCCTGAAGCGCACGACCCATTTTGGCGGCCTGACTTTCGAGCTGTTCGCGCACGGTGTCGGCCCATGGCTGCGTCAGTTCCGGAACGGAATACAACGCAGCGTCAGCCCGATCGGGCGGAAGCTTCATCGTCACCAGGGCGCGGCAGACATCGAAATGGAATAATGGTTCTCCTTCCCCATAGGCCGGAGAGGTCAAACCAAAGACAAGGCAGGCAAATAGATAATCGACTTCCGGGCCGGTCAGGCGGCTGGCATATCGTTCTTGCAAGGCAGTCCAGGCTACCTCGATTTTCGGAGCAAAGATTTCAAATTCAGGGAATTGAATGTCCATGAAGCACCGGATGGTTACCAGCACGAACATGGCCTTATTTCAGCACAACGGTATTTTAGAAAATTCCGGATTTTTTTTAGGAAATTACGGTTTTTTGCTTAGCCGGTTGCAGGTGTAACCGCTTTGCCACACTTAACCTAAAGCTGTTCCGCATGAAGAGGCGAATCGCCTGATGATCGGCGCCAAACGATTCTTTTCATTCCGAAAATCTCTTCTGCCGCGTGAGCAGAAAAACCCCATGCCACATACGCCTCTCGGTCAGCCCCCGGAAAAACATGGGTTACGGAATATTCGAATTGGCTTGGAACGAATCCGGGGGTTGCCTACAAAACCCGCGCGGTTATCGCATGTATCGAAGCTCCGTCGGCGTCCGTCCACGGTATCTCTTCATCGTGGTCGCCAGGTGGCTTTGATCCGAAAACCCTGTCATGTAGGCGATTTCCACAATCGCGATCTCGCCTTCGGCGAGCAGCTTTTCCGCAAGATCCAAGCGCAGATTTATCAGATACCGGTGTGGAGGCATGCCAAAGGTCTTGGCGAACCTCACGATGAAATGGTTGGGCGAAATGCCAGCGACCGCCGCAAGTTCAGCGACGTGAACCTTTTCGGTGAAATGTTCGCGAAGATACTCTTCCACGCGTCGAGCGCTTTTCGCGGAGAGCCCTCCCCTGGGCGACGGAAGCTGTCTCATATTGTTCGCATAGGTACGGAGAAGATGGGTACTAAACAGCGTAACCAATGAATCCAGATAGAGTTCATTCGGAGTTGCTTTCCCGGTTAGCTCGACGGAAATCCTCTGCGCTATGCCGAGGGCGATAGGATCGACGGTTCCAAATGCTGGAGGTTCGAGTTCTACGTCGGCAAGATCAAACTCTTGGAGCGCCAGCTCGGACAAGATTTGGGGAGGAATCGCGACCACCAGATTTTCCCTGGTTTCCGACCAGGCAAGAGTGCTGTCCACGCCAGCAGGATTGATGATGAGGCAACCAACAGGCGCGTCATACTGGGTGATCTTGTCGCTGCCGAGAGACGCTCGCAAGCCACGCATGGGAGCCAGCACGATCCCCATCGCATGTTCTTTGGCCAGGAACGTCTGCGATCCAGGCTCGCGAACGGAGCTGATGACGCTCCCCCGCATGGTGGCCTTTCTAGGACCCGCGCTTTCGGGAATTATGTCGAACACATATCGATCGGTACGTTCCCGCACCTCACCCGCATAGTCCATTCTTCATCGCCCCGCCCGAACGAAATCATGCAATTGCTAACAAGCAGACGAGATCCCAACGTCATCTGAGATCTCATTATTCCCAACACTGCCCGCCGGATACCGCCGTAAACCAGCTTATAGCGCAAGATTAAATAGTATAATTCACTGAGTTTGGAAGGGGGATACGCATATGGTAAAGAAAGAATGACGCGGTAAAAACACTTCAATCTTTAGCGCGGACAAATATATCCACGCACTTCGATAGATGGTTGCAGTCGGGCTAAACCTTTGTTCACGTCGAAGTAGAAAAAAGCGATTGTGGAGCGGCTGTGACCGCTAAAGATCGCCTCGGCGCTTTTCATATAAGTCCCAAGCGACATCCACCATCGCTAGAAGAACATCCTTCTGATTCCATCCAGCTGCAGCCGCGGCCCGAACGATTTCACTAACTATAGGCTGCAATTGGCGCTGGCACTCGTTTGAAATGTCATCGGCCCCGTTTCCTACAGGTGGTTCACTAAATTTGAATTCTACCATTCGCACTCTCGCAGCCTTAATATATGTCAGCTATCACATTCCCAACATAAAATAAATCCGTAAGGACGCCCCGAGATTTTCATAGCCCCGTACCTAGTCACACTATCGCTATGCTGTAATCAAGCCAAACTTCATTACAACCATTAACTCTATATCATTGGGCAACTCGCACAGTGAGCAGCAAGTGATACAAGAAGAACGGAAGTTATTCTGCCGCCCCGACGAAAGAGCTGAAAGAGGCGGCGGCAAATCTCCAAAGCCGATCGTCAGGCCGAAATCCTCAACGAAGGGGTCTGTGCCTTCGAAATCGCGAACATTGCGTATCACGACACTCAAACCGTGAACGAGCGCAGACGGGCCTTCTGGATTTCGCGCAAATGGCAGGCGCACCCGCAACGGGTTAATGCGGCCCGGGTCTTCGGATTGTGGTGCCGGAGAGCTAGCCTATCGCCCGCTATTGGACCTCATGCACATAGCGATGGCTTCTGGTCGTCGCACGATGTTTCGCGACGAGAACCGGAACCGCGGATTGATCATAGGCCACTTCGTCGATCGTCAGTACGGCGCTGGGCATGCTCAACTGCAACAGCCGGCAATCCTCCTCCGTCGCCATGTCGGCGGCAATCTGCTCTCTGACGGCGGAAATGCGAATCCCGTAGCGATCGAGAAGGAAGAGATAAAGAAGGGAGGGAATCTCCTCCTTCTTATCGGGAAACTCCGGCAGCATGCTCGCCGAAAGTGCCATGACTTCATGCATGACCGGCTTGCCTCCGACGCTGCGCAGCCGGTGAATCGAGATGACTTCAGCCGCATTGTCAAGCCGCAGTCCGGCCCGCTCTTCTTCGTTCGCCCCACGGCGTTTCAGCGAAAGAATGTCGGATGTTGAGTTTTGCAACGAACCGTCGAGCCCATGCAGGCGAAAATACTGGAAGAAAAAGCGAAGGCTGTGCTGCGGCGTGCGACCGGTGACCACCGTCCCCGTCTTGCGCCGGCGGCTGAGCAAGCCCTCATTGGTCAGGTCCTGCAGGGCACGCCTGATCGTGCCGACAGCAACTCCAAACTTTTGCGACAGCGCGATCTCGCTCGGCAGCACGGTCCCGGCCGGCCATTTGCCCATCATGATTGCTTCCGTGATCTGACGTTTCACGACTTCGTAGAGCGGAACGGAGAGCTCGGATGCACGCGGTACATCTGCTGAAAATTTGGGCATTTCGCGCAATTATTTGCCTCTTATTTGGAGTTGACTCGAAGCGTGAGCGGCAGCATCATTACTATATAGTTTATATAAATACGAGTGCGGAACCTCCATGTGTTTCTGCGCGTCTTTTCGGAATTCGAGCATGCGCGATCAAATCTTGTCATCTTTCGAGGAGCCATTTGCAAGCGCCTTGAAAATCATTGAAGAGACCGTCGAAAGCGCTGTCAGCGACCTCGCGCGGATGGTCGCGATCGATACCTCTTTTCCGCCCGGAGACGGCTATCCCGCCTTTGCGGCGCTGATGTCGGGCCTGCTGGAACCCATGGGCTTTCATTGCCGGGAGGTTACCGTTCCGGAAGAGCTGTGGCGGGTCAGCAATGGCCCTGCCCAAGGGGCGCGGGTTAATCTCATTGCCGCGCGATCCGGCAGCAAGCCGGTTTGCGGGCTGTACTACCACGTCGACACGGTTCCGGCCGCCCCTGCCTGGCAACAGGATCCGCTCTGTCTGCGCCGCGAAGGCGAACGCCTCTTCGGGCTTGGAGCTGCGGACATGAAAGGCACCATCGCGGCGACCCTCCTTGCGCTGCGTGCCGCCGATGCGTGTGGGGTCGAGCTTGCCTACGATCCGATGCTGCTCCTCTGCACCGATGAGGAAGGCGGCCTCTATCCGGGAATCCGATATCTCGCCGAGCAGGGCATGCTCAAGGGACATATCGTCAATTTCAACGGTTCGGCAGCACCACGCATCTGGGCGGGCTGCTTCGGCGTCTTCAATCTTCAGATCACTATTCGCGGCCATGCGGTTCACGCGGGCGAAGGCAACCGCACCGGCTCGGGCATCAATGCCATCGACGGAACCCTTCCGCTTCTGAATGCCTTGCACGCCTTGAAGCCGCAGGTGGCTGCCTTCGCATCCGCCTTGCCAGCGCCGCCGCATGCGAGCGGACCGCTGCGGCCACAGCTTTCCATCGCCGCCATCAATGGCGGTACGTCGGGAGGACAGGTTCCCGCGGAGCTGAAGATCCTCGTCAGCCGCCGTTACGCACCCGAGGAAAGTTACGAAACGGCAAGGGCTGAGATCGAAGAGCTCGTGCGCACCGTCATGGCAAAATCGCCCGAGCTGCGCGTCGAGATCGATCTTGTCGGCCATCTCATTCCGACCTCAGACCCGGACGGTCCGCATTGGCCGCGCTGGCAGAAGGCGCTCAGCCTCGGCTTCGGCTATCAGGATTCCGATTTCAGCAAATGGGGCGCCGCCAGCTGCTCCGATTTCGGCTACGTGCAGCAAACGGGTACGATGCAGGAAGTCCTGCTCGGCGGCCTTGGACGTCCGGAGAGCTGCATCCATAGCGCCGACGAACATACGACGATCACGGATATCGTCGCGCTGGCGCAGAGCATCCTTGCCTATCTCGCCCGCGACTTTGAGACCGGCCTTATTCCAGAACACGCACCATCAAAATAAGGGAACATCGCAATGCTGAAGCTGAATCGACGTCATTTCCTGGCGAGCACCGCCGCCATTCTGGCAACGCCTACCATCGGCTTTGCTCAGGCCGCCGTTCCAGCCAAAGGCGGCACATTGCGCATTTCCGTCGATCAGGCCGCAAGCGTGATCCATCCGCTGCTGACGCGCGTCAACCCGGAATACATGGTCACCGAGTTGCTCTACAGCAATCTGACCCGGCTGAAGGTCGATATGTCGGTCGAGCCGGATCTTGCCGAAAGCTGGAGCGCCAACGATGCGCTGACGGAATGGACCTTCAAGCTGCGTAGCGGCGTCAAGTTCCATGACGGATCGCCGCTGACCGCAAACGATGTCGTCCAGAGCTTCAAGGCAATCCTTGATCCGAAGAACGCTTCGCCGGCACTCAACAATGTCGGCCCGATCGCCGATGTGATCGCAGTCGATCCTCTGACCGCCGTCTTCAAGCTTTCGACCCCTTACGCTGACTTCCCAGTGGCGACAGCCTACACGGTCGCGCGCATCATCCCTGCCTCCATCGCCACAGGCGACTTCAAGAAGCTGTCGACCACGGCCGTCGGCACCGGCCCGTTCAAGCTTGTCTCCTACGAACCCGACCGACTGATCGTCGTCGAGCGCAATCCCGATTATTACGATCCGAAGCGTCCCTATCTAGATCGCGTCGAAATCCAGGTCTTTCCAGATACCTCGGCGCAGACCTCGGCCCTGCTTGCCGGCGATATCGACATCATTTCGACCGTGCAGCCGACCGAATATCTGCGGATGAAGGATGCCCAAGGCGTCAATCCGCTGCGCGTGCCGTCGGGCCAGTTCTGCAACATCAATTTCGGCTGCGACACAAAGCCCTTCAACGATGCCCGCGTTCGCCGCGCGCTGGCGCTTACCGTCGACCGGCAGGCGATGGTCGACTTCGTCACCGAAGGCTTCGGCACGCCGGGCAACGATACCGCCCTCAATTCCTCCTATCGCTTCTATGCCGACCTGCCGCTGCGCCAGGCCAATATCGAGGAAGCCAAGAAGCTGCTGGCCGAGGCCGGTTATCCGAACGGCTTCGAGGCGACGCTGATTGCATCGGATAAGCCGAGCCAGCGCACCCAGCTCGCTGTCGCATTGCGCGAGATGGCGAAGGAAGCCGGCATCAACATCAACGTCCAGACGATGCCGCACGCGACCTATCTCGAGCAGGTCTGGAAGAAGGGCAGTTTCTATGTCGGCTTCTACAACATGCAGCCGACGGCGGATGCGATCTTCAAGCTGCTCTACACCTCCGATGCCGCTTGGAATGAAACGCGCTGGAACAATGCCGCCTTCGACAAGGTCGTCAACCAAGCGCGCGGCATCACCGACGAAGCCAAGCGCAAGGAGCTTTATGCCGAGGCGCAGAAGCTGATGAATGAGGACGTTCCTTCCATCATTCCGGTCTTCTTCGATGTTCTCGCCGCCAAGCGGGATTGGGTCGCCGGTTTCGAGGTCCATCCGCGCGCTTCCGTCTTCCGTCTCGATTATGTCTCCTTGACGGACAAGGCGCCGAAGCGGAGCTGATAGCACCTGCGAGCTGAATGAGCGTCGCGAGGCCAACGACCTTCGCGACGCATCCCATAGCAAGAAGATCGGCGCTTATGTTGAAGCGACCGGTCGCTCCAACGCCAGGGAATGGCCCTTGTCACCGAACTATCTCCTGAAGCGGCTTTTGATGATCGTTTACACGCTCTTCATCGTGTCGCTCGTCGTCTTCGCGATCACCCAGGTCCTGCCGGCGGATGCCGCCGTGATGATGCTTGGGGAGAACGCCACCGACCAGGCGCTTGAGGCACTGCGCCAGCATATGGGATTGAACGATCCCGTCTGGCTGCAATATCTGCATTGGCTGGGCGGCGTCCTGCATGGCGATTTCGGCCAGTCGCTGCGCACCGGCCAGCCCGTCGGGCCGGCCATGCTCCAGGCTCTCGGCCGTTCGCTTCTACTCGCCGTGCTCTCCATCGCCTTGATGCTCGCGCTTGCCATACCCCTCGGTGTCCTCGCAGCGATCCGCCGCGGCAAGCTCGCCGACATGATCGTCAGCCTCATCTCCTATGCCGGCGTATCGCTGCCGGAGTTTGTGACGGCGACGCTCGCGGTGCTCTTCGTCGCCGATTGGGCGAAGCTTTTGCCACCGACGGGCTATGTGCCGCTGACCGAAAATTTTGTCGACGGCCTTGCCCACCTGGTGCTGCCGGTTTGCGTGGTGTCGATCATCCTCATCGCGCATGTCTCCCGCATGGCGCGTTCCGAACTCGTCGATGTGCTGCATACCGATTACATCCGCGCGGCTCGGCTAAAGGGTCTTTCCACATCAAGAGTGCTGTTCGGTCATGCGCTGCGCAACGCCCTGCTGCCGACCATTACCGTCGTCGCGCTCGATGTCGGCTATCTCCTCGGCGGCATCATCGTCGTAGAGGAAATCTTCGCACTTCCCGGCATCGGCCGGCAGTTGATCGTCGCCATCCAGACGCGCGATCTTCCCGCGATCCAGGCCGGCGTGCTGCTCATGGCGGCAACCTATTCCATCGTCAATTTCGCCGCCGACATTCTCTACGCATGGCTCGACAAGAGGATCCAGTATGATTGAGCTTCTCAAACGGCTGCTGCGCACGCCGCAGGGCGCGGTCGGCCTTGTCCTGGTCGTCCTCGTCTTCATCGTCGTCGTCGTCGGTCCCTGGCTTGCTCCACGCGATCCGGAAGCCATGTCGATCCTTGCCCGCTATAAGGGACCGAGCGCGAATTTCCTTCTCGGCACCGACCAATACGGCCGCGATATCTTGAGTCGCCTGCTGATCGGTGCGCGCTCGACCGTGACGATGGCGGTCTTCGCCACGCTTGCCGGCACGCTTGCCGGAGCCCTCATCGGAACGGTATCGGCCTTCCTGGGCGGCCGCGCCGACGAATTCATCATGCGCACCATCGATGCGATCATGGCAATCCCGAACCTTCTGTTCGCGCTGCTGATCGTCAATCTGCTTGGGTCCAGCAGCATCAATGCGCTGGTCGCCGTCGCCGTTGCCTTCGCGCCGGGCATGGCGCGCATCACTCGCAGCGTAGCCCTTGCCGTGCGCAAGCAGGACTATGTGAGCGCGGCGATCGCCCGCGGCGAAAGCTCGCGTTACATCATCCTGCGCGAAATGCTGCCGAATGTCGTCGCACCCATCGTGGTGGAAACGACGATCCGCGTTTCCTTTGCCGTCATGCTGTTCGCGACGTTGAGCTTCCTTGGTCTGGGCGCCCAGCCGCCCGCCACCGAATGGGGGCTGATGGTCTCGGAGGCGAGACAATACATGCACCTCAGCGCCGGCATCCTGATCTGGCCGAGTCTCGCCATCGCCATTGTCGCCATCGGCTTCAATCTTCTCGGCGACGGGCTGCGCGATGCGCTCAACCCGCGCACCGGAGGCTGAGATGACAGAAACGGCAAGCAATATCGTCCTACAGGTCCGCAATTATTCGCTCGACTATCTGACGGCGGGCGGCGTGTTTCATGCGCTCAAGAATATCGATCTCCAAGTCGGAGCCGGCGAGATTCTCGGCCTCGTCGGTGAGTCCGGCTCGGGCAAAACCTCAATGGCCTGGTCGATCATGCGCTATCTGCCGGCGAACGCTCGGGAGGTCGGTGGCGACATCCGGCTTCGCGGCGAGGATCTAACGGCGAAATCGTCAGCCGAGGTCAATCGCATGCGGGGCAAACGGATCAGCATGGTGTTCCAGGACCCCGGCACCTCGCTCAACCCGACGCTCTCGCTTGGCACGCAGCTCACGGAAACGCTGAGGCGCCATCGCGGCCTGACCGCAAGGCAGGCGTGGAACGAAGGCGAAGCCATGCTGCATCGCGTCGGCCTTAAAAGCCCCGCTGACATGATGAAGCGCATGCCGCACGAGGCATCGGGCGGCGAAAAGCAGCGCGTGGTTATCGCCACCGCCTTTGCCTGCAATCCGGAATGCATCATCTTCGACGAGCCCACGACGGCGCTCGATGTCATCACCTCCCGTCAGATCCTCGACCTCTTCCTCGACCTGCAGGCCGAGACGGGCGTCGCCTCGCTCTATATCTCGCATGATCTCGCCTTGCTGTCGCGCACCGCGAAACGGGTCGCCGTCATCCGGCGCGGCGAAATCGTCGAGCAGGGAGCGGTCGACGCGATCTTCCATGCGCCGCAGCATGATTATACGCGCCAGCTGACCGCCGCGGTGCCGCGGCCGAGCGACCGCCGGACGCAGACACGCCCGTCCTATCAGGACCAGCCCCTGATGAAGGTCGAGAATGTCAGCGTGCATTACGGCCGCAAGCCGTTCCTGTCGACGCTGACCGGCCGGTCCTTCGAGCGCTTCGCGGGCAATCGTGCCATCAGCCTCAGCGTGCAGCCGGGAGAGATCCTCGGCATCGTCGGGGAATCAGGCTCCGGCAAATCGACGCTTGCCAAGGCAATGACCGGGCTCAATCCCTTCGAGGGCCGGATGACTTTCGCCGGGCGGACGATTTCAGGCCTTGCCGACATGGACAAATCCTATCGCAAGAATGTCCAAATGATCTTCCAGCATCCGGACGCCTCGCTCAATCCACGCCAGAAGATTCGCGAAATCCTGGCACGGCCACTGAAACTCTATGGCGAAGGCGAGAATGGGGCCATCGCCCAACGGATTGGCGACATGCTCGAGCAGGTGCGCCTGCCGCGTACCCATGCCGATCGCTATCCGCATCAGCTCTCCGGCGGCGAAAAGCAGCGCGTCGCCATCGCGCGCGCCTTCGCATCCAGACCGAAGCTGGTGATCTGCGATGAGATCACCTCGGCGCTCGACGTCTCGGTGCAGGCCTCCATCATCGAGCTGCTGCTGGAACTGCATCGCGAACATTCCACCGCCTTCCTCTTCATCACCCACGACCTCAACCTCATCCGCCAGATCGCCCACCGCATCGCGGTGATGTATCGCGGAGATCTCCTCGAAGTCGTGCCGGCGGAAGACATCACCAGCCCCGAGCGGGCCGACTATACGCGCCGGCTGCTTGCCGCGGTCCCGACGCCTGTCGGCGCCGCACCTACAGAACGAGACTTCTAAGGAGCATCAAAAATGGACCCGAAATCGCTCATCGGAACAATCGATGAGAAGAGCTGCCTCGACTTCCTGTCGATGATGGTTCGCCAGAAGAGCCATTCCCAAACCGAAGGCGAACGCGAGCTCGCGCGCATCATGGCGCGCCAGATGGAGGCGATCGGACTTCAGTCCGAACTGCAACCCTTCGATAACGGCGAGCGCTTCAATGCGATCGGACGCCTGAAGGGAACCGGCGGTGGAAAGAGCCTGCTCTTCAACGGCCATCTCGATACAAACCCGGTTACCGAGGGCTGGACCGTCGATCCCTGGGGCGGCCTCGTCGACGACAAATTCATCTATGGCATCGGCGTATCCAACATGAAAGCGGGGGATGCCGCCTACTTCTGCGCGGTCAAGACCTTGCTCGACGCCGGCGTCAAGCTGAAGGGGGATGTGATCCTAACCTATGTCGTCGGCGAGCTTCAGGGCGGCGTGGGCACGCTTGCAGCCATCCGCAGCGGTGTTAAAGCCGACTATTTCATCAACAGCGAGCCGAGCGATCTTGCCGCCGTGACGATGCATGCCGCCGCGCTAAGCTTCGTGATCGAGCTGACCGGCGACACACGGCACCTGTCCAAACGCGAACAATCGGTCGACGCCATCGCCGCCGCTTGCGATCTTATCCCGCGTATCAACGCCATGACCTTCAGCGGCGCGAGAAGCGAAGTGCACCGCTCGATCAATCGCGGTCATGTCGGTGTCGTCCATGGTGCGCTCGGGCGTGAGCTGGAGGAATGGCGCCCGCCGCAGGTCGCCGATTTCGTCCGCATCCGAGGTTCGGCCCGCTATGCGCCGGGCCAGACGCAGGAAGGCGTGCTTGCCGATCTCGCCGCGGAATTGGTCGCGCTCGAAAAGCGCTTTCCCGGGCTGAAAGCCAAGCTGGTGCCTGAGATGATCGAAGGCCGTCCCCTGATGCCTCCTTTCGAAGTCTCGCCGACTTCACGCATCGTGACCTCGATCAACGCCGCCTATGAGACCGTCCGCGGCGAGACGCAGCCGACGGGCGCCATTACGCCCACGCGTTTTTACGGAACGGACGCCGGCCATCTCTACCATGAACTCGGCATGGAAGGCATCGTCTGCGGACCAGGCGGCCGGTACAACACCATGCCGGACGAACGCGTCGACATCGTCGACTATCTCGACATGATCCGGATCTACATGCTCACCATTCTCGATATTTGCGAGGCTGCCTGAGGCCGCATGTTTCCTCGTGACGAATATGATTGGCGTATCGCCAAGGCACATGCCGCCATGGACGCCGCCGCTGTCGATCTCCTCCTGATCGACAGCGGTGAGCTCCTTGCGTGGCTTACCGGTTATACCGTTTCGGAAACCATGTACCGCGCCGCCTTTCTCCCGCGACACGGTGCGCCCTGGTTCGTCCTGCGCGAGCTCGACGAAGCGCCGTGCAGGGAAAAAACCTGGATCTCCGATATCATCGGGTTCGCCGATACGACCAATCCGCACGAGGCGATCGCCAGCAGCATCCATGCTCGAGGTTTCGCCAGCGCCCGCATCGGCGCCGACTTCGCCTCCTATAGCTTCAGCGCCGATACGGCGGCCAAGCTTCGGGCGCACCTGCCCCAAGCGCAATTCGTCGCTCTGCCCGGCATCAGCGACAGTCTGCGATGGGTCAAATCGGCTCGCGAGATTGCCGTTCTGACGCAAGCGGCCGGCATCGCCGACAGGGCCATGCTGGCGATAGCGCAGAATACGCGAGCCGGCTCTTCGACCCGTACGGCTGCGGCGACCGCGGCTGCCACCTTCCTGCTTGAAGGTGCTGATAGCGGCGAGACCGGTCCGATCGTCAAGGCCAGCGGCGACCACCAATTCCTGCACGGCTCTTTCAAGAGTGAATTGCTTGACGCAGGCGATATTCTGCACGTGGAGCTTATTCCGCGCGTGGGCAGCTATGGTGCCCGTCTCATGCGGCCGATCGTCATCGGCAGTGCATCGGCAAGGCTTCAGGATATCGCCTCGCGCATCATCGCGCTGCAGGACCGGCAGATCGAAGCCATGAAGCCGGGCGTTCCTGCCTGCGAGGTCGATGCCATAGTCCGTCGGGGTCTCATGTCGTCAGGACTGAGACAGCGTTATGACAATGTAACGGCCTATACGCTTGGTCTCTATACCCGCACGCCGCGCACCAGCGATTTCTCCCGGGTTTTTCTGCCGGACGCGAATTGGCCGCTGGAGGAAGGCATGGCTTTCCATGTCTATACGACAGCCGCCAGGCTTGGATTCAGCGAGACGGTGGTTGTTACGCCGGAGGGCGGAAGACGGCTGACGATGACGCCACGCCGCCTCCTCGGTCTGGCTAAATAACATCTGGCCGACACGCGAAAGTCCTGCGCGCGGCGAGGTCGTGCCGAGATTTTAGCCGAGCGCCTGGCTAGCGAGAGCATATGTGACCGCCATACCGGCGCTGGCCTTGTTTCTATTGGAGGGATGGTTTCCAAGCGACATGGTCAGGACGGTATCGTAGACAAGCATCCCGCACTGCGACACGTAAGAGGCGAAATCGCCGCTCTCCATGTGCGTGTCGAGACGAAGAAATTGGCCGGCATGATGCACCACGTGTGGCTCGACCACGACGATCGCATCGGCATCACTCGACGCAACCACGGGCCCGACGACATGGCCGCGTCCGAAGGGCCGGCACAAGGCGAAAGCCTGCAAATCCGCTCCCCGGAACAGGCCGTAACCGATCGATTGCTCGTTGAGACGCCTGACCAGCTCCGAGCGATCGGCACCGAAGGCGATGGCATCGAGCCGCAGGATCGCGGCAAGATCGGCGGCGCCAAGCCGCCTTACCGTGCCGTCCGAAGGCAGCGGCGCGAAATCCTTCGCGATCCGCGCCTCCCCCTGACATTGGTAGACCGTCTTTTCCGGCTTGAAATCCAGCGAAAGATACAGACGCCGCGCCGCCCGTGTCGCGCTGAGGCTGAGGCGGCGTCCCGCAACCTTGTCGAGGATCCGGCTCATCAGCCATTGACCGGTGCCATTGGTCTGCAAACGCGGAGAGGTAATCACCATGCCGACGGTGGCAAACTCGTCTCCGTGCGGAAACCACATGGCAGATCCCATGACGCGACCGATCTCATCGAGTGCGACGATGCCGCTACCCGTCTGCCTCAGAAATTCCCAGTCTTCGGCTCGATGCGGCCAACGGACTGAGATCGACAGCGCGTGCAACTGATCGAGCTCCACGTCCTTGATGTCGCCGATATGCATGGAGAAAGCATCGACCCGCAAACTGTCAGATACCTTCACTGGACCACCTCGAAACCTGCTAGCTATACCCATGCGCCAAAACAGACGCGCTCCCCGTCAGCAAGGATAGGCGACGCCCGCCGATACAATTAGCTCGAATTGCGTGTGCCTGCACAACAATCGACTGAAACACTTCGACATTCGGCATGCAATTATGAAAGCGCAGGCCAATGCTATTGGGAAATGTCAGCAAATGCCGCAGCCGCCGAGGAGCATATGGACACGGTTGAAATCCTCGCCCGTCTTGTCGCCTTTCCGAGCGTCGTCGGCACGCCGAATGACGGGATCGTCGGCTGGATCCAGACGTATCTGCAAGGCCTCGGAATCCACGTCACCGTGCTTCCAGGGCCTGAAGGTGACAGGTCCAACATCTTTGCCACGATCGGCCCCAGGGATGTCGCGGGTTATATCCTATCTGGCCATATGGATGTCGTTCCCGCTGGAGAGCCCGGCTGGGCGTCGGAACCTTTCGCGCTCAGAAAGGAGGCCGATCGGCTCCACGGGCGTGGTACGACCGACATGAAAGGGTTTCTTGCCGCAGCGCTTGCCGCGGCGCCGGAACTTGCCAGGGCAAATCTTGCCCGTCCCATTCATCTCGCATTCTCCTATGACGAAGAAGCGGGATGCCGGGGCGTGCCGCATCTACTGGCGCGGATGAAGGAACTCTGCGCACCCCCGCAAGGCGCTATCATCGGCGAGCCCAGCCGCATGCAGGCCGTGCGCGCCCATAAGGGGAAAGCGGCGGCTCGCGTCACCGTCGGCGGACGGGCGGGCCATTCGTCTCGTCCAGACCTGGCGCTCAACGCCATCCATGCCATGTCGCGGGTGCTCAATTCGGCGGTCGATGAAGCTCGGAGGCTGACGCTCGGCCCGTTCGACCCCGTATTCGAGCCGCCGTACTCGACGCTTCAGGCCGGCATTGTGTCCGGCGGACTGGCGCTGAACATCGTCCCCGACAACTGCCGGCTCGACCTCGAGGCACGTGCTATCGCCGACGTGGCCCCTGAGGAACTGCTTGCCCCAATCCGCCATTGCGCAGACATGCTCAAGGAACAGGGCTTTTCCGTCGATTGGACGCCGCTCAGCGCCTATCCCGCGCTGTCGCTTGCGAAGGACGCGCCACTTGCGGCCCTGTTGGAAGAAATGACCGGCAGGCCGTCGCTTGCGGCGGTCAGCTACGGGACCGAGGCTGGCCTATATCAGGCAGCCGGGATCGATGCGATCATCTGCGGGCCTGGCGACATAGAGCGCGCGCACAAGCCCGACGAATACATTCTAGAGGACGAACTCGAGGAATGCCGCCAGATGATATTGGCCCTGGCCGCGCGCTGCGCACGGGCTTGAGGGAGCGATCGCCATGACATTTCTCTTCAATTCGGATGCCAAGCGCGGAGCGATCTTCGCGCAGGCCTTCGCCGAGGAACTGCCGGATCTGGCATTTTCGATGAATGCGGCGAGCGTGGATCCTGATGAGGTTCGCTTCCTCATCACTTGGACGGTGCCCGACGACCTCGCCCGTTACCGCAATCTGGAAATCCTGTTTTCGATCGGCGCGGGCGTTGACCAGTTCAAGACGGATCTCGTGCCTGAACATGTGAAGATCGTCCGCATGGTCGAGGATGGCATCGTCAGGATGATGCAGGAATATGTGACGCTTGCGGTGCTCGCGCTGCATCGCGACCTTCTTTCCTATCTTGCGCAGCAGCGCGCCGGGGAATGGCGCGGCCTGCCTCAGCGCCAGGCGCATGAAAGACGAATCGGAGTTCTGGGATTGGGCGTTCTCGGGACAGCCGTGCTCGAGCGGCTGAAGCCCTTCGGTTTCCCACTCGCCGGCTGGAGCAGATCGCCCCGGACGATCGAGGGCGTCGAGTGTCATCACGGCGAAACCGGCCTCAGAACCATGGTGGCTGCGACGGACATTCTCATTTGCCTGCTGCCTCTGACGCAAGAGACCACGGGGTTCCTGGGCGACACGCTTCTTGGCGGCCTTCCGGCGGGGGCGATGCTCGTGCATGCCGGTCGCGGCCCACAGCTCGATGCCGACGCGCTGATCGAGGCGCTCGATAGCGGCCGTCTGGCGGCGGCGGTGATCGACGTGACCGACCCAGAACCCCTGCCTTCGGGTCACCCTTTATGGCGACACCCGAAAATCATGCTCACTCCGCATATCGCCAGCGTTACACAGCCCGATACCGCCGCACGCGCGGTGATCGACAACATCCGTCGTTATCGCGAAGGCCAGGATCCCATCGGGCTCGTCGACCGGCGGCGCGGATATTGAACCCATAGCAATGAAAGGCTCACCATGACCTTCCTCAAGACCGTCGTAACCAATCCCGGTACGGCCCCGCGTGAATCCAAAGCCTTGCCGGAAAGACTGATTGCCGGCGATCCCTCGTTCAAGACCTGGGCGCAGGATGAGGCGAAGGACGGCGCCGTGCGCACTGGTGTCTGGGAAGCGACGCCAGGCGAGACCCGGTCGATCAAGGGCGAGACCTTCGAATTCTGCCACATCCTCGCGGGTGTCGTCGAAATCACCCCCGATGACGGCGAACCGGTCATCTACCGGGCCGGCGACAGCTTTGTGATGAAGCCGGGCTTCGTGGGCAGATGGAAGACGATCGAGACCGTTCGCAAGATCTATGTGACGGTGGGATGAAAGCTGCTGGCCGCCGCAACAGAAATCACTGTTCGCCCCGGCTGAAACGCAAGATTCGTCGGCCCGCGCGCCGGCATACGGAGCAAGCTGCTCGTAAGCCGGCGCTAGGCTCTGGCAAAGCCTTAAGAAAGAGCTTCCCATGAGCTTGAGCTTCGATCCTGACACCTTGCCATTGCCGATCGGCCATTTCATCGGCGGGGAGCTCATTGAAGCGCCCGGCGAGATCGACATGAAAAGGCCCTCCGACGGCAAGCCTTATGCAGGTTGCCCGATTGCGAGCCACGAGATGGTGGACCGCGCCGTCGAATCGGCCAAGGCGGCATTGAAGGCCAGCAACTGGAGCGGCCTGCGGCCGCGCGAACGTGTCCGCGTAATGCATGCCTGGGCGGACCTGATTGAAGCGGAGACGGAGACGCTGGCTCGAATAGAGGCTCTGTCCTCCACCCGATTGATCAGTCAATTGCCGGCCGGCGACATAGCGGTCACCGCGGAGCAGATTCGTTTCTTTGCCGAATTCGCCGACAAGGAGGGCAGCGATGTCGTGCCGACCGATGACAAGACCTTCGGCATGATCCTCAGCGAACCCTACGGGGTCGTCGGCGCGATCACGCCCTGGAACTTTCCGGTCTCCATGGCCGGCTGGAAGCTCGGTCCGGCGCTTGCCGCAGGCAATGCCGTCGTCCTCAAACCTTCGGAAATGACGCCATTTTCGACTGTTTACCTAGCCGAGCTCGCCGTGAGGGCCGGATTGCCCGCCGGCCTCTTCAACGTCGTTCTCGGCGACGGGCTCGCCACCGGTACGGCGCTCACCGGCCATCCCGATATCGCCAAGGTCAGCTTCACTGGCTCCACCCGAGCGGGATCCGCGATCATGGAGAATATCGCCCGCTCTGGCATCAAGCCGATGACCCTGGAGCTTGGCGGCAAGAGCCCGCAGATCGTCTTCAAGGACGCCGATCTTTCGAAAGCGGCCGATGCGATCGTCGGCAGCATTCTCTTCAATGCCGGCCAGGCTTGCGTCGCCGCGACGCGCGTGATCGTGGAGGCAAGCGTTGCCGGCCAATTCACGGAAGCCCTCATCGCGCGGATGGCGGATATCGATCCTGGCCCCACCTGGGATGAGGCGACACGCTATTCGCCGATCATCTCCGAACGCCAGCGCGACCGGATCGACGCGATCGTTGCTGCCGCGATCAGCGAAGGCGGCCGCTGTATCGCCGGCGGCAAGCCGATGGATAGGCCGGGTTATTTCTACGAGCCGACGCTTTTGACCGATCTCGATCCGTCTTCTCCCGCCATTCTCGAGGAAATCTTCGGGCCGGTCCTGACGCTGCAGACTTTCGTGGACGAAGACGAAGCGATGGTGCTTGCCGATCACCCCTCCTACGGGCTTGCCGCGGGCCTGTTTACATCCGACCTGTCGCGTACCATCCGCCTCAGCCGGCAGATCCAGGCAGGTACGGTCTGGGTCAATCGCTACAGCCGCTCGCGGGATCATATCTTACCGACCGGCGGCTATAAGCGCTCCGGCATCGGCAAGGACCTGGGACGCGAGGCTTACCTTGCCAATCGCAAAACGAAGAGCGTGCTCATCAGCCTTTAAGGGACCTATACCATGAAGACCTATTCCATCGCTCTGATCCCTGGTGACGGCATCGGCAAGGACGTGACAGACGCCGCATGGTCGGTGCTGCAAGTTGCCGCCGAGGCTGGCGGCTTTGCACTGAATAGCACCGAACTTCCGTGGTCCTGCCAATTCTACAAGCAGACGGGGCGGATGATGCCGGAAGACGGGATCGAGATGCTGAGAGCGTTCGATGCGATCCTACTCGGGGCCGTCGGCTGGCCGGCCGAAGTGCCCGACGCGGTCTCGCTGCACGGCCTGTTGCTGCCGATCCGCAAGGCCTTCGTGCAATATGCCAATATCCGACCGCACCGGCTGCTGCCGGGGGTCCAGGGACCGCTGCGGGCGGAGACATTCGACATTCTCTGCATCCGCGAAAACACCGAGGGTGAATATTCGGGCGCCGGCGGTCGCGTCCATCAGGGCACGAGTGATGAAGTCGCGGTGGAGACGTCGATCTTTACCCGCGCGGGCGTCGAGCGCATCCTGCGTTTCGGCTTCGAGCAGGCGCGTACCCGGCGCCGCAAGCTTGCCTCCGTCACCAAGTCCAATGCCCAGAAATATTCCATGGTGTTCTGGGACGAAATCACCGCCAGGCTTTCGGCCGAATATCCCGATGTCGAAGTCACGAGCTATCACATCGACGCGATGGCGGCCCGCATGGTGATGGCGCCGGAAAGCCTTGACGTCGTCGTCGCCTCCAATCTGTTCGGCGATATCCTGACCGATCTTGGCGCCGCCATTCAGGGCGGCCTTGGATTTGCGGCTTCAGCCAACATCAACCCGCAGCGCAATGCCCCATCGATGTTCGAGCCGGTTCACGGTTCAGCCCCGGACATTGCCGGCCGCGGCATCGCCAACCCGATCGCCGCCATCTGGTCGGGAGCGATGATGCTCGATCATCTGGGCGAGAGGGATGCTGCCACCTGCATCATCGCGGCGATGGAGGCAGCAACCGCGCGCGGCATCGGCACACTTCCGGGCAAGGATCGAACGGAAACCATCACCGCCGGCATCATCGCGGCGCTCTCCTGATTGCAGAGGACCTCATGTTGGATTTGAAAGACAAGCAGCTTTTTCGTGACAAGGGATTGATCGATGGAGCCTGGGTCGCGGCGGCCTCAGGCGCGGCGGTGGATGTTCAAGACCCCGCCAGACAGGCCAACATCGGCACGGTGCCCGACATGGGTTCTAGGGAGACGCGCAACGCGATCGCGGCTGCCGAGCGCGCGCAGCGCAGCTGGAAGCGTAAGACGAATGCGCAGCGTGCCGTCCTTCTCGAAGCCTGGCACGATCTCATGCTTGAGAATGTCGACGATCTCGCCCTCATTCTGACAACGGAGCAAGGCAAACCGCTCGATGAAGCCCGTGGGGAAATCCGCTATGGCGCCTCCTTCGTGAAATGGTTTGCCGAGGAAGCCCGCCGCATCAACGGTCACACGATACCGTCTCCCACACCCGATCGCCGCATCATCGTGCTCAAGGAGCCGGTCGGCGTCTGCGGCATCATCACGCCCTGGAATTTTCCCAATGCGATGATTACGCGCAAGGTCGCGCCCGCCCTTGCCGCCGGCTGCACCGTTGTCATCAAGCCCTCGGAATTCACCCCCTATTCCGCGCTCGCCCTCGGGGTCCTTGCCGAGCGCGCCGGCATCCCAGCAGGCGTCATCAATATCGTCACCGGCATGCCGGCCGAGATCGGCAACGAGATCATGGGCAACGAAACCGTGCGCAAGATCTCCTTCACCGGCTCGACGAGGGTCGGCGCGTTGCTGATGCGCGGTGCTGCCGGCAGCATCAAGCGGCTCAGCCTCGAACTCGGCGGTAACGCACCCTTCATCGTCTTCGACGACGCCGATCTCGATCTGGCCGTCGAAGGCGCGCTTGCCTCCAAGTTCCGCAATGGCGGCCAGACCTGCGTCTGCGCCAACCGGCTCCTTGTGCAATCGAGCGTCTATGACACCTTCGCAGCGAAACTGAAAGCGAAGGTCGATGCCATGAAGGTCGGGCCGGGCACGGAGGCCAGCGTGTCGATCGGCCCGATGATCAACCAGGCGGCAATCGAGAAAATCGACCGGCATGTCCGCGACGCGCTGGCAAAGGGCGCAACGATCATCACAGCCGCCCGGCAGCTACCCGACGGCGGACAATATACGGCTCCGATCGTCCTGACCGGGGCAACGACCGAGATGGAGCTTGCCGGCGAAGAGACCTTCGGGCCGGTGGCGCCGCTCTTCCGCTTCGAGACCGAAGAGGAGGCGATTGCGATCGCCAACGGCACGCCCTTTGGCCTGGCGTCCTATTTCTATACCGACAATCTCAAGCGCGCCTGGCGCGTCGGCGAGGCCTTGGAATTCGGCATGGTCGGGCTCAATACCGGCTCGGTGTCGATGGAAGTTGCCCCCTTCGGCGGCGTCAAGCAATCCGGGATCGGCCGTGAGGGCGCGCAAGCCGGTATCGAGGAATATCTCGAAATGAAGAGCTTTCACATGGGCGGGCTGGGCTAGATCAGAATCCAGTACCATAGCGGGTCAATCTGCTCGCGATCGGCCCGCCATGGCCCCGGCAACTGTCGTTACTGGAACTTGTCCAGCGCCTTATAGTAGAGGCCCACCAACGGCAGGAACCATGGTTTGCCGAAATGACCCGGCACGGCCGGCCAATCGACATCCCTCATGGGATTGCGATCCTCGCGGCCGAGCATGGCATCGGCCATGATGATGCCGAGATGGGTCGACAGTTGAGCACCATGGCCGGAATAGCCCATCGCATACCAGCTTCCATCATGATAGCCGGCGCGCGGATAGCGATCCTTGGTCATATCGACGAGACCGCCCCAGCAATAATCGACATCGACTCCGGAAAGCCGGGGGAATATCTCGGCCAAACCCGCCCTCAGAATTGCGCCACTCTTGGCGTCGGAACGATGGTCGGAGGTCGCGGAAAATCGTGCCCGGCCGCCGAATAGCAACCGGTTGTCGGGGGACAGGCGGAAATAGTTGCCGATGTTCATCGAGGTAACGCAGGTGCGGTTTCCCGGCATGACCGATGCGATCTCATCCGCCGTCAGCGGTCGGGTTGCGATCAGGAAGCTGCCGACCGAGATGATCCGCCGGCGGAAATAGCTGAAATTCGGGGTCGTGTAGGCGCCGGTCGCCACCAGTACATTGTCGGCCGTGATCTCGCCGCGCGGTGTCACCAACCGATGCCTGCCCTTTTCCCGCAGCCTGTTCGTCACCGGCGCCGCCTCATAAATTGCCGCGCCATGGCGAACCGCTGCATCCGCGAGGCCGACAGCGTAGCGGCCCATATGCATCATCGCGCTTTTCTTGAAAAGCATGGCTCCATGGAAAGGCGAGCCGATTTCCTGTTTGAGATCGTCCGGCGTAAGCAGCGCCGTATCCGGATCGACTTCGGCATGAACCTCTTCGAAATTGCGGGCGATCGATCCGAAATGCTGCGACTTCGATGCCAGCTTCAGCTTTCCGGCCCGCCGAAAATTGCAGTCGATGCCCTCTTCGGCGACAAGCGCCTCGATCGTATCGATGGAGGCATCGAGCGCCTTATAGAGCGCGATCGCCCTCTCCTTGCCGAGTTCGGCTTTGGCGGCTGGATAACTATGGGCAAGACCGTTGTTCAGATGACCGCCGTTACGGCCCGAGGCGCCCCAGCCGACACGCTCGGCTTCGAGAACGACGACCCTCGCACCGGCCTTGGCCAGTTGCCGGGCCGCGGACAGTCCGGTGAAACCGGCTCCTATGACACAGGCGTCGTAATGCCCTTCGACGGGGCCTTGCCGGCCTCCGGCAAAGGCCGGCGCCGTGTCATGCCAATAGGAGACGAATTTCATGAGGCTGCCTTTCCCTTAAAGTCCGACGACGCCGGGCAGGCCGGATATGTCCGCGATCTCGACATAGCCGTAATAGGGATTTGCCGGCTCATGACCACGGTTGACCCAGACCTTGTTCTTGATGCCGAGATCATGCGCCGACATCAGATCATAGCGGAAAGAGGACGAGCAATGCAGGATGTCCTCCGGCCCACAGCCCAGCATGTCGAACATATATTCGAACGCCTTGAAGCGCGGCTTGTAGGCATTGGCCTGCTCTGCCGTATAGACGGCATGGAAAGGCGCGCCGAGTTTCTCGACATTCGACATGATCTGGCTGTTCATCGCGTTGGACAGGATGACCAGAGGGATTTCCTTGGCAACCTTCGCCAGTCCGGCCGGCACGTCGGGATGCGGCCCCCAGCCGGGCACGCGTTCATAGATCGCCTTGGCGTCTTCCGCACGGAACTTGACGCCATTCGCGCGGCAGGTCCGCTCGACCGCATTGTGAACGACGTCGGCATAGGGCTTCCAATCACCGAGAACCTCGTCCAGCCGATAGGCGGCGAAATTCTTGATGAATTGCAGCATCCTCGCCTCACCGAGCTCGGCGCCATAGATGTCGCGAGCCGCTTCGGCCATCTCGAAATTGATGAGCGTGCCATAGCAATCGAAGGTGATGTATTTCGGCCGGAAAGGCGCCATGTCCGTTCGTCCTCTATCTAAAGGGCATCTGCGTTCTTTATGAGACGATCATAGGCTGAAGTCCCACGACGGACGTGATCGAATTGGCGTGTCCGCAAAGCATATTGTTTCGTATGCGCGGCGTCCTTTGGCAGAGTGTTGCAGCGGATATGCGTCGCGACGTGGTTTTTGGACCATTGCGGAGCGACCGAAAAAGGATCTTCAGCATAAGATGCGGCCAAGCGCGCCCGCTACGGCGAAAGATATCACGACGAACCATGCCTTCAGATAATCTGCCATGCGGGGATCGCCGAGACTTGGGGCAAGGAAAGGATGCCCATGCGTACCGATAGCATAAATTTGGTCAGCTTCACACCGGAGCATATAGACGGCGCCCTCGCCCTCTCACGTCAAGCCAAATGGCCTCATCGTGCCGAGGACTGGAATATGGCCTTGCGTTTGAGCCAAGGCGCAGCAGCCGTGGACGAGACGGGCCGCGTCGTGGGCACCATCCTGATGACCCCCTATGGAGAAGATTGCGCGACGATCAATATGGTGATCGTCGACGAAAACCTGCGCGGCCGCGGGCTTGGCCGCAAGCTCATGGATGCGGCAATGGCGCTGGCTGGCCACCGCCCTCTGAGGCTCATTGCAACCACGGAAGGACTGCCGCTGTATCGCAAGCTCGGCTTTGTCGCCGAGGGCGAGATCTTTCAACATCAGGGACATCTCGCCGACCTCGCGCCGGCTGGGGATGTCGAGGCCGCGACCACCGATGATTTTTCCGCGATCAAAGCGCTCGACCGCGCAGCTTTCGGTGCGGATCGCCGCACGTTGATCGACGTGCTCACAGATGTCGCGCAGGTGGTCGTCATTCGACGACATGGTCGTGTCGAGGCTTTCGGCGCGCTGCGCACCTTTGGACGCGGCGATGTGATCGGGCCTGTCGTCGCATCGAATACCGAGGATGCGAAATCGCTGATAACGGCGCTTGCCCTTCGCAAGCCGAGCGAATTCCTGCGCGTTGATACGAACGAAAGCTCGGGACTGGCCGGCTGGCTGGCGCAGATCGGCCTTAGCCATGTGGGTGGCGGTATCGCGATGCGGCGCCCGGGCGGCGCTGGAGCCCTCGACCGGGACGCGAGAATATTTGCATTGGCCAATCAGGCTCTTGGATAATTTGGAGATCATCATGCTCGCCAACTCGCTCATCGAACTTGATCGCGCGCACCTCATCCATCCGGTCTCATCCTATCGCGGCCATGAAAAACTGGGCGTGCGGGTGTTGCGGTCCGCAAAAGGCGCAACCGTCACCGACGCATCGGGCCATCAGCTTGTCGACGGCTTTGCCGGCCTCTGGTGCGTGAACGCGGGCTACGGGCATGAGAGCATCGTTGAAGCAGCAGCCCGCCAGATGCGTGAACTGCCCTATGCGACGGGTTACTTCGATATCGGTTGCGAAGCGGCCATTCGCCTTGCGGCCGAACTCGCCGACCGGGCGCCCGGCGATCTCAATCATATCTTCTTCACGCTCGGCGGATCGGATGCCGTCGACAGCACGGTGCGTTTCGTCCGCTACTACTGGCATGCCAAGGGCAAGCCGGAGCGCGACCAGTTCATCTCGATCGAGCAAGGCTACCACGGCTCCTCGACCGTTGGAGCCGGCCTCACGGCGCTACCCGGCTTCCATGCAGGCTTCGGCGTCCCCTTCGACTGGCAGCACAAGATTCCCTCGCCCTATCCGTATCGCAATCCGGTCGGCGAAACGGCAGATGCGATCATTGCCGGCTCGATCGCGGACCTCAAATCAAAGATCGAAGCGATCGGCGCCGAGCGCGTGGCGGCATTTTATGCCGAACCTATCCAGGGATCGGGCGGCGTCATCGTGCCGCCGAAAGGCTGGCTCAAGGCGATCCGCGATCTCTGCAGTCAATATGACATTCTCTTCATCGCCGACGAGGTCATTACCGGCTTCGGCAGGACCGGTCCGCTGTTCGCCTGCTCGTACGACGAAATCGTCCCTGACTTCATGACGACGGCCAAGGGCCTGACCTCCGGCTACGTGCCCATGGGCGCCGTGTTCATGTCCGATCGGGTCTATGATGTCATCGCTGACAGCGCCGGTAGTGCGGCGGTCGGCCATGGCTACACCTATTCGGCCCATCCCGTCAGCGCGGCAGTCGGGCTCGAAGTACTGAAGCTCTATGAGGGCGGCCTCCTCGAAAATGGTGTCAAGGCTGGTGCGCGTCTGATGGAAGGACTGGAAAATCTGCGTGACCATCCGCTGGTCGGCGATGTCCGCGGTCGCGGCATGCTGGCGGCCGTCGAACTGGTCGTCGACAAGGCCAGGAAGACCCCATTGCCAAGTGCTGCCGCGCCGGCGCGCAGGATTTTCGATCGCGCCTGGGACAATGGCCTCGTCATCCGCGCCTTCGCCCATGGCGTGCTTGGATACGCACCGCCGCTTTGCTGCACGGATGATGATATCGACGCGATCCTGGAGCGCACACGAAAGACCCTCGACCAGACTTTGGAAGATCCGGACGTCCGGGAAGCCATGCGTTGAAGCGGCGTATGCCGTTCTTCGTTGGCGAAATGTCGGAGAGGGCCAGAAATTCGGAATTTTGTGCCGCTGTACACCATCGATTCGGCGACTTCGCCGTTCAGGAACTGCCAAACTGCTTCCTAGAACGGCTGAAAGCCGGCTTTTCCGGGCCTTGGCAGGACGATTTCCGCCCTTTGGGTCAGAATTTTATGCTGCAAGCGGCTTGTCCGCAGCGGATCATGAAGGAGAGCATGACTTGGCCAAAGACTTTCAGGACTTCAAATATCTTACCTTCGATGTCGTCGGCACCCTCATCGACTTCGAAGGTGGCATAAAGACCTGCCTCGCCGAGATTGCGGCTGAAGCTGGCACCTCCATCGATGGCGAAGAGGCGCTGAGGCTCTATCGCCAGGCGCGCTACAGCGGAGACGCGGAACTCTTTCCGGACGATCTTTCACGGGTCTACATGGTCATCGCACCCGCCCTTGGCCTGCCGGCGGAAGATCGATATGCGCAGCGACTGCGTGATTCCGTCGCCAACTGGAACGCGTTCGACGATAGCGCGGCAGCACTTGCCGAGCTCAAGAAAACGCACCGCCTCGTCGCCATGACAAACGCTCGCCGCTGGGCGCTCGATCACTTCGAAAAAAAGCTCGGCTCGCCGTTCTTCGCGAGCTTCACGGCCGACGACACCGGCACGGAAAAGCCAGATCCCGCCTTCTTCGAACAGGTATTCGAATTCGTCGGCGGCAAAGGAGCGAGCAAGAACGATATCCTGCATGTCGCTCAAAGCCAGTACCACGATATCGGCATTTCGCGAAAGCTTGGGCTGACCAATTGCTGGATCGAGCGCCGTCATGCGCAGGACGGCTATGGCGGCACGATAGAGCCGGAGAGCTTCACTCAACCCGACTACCACTTCACGTCGATGGCTGCCTTCGCCTCGGCGGTCAAGGAAAGGCTGACCGAAAGACAGTGACCCAACCCGGGAGAGCTTGCGACCAAGACGGGCATCCCATCAATCAATAGAAAAAGGGGAATGAGATGACTGACGGAATTACGAACTGGACCACCGCCGACGACGCGATGGTGGAGAACGCCATCAGGCGCGGTGCAACGCGGCGCGACCTCCTGAAACTGATGCTGGCGGGAGGTGTTGCGATATCATCGGCGGGCATCATTCTTAGCCGCGCCACGCAGGCCGTCGCAGCAGCGCCGGTTTCCGGCGGCGCTTTCAAGGGGGCCGGCTGGTCGTCCTCGACCGCCGACACGCTGGATCCCGCAAAGGCGTCCCTGTCGACGGACTATGTGCGCTGCTGCTCGCTCTACAATCGCCTGACCTTCATCGACAAGGCCGGCGTGACACAAATGGAGCTTGCCGAGAGCATCGAAAGCAAGGACGCCAAGACCTGGACGATCAAGCTCCGCAAGGGCGTGACCTTCCATGACGGCAAGGAACTGACGGCCGACGATGTCGTCTTCTCGCTGAAACGCCATCTCGACCCCGGCGTCGGCTCCAAGGTCGCCAAGATCGCCGCCCAGATGTCCGGCTTCAAGGCCATCGACAAGTCGACGGTCGAAATCACGCTTGCCGACCCCAATGCCGACCTGCCGACCATTCTGGCCCTGCATCATTTCATGATCGTCGCCAATGGCACGACGGATTTTTCGAAAGGCAACGGCACGGGCGCCTTCGTTCTCGAAACCTTCGATCCGGGTAATCGGTCGGTCGTCGTCAAGAACAAGAACTACTGGAAGTCCGGCCAGCCCTATCTCGATTCCTTCGAGTTCTTCGCGATCAGCGATGACAATGCCCGCGTGAATGCCCTGCTCTCGGGCGACATCCATCTTGCCGCCGCCATCAATCCCCGCGCCGTGAAGCTGGTCGATGGCCAGTCCGGCTTCGCACTTTCGAAAACGACAAGCGGCAACTACACCAACCTCAACATGCGCCTCGACATGACGCCGGGGAACAAGAAGGACTTCGTCGACGGGATGAAGTCCCGGGTCAATCGCGAGCAGATCGTCAAATCGGCACTGCGCGGTTTTGGCGAAGTGGCCAACGATCAGCCCGTTTCCCCGGCGAACATCTACCATAACAATGACTTGAAGCCGAAAGCCTTCGATCCGGACAAGGCCAAGTTCCATTTCCAGAAGGCGGGCGTGCTCGGACAGTCCATTCCGGTGATCGCATCCGACGCGGCAGGCTCGTCGATCGATATGGCAATGATCATCCAGGCCGCGGGCGCGAATATCGGCATGAAGCTCGATGTCCAGCGCGTTCCGTCTGACGGCTATTGGGATAATTACTGGCTGAAGGCGCCGATCCATTTCGGCAACATCAATCCGCGCCCGACCCCCGACATCCTGTTCTCGCTCCTCTATGCCTCCAACGCGCCATGGAACGAGAGCCAGTATAAGTCGGAGAAATTCGACAAGATGCTGATCGAAGCCCGCGGCTTGCTCGATCAGACCAAGCGCAAGCAGATCTACGACGAAATGCAGGTGATGATCGCCGACGAGGCGGGCACCATCATCCCTGCCTATATCTCGAATGTGGATGCCATTTCGAGCAAGGTACACGGATTGGAAGCCAATCCGCTCGGTGGCATGATGGGCTACGCGATGGCGGAATATCTCTGGCTCCAGGCCTGACCCCTGCTGGACATCTCTCCCGGGGACGGTCGCGGCCGCCACCGGGAGCCGTCCCGCGAACGCCATTCGTTTCGTAGAACGCCGCAGGAGCGATTTGTTTGAGATCCGAGGTTTCCATTCTTGTCCTGAACCGGCTTTTAATTGCGATCATCTCCTTGTTGATCGTGTCGTTCGCCGTCTTTTTTGCAACCAGCATGCTGCCGGGAGACACCGCCTCGATCCTGCTCGGCCAGGCGGCTACGCCCGAGGCGGTTGCGGGCTTGCGCAAGGCCATGCACCTCGACGAGCCAGCGATCCTGCGGTTCATGGGATGGCTTTTGGGTCTGATGAGAGGCGACCTCGGCATTTCCTACGCGAATAACATGCCTGTCGCGCAGCTGATCGGCGGCCGCCTGGTGGCGACCTTGGAGCTTGCCGCCATAACGACGCTCGTCTCGGTGCCGCTCGCGCTGCTGCTCGGTATCACATCCGCCATGCTTCGCGGCTCCTATTATGATCGGCTCGTAACCGTCATCTCGATCGGTGTCATATCAGTGCCCGAATTCATGGTCGCGACGCTCGCTGTGTTGCTGTTTGCCGTCTATCTGCGCTGGCTGCCGGCATTGTCGTCGACGAGCGAGGCGCATACGCTCTTCGACCTCATGAAAATCTATGCCATGCCGGTCATCACGCTCACCTTCGTGATCTCCGCGCAAATGATCCGCATGACCCGGGCAGCGCTTATTGAGACGCTGAAGACCCCCTATGTCGAAATGGCGCTGCTCAAAGGCGCCTCACGCAGCCGCATGGTGTTCAGGCACGCATTGCCCAATGCTCTCGGGCCGATCGTCAATGCCATCGCGCTTTCGCTTTCCTATCTCGTCGGCGGCGTCATCATCGTCGAGACGATCTTCAACTATCCAGGCATCGCCAAGCTGATGGTGGACGCGGTCGCGACCCGCGATCTGCCGCTGATCCAGAGCTGCGCGATGATCTTTTGCCTTGGTTATCTCCTGTTGATCACCGCCGCCGACATCATTGCCATCCTGTCGAATCCGAGGCTGCGATGACCACGAAAAGCTTGGCTCCCCGCACTCCATCCCTGTTTGGCTACAGGGTCAGCCCCGTTGGCGTCGTCGCCTTCGCCATCATTCTCGGCTGGACGATCGTCGCCCTGTTCGCACCCTATATCATCCCCTACTCTGTCGGTGACATCGTCGATACGGACTATTTCGGCCCGATAAGCGATCAATTATGGCTCGGCTCGGACTATCTCGGCCGAGACATGCTTTCGCGCGTCCTGATGGGCGCGCGCTACACGGTCGGCATTTCCTTGGCTGCGGTGGCGCTCTGCTGTCTTTGCGGCGTGGCGCTTGGCATGACGGCCGCGGTCATCGGTGGGTGGTTCGACACGATCCTGAGCCGGTTTCTCGATGCCCTGAACTCGATTCCAAGCAAGCTTTTCGGCCTGGTGGTCGTTGCCGCCGTTGGCTCTTCCATCCCCGTCCTGATCATTACGCTCGCCGTCATCTACACGCCCGGCGCCTATCGCTTTGCTCGCGCGCTCGCTGTCAATATCAATACGATGGACTTCATCACCGTTGCGCGTATCCGCGGCGAGAAGGTCGGCTATATCATCGCCTCCGAAATCCTGCCGAACATTATCCGACCGGTCCTGGCGGACTTCGGCCTGCGCTTCGTCTTTGTCGTGCTCCTGCTCTCGGGCCTTTCCTTTCTCGGCCTCGGCCTGCAGCCGCCCCATGCCGATTGGGGAGCCCTGGTCCGCGAGAACATCGGCGGCCTGCCCTTCGCCGCCCCTGCCGTGATCGTGCCTTCCTTCGCCATTGCCAGCCTCACCATCAGCGTCAACCTGCTGATCGACAACCTGCCACGCAGGATCAGGGACAGGAGCGCATGACGATGACCAACCTCGTTGAAATCAGGAATTTGAAAGTCGAGGCCAGGACAGATTCCGGCCGCGTCATCGAGATTATCAAGGATGTCAGCTTCGACATCGCGAAGGGCGAAATCATCGCCCTCATCGGCGAAAGCGGCTCGGGCAAGACGACGATCGCGCTGACGCTCATGGGACATGCGCGGGAGGGCTGCCGCATCTCCGGCGGCAAGATTTACGTGGATGGTCAGGACATGGCCGCGCTTTCCGAAAGCGAGCGCGCAAAGGTTCGCGGCACGACGGTTGCCTATATCCCGCAAAGCGCGGCCGCCGCCTTCAACCCGGCCACGAAGATCATGGAACAGGTGATCGAGGTTACCCGCATTCACCGGCTGATGCCTCCCGAACAGGCCCGTCGTCGCGCGATCGAGCTCTTCCGGGCGCTGTCGCTGCCAAATCCCGAGACGATCGGCGAACGATATCCGCATCAGGTCTCCGGCGGCCAGTTGCAGAGGCTGGCAGCGGCCATGGCGCTGATCGGCGAACCCAAGCTCGTTATCTTTGACGAACCGACCACCGCGCTCGACGTGACGACGCAGATCGACGTGCTTAAAGCATTCAAATCCGTCATTCGCGCCGGTGATATTGCTGGAGTCTATGTGTCACATGATCTGGCGGTCGTCGCCCAGATCGCCGATCGCATCGCCGTGCTCAAGGGCGGCGAAATCCAGGAACTTGCGAAGACCGAGGCGATCCTGACGCGACCAAGCCATCCCTATACGCGCGAGTTGTTGGCCGCCTTCGAGCCGAAGCAGGCCATCCGGGATAGCAAGACAGGCGGGTCGATTGAGCCCGTATTGAGGATCGACAGCCTGGTTGCGGGCTATGGCGATCTCCAACCCAACGGCCTGCCGGCGGTCTGCGCGGTTCAGTCCGTGAGTCTCGAGGTGGAGAAAGGCAGGAATCTCGGCATCATCGGCGAATCCGGATGTGGAAAGTCGACGCTGGCGCGTGCGATCGCCGGAATACTGCCGGCCGTGTCGGGCACCATCGGCTTCAATGGCAGCGATATCAATCGCGCCGCCAAATCGCGTACGCGCGATCAATTGCGGGAGATGCAGATCGTCTTTCAATATGCCGACACCGCACTCAATCCGGCAAAGTCGATCGCCGACATTCTCGAGCGGCCCCTGGCATTTTATCACGGGATGGATCGCGAGGCCCGGGCGGCGAGGGTCGATCAACTGCTTGACATGGTGCGATTGCCCCGCGCGCTTCGCTATCGCTATCCGTCGGAATTGTCAGGCGGACAGAAGCAGCGCGTGAATTTCGCCCGCGCCCTTGCCGCCGAGCCACGCCTGATCATCTGCGATGAGATCACCTCCGCTCTCGACACCGTCGTTGCCGCCGCGATCATCGATCTCCTCAAAGAACTGCAGCGTGAGTTGCATCTGTCCTACATCTTCATCAGTCACGATCTTTCGGTCGTCGAGGCAATCTGCGACGAGATCGTCGTGATGTATGGCGGCAAGAAGGTGGAGCAAATCACGCGCGAGACCGCGAATGCGCCCCGGCACCCCTATTCGCAGCTGCTGTTCGGGTCGGTTCCGAAGCTCGATCCGACCTGGCTCGACAATCTCGTCCAGGACCCGGAGCTCAAGCGCGAATATGGGCACGGCTAGAGCGTGATGCCGAAAAGTGTCAGGGGATTTCGGACGACATCACGCTCTACTTCTTTGATTCTAGAGCGGATTCAGATTTTAGGTCGACTCGATCTAAAATCATCCGGCTCAAGCCGCCGACCTGGCCTTGAAAGCTCGTTACATGGGAAACAGGCTGGTCAGCGGCATATGCGACTTGACGATCGGTGATTTCAGCACGACGAAGCTGAAATATTTGTCGATCCCGATATCCATATCGGTCAGCCGTTCCATGATGGTCTGGTACTCGCCGATCCCAGCGGTTACGAACTTGATGAGATAGTCGTAGCCGCCCGATACGAGATGGCACTCGATCACCTGGTCGATTTTCTCGACCACGTTGAGGAAGCGCGCGAAATCGATCTGCCGGTGGTTCTTCAGGGTGATTTCGGTAAAGACGGTCAGCGTCTGCCCGAGTTTGGCGAGGTTGATCTGGGCCGAATAGCCTTCGATATATCCTTCGGCTTGCAGCCGTTTGACTCGCATCAGGCATGGGCTGGGTGAAAGAGCCACCAGTTCCGCCAGCTCGACATTGGTGATGCGGCCGTTTCTCTGAAGCTCATAGAGGATTTTGATATCGATCCGATCCAGTTTCATCAGAGGTCCGCCAATAAAGGAGCGCCGAGGGAAGACGGCACAAAATGCTGTTATCACGCAAAGCAGAACCTAGCATATTGCCCGGTTATGTCTATCGGGAAGACAAATCTCCTTTGAAGCACAATAGTTTATAGACTGCATCAATCACGGCATAAAATTTTGTGGATCCACCATCTCCGGCAACGTCTGGCGAAGCAATGGGGTAGATTTGGTTCGAACCTGGAGATCGCGCATGCCTGCACCGCTTTGCCTTGTCGAAAGCTCGCCGATATTGCCGAAGTCAGCCGATGTCGTCGTGATCGGCGGAGGAATTGTCGGCGTTTTCGCCGCATACTATCTCGCACGGTCGGGCCTGCGCGTCGCCCTTGTCGAAAAAGGCCGGGTCGGGGCAGAGCAATCCAGCCGCAATTGGGGATGGTGCCGGCAGCAGAACCGCGATGGGCGGGAACTGCCGATCGCGACGAAAAGCCTCGATCTCTGGGAGCGATTTGCCGCTGATAGCGGCGAGGACACAGGCTTCCGCCGCTGTGGCCTGTTCTATCTCAGCAATGACGAACAGGAGATCGCCGGTTGGGCGCGCTGGCACGACTTTGCGAGAACCGTCGGTGTCACGACGCATATGCTCGACAGCGCTGCAGCGAGCGAACATGGCCGCGCCACGGGGCGCATCTGGAAAGGCGGAGTTTTCTCGCCGACGGACGGGGTTGCCGATCCGGCCAATGCGGCGCCGGCGGTGGCACGCGCGATCATGAAGCTAGGCGGCACGGTCCATCAGAATTGCGCTGCCCGAGGTCTGGAAACGGAAGCGGGGCGCGTCAGCGGCGTGATCACCGAAAACGGCTTGATCCGCACCAAGACCGCGATTCTCGCCGGTGGCGCCTGGGCGTCATCCTTCTGCCGACAGCTGGGCATTCGCTTTCCTCAAGCCTCCGTTCGTTCATCCATTCTGGCCGTTTCGGCCGGTGCCGAAGGATTGCCGGATGCCTTGCACACCAGCGGCGTATCGGTCACGCGACGTGGCGACGGCGGCTATACGCTGGCCATCAGCGGTCGCGGCCGGGTTGACGTGACGCCTCAGCAATTGAGGTTCTCGTCGCAATTCATTCCCATGTTCCTCAAGCGGCGAAAAAGCCTGTCGCCCGGCGGCCTCGAAGGCTTTCGCTCCGGTCATGAATCGCTGAAGCGCTGGCGGCTCGACCGAACGACGCCGATGGAGCATATGCGCATTCTCGATCCAAGACCGGACCATGCCACGATCGAACTGACGCATGCGAGAGCCCTGGAACTCCTGCCGGAGCTTCACAAGACGAGGATCACGGCCGCCTGGGCCGGCTATATCGACAGCACGCCGGACGGTGTTCCCGGCATTGGGGAAATCCAGGGCCTTCCCGGCTTCATCCTCGCCGCCGGATTTTCCGGCCATGGTTTCGGGATCGGACCCGGCGCCGGCCATTTGATCGCCGACATCGTGACCGGCGCTGCGCCTATCGTCGACCCGACGCCCTATCATCCAAGCCGCTTCGCCTCATCCGTTTGGGGCAAGGTCGCCGATTTCTGAGGCACAAAAACACTGGTCTTCTGATTATTGACCAAGCTCCGCAGACGGATGTTATCATCGGCAAGGGCAGCCGCCCTGGAAAGACGATGAACATGCCTCTGCGCATCAAACGAATTTACGAACCCGCTGATGACGGCGACGGCAAGCGTATCCTCGTCGACCGTCTATGGCCTCGCGGCATCAGCAAAAACGACGCTCATATTGACGCCTGGCTGAAGGACATCGCCCCAAGCGCCGAGCTGCGACGCTGGTTCGATCATGATCCAAAAAAATGGGATGAATTTCGCCGGCGTTACCAGGATGAGCTCAAGAAGAACTCGAAGGCCGTGGAAGAGCTTAGGGAGCAGATCGGGCCATCGACTGCCACGCTTCTTTATGGTGCGAGAGACGCCGAGCACAATAACGCTGTCGTGCTCATGGACTTCCTCACCAATCGGTAGATCATTGACCGGCATTGTCATCGCCCAAGATGGAAGTATGTCGAAACCTCCGCGCGGATTTCAGGCGACGGCCTGAGCCGGGGCATCGCGGGGCGGCAGAAGTCGCGCCATCGCGCTCAACAAATCCGTCTGCGATATCAGACCAAGAACGCGCCGATCGGCATCAATGACGATGACCGCGTGTGTGCGTCCGTCCGCCAGAACAGGCAGGAGCGAAAGAGCAGGATCGGTCGCGTCGGCGACAGCCGGTTTCGATATGGCGTGCGCGATGGCGTCGAGGCCGCTGGAGAGCTCGCGCAAACCAACCGTACCGATCAGGCGGCCCTCCCGATCCTTGACCGGCAATGTTCGAATATTGTGCTTCAGCAGAAGATGTCTCGCGTGATCCGGCTCAGCATCCTCGCCAATGGCGATGACATCGCGCGACATGATGTCGGCGCAGCTTATATCTCCATGCGATCGCACCGCTGCCTGCAGTTCGACCTGCCGCAAGAGGCGGCTGAGGTCGGCGCGATCGATATCGAAGGTCTCGTCCAGCACGCCCAAGGCGGCATCGACATCTTCTTCTCGAAAGCCCACCCGCAAGGGCGGCGGAAGATCACGTGTCTGATGGATATTCTCGGCAGGCTTTGCGGCGACATGCGGATAATTGCGCCTGGAAAGCTTGTGAAACATAAGTCCGAGGCCGACGAGTATACAGGAGTTCAAGGCAACCGGCACGAACGGAAACAGGAAGCCCCAGCCTGCGACGACCGGGCCGCCAAGAACGGCGGTCAAGGCGGCAGCACCGCCTGGCGGATGCAGGCATCGCGTAAATGACATCGCTCCGATCGCAAGCGAGACGCCGACCCCGATCGCGATGATCGGATCATGGATGAGATAGGCGGCGATGATACCCATCATGGCTGAAATGGTGTTGCCGCCAATGATCGACCAAGGCTGGGCAAGCGGACTTGCCGGAACCGCGAAAAGCAGCACCGCGGATGCTCCCATTGGCGCGACGATGAGCGGTAGATGCGGCCCCTGACCGAAGAGATAGCCGCTGATCACGCCGGTAAGGCCGATGCCGATCAAGGCACCAAGGCACGCGATCAGCCGTTCGCGCAAGGTGGCTCCGGCCAGGATCGGGGAAAATAGGCGGAACCGGCTGGACGCCGCCTTGTGGGACTCTGGATGCTGCATGATGGAACCAGTTTTAGAGAAGGGCTTTCCTTGGATGAACGGCGGGACGCCGGCTAGTTCGGCGCTAGCGGCAGGCCCTTGCCCCTGGTGGCGCCGAGGACCTCATGAAACGCATCGAGCGAACTCGGGCGACCATTCTTGCGCGAGATCAGGATCGTGTCGACGATGGCGAGCTGGTGCGTCACCGATGTCGCCGGCCAGTGCATGAGATCGAGAACCGATCTTGGCATGACACCGGCTGCGTTGCCGGTCGCCACACTGGCCAGAATCGCATGATAGGAGCCAAGTTCGGTCGTTGGCAGAGAGCTCGACCTGCGCGCCCAGCCTTCAGCAATCCCGCGATAAGTGCATCCGGGCTCAAGGGCAGCAATCGAACCGACGCGCAAATCGGCAGCCGACCGGATCGGCGGATGCCCGGATGGCAGCAGAAGCAGCAGATCCTCGACAAATACCGGTTCGGCTTCGAGCTGCTTGAGTTCAGCCGCGAAACTTGGATCTTCATCCAGCATTGCTTTTGGCGGCCGGGCGATCAGCGCGCAATCCAGAACATCGCGCAGAACATCTTGAGCAAGGTCGCGGGAGGCGCCAAGCGTCAACTTGAGCGATACATCCGGCCACATTTGGTTGAACCGGCTGAGCGCCGCGGGCAGCCGGCTTGCCGCCGTGCTTTCCATCGTCCCCAGACGCAATGTGCCCGTTGGGCGCTGGGGCCGGACCGCCTGACGCGCCTCGAGCGCAAGCGCGGCGAGCCGATTGGCATAGCGGTGAAATGTCTCGCCTTCTTTCGTAAGGGTCATCTTCTTGCCGTTGCGGCTGAAGAGCAGGACACCCAGATCGTCTTCCAACTGCTGAATGCGCGTCGTCACGTTCGACGGCACGCGCCCCACGGCCTTGGCGGCCTTGGTCACGCTGCGGTCACTGGCCACGGCAAGGAAGATCTCGATTGATGAGAGGTCCAATTAAAAGATCTCGATTCAGGAATTAAGTTACCTTATCATTCCCTATATAAAAATCATTGTCGCAGCTCAAGCATGTTTCGGTATCGAGCCAGGGAATGGAGTTCTGACGGGCGGATGGCAAAACCAGATCGACATGAAACCGACGAGGCAATCCGCGAATACGCGTCGCCTGCCTGCATGTTGCACGAGGTCGATCCAGCCTATAGCGGCATTTCACCCGATGAAGACCGGACTTCGGATATTTTCGCGTGGCGAAGGACTGAGCGGCAAAGGCTGATCGGCGAGCGAAAGGCGCTGCCAATCGCAAAGCGTGATGAATATACAGGCGCGATCGCCACCTATCTCGATCAGATTGTCACCGATATCGACGGCAAACATATCAGCCTGTTCTGGCCCTTCTCGGGAGAGCCGGACCTGAGAGGATGGATGGCGGCCTTGACGGCACGCGGCGCGGATTGCCTGTTGCCGGTCGTTGTCGCCAAGGCAGAACCCTTGATATTCCGATCATGGAAAACAGGAGAGCGGCTCGAACGCGGGGTATGGAACATTCCCGTGCCGGCAGAGGGCAGGCAAGCGGTTCCCGATATCGTCATCGCGCCCCTGGTCGGCTTCGATCCAGCCTGCTACCGTCTTGGTTATGGAGGCGGATTTTTCGACAGAACCCTTGCGGCCCTCGAGCGCAAGCCTTTGGTCATCGGCGTCGGCTTCGAATCGCAGAGGATCGATACCATCCGTCCGCTCGCTCATGACATTCCGATGGACGTGATCGTCACGCAAGCGGGACCGCGCTATCGATGAACTCAAAGCCCCTTTCCTGCCCGGCATTAAGCCTGCCGATTCCGGCGGGATGCTGAACGGAGCGGCAGATCGCCGCACAAACGGGCAGCAGTCTACACCTGAGCTCCGATATACCCGGCCGGATCAACGCCTGCGCCTATTGGCACATGAATTGCGTCTTTACGATTGATCCATCGGAAGAGACGATATTCATGCTGTCCATTCTCCTGCCGCTACTTTTGAGCATTTCCCTCGGCTTGAGCTGGAACAGGTTTCTGCTGACCTTCGCAAGCCGCGGTGACAGCCTTCAAAACCAGATGCCGGTTACGATGGTCGCGGCGGCAGTCAGCCTGACGGCCCTTGCATTGTCCTTTGCCGATAAGGGGCCGTTACTGGGAAGTGCCATCGTCTTGCTCGGCCTGCTGCTCGCGGCCATCAGCAAGAGCCTTTCCCACCCCGCTGCGATTGTGGCGCTTTCCGCCGTCAGCCTTGCGGCCTATCTCCAGTTTACGGGGAACCACTGAGCCACTGATATCGGCACGGTATTCGAAGCATACATCGAGTCCGACGTTGAAATCGGAGATTTCCGCGACGTCAGGCCCAGCGTCGGGGGCTGGGCGCGGATCATCGGCCAAAATACGATCTTCGTCGACGATCGAGATCCTTTGGCCTATGGTTTCCAGATCAAATGGAAGAGGTCTGTCCGTCGAGGCATTGCATGAAATCCGTCAAACAAGAAGCTAAGCACGATCCCTTGAAGGTCGGATTCATCCTCGCGCGATCATTTACGCTTTCCGCCTTCGCCCTGTTCGTGGATACGCTGAGATTGGCGAGCGACGAAGCCGATAAATCGGGCAGGGTGCTGGCCGACTGGCAGGTATTGGGTAGCACCCGGCATCTCATCACATCGAGCTGCGGTGTTCAGGTCGCACCGACGTCGGACTTTATCGACCCCAAGGAATTCCACTACATTGTCGTCGTCGGCGGACTCTTGAATGCCGACATCACGATCGATCAACAGACTTCCGATTATCTGAAGAAGGCCGCGGCTCAGAAGATCCCGCTGATCGGGGTCTGCACCGGCACGTTCATCTTGGCACGCCTTGGCTTGATGAAAACACACCAGACCTGCGTCAGCTGGCTGCATTATCAGGCCTATCGGGAGCAATTCCCCGAAAACCCCGTTCGCTCCGATCGCCTGTTCAATCTCGACCGGAGCCGCGGATCATGCGCCGGCGGAAGCAGCGCCGCCGATATGGCCGCCTTTCTCGTCAGACGGCACATCAGCCGGGACGCCGAGCGAAACGCGCTTGAAGTGCTGCAGATCGAGCGCGCTCGATCCGGGCTGGATATCCAGCCGCGCAAGCCGCTCGCGATCGAATGCCAGGACCCACGCCTGAAGGCCGTGCTGATTACCATGGAGAGCCATATCGAGGACGTGGTGCCGACCGAAGATCTTGCCGCATCGGTCGGACTGTCCCGGCGGCAGCTTGAACGTCTGTTTACCGAGGAAATGAAAACCTCTCCCGGAGCCGTCTACACCCGTATTCGCATGGAACGGGCCAAGCAGCTGGTTCTCCAGACAGAGGCTCCGCTCATTGAAATCGCACTGGAGGTCGGCTTCGACAGCGCGTCCCATTTTGCGAGGCTCTTTCGCCGGCTCTACGGACAATCTCCCACGGAGTTACGGCGCGCGCATGCCTGAAGAGCTGATGGCGCGATGACTGCCAGGTTCGCCAAAGGGACTCCCGATCAAGAGCGAGCCGGAGCTCAGGTCTTTGGCGACACGGCGCGCAGCGGTATCATTCAACGTCCAGATCAAAGAAATGCTGGGTCGCCAGAGCTGCGGCGCCCCGCGCCCAGGAGCCCGGCACCCAATCAGGAAGTAATTCTGGCGTATTCAAGAAGACATATTTTGCCATCGAACGGCGGATCGGCTCAAGAATCGCCTCGCCAAACTGCATGGCTTCGCCGCCGGCGATGAGGACCTCGGGATCGAACAGGTTCACCAGATCGGCCAGATGGCGCCCGATCAGCTCCCCCGCCTCCGCCATGACCTGGAGAGCCGCCGGATCGCCGCCATCGATCGCGGCTGCGAATTCATCGCGATTGGCCTTTGCGCCTCTTTGTCGGCCCCAGTCCTCGATCATCGCGGCCTCGGCTGTGTGCGCCTGAAGGCAGCCCCTTCTCCCGCATTCGCAAAGACGGCCGCCGGGAACAGTGATGATGTGGCCGAGTTTCCCGGCTAGGCCGTGACTTCCGTGATAGATTTCTCCACCCATAACGAGCGATGACCCGACGCCGGTGCCAACGGCGATCGTCGCGAAATTGCTGTAGTTGCGGCCCGCGCCGAAGAGCCGCTGCGCGACGGTGAAGGCGCTGATATCGTCGTCGATCCAGACCGGAACATGGACCCGCTCACGCAGCAGCTCGGGAAAAGCAAGATTGCGCCAACCGAAGCGCGGGCTCTGGACGCAGATGCCGTTGACCGCGTCCACCTCGCCCGGGATGGAAACGCCGACCCCCATGACCGGCAAACCGGTGCGCCCGGCATCGGCAAGAAGCTTCGGGATGGCCGTCGCAATCGCCTCGACCATTGTTTCCGGTCGCGTATCCGGCACAGGCATATCGAAGGAGGCGATCGGCGTCGTGGCGAGATCGGTCAGGACGCAATCGATGCTGTCATGGCGAAGCTTGAAGCCGACAGCGAGGTGGCCATCATAATTAATATCGACCGGCACTGGCCGCCGACCCGTGGCACCCGTCTGCGCTTTTCCCTCGATGACGAGCCCCTCCTCGACCAGCTCCGTGACCACGAAAGTCACGGCCGCCGGGCTGAGGCCCGTCACGGTGGCGATTTCGGCGCGCGGCATCGCTCCGCGGTTTCGCAGCAGGTTGAGGATGAGCCGCCGGTTGAGGGCTCGGGAGGTACTAGGGTTGCCGCGCACGGTGATCCTTTAAATTTATTTTGTAAATTAACTATTGTCGCTTCTTGGAAGATACGGTATGCAATAGCGCATGGCAATGGAGGAATGTCTGCTTGTATCAGCACAAGCGGAATTGCCGGTTTATTGCGTAATTTCTGAAGGTTAGTGGCTGCTCACGTCGGTGGGCGGGCCCGGATTTGATGTGCCTCGGGAGGAAAAAGATGGCATCGAAGAACGAACTTTCACTCGTCAATGCAATCAGGGCGTCTCGGCGCCAGTTCATGATCGGCACGGGCGCTGCCCTGGCCGCCACGGCTCTTTATCGGCCGGCAATTGCCAATGGCGGCGAGGTGACGATCATTTCGGATATCGGCAATGCCGATCAGCGCGCCGTCCTTGACCGTATCGCTGCCGATTTTACCAAGAAGACAGGGACGAAAGTCACCATCAACAATATGGATCACGAGGCTCACAAGACAGCCATCCGCAGCTATCTCGTCGTCGGTGCCCCGGATATCTGCTTCTGGTTCTCCGGCAATCGCATGAAGGCTTTCGTCGACCGCGGACTGTTCGACGACATTTCCGACCTGTTCGCCAAGGAAGGCTATAGCGACAAACTCGGCGCTACGATGACGGCGGTCACCGTCAACGGCAAGCAGTATGGTCTGCCGCTTGGCGGCATTCTCTGGGGTCTTTTCTATCGCAAGGATGTTTTCGCCGACAAGGGCTGGACGGCGCCCAAGAACTGGGACGAGTTCCTGAAATTCGGCGAGGCGGCGAAATCCGCCGGCATGACCCCGATCAGCATGGGTACGAAGGAACTCTGGCCGACCGGAGGCTGGTTCGATCACATGAACCTGCGCATCAACGGTCTCGACAAGCACCTTGCGCTGATGGAGGGCAAGATCCCCTATATCGACCCGATGCTGAAGCCGGTCTTCGACAAATGGGAAGAGCTTATCAAAGCCAATTTCTTCTCTGCCAACGCGCCGTCCTTCGGCTGGGAACAGGCGGGTGCGGCCCTGGCGCAGAAGAAGGCCGCGATGATGGACCTTGGAGGCTTCATCAAGTCCGCATTCCCGGCAGGCGACGAGGGCCAGATTGCCTTCGCTCCCTTCCCGGAAATCGTCTCCGGCGTCGAACGCTACGAGGATTTCTCGGTCAACTCCGTGCATATCCCGGCCAAGGCGAAGAACCGGCAGGGCGCGCGCGATTTCCTTGCTTACTTTTATCAGCCTGACAATCTCGGCGCATTCCTCGAAGCCGAAGGCACCATTCCGCCGCGCAACGATTGCCCACCCAGCAAGGACCCCTTGGTCAACATCGCCGTGGAGTCGCTCAGGAGCGTGAAGGGAACGTCGCAATATTATGACCGTGACACCGACCCGGACATGGCGCAGGACGGCATGAAAGGCTTCCAGGAATTCACGGTCAAGCCCGAGCGTCGCGACCAGATCCTGGCGCGGCTCGAAAAGACCCGCGCGCGCATTTTCAAATAGTCCTCCCGGACCAAGGCGCGGCGGGCATCGGCTTTAAGCCCTCACCCCGCCGCGCGTGCCTTGAATTATCGAACCAAAAAGTCTGAGCCATGTGGAAAAAACACAGGAACTGGCTGACGCCTGTCCTCTTCATCGTGCCGGGATGCATCCTGTTCGGAACGATCATCATCGCTTCCTCGATCCAATCGATCTGGATTTCCTTCTTCGATTGGGACGGCGTCGGACAGAAGAGCTGGGTGGGATTGGCAAACTATTCCGAGCTTTTTGCCGACCCGCAATTCTACGTCTCGCTGAAGAACAACATCATCTGGCTCGTCATGTTCATGGCGGCGCCGCCGCTTGGGCTGGCGCTGGCACTGCTCGTCAACCAGCAGATCGCCGGCATGCGGATCTTGAAGTCGCTCTTCTTCATTCCGCTCGTACTCGCCACGGTCACGGTCGGTGTCGTGTTCGGCTGGGTCTATGATCCGAATTACGGGCTTCTTGCGCTCATCTTCAACCTCTTCGGCGCGACGGCGCCTGCCCTGCTCGCCGATGAGCATTTCGTCACCTTCGCCGTGGTTGCCGCCGCGCTCTGGCCACAGATCGCCTTTTGCATGGTGCTGTTTCTCGCCGGCCTCAACAATCTGAGTTCCGACATCATCGGGGCTGGACGGGTCGATGGCGCGCGCGGCTGGAACATGCTCTGGCACGTCGTCCTGCCGCAATTGCGCCAGGTGGGTTTCATCGCTCTTGCCGTGACCGTTGTCGGCGCCTTGCGATCCTTCGACATGATCGCGGTGATGACATCAGGCGGGCCCTTCGGCTCGTCGGAGGTGCTGGCCTACCAGATGTACGAGCAGTCGATCTTCTCCTATCGTTTTGGCTACGGCGCGGCGATCGCCACCGTCCTCTTTGCAATCATGATCGTTTTCATCACCTGGTATCTGCGCGTCATGGTGCGCATGGAACGGGAGACACGCTGATGTATCCTCGCCCCATCCCCGAAGAAAAGCCCGTACTTCGCGGCCTTTATGCCGGCTTCGTCGGCCTGATCCTGATCCTCTGGCTGCTGCCCCTCTTCGCGGTCATGTTGACCGCATCCAAGACGGCCGATGAAATCATGGCCGGCAAATACTGGACATGGCCCGAGCACGTCAATCTCGTCGAGAATTTCCAGGCGGTCTTCCAGCAGACGAATATGTGGGGCTATTTCATCAATAGCCTCATCATCACCCTGCCTTCGGTGCTGCTGGTTCTCCTATTCTCGACGCTGACTGGCTATGTGCTCGCGCGCTATAATTTTCGCGGCAACGCCCTGCTCTTCTCGCTCTTCGTCGGCGGCAACTTCCTGCCCGCGCAGATCATGATGATCCCGGTGCGCGATCTCATGGTCTCGGTTGGCCTCTACGACACCTATTTCGCATTGATCATCTTCCATGTCGCCTTCCAGACCGGCTTTGCGACCCTGTTCATGCGCAATTTCATCGCGGCTCTGCCCGACGAATTGTTTCAGGCCGCGCGCGCCGAAGGCGCGTCCCCCTGGCAGACGATGCGCCATGTCGTCATACCGCTGATGCGGCCGGCGCTCGCAGCCCTTGCGATCCTGATCTTCACCTTCATCTGGAACGATTACTTCTGGGCGATCGTGCTCACCCAGAGTGATGTCGTGAAACCGGTAACGGCGGGTCTGAACAATCTCAGAGGCGAGTGGACCTCCGCCTGGAATATCGTGGCGGCGGCAACCTTGTTCGTCGCCGTCCCACCGGTCCTGATGTTCTTCCTGATGCAGAAACATTTCATCGCGGGCCTGACCATGGGCGCCGTCAAGGGCTGACGCTTTCCGCACCGCGCGAACAGATTTGGAGTATCACTCATGAGCCATGTAAAGCTGATCGACATCGACAAACATTACGGCGGCTATCACGCCCTGCGTTCGGTCAATCTTTCCGTCGACAAGGGCGAGTTCATCGTCATGGTCGGCCCGTCGGGCTGCGGCAAGTCCACCACGCTGAAGACGATCGCCGGGCTTGAGACTATCAGCTCAGGCGAGATCTGGATCAACGGCCGCAACGTCACGCGCGAAGAGCCGGGCGATCGCGGCATTGCCATGGTCTTCCAGTCCTACGCGCTTTATCCGCATATGACGGTCGCCGAGAACATGGGCTTCGGCCTGAAGATGGCGAAGCGCCCGCAAACCGAGATCGACGCTGCCGTCAAGCGCGCGGCCGAGATCCTCAGAATATCCGACCAGCTCGACAAGCGCCCGAAGCAGCTTTCGGGCGGCCAGCGCCAGCGCGTCGCCATCGGCCGCGCCATCACCCGCTCGCCGGAGGTCTTCCTCTTTGACGAACCGCTCTCCAATCTCGATGCCGCGCTGCGCACGCAAATGCGCGTCGAACTTTCGACGCTGCACCAGCAGCTTGGCTCGACGATGATCTATGTGACGCACGATCAGGTCGAGGCGATGACCATGGCAAGCCGCATCGTCGTGTTCAACAAGGGTATCATCGAGCAGGAAGGCGCTCCGCTCAATCTCTATCACAATCCGGCAAACCAATTCGTCGCTGGCTTCCTGGGTGCGCCACGGATCAATTTTGTCAATGCAAAGCTCGTTTCGCTTCGCGACGGCATCGCTGAAGTCACGCTCGAAGGTAGCGGCACGACGGCTCGCATTCCCGTGGCCGATGTCGGCGATCTTAAGGCGCAAGCAAGCCTGACCCTGGGCATTCGGCCGGAATCGCTGAAGATAGGCTCCGCCACTGAAGACGCCGCGATTTCATTCGACGGCAAGGTCCGGTTGGTCGAGCAGCTCGGCCGCGAAACCATTCTTTACGTAGACGCAGGCCCACTCTCCACGATCGGTTCGGAAAGCGGCACGCGCAATTTCACCGTTCAGCTCGGTAATGCCGCCGGCTTTTCCGCCGGCGAGCAGATCAAGCTATCCGCTTCGACATCGTCCCTCTATCTCTTCGGTCCCGATGGCAGAACCCTCAGCCGGCCGAAATCAATCATTGCCTCTCTGTAAAGAAAGCTTGTCACCTCATGAAAGTTTTGGAAAGAAAGCCGCTATCCGTCTGGCGGACGCTCAATCTCGACGGCTTCTTGGTCGGCGTGCCGCATTATCCCGAACATGTCGACGAGAGTTATTGGGACCGCGATGCCGAACGCATGGCGGCCGCCGGTTTCAACACCGTTCGCATGGCGGAATTCGCCTGGCATATCATGGAGCCGCACGAGGACCATTTCGACTTCTCGCTCTTCGACAAGGCAATCGCCGGCCTGGCCAAGCATGGCATCAAGACCATTCTCTGCACCCCGACGGCAACACCGCCGCGCTGGCTGACGGCAAAATATCCGGAAGTCCTGCGCGTCGATGCCAATGGCAGAGAGGCAAGCCATGGATCGCGCCAGCATTGCGATACGACGAGCCCGGTGCTGCGCCGGCACAGCCAACGGATTACCCGCGCAATGGCCGAGCATTATCGCGACAATCCTCACGTCATCGGCTGGCAGACGGATAACGAGCTCAATACGACGACCTCCGAAAGCTATTCGCCTTCGGCGCTCATCGAGTTCCAGAAGTTCTGCCGCGCGAAGTATGGCACGATCGAAGCCCTAAACTTTGCCTGGGGCGGCGATTTCTGGGCAACGGCCTATCAGACCTTCGACCAGATCGTCTTCCCGCAGCCGATGAACCCGTCCTTCTCCAGCCCCGGTCACGTGCAGGACTATCATCGTTTCCTCGCATTCGCGACGGCTCTCTTCCAGCACGATCAGGTCGAAATCCTGCGGGCGACCAATCCCGCATGGTTCATCTTCCATAATCTGGGCGGCCTTGTAGATATCGATTTCCGCGGCCAGTTCGGCCAGGATCTCGATTTCATCGGCTTCGATATCTATCCGTTCCTCTATGACGAAATGCGTCGCGGCGGCGGTCATGCGATTACACAGGCCTTCCATCTCGACCAATGCCGCGCCTATTCCGGCAATTTCATCGTCCCGGAACAGGCCTCCGGCCTCGGCAGCCAGCCGGGCTTTTCCTCCTCCGTGCCGGAGCCGGGCGAGATGCGCCGCATGGCGATGACGTCGGTGTCGCGCGGCGCGGACGGCCTGATGTTCTTCCGTTGGCGGCCGGCGCATTTCGGCGCCGAGATCTACTGGAACGGCATTATCGACCATGACGACGTTCCGCGCCGTCGCTACGAGGAAGCCAAGCAATTCGCATCCGACATCCGCAAGATCGAGGACAAGCTGCTCGGCACGACCGTCCGCATGGATATTGCCATCGCCGGCGCGGATTTCGACAATCAGGAAGCGTACAAGACCTACGCGATCGGCCTGCCAAGCCCGATGCAGGATTCAGCCCATCTGCACCGCGCATGCTATGAGGCGGGCATAGCCTGCGGCTTCATCCATCCGGAAGATGATCTATCGCGCGTCAAGGCCCTCTATGTCCCCCATTGGGTCATGTGGAAAGAGGAGTGGTCGAAAGTCGTGGAGAAGTTCGTCGCCGATGGCGGTACGCTCATCCTGTCGGCGATGACCGGAACTCGCGACGACAACAATCACATCATCCGTACCCAGGCACCGGGCAAGGCGCTCGCGGAGCTTTCCGGCGTGCGTGTCCATGAATTCGGACCAGTCTCCGCCCCGGGGGCGGATGGATTGTTCAGCGGCTTCCGCGAGGGCGGTATCGGCAGCCACCAACCATCCCCGCGTCCGCCGGCATCCTCGGCTTCGCGCAAGTATGCCTATACGATCGGCAATCGTCAGCTGGAAGCCGGACACCTTTACGAGAAGCTGGAGACATCCGCCGATACCGAGATCATCGGCCGCTGGTCCGACCGTTTCCTGGAAGGCACGCCGATGCTGACGCGCCGCCGGCATGGCAATGGTCAGGTCTACTACCTCGGCACCTATCTCACCGCGCCGCTCGCGGAGGTCATTCGCGAGCTTCTCGTCAGCAACGATGTCGCCGCGCCGCTGGTGCAGGATCTGCCTAACGGCGTCGAAGTGTCACTGCGCGAAAGTGGCGGCAGGAAGCTGCTGTTCGTGCTCAATACCGAGCATGAAACGAAGATCGTCAATCTGCCGGCGGGTACCGACCTGCTGACGGGCAAAGCCATATCAGGCGCGACCGAGCTCGCCGGCTACGGCGTATTGGTGATCGAGCAATCGGTCTGATACCATCTGTGACGTCTCCGGCGCCGAGGATGAAACTTCGGCGCCGGAGTTTTGGGATCGAGGCTCTTCGATTATTGGTCGGCGTTTAGGCGCGCAGCGAATTGAAGTGCTGCATCATACGCTCGGCCGCCGGACGGATGCCGGTGAAGAGTTCGAAAGCCTTTACCGCCTGGAATACCGCCATGCCGCCGCCGTCGAGAACACGGCACCCTGTCTGTCGGGCGCGTTTCACCAGCGCGGTCTCGATCGGGAAATAGACGATTTCCGCGACCCAGAGACGATCGGATAGAAGTTGCGCATCGAGCGGCAGCCCAGGATGGGCGGCCATGCCGGTCGGTGTTGCATGAACCAGACCATCGGCGACATCCAGTGCCGCGGCAAGATCATGACCGACCGAGAAACGGCAAGCGGCATGTGCCGGCTGAAGCTGATCGACGAGGGCCCGCGCACGCGAAGGGTCGAGATCGAATATCTCCACGGAATGCGCGCCCATTTCAGCCACCGCATGCGCAACGGCAACGCCGGCGCCGCCCGCGCCCAGCTGCACGACATGGTCGAGTGAAACCCCGGCCAGCCCGCGCCGGAAGCTTTCGGCAAATCCCCACCAATCGGTATTGTGGCCGATCCTGCGCCGCCCATCAAAAACGATCGTGTTGATGGATCGCAGCGTCTGGGCATCGGGCGAAAGCTCGTCCACCAGCGCGACGGCCGCCTGCTTGCAAGGATGGGTGATATTGAGGCCGGCAAACCCCATCGCCTCGGCTTCATCGATGAGAGCCGGCAGGTCCGATACGGAGAGACCACGGGCGTCAAGGTCGATGAGATCGTAGCGATAGGACAGGCCGCAATGCTCGCCTTCGCGCATATGCATGGCCGGCGTCAACGATCGGCCGATTCCGGCGCCGATCAATCCGACATGAAGTTGACGAGGAACAATGGCGGCTTGAGTGTTCAATCTTTCCTCCCGAGCAGCAAAACAAAGCCATGCCGCAGGCTTGTTCGCAAAATGTACGAACTAGTACGTAAAGTCAATATGAGGCGTGATGGAGCGCCGCCGGAAAACGCCAAAGCCAATCAAATCACTCCGGGCCTCGTCAGGCCATTTCGGAGGAAGGATGTCTCAGAAATGCAAGGATCGCATCGACGATTAGCGACTTGTGCCGCTTCTTCAGGGCTTCGGACGACAGGTCACGCTCGAAGATCGCCCCAAAGGTATGGCGATTGGAAACGCGAAAGAAGCACTGGGCGCTGATCATCATATGCAGATCAACGGGGTCTACCCTGCGCACGAAGCTGCCATCGGCGTAGCCCCGTTCAAGGATTTCCGTGATGATATCGATGACGGCGATATTCATCTGCGACAGGACGACCGAACGTTTCATATGTTCTGCGCGATGAATGTTTTCGATGCTCACGAGGCGCACGAAATCGGGATTCTGATCATCATGATCGAAGGTGCTTGCGATCAATTGCGCCATAGCTTGAACGGGCGGCATGTTTTCGAGATCGAGTTCGCTCTCCAGTGTACGAATCTTCGTATAGGCCTGCTCGAGAACGGCAAGATACAGCCCTTCCTTGCTGCCGAAATAATAGTAGATCATGCGCTTGGACGTCTTGGTGCGCTCGGCGATCTCATCGACGCGCGCACCGGAAAAACCGGCTGCGACGAATTCCTCGGTGGCGATCTTGAGAATGTTTTCCTTGGTCGCGTCTGGATCGTTCTTTCGCGTAAGACGCTCGATCTTGGCCGCTTGCGCTTTTGTCATGCCTTGCCCGTCTTCCTGGGTCTGTCCCTGCCCAACATTGAAGATCAAAGCTTTAACACAGGCTTCACGCCAATGGGGAGGGCCTAAAGTTTCGGCAGACCAATCGGTCGCAGATGCCGCCTCAGCGCCGCAATGCGAAAAATGGCATTCGCCGCGCCATATCCACGATAGCCGCCGCGCTGAACAATTTCGAAGAAGAAGCCTTCGCCGTAAGTGGGGCTGTAAAGCTGGAAATATTCGCCGTGATCGTCGCGGTCATAGAGGATGTTGTGCGCCTTCAGGCGATCCGTGAAAGCCGGCTCCAGGCCGAATCTCGCTTCCAGATCGTCGTAGTAGTTGGGCGAGATCATCAAGGTGGCAAAGCCGTTGTCCGACAGAGCGGCCGCGGCGGCAAAGATATCATCGGTCGCAAAGGCAAGATGCTGGATGCCGGAGCCAAAAGTTTCGGCGATGAAATGCCCGGCGAGCGTGTTGCGATTTTCCGCACCGTTCAGCGTGATGCGCAAGCTGCCCGGCTCGTTTTCGACGACCTGGCTGCGAACGACCCCGGCGGGATCGATAATGTCGACCATCGGCGTCTTATGCGCATTCAATATCGCGGTATAAAAGAGCAGCCAGGTCAGCAGCTCTTCGTATTTCATCGTTTGCGCGACATGGTCTATGCCCGTCAACCCAACAGGCCGCCAATCGGTATCGTCATGGACCGGATCGAATTCGATCTCCCATATGCGGCTAAGCGCGCTCCTGCGATCGAGGAAATACAGGATGCCGCCGCCAACGCCCCTGACACCAGGCATTTCAATCTCGCCGGGATCCAATGGTTGTTCGAAGCGTTCGGCGCCCAGGGCCACGGCCCGCGCAACCGCGGCTTCCGCATCATCCACCCATAATCCCATCGCATAGGCCGACTGCCCATGCAAAGCGTACGAGGCGCCCGCAAACCCGTCCGGATCGGTATTGACGACAAGATTAATGTCGCCTTGCCGGAAGACATCGACACGCTTGCTCTTATGGCGCCCGACATGGCGAAAGCCCAGCGCACGCAGCCGATCAGAAAGGACAGACGCCTCGGCTTCGTCGACGGTAAACTCGACAAAGGCAACGCCGTCCACTTCGGCACGCGGCGGCATCGGGGGCAAGGTGAGACCGCTGTTCTCCGCGCGACGAACCTGGTCGCCAAGATAGATGAGCGAGCGCCGGCCATCGACGGCGATGGCGGTCGGCGAGCCGCCGCGGAACTGGTCGTTGAAAATCTCCAGCGACAGATAGCCGTCATAGCCCGTCGCGGCGACGGCCTTCATGAATTCGAGTACGGGAAGGTCGCCCTCCCCTGGCATGTTGCGGAAATGGCGGCTCCAATAGAGCAGATCCATGTCGATTAGCGGCGCGTCGGCAAGCTGGATGATGAAGATCTTCTCTTTCGGGATCGACCGGATCGAATTGACGTCGATCTTGCGAGAAAGCGTGTGGAAGCTGTCGAGAATGAGGCCGATGTTTGGATGATCGGCACGGCGAACAATTTCCCAGGCATCGCGGTGGTCGTTAATGTGTCGTCCCCAGGCGAGCGCCTCATATCCGACGCGCAGGCCGCGTTTGGCCGCTCTCTCGCCGAGCTCGAAGAAGTCGGCGGCGGCACGATCAATCCCGCCCAGCGCCACGGACGAGACGTTCGAACAAACAAGAACGAGATCGGTCCCCATCTCCTGCATTAGATCGAACTTGCGTTCTGCGCGATCGAAGGTCCGGCTGCGGAAGGGTTCAGGCATGCCTTCAAAGTCCCGGAAGGGCTGAAAGAGTGTAATCTCCAGCCCATGATCCCTCACGATCTGACCGACCTGGCGCGGTGATTCATCGAAAGCGAGAAAGTCGTTCTCGAAGATTTCGACGCCATCGAAACCTGCCTTGGCGATGGCCTGAAGCTTTTCCTTGAGGTCACCACTGATCGAAACGGTCGCAATCGAGGTTTTCATTGTTTCATCCCGTTACTTGACGATTTTCAACAAACTCATCCGCGATCGCGACACGTCATTGCTGCGCAGATCGGGACTGGCCGCTAGACAGCCCGATCGGCGTGGCGAACGGCAGCTGCCAAGCGTCGTTCATCCCTGCCAAGCTGATCGATCGGCGTCCGGTAGGTCTCCGTCGCGGTTGCCGCGGAAATGGCGGCAATCAAGGCTGTGATGGAGGTAAAGACCGCGACTGGCACCCAACCCATCGGTCCGGTGCCCATGACCGCCGCGCTGATCGTTGGCGCGAAGCCGCCGAGCGCGAAACCGATCTGGGTTCCGACGGCCATGCCGGACAGACGCACGCGGGTATCGAACATTTCGGCATAGAGGGCCGGCCAGATGCCGTTCGATGCACTATAGACCACGCCCGAAAGCAGGATGCCGAGGACGAAGACGAGCATGAGGTTGTTCTGGCTGATGGCCCAGATGTAGGGCCAGATCAGCACCGCGCAGCCGACGGCTCCAAAGATGAACACGGGTTTGCGGCCGATGCGGTCTGCTAGAATGGCCCATGCGGGAATCGCGCCCAGCGCCGCGATATTGGCAAGCACCAGAACGGTCAGCATCGTCGAACGATCGATATGCATGGTATTGACCGCATAGGACAGCGTGAAGACGCTGAAGATCGTGCTGACGACGGAAATCAGTGCCGCGAAGATGATGCGCAGGACATCCGCCCAATAATTGGTGAGCAGCGAGACGAGCGGCAGCTTTACGATCTCGCCCTTCTGGGTTTCCTCCAAAAAGGCCGGGGTTTCGGCAAGCGTGCGGCGAACCCAGAATCCGACGATGACCACCACGAAGCTCAGGAAGAACGGGATACGCCAACCCCATGACATCAACGCGGCTTCATCGAGCTTTCCAAGCGGAATGAAGACCAATGTTGCAAGGATCAGTCCGGCCTGTGTTCCGCTCAGCGTGAAGCTGGTAAAGAAGGCCCGTCTATTTTCTGGCGCGTGCTCAAGCGTCATGGAGCTGGCGCCGGCCTGTTCGCCGGCGGCCGAAATGCCTTGCAGCACGCGCGCCAGAACCAGAAGAATGGGCGCCAGGATGCCGGCCTGATTATAGGTGGGCAGGCAGCCGATGATGAAAGTCGAAAAACCCATGAGGAGCAGGGTGAAGGTCAGCACCTTCTTGCGGCCGAACTTGTCGCCGACGTGACCCAGGACGACCGCCCCCAGCGGCCGCATGATATAGGCGACGCCAAAGGTCGCGAATGAGGCGATGGCGGCCGTTTGCGGGTCTTCCGCCGAAAAGAATATCTTCGGGAAAATGAGCGCTGCTGCCGTACCGTAGACGAAGAAATCGTAATATTCGACGGCGCTTCCCAACCAGCTCGCAAGAGCCGCGCGCTTGGGTGTTTTATGTTCGATTTGTCTTTTCATGGTCGTTCCTCCCCAGAGCATTCGGATGTCGAGAACATATCGCAACCGTGGCATCCGGCCTCCGCCTGCACCCGCTTGCAAGGACATCCCAGATCATCCTGACAATCTTCGATGCTGCACGATGCAGCACCCTCACTCCTCGTTAACAATAATGTACGAACTAGTTCGTTTTGTAAAGCGCCAGCAACCTGTCATCCCGCAGCGCCTCGTGTCGAGCAATAGAAACAATGCGTTGAAGCAGCTTGTTACGTCACAGCCTGAGGCGGTGAAGGCCTCCCAGTCGGGCTGAGCGCGCCTGCAGAGGCCCCATCATTATTCGTTGAAAATCTTGAAGGTCAGGCAATATCAGCTGGACCAAGGACAGTTCCCTCTCGCCCAGTACATGTCAATGATCGGCGAGTACGGCACGCCCTCGATCATCCCGCGACCCGCGGCTTACCGGCCGGCCTCGTTGCCATCTGCCAGCGGCACGAACAAACCAAGCTTAACGTCACGCAGCACCACATTCGTGTGCATACGCCGTATCTGCGGATTCTCCGCCATGATCACGGCGGCGATGTCGTCATAATGCTCGACATCCCTGGCGGTGACGATCGCAATGAGATCGACCGCGCCCGTGACGTAATAGACCTGCTGGATATGATCCTGCTTTTCCGCCCAAAGGCGGAACTTGGCAAGCGCATCGTAATTGTCCCGCTCGATCTCCATGCCGACAATTAACACCATTGGAGTTCCGGTCGCCTTGCGGTCGACGACCGCGATTTCCGCCTTGATGATACCGTCCTCGCGCAACCGTTTCAGGCGCCGTTGCACAGCCGAAGTCGAAAGGCCGACCTCCTCCGCGATCGCTTCGGCAGTGAGCTGGCAATTGCGCTGGACGATATCGAGAATATCGCGATCAAAGCGATCCAGATTTTCCATTCCCGCTCCTTTCGGCGTCGATGAACTTAGGCGACGACATCTCTGTTCCATCGTAAAAGATGCACAAGAAATACATTTTTGCTTTTTATATGCAAAATAATCGGAAATTGCGCGCAAATTCCGCTCTCCTTCGCGATATTCTCCGCAAATTGTTTTTCATCGGAATTCTATATGCCAGAGCTGCCCTCCCAGGCTCTTCGCGTGGAAGATCTCCACAAGAGCTTTGGGTCACATCAGGTCCTCAAGGGCGTTTCAACGACCGCCCATCAAGGGGACGTGATTTCCATCATCGGCTCGTCCGGTTCCGGGAAAAGCACGTTCCTGCGCTGCATAAACCTGCTTGAAATGCCCGATCGCGGCCGCATCGTCGTCAACGGCGAGGAAGTCGCGCTGAGGCAGGGACGCCATGGACAGATGCAGCCGAAAAGCTGGCGGCAGATCGAACGGATGCGCAGCGGATTGGGCATGGTATTTCAGAGCTTCAATCTCTGGGCGCACATGACCGTTCTCGAAAACATCATCGAGGCTCCGGTGCATGTCCTCGGCGTCCCCCGTCGCGAGGCTATCGACAAGGCAGAAGTTCTTCTCAACAAAGTCGGGCTTTACGACAAGCGCGACGCCTATCCGGCCTTTCTCTCCGGGGGACAGCAGCAAAGAGCGGCGATCGCTCGCGCGCTTTGCATCGACCCGGCCGTGATGCTCTTCGACGAGCCGACATCGGCGCTCGATCCCGAACTGGTCGGCGAGGTCCTCAAGGTCATCCGCGATCTCGCGGAAGAGGGCCGAACCATGCTGCTGGTCACCCACGAGATGCGCTTTGCCCGCGATGTCTCGAACCACGTTCTCTTCCTGCATCAGGGACGGATCGAGGAGGAAGGGCCGCCAAAGCAGATCTTCGACGCCCCGATCAGCAGCCGATGCCGGGAATTTACCGGCATGCTGACGTCCTGATCCACATCCCATTCGCAGACAACACCATTAGGAGAATCCCTTATATGAGAATGGCTTCCACTCTGTTCGCCGCGCTTGCCTTCGCTCTCTCTTCGATGACGGCGCAGGCCGAGGTTCGCTTCGGCATCATGAACGAATCCTACCCGCCCTTCTTCGCCAAGGATGCCTCCGGCAAATGGCAGGGCTGGGAAATCGATATGATGGACGCCGTTTGCGAGCAGATGAAAGAGAAATGCTCGATCATCGAGCTTTCCTGGGACGGCCTCATTCCGGCGCTTCAGAGCAAGAAGTTCGATGTGATCTGGTCGTCGATGTCGAACACGGCGGAGCGTTCGAAGATCATCGATTTCACCGACAAATATTATAACACGCCCAGCACGCTGATCGGCCCGAAGGACCAGAAGACCGGAGCGACGGCAGACGATGTCAAGGGCAAGACCATCGGCATCCAGGTGTCGACGATCCAGTCGGAATATTACAAGAAGTACTTCGCCAAGGTTGCAGACGAAAAGACCTACCAAACGCTCGACGAGGCGTTTCAGGACCTCGCTGCAGGCCGCATCGACTACGTCTTCGGCGATTCCCTTGCGCTTGATGCCTTCCTCAAGAGCGACAGCGGCAAGGATTGCTGCGCCAAGATGGGCGATGTCGCCGACGACAAGGAAATTCTCGGAGCCGGCGTTTCGGGCGGTTTGCGCAAGGAAGACACCGAGCTCAAGGCTAAGCTCAACGCAGCGATCGCCGCGGTACGCGCCAGCGGCAAATACGACGAGATCACGAAGAAGTATTTCAGCTTCGATATCTACGGCGCCAAGTAAACGATCGCAACGATGGCGACCTCTCCTCAGGGCATTCTGGACCTGCTCTCCCCCTATCCTCCGGGCTGGGGTGGAGTACTCTTGACCGGGGCCGCCTCCACGGTCGCCATCTCCGCCGGCGCTTTTCTGATCGGCCTTCTGCTCGGTACGGGCGGCGCGCTCGGCAAGCTCTCCGGCATCAGGCCGCTCCGGCTGCTGCTTGAACTCTATACGACCGCCGTCCGCGCGGTCCCCGAGCTGATCCTGATCGTCGGGCTCTATTACGCAGGGATGGACGGCCTCAATCGGCTCCTCATTGCGCTCAATCTGCCGGCATTCGAATTGAATGGCTTCGCTGTCGCGGTCGCCGTGCTTGGCTTCGTGCAGGGCGCCTATATGACGGAAGTGCTGCGCGGCGCGATCCTGGCGATCCCTGTCGGCCAGATCGAGGCGGCAAAGGCATTCGGCATGGGCGCACGCCTGCGTTTCCGTCGCATCATCTTACCCGCCCTGCTGCCGAATGCCCTTCCCGGTCTTGCCAATCTATGGATGTCGGTCACCAAGGACAGCGCTCTCGTCGCCGTCGTCGGCTACCAGGAACTGGCTCTCGCCACGCGGCTCGCTGGCGCTAGCACCAAGCACTATTTCATCTTTTTCCTGGCTTCCGCCCTCATTTATCTCGCTCTCACGCTCGTCTCGAACGCCCTCTTCGACCTGCTGGAGCGGCGTGTACGCCGCGGCCAGCCGAAGCTTGCCTGAGGGGTGCCGGCATGACCTTCTCATGGATATCCGCCTATTGGCCGCTTCTGTTGACGGGAGCCGTGCAAACGCTGTCGCTGCTTGTGATTTCCGTCGTCTTCGGCTTCGTCATCGCGATCGGCCTCGCCTTTTCCCAGGTCAGCGGCGGCCCCATCCTGCGAAGCCTTGCGCGTGGCTACTGCACCTTCTTTCGGGGCACGCCGCTGCTGATACAGCTCTGGCTGCTCTACTACGGCGTCGGCTCTCTTCTGCCGATGATCCCGGGAATCCGCCAAAGCCTGTTCTGGCCGATCCTACGTGAAGGTTTCTTCTTCGCGGCCGTCAGCTTCACGCTGAATTACGCGGCCTATGAGGCGGAGGTTTTGCGCGGTGCATTGCTGGCCGTTCCGAAAGGCGAGCTGGAAGCCGGCCGCGCCTTCGGCATGCGCCCCCTGACGCTGACGCGGCGCATCTGGCTGCCGCGCGCCATTCGCATCGCATTGCCGACGATCGGCGGCGAAATCGTCATGCAGTTGAAGGCAACGCCACTCGCCTTCACCGTCACCGTGATGGACCTCTATGCCGTTGCCACCAAGGTTCGTCAGGACACCCTGCTGGTCTACGAGCCTCTGATCGTCGTCACCGTCTTCTATCTCGTCATCACAGCCATCATCGCGCGAAGCTTCCGGTTCCTAGAAGCGCAGGTGCCGGTGCGGCGCTAACCCCGGCATGAAGGAGAGATCAAACCTCTCCGCAGATCCGAGCCATTCTGGAGATCCCATTCATGAGCAAACCCTTGATCCTCGACGGCGGCATGAGCCGCGAACTGCTGCGTCTCGGCGCGGAACTGAAGCAACCGGAATGGTCGGCGCTGGCACTGGTCGATTCACCGGAGATTGTCCGGCAGGTGCATGACGAATTCATCGCTGCCGGTTCGGATGTCGTTACGACCAACAGCTACGCGCTCGTGCCCTTCCACATTGGCGAGGAACGGTTCTGGAAGGAAGGGGCTGATCTCATCACCCTTTCCGGACGGCTGGCGCGCGACGCCGCTAACGCCTGCAAGGATCGAAAAATCCTGGTCGCAGGCTCCCTGCCTCCGATCTTCGGCTCCTACGAACCACAGAATTTCGATCCGTTACGCGTTCAGGACTATCTCAAGGTTCTGGTCGAAAACCTCTACCCTTACGTCGATGTCTGGCTCGGGGAAACCCTCAGCTTGATCGCGGAGGGAGAGGCGGTTCGGACGGCGGTCGCTGAAACCGGCAAACCGTTCTGGATCTCCTTCACGCTTGCGGATGACGCCGCGCAAAGGAATGGCGCCTCGCCTAAGCTCCGCTCCGGCGAACTTGTCGAGGATGCGGCTCGGTGGGCAGCGTCATCTGGCGCGGACGCGCTCCTGTTCAACTGCAGCAAACCGGAAGTCATGCGCAAGGCCGTCGATGCGGCAGCGGAGGTTTTCAAGCAGGGCGGCGATAATCTGCGGATCGGCGTCTATGCCAATGCTTTCGAGGGAGAACAAGGCGAGTCGGCCGCCAACGAGGGCCTTCACGCGACCCGTCAGGATCTGAATGACGACGCCTATTCGCGCTTCGCCTGTTCATGGGTCGATGCCGGCGCGACGATGGTCGGTGGTTGCTGCGGGATCGGCGCCGGGCATATTCATAGGCTGAGGAAGGCTCTCCTTCATCCTCAAGGAGCATAGGAGAGCCTTGCGCAAGCATCGATCCGGGCAGGATCAAAATAGGCTGTATCGGAACGATCAGGCAGCCTTGAAGGGAGCGCTTGCGGCCCTGTAGGCAATCAGATCCTCGATCGTCACGAGATGGAGGCCATGCCGCTCGGCAAAGACCTCAAGCTCTGGAAGGCGCGCCATCGTGCCGTCGTCGTTCGCCACTTCGCAGATGACGCCGGCCGGCGAAAGGCCGGCAAGCCGGGCCAGATCCACGGCTGCTTCCGTGTGCCCAGGACGCGACAGGACGCCGTTTGGATGCGCGCGAAGCGGAAAGATATGACCGGGCCGGGCAAATTCCTCAGGACGCGATCCGTCCCTGACGAGGGCTTGAACGGTTGCCGCCCTGTCGGCGGCGGATATTCCGGTCGTGGTTTCCGGAATGTAGTCGACGGAAACGGTGAAGGCGGTCTTGAGGACTTCCGTGTTGCGCGGCACCATCAACGGAATATCGAGCTCGTCGAGCCTCTCGCCCTCCATCGGAACGCAGATGAGACCACGGGCATGGTTCATCATGAACGCGATCGCCTGCGGTGTGACCGCTTCCGCGGCGATCACCAGATCGCCTTCGTTTTCGCGGTCACGATCATCGACAACCACGATGATCTCGCCCCGCGCAATCGCAGCGATCGCATCTTCAATTTTCGAAATTGCCATTTTCCTGCCTTTCAAGGGTTGCCGTTCGAAACGGCGTGCATGGCCGGTCAAAGCCACCATTTTCCCTTGGGCGAACAAGCATGTGAACGCCGCCACGACGCGGCGTCTCCTGCATTGCTCTCTTCCATCCGGACTATACCGTCGGCTCCGGCATCTCACCGGATCTGCTGACCCTTCCGAAAGCTCGGAAGGCGCTCGCGGGCTCGAGGAAACTCCCCATACCGCCGGTGGGGAATTACACCCCGCCCTGAGAACAATTGAAAGATAAGGGATCAATGCCTCATTCCGCAAGAGGCTTTGATCGCCAAAACGTCGAGAATCCGATCCGCCCAACGAACGCACCGTTCCTCATTGTCGAACTACGACATGATCAAGCCGCCATCGACATTGATCGTCTGGCCCGTGATATAGGCCGCATCGTCGCTGGCCAGGAAAGTGACGAGACCGGCGACATCTTCGCCCGATCCGGCCCGTTTCATCGGAATGCCCTGGACCCATTCCTTCATGAGTTCGCCGGGGCCGTAATTGCCCAAAAGCTTCCCCCAAGCCTGGTCGTTATAGGCCCACATGTCGGTTTCGATGATGCCTGGGCAAAAAGCGTTCACTGTGATGCCTTCGGTCGCGACTTCCTTGGCAAGGCTCTGGGTAATGCCGACGACGCCCATCTTCGATGCCGCATAATGCGGCGTGTAGATGAAGCCGTCCCGCGCCTGGCCGGAAGCGGTATTGATGATGCGGCCGCCGCGGCCATGTTTGCGCATGCGGGCAATCGCCTCCTGGGCGCAGAGGAAGACACCTTTGGTATTGACCGCCATGACCTTGTCCCATTCGCCCTCGGTCATGTCCTCGACGCGGGCGATGGTGATGACACCGGCATTCTGGATGGAAACATCGACGGCACCGAAGGCCACCTCAGCCGCCTCGTAGAGCCCCTTCACACTGGCCTTGTCGGTCACGTCACCGATGAAGGAAATCGCCTTCCCGCCGTCAGCCTTGATCGCATCGGCGACCGCATGGACGGAATCCTCATTGGCCGAGACTACGAGATTGGCGCCCTCACGCGCGAACCGTCTGGCGATCGCGGCCCCGATGCCGCGGCTCGCGCCGGTGATGACCACGGTCTTGTTTTCGAAACGCTGCATTTCCTATTCCTTTCGCGGTGACAGCCACGCCAGGCGCCGGCTCAAGGGGCCGAGCGCCCGCCTGTTGCTGGCGACTTCAAACGGCGGCCGAGATAATCCCGGCAAACTCCGATGCCTTCAGGGATGCGCCCCCGACCAGGGCACCATCGACGTTGCGAACGCCGAAGATTGCCCTTGCGTTCGATGCTTTGACCGAACCGCCATAGAGGATCCTGACATCCTTCCCCTCTTCTCCCAGCCGCTTTTCAAGCGCCTGGCGGATGGACGAATGCATCTCCTCGATCTGCTCCAGGGTCGGAACTAGCCCTGTTCCGATCGCCCACACTGGTTCATAGGCGATCACCGTGTTCGAACTGGTTGCGGTGTTGGGAATTGATGCTTCTAGCTGGGCACGAACCACTTCGATCGCCCTGCCCTCGTCCCGTTCCGCACGTGTCTCCCCGACGCAAATGATGCTCGTCAGCCTGGTCTCATGGACCGCGACAGCCTTGGCCGCAACTGCGCCGTCCGTCTCCCTATAGGCCGAGCGCCGCTCGGAATGTCCCAGAATGACGAAACGAGCGCCGATTTCGGCGAGCATCTCGGCGGAAACATCTCCGGTATAGGCGCCTGAGGTCCGCGCGTGGCAATCCTGTGCCCCAATGGCAATCCCTGATCCTCGCACCCGTTCGACCGCTTTCTCGACCAGCGTTAAGGGCGGGCAGACGACGATGTCACACGCCGCCTCGCCCGTTATTCCCTTCAGCGCCTCGATCTCGGCCAGGGAGGAGGCGAGACCGTTCATTTTCCAGTTGCCGGCAATCAGTTTCCTCATCGCATCACCAGCAGCAAAACCCGCCATCGACGAGCAGATCGACGCCCGTCACGAAGCTTGCGGCATTCGACAGCAGGAAGACGGCTGGGCCGACCATCTCATCGACCGTTGCCATGCGCTGCATCGGCGTCTGCTCTTCGAAAAGTTTGCTCTGATGAACCATTTCCGGACGCGTGTTCATCGGCGTCGCCGTGTATCCCGGCGAGATGGTGTTGACGCGGACGCCGCGACCGACCCACTCCATCGCGAGCGACTTCGACATGTGGATCACACCGGCTTTGGAGGCGTTGTAATGAGCCTGGCTCAGGCCGCGATTGACGATAACGCCGGACATAGAGGCGATATTGACGATCGATCCGCGCCCGTTCTTCAGCATCGCGCGTGCTTCCGCCTGGCAGGACAGAAAAACGCCCTTTAGGTTGATGTCCATCAGCGTCTGGTACTGTTCTTCTTCCATCTCTTCCGCGGGATTGGCGTTGGCGATACCGGCGGCATTGACTGCAAGCGTCAAGGCCCCAAGTTCCGCCTCGGTACGCGCAACCGCCTCCCCGAGAGAGGACTTGCTGGTCACATCGGCTGCAATCTGGATGGAACGGCGACCGGCAGCTTCGATATGCGAAGCCGTGTTCGCTAGACCATCGTCGGATCGACGGTCCAGAAGCGCGACGTTGGCGCCGCACTGCGCAAGACCGATGGCGATACGCTGCCCAATCCCGCTTCCAGCGCCGGTCACAAGCGCGACCTGTCCCTCAAGATCGAAAAGCTTCGGGGCGTTCAGAGTGATGTCGGACACCGCTCTTCCTTTCTGTTTGTCTAGATTGTCGCAAGTTCCATGACAGAGACGTCATTGGCCTCGTCACGATTGAGAATGCCTGCCTGCTTGCCCTGTGCAAGCACGAGAATCCGGTTGGAGACACCAAGAACCTCCTCGAGATCGGAGCTGACGACGATGACGGCCACCCCCTGCTTTGCGAGGTTGACGATGATGTCGTAAATGCTGGCTCGCGCGCCGACATCGATGCCACGGGTCGGCTCGTCGAGGACGACGACCTTGGGGTCACGCATCAGCCACTTTGCGATGACGACCTTTTGCTGGTTGCCGCCCGACAGGTCCGAGGCATATTGCTCGGCCCGGCCTTTGACGCCGAATTTCGCCACAGCCTTTTCGGCGAAAGCACGTTTGACACGTGATGTGATCCAGCGTCCACCGAGCTTGTCGAGGTTGGCATAGATGATGTTTTCACTGATGCGATGGCCGACGACGAGACCCTGCTCCTTGCGATCCTCGGGCACCATCACGATGCCCTTGGCGATCGCCTCGGCCGGATTGCGAAGCTTGAGCTCCTCACCCTCCAGCTTGATCGAGCCGGCGATGATCGGATCAGCGCCAGAAACGGCACGGACGAGTTCGGTGCGGCCGGCACCAACCAGCCCGGCAATGCCGAGGATCTCCCCGGCGCGAACTTCGAACGTCACGTCCTCGAAGGACCCGTCAGGCGAACTCAATCCGCTGACCTGCAAAACAGGGCGATCCGTCGGTTCGGGAAGAGCCGGGAACATCCGGTCCAGCGAACGGCCGACCATGCTTTCGACGATGGTACGAACAGGTGTGGCGCTGTCGGCGAACTCCTGAACCCGCTCGCCATCGCGCAGGACGACGATGCGATCGGTGATCTGCTTGATCTCCTCCATGCGGTGGGAGATGTAGATGATGCCGACACCTTCGGACCGAAGCTTTCTCACCTGCTCGAAAAGCGCTTCCGTCTCCGCGCCACCAAGCGCTGCGGTCGGCTCATCGAGAATCAGCAGCTTGGCATTGAGCGCCAGCGCCTTGGCGATCTCGATGAGCTGCTGATTGGCAGTCGACAGGCCCGCGACCTTGCGTGTCGCTGGAATATGTAGGTTCAGGCGTGCGAGCTGTTCCTGGGCGCGCCGGACCATCTGAGGGCGATCGACAGCCCCGTTCTTCATCGGCCATCGCCCGATGAAGACATTTTCGGCGATCGAAAGATGCGGCAGGAGCTGCAATTCCTGATGGATCAGGACGACGCCCTTGTCGATCGCCTCGCGCGGAGTGGCGGGGGCATAGGGCTGCCCCAGCCATGTCATCGTTCCCTCGGAAGGCGTGCGTGATCCGGCGATGATGCCCGACAAGGTCGATTTGCCGGCGCCGTTTTCACCGAGAAGCGCGACCACTTCACCCGGATAGACATCAAGGCTGACATTCTTCAGCACCTGAAGCGGTCCGTAGCGCTTGGATATGCCCCTCAGGGAAAGAACGGGCTCAGTCACGGCACACCTCCTCAAGATTTCAGGACGATTACGGGTGGTTGGCGATGAAGCCGGCCACGTTTTCCTTGGTCGTCAGCGTGGCGTCCATGAGCTGCACCGCGGGCACCTTCTCGCCGGCGACGAGCTTGACGGCATTCGCGACCGCGTCGCGGCCCATCTTCTGCGTCTGCTGCGTCGCGGTCACATCGAAGACACCCTTGCTGAGCGCTTCCAGAGCCGCCGTATCGCCGTCGAAGCCGCCGACAACGATCTTCTGGGACGGGTTTGCAACCTTGATCGCCTGCGCGGCGCCGAGGGCAAGCGCGTCGGCCTGAGCAAACACGATCGATACGTCGGGATTTGCCTGAAGCATGTTCTGCATGATCTGGAAGCCCTCGTCCTGGGCCCACATGTTGGAATATTGCTCGGCAACCACCTTCACGCCGGGGTTTGCCTTCAGCGATTCGCCGCAACCCTTGCTGCGGTCGACTTCAGGCGTCGTGCCCTTCTGGCCGTGGATGATCACCATCTTGCCCTTGCCGCCGGCCTGCCTGAGGATGTAGTCACAAACGGCCTTGGCCGACGCGACAGAATCCGTTGCAAGGAAAGTGTCGCCCGGCGCGCCGTCGGCATTGCGGTCGACGTTGACGACAGGAATACCGGCATTCTTGGCGAGCTTTACCGGAACACTCGCGGCAGCGGCACCGGCCGGAATATAGATCAAGGCGTCGATATTCTGGGTGAGCAGATCCTGAATCTGGTTGATCTGCGTCGGACCATCGCCCTTGGCATCCACGGTGACGACCTGAATGCCACGCTTCTTGGCCTCATCCTCGACGGACTGCTTGATCTGGTTGAAGAAGTTTGCCTGCAGGTTCGCGACCGCCAGACCGATCTTCTTGGTGTCTTTTGCCTGAACAGAGCCCAACGACATGGCCAGCACGGCGGCCGAGGCCAGAAGTATGCGCGCAAGTTTCATTTCATTTCCTCCTTTTTTAGTGAACCCTTGGGCATATCCTCCCCCTCGGGCAAATGATCCGCTCCAAACCTTTCGGAGAGGAAATCGCTGGGATCCGCCGGACGCGGGCCAGAATGTCAGGCCCGCCGCCTGCGGATCGTTTCCGCACCGACCGCGAGCACGATGACGATGCCAATGATGACCTGCTGCAGGAATGGCGAGACGTTGAGAAGATTGAGACCGTTGCGCAGGACACCGATGATCAGGACGCCGATCAGCGTGCCGCCGATACCGCCGGCCCCACCGGAGAGCGAAGTGCCACCAATGACGACGGCCGCAATCGTGTCGAGTTCGTATCCAAAGCCGCTGGATGGCTGAACGGAATCGAGACGAGCCGCCAGTACGATACCGGCAAGACCGGCAAGTACCGCGCTTGCGACATAGACAGCAATCGTCACGAGCTGAACATTGATGCCGGCGAGACGAGCCACTTCCGGATTGCCGCCCACGGCATAGAGCATGCGCCCCTCGGAGCGGAAGTGAAGGAACACCCAGGCCACGGCGACGACCGCCAGCATCAGGAAGACCGTTGCCGTCAGCACGCCGAAATGGCGATCGATCGCGAGCATCATGAACCAGTCGGGAAATCCGACGATCTGCTGGCCATCCGTGATCATGTTCGCGACGCCCCGCGCGGCCGACATCATAGCCAAAGTTGCGATAAAGGCCGGAACCCTGAAAAGAGTGACGAGAAGCCCGACGATCAGTCCGCTCACCGCGGAGGCGGCAAGTGCAACCACGATGCCGGCGGCAAGCGGCAGGCCGGCGATATTTGCCGTCCAGCCCATGACCATCATGGACAGCGCAAGAACCGAACCGACGGAAAGGTCGATGCCGCCGATCAGGATGACGAAAGTCATGCCGACGGCCATGATTCCGAGCACGGTGATCTGATCGAGAATGTTGAGGCCGTTGCGGAGCGAAAGAAACGCATCGGTGCTGAGGCTCAAGAAAACGCAAAGAGCGAGCAATCCGACAAGCGGTCCGGTAGCACCGGTGAGCTTTCTCAGCCATGCCACGGACGGACGGCTCTGTTCATTAACGTCGATCGCCACCATCATTCCTCCCAGGGACCTGAGGCTAGCGGCCATGTCTGGCGGCTAGAACTTCAAGCTAGAATATTTATTCACATATGCTGGAAAATTCATTACCAACTCACTTTGGCGCTGTCAACCGGGTCTTATCTGCCTGTTTTACTGACAATGGATATATGGGGGCTTGACTAACGGCCCTCCTGTGCAAAAATATAAACTGATGAATATTTATTCACACGAGGAAATAATGGAGCCTTCCGAACTTGAACGTGTTGCTCGCCAGATACGTCTGCGAGACCTCCAGGCAGTCTACGAGGCAGGGGCCGGACATATTGGCGGCGAGATGTCCGTGATCGACCTTCTGACCGCGTTGTATTTCCGCGTGCTGCGCGTCTGGCCGGATCAGCCGAAACATCCCGATCGGGACAGGTTTGTGCTGTCGAAGGGACATACGGCGTGCGCGCTCTACGTCACTCTGGCGAAACGCGGCTTCATCCCGGAAGACGAGATTTCGACGTTCCTGAAGCCGCATTCGCGGCTCAATGGACACCCCAATTGCAACAAGGTGCCGGGCGTCGAAACCAATACTGGTCCTCTCGGACACGGCCTACCGGTCGCGGTTGGCATGGCCAAGGCGGCGAAATTATCTGGGGCCGGCTACCATACCTACGTGATCACCGGCGATGGCGAGATGCAGGAAGGCTCCAACTGGGAGGCGATCATGGCCGCGGCGCAGTTCCGGCTTGATAACCTCACCCTGATCGTCGACCACAACCGTTTCCAGCAGGGTGCCGCGCTTTCGGATACGAACGACATAGCACCTCTTCGCCCGAAGCTCGAAGCCTTTGGCTGGGACGTCAGCGAAATCGACGGCAACAACATGCACGAGGTCGTCCCGGCGCTCGAGCGCCGAAGCGAGCGCCCCCACTGCATCGTGGCCCACACCAACAAGGGGCACGGAATCTCTTTCATGCAGGACCGTGTCGACTGGCACCACAAGGTTCCGAACAAGGAACAGTACGAAGTCGCATTGGCAGAATTGTCGGAGGCACTTTAATGAACGCGCCCGTGAACGCACCCAAGCTCCATGATTGCCGAGACGCTTTCGCAGCGACGCTCGAACGCCTTGCCGCCGAGAACGAAACGATCGTCGCAGTCTGCAACGATTCGGTCGGCTCTTCGAAGCTCGGCGGCTTCAAGTCCAAATTCCCCGATCGGCTGGTCAATGTCGGCATCGCCGAGCAGAACATGGTCGGCGTGGGCGCGGGCCTCGCCAATGGCGGACGCCTCCCCTATGTCTGCGGCGCGTCACCGTTCCTCACAGGTCGATCGCTTGAGCAGATCAAGGCCGACATCTCCTACTCGAACGCTAACGTCAAGCTCGTCGGCATTTCCTCCGGCATGGCCTATGGGGAGCTCGGCCCGACCCATCACTCGATAGAGGATTTCGCCTGGACCCGAGTTCTGCCCAACCTCCCCGTGATCGCGCCTTGCGACCGCATAGAGACGGCGGCGGCGGTGGAATGGGCGGCAAATTACAATGGCCCTTGCTTCCTGCGCCTGTCTCGGGTCGGCGTGCCCGACCTGCTGCCGGAGGACTACAAGTTCGAGCTTGGAAAGGCCAATCTCTTGCGTGAAGGTTCCGATGTTACGCTCATTGCGAACGGAACGTTGACCCATCGCATGGTGAAGGCCGCCGATATCCTAGCGCGACGCGGCATAGAGGCCAGGGTGATCAATCTCGCCACGGTTCGTCCGATCGACGAGGATGCCATCATTGCCGCCGCCAAGGAAACCGGCGCGATCGTGACGGCGGAAGAACATTCGATCTTTGGCGGGTTGGGATCGGCCGTGGCCGAGGTTGTCGTCGACAACGCCCCCGTGCCGATGACGCGCCTCGGCGTTCCCGGCATCTACGCGCCGACCGGTTCTGCCGAATTCCTGCTCGATGAATTCGGCATGGCCCCACCAGCTATTGCCGACGCCGCGCAAGCGCTTATCAAGCGCAAGTAGACAAACAGACGCATTGGAACCGAGGCGGATTGCCGTCGGTTCCAGTAATTGGAGGCGGATGATTTTAGCTGGAATAGAGCCAAAGTCTGAATCCGCTTTGAAATCAAAGAAATAGAGCATGATGTCGTTCGAGAACCGCTCACACTTTTCGGTACCATGCTCGGGTGGAGGATATGATGCGGGCCATTCTGGCAATCGACCAGGGAACCACCAATTCCAAGGCGGTACTGGTCTCCGAGAGCGGAGACATCATTGCCAGAGGCTCGGCTCCGGTAGGCATCTCCTATCCGCGGCCCGGCTGGGTCGAGCAGGATCCCGATCGGATTTACGCATCCGTCTGTGAAGCGATCGCACTATGCCTGCGAAGCGCGCCCGTCGCGACAATCGAAGCGATAGCGATCTCCAATCAGCGGGAATCCGTCACCATTTGGGATGCCGAAACTGGCAAGGCGCTCGGACCGGTCTTGAGCTGGCAATGCCGGCGCACCGCGTCGGATTGCGAGCGTCTTATCGCGGACGGACATCTCAAGCGCGTCGAGGCGCTGACCGGCCTCCCCCTTGATCCGATGTTTCCTGGTCCGAAATTCCGATGGCTTCTCGATCGGGTCGCGCATGGGAAAAAGGCCCGCATCGGAACGATCGACAGCTGGCTCGTTCACTGCCTTACCGGCGGTCGCAAGCATGTCTGCGACGCCTCGAACGCCGCGCGAAGCCAGTTGTTCGACCTTGAGGCCCAAACCTGGAGCAGGGAATTGGGTGCGATTTTCGGAGTCGATATCCGGCTCCTTCCGGAGGTACTCGACAGTTCCGCGGACTTCGGAACAACGCACGGCCTTGCCGGCGTTCCGGACGGCACGCCGATCAGATCGGCCATCGGGGACAGCCATGCGGCCCTGTTCGGACACGGGGCCTTCAAGCCGGGCGACAGCAAGGCGACCTTCGGAACAGGGTCTTCCGTCATGACCACTCTTCCGCGCTTCATCGCGCCGCGCAACGGCATCACCACGACGGTCGCCTGGCGCATCGCCGGACAACCGACCTTCGCATTCGAAGGCAATATCCTCGTGTGCGCCGCGAGCCTGCCCTGGATGGCCGGCATCCTGGGCCTTCCGGATGTTGGCTCCCTTATCGACCTAGCGGCGACCGCTGAGCCTGATGGCCCGGGCTTCGTGCCCGCCTTCGTCGGTTTGGGCGCCCCTTACTGGAATTCCGACGCCCGTGCCCTTTTCTCACAGATCAACTTCAGCACAACCCGCGCGCAGATGGCGCGCTCGGTTACTGACTCGATCGCTTTCCAGGTTCATGACGTGATTACGGCCATGCGGGCGCAGAGCGGTGACGATCTCGGCACGCTTTATGTCGACGGCGGCCCGAGCCAGAACCACTTTCTCATGCAGTGCGTATCAAACCTGGTGAGGCACGCCATCATCCAGTGCGAGGCACCGGAAGCCTCCGCTCTAGGGGCAGCCCATCTCGCAGGTCTCTCGATAGGCCTGTGGCCGGATCTCGTCGCCATCGCGGCGCTTCCGAGAAACAATAAGATCATCGAGCCGGAGAACATCGACAGTACAGGCCTCCTGAACAGGTGGAATGATGCGCTGGCCCGCTCGACGTTGCGCGCAACTCCGGTTAAAGGTGAATAAAAATTCACCCCGGGATCAACGATGGCTCGCCTTAACGAACTCCGCCTCATCTCAAGAGTTGCCCAGATGTACCATATAGAGGGCAAGCGGCAGGCGGATATCGCGCAGCACCTTCGCCTGTCGCAGGCGACGGTGTCGCGAATGCTGAAACGGGCCGAGGCGGAAGATATCGTTCGCACGAGCGTCATTCCGCCCGTTGGCACCTACAGCGAACTCGAAGGAGCGCTGCGCGAGAAGTACGGTCTCCCCGAGGCAATCGTCGTCGAATGCACGGAGGACCGCGACGGCGCCATCATGGCCCGGATCGGCGAAGCCGCCGCGCATCTTTTGGAGGTGACGCTTGCACCCGGCGAAATCATCGGCGTGTCGAGCTGGAGCCAGACGATCTTCAGGATGGTGGAAAACATTCATCCGCAAAAGAGCGCCCAGGCCAAGTACGTCGTTCAGACGCTGGGCGGCATGGGCGACCCGTCGGTCCAGACTCATGCCACCCAGCTGACCACCCGCCTCGCTCGACTGACCGGCGCCGAACCGAAGCTTCTTCCAGTACAGGGTGTTACGACCTCGCGCGAGGCTAAACTCCTGATGCAGGCGGATCCGTTCGTGCGGGAGACCATGGATCTTTTCGGCAGCATCACGCTCGCCATCGTCGGCATCGGCGCCGTGGAGCCGTCGGAACTGCTGGCGAGATCCGGCAATATCTTCTCGTCGCGGGAGCTCGCCGATCTTGCCGAGGCCGGTGCGGTCGGCGATATATCGCTGCGGTTCTTCGACAAGGACGGCAAGCCTGTCAAAACGCCGCTCGATGAGCGCGTGATCGGCTTCCCGCTAGAAGATCTCGAACGGGTCGATCGGGTCATCGCGCTTGCCGGCGGAGCGAAGAAGACAGCGGCGATCGCCGGCGCCCTGAGGATCGGAGTTATCGATACGCTGATAACGGACAAGTTCAGCGCCGAGCGCCTCATAGAATCATAGGCGGCCACGGCGGCTACAATCTGTTGTCAATGGAATCGCCGCCTATGTGGTGACCGTAGAGAGTTGCGCCACTTTCGTGGGCGCTTGTGGGCGCCGTTTCGTTCCGGCCCACTCCAGCAAGCAAAAAGGCTTTCACCGCATCCGTTCAGGCCCGATGCATTGCATCAGATGGTGTCTTCCTTCAGCGGCGGCACATCCGGCGCTTTGTCCAGCAAGCCTGTCAGCGCACCGCGCTTCGTCGTACCTGCACGCGCTTTCAGGAATTCGCTGGCCGTCTCAACGGCCCCGATCTTCTGCGCGACCGCAGAAATAATCCACTGATTGAGGGACACGCCGTCTTCTTGTGCCAGACGCGCCGCCGTCTCCTTGAGCGACTGCGGCAGTTGCAGCGGGTATTTATAGCGTTGGGTCTGCGTCATGTGTTCAGTCTCCTGACAATCTCTCCCGGTGTTATCACGGTCACGCCCAATCCAAGCGCCGGACGGAAATCCTTGACGTTATACGTCACGATGGCCTCAGCCTGTCCGTTTAAGGCAGCTTCCAGCACCATTTCGTCGGCGACATCGGAGAGCATCGGTCGCGTCCGAAACGAGATATCGACGCCCTCGGCAATGGCGGCAAGCGCGCTCATCACCGAAGCGACATCCTCAAGGCTGTGTCCGGTCGCCTGTCGGGTTTCCTCGCGGCTCAACACCGCCTCATACTCCAGAAACACCGCCGTCGAACAAAGCGGCGTCACCATGCCCCGATCAGCAAAGCGCAGAAGCAGGTTGCTTGCGCCATTCCGGCTGCGGAACGCCGCTACGATCACATTGGTATCCAGAACCAGCCTCATGGCAGAGAATTTATAGACATCCCATAGGATGTCAATGTTTTGAATGGTGGATCCCATTATCCATTGTCATCCTCTGCGCTGTCTTCGCTTCTGCCCCGATTGTCACTGGCAGCCCGCAACGCTTCGAAGTGTTCCCGCGCCATCTGCCTGCCGATCAACCGGGCAATGGACAGCACAATCGCGTTCAGCCGCTCGGAAGCCTCGGCCTTGCCTGCTCCCTCCTGTCCATCAGGCGGTTGATTGTCATTCGCCAGCTCCTCTCTGTCATTGAGCTTTCTATCATCGGCCATCATCGCGCTTTCCCTTCGGCCGCCGCCATGCGACGGGGTTTGCGATCCAGCGGTTGATCTCGGATTCATGCCATCCCGCGCCGTTGACGCTGATCCTGATCTGCGCGGGAAACGTACCCTCGGCGATCTTGCGGTAGATGGTGGAGCGGGAAAGACCCGTGCGGAAACGCACGGTATTCAAGCGGATGATACGGTCTGGCACGGGCATGGCAGCGCTGCCCCCTGCTGGTTGTTCCTGAACCAGGGAGAAATCAAGATTTACCCTTTTGCAATAGGTATTTAGCCGTCGTCGTACTGGTGCGTAGAGACGGCGGAAAAAAGGAAAAACTTACAATCGCTGTTCCGGCCTCAACGCGTGGTCTTCTTCGCCAATCGCACGCCCGGACCACCGCCGTTCTCCGGGATGAACTCTATGCCTTCAGCTTCAAGAGCAGAACATATCTTCCGCTGAGTTTCGGAAGATACGACGGGTATGTTCTCGCCCTCACTTTCGCAACGCTTAATCGTCGGCACAGAGACGCCGGCCCGACGAGCAAGCTCTGCCTGTGATATTCCAATCAATGCGCGAGCTGCCCGCATCTGTCCTGCTGTTACCAAAGCCCATTGATCCCTTTAGATCATTTCGGTATGATCCAAAAGGATCAATCGCCCTTAACGCGGCTGAACACGGTGTTCGCGCACCGCGCCCAGCCTGACCACAACCAAGCTGTATGGAGCTCAGATCATGGCTGATTCTGACAATAACACGACTTTGTCTTCCGTCACGCGCAGGATGTTGCTGACGGGCACGATGGCAGCCACGGCGACATGGCCGTTCGACTATGGCGCGGCCGCCGCCGAGGCGCTGGCCGGCGATGTTGTCTCCGATCCCGCGCTGGACCTTTGGCGGCAATGGCTGGCGGCACACAATGAAACGCAGCGGCTTTGGAACATACAGCTGGACCTTGAAAGCAGGATGGTCGCCGCCGTCGGATTTCCGCAGGTGGAAATCACACTGCCCGGAAAAAAGAAGCCGGTGCGTGCGTTCAGCCTGGAAGACATAGACCGAATATGCGGCGATGCAGCCGGGCATGAGCCCGTGAAGGCGCAAGCAATAGCCGCCTTCCGGGAACGGCAGGAAGTTTGGGATCGTCTGGATGACGCTTTGGGATATAGTCGTGTCGAGAAAGCCGAGATCCAATCTGACCGCATGGAAATGAAGTTGGCCGACGCCCTGATGGCCATGCCGGCCACGACGGTTGCTGGTGTGCCCGGCAAGCTTGATGTGATCTTGTGCGGAGGCGAACACTTCGACAAAGGCCCAGACTTCCCCTCGCTGCAAGTGAGCGCGGCGCTGGCCGATTTGGTGCGCATCGGGCAAGCCCTACAGCCGGGTCTCTTCATGCCCGGAAGCGACCGGCTCCCGGGAGCCAATGGCGGCGCATCATGAAAAGCCTGCTCGGGGAAATAAGACGGCAAAGCCCTCCACGGCACATTTGCACCGAGGGCTGCCGTGTCTGTGACCCTTACTGAACGCCTCAGCCATCTTCCCGAGAACAGGCGTCGTGAACTGGAACGGATCGCGCGAATCCTGTTCGATGAATTCGAGGACGTGCAAAAGAGCAGACTGTCGGACACGGAGAAGGGTGGACGTATCCTCAAACTGCTTCTCTTTAGCCCTTTTGCACGCTGTGACTGGGTAGAGGACCGCGAAAACGATGGTCGTTCCGAATATAACCTGCTCGTCGTCGTTACGACTGAAACCTTTGCCGATCCACGTTTCTGGTACCGGGGTATCGATCGCTTCCTACGGGAACTGACGGTCACCAGACATCTGGCAACGCCGGTCAACTTCATCGTTCATTCCGTCACGGACCTCAATAAGCAGCTCGCGTATGGTTGACCCTTCTTCGTGGACATCGCCCGTGACGGCATCCTGCTCTACGAAACGCCGGGTCTTCCCCGCGCCAAACCCAAGCCACAGGATCCAGAGGTCGTCGAGGCTGAAATGATCAGGCATTTCGGCCATTGGTTCCCAAGCGCCACGCATCGCTTCGAACTGGCGAAGGAGGCCATGGGTCGTGGTTACGGCAAGGAAGCAGCCTTTGACCTGCATCAGACCGTCGCGACGCAATATCGCTCGCCGTGGGACGTTCTCCATCCCGGTCGCGCCTTCGCGACGAAATTGGCGGCGAGCCCCCTGACGGACGCTGTCCTACAGAAGCGAGTATCTGACTATCTATGATAAAGGCTCAGGGTCCCCACATAAGCCAGGACCTGCAGGTCCCAGCGATCTGGCTGACTACCTCCCTACACGATGGCTCTCACGATGGGGTCAAAGGAACTTTTGATGGCGCAGCGCTGCGACCGACGGGGCAGCTGTCACCAATGGGCATATCGAAGCCACATCGGCGCCGCGCATTCCGGCCCAACCGCCCGACAGACGGCTGAAATAGATCTTTTAGTCATGTGCAGTCACTGCAACCGGTGGCACCGGGCTCGGCGTCCGGCTTTGCAAGAGTTCGCCGCGCTCCTCCAGAACGGGATATGCTGCGGCGGCGACGAGGTGGGAATTGATCTGCTTGAGGTCGCGCAGAAGGTCGAGGTGAAGCGAGCTGGTCTCGGCGGTCTCGATCCCGCCCTGGCGCAAGCGCTGGAAATGGGCTTCCGTCCCCTCGCGCTCCGCCTTGCGGAAAATCACCTTCTCCTCCGCCAGCATACGGGCGGCACTTTCATTCTGCGTCATGAACAGGGCAGCCGCCGTCTGGAGGTTCGACTGCAATCGGTCGAACAATGTCGCCAGTTCGAGCTGTCCTTCCTTCGAGAAACTCAAACCGCGACGCAGGCGTTTTGCCAGGTGCGGCAGAAGGTTCTGGTCGAGCACGTCGCCGGCATGTTCCATGTTCATCGAAAACAGCAGGATCTCGTTCAGACGCCGCCGGTCGGCTTCTCCAAGCTCGTCGGGATCGATCGATGTCAGATAGGTCTTTACGGCCGTGTTCAGGCTGTCGAGGATATTGTCCAGCGATCGCAATCGCGTCAGCGCCTTTCGATCCGTGTCCGATAAGGCAGACTTGGCGCCCGCAAGCATTTCCGAGAGCACGTCGACCAGTCTCAGCGCCTCGCGCGCTGCCGCGCCGAGAGCAACCACGGGCGTTTCCTTGGCCGCCGGATCAAGATATCTCGGGCGCGTCGGATCGGCCTCGTCGATCTTCCGCGGCAGCAATTTGGTCAATAGATCGGCATAGGGCCGCAATAGCGGCATGAACACCACGGCCAAAACGACATTGAAGGCGGTATGAAAATTGGCGACAGCTCGGGCGCTGTCGCCATCGATCATCGCCGACAGACGTGCGGCTGGCTCCAACAGGGCGATCATCGCGATCACACCGACAATGCGTGTCAGCATATTGCCGATGGGCAAACGCTTCACCGATAGATCCGCTCCCGACTGCCCTTCGATGAGTGGGTTGATCGCGGTGCCGAGATTGGCACCGAGAACGAGAGCAAAGGCCTGATCGACATCGATGAGCCCCTTGCTTGCAAGCGACATGATGAGCAGAACCACAGCCACGCTGGAATGGGCGGCCCATGTCAGAATAGCTGCGAGAAGCATACTCAGCACCGGCGTCGCGGCGATCGCATCAAGGACGTAGGCGAGCGCCTTCGACCCCTCATACTGCGTCATCAGGTCGAGGAGCTGATGCAGTGCCAGAAGCATGAAGCCAAGCCCAATCATGACGCGGCCAAGATCGTGCACGCGTGAATTCCCGGTTCGGCGGAACATCAGCACGCCGATCAGGATTAGCGCCGGCGAAGCCGCCGCGACATTGAAAGACAACACCTGAACGATCAGGGTCGTGCCGACATTGGCTCCCAGCATGACGGCAAGTGCCGGCACGAGATCCACCAGGCCGCCCGCCGCGAAGCCGGAGGCCATCAGGCCGGTTGCCGTACTGCTCTGCAGGATGGCGGTGACACCGATGCCCGCAAAAAAAGCCTTCGTGCGATTGCTGAGCGCCCGGCCGAGAAAAGAGCGCAGATCAGGCCCGAATGTGCGCTGGATACCGGTCTGGACCATGCGCGTGCCCCAGAGCAGAAGGGCGATGTGGCCGGCCAGAGCAACGAGGCCGAGAATAAGCGCCATAGTGGTCCTCCATATGCCTACGATGCTGGGCATCAATATCGCGATTATCTAAACTTTCATTAGCCGACTATGTTTCTTTGTCTTGGCGCCTTTTGCAAGGTCAGATTGTCATAAATCGATGAAATAAGAATTTTTACGTTAAAAATCATAGATATAGGATTGCCATGAATCCTACCACCATTCGTTAGGAATATCCATTTTCCCAAGAAAGGTCGGCCTGAAAGCGACGATTTTCTGTCTCCAACGAGATCGTCTGAGGGTTGTTGCGTCGCCTTTTTGCTTTGATCCGTCCAAGGTCTGGCCAATATAGCACAGAAGCCTTCACTTGCCGTGCGGCGGGTCCGTGGTCGCAGGCTGGAAAGACAGACTGGCGAGGAGTTCGAGATGACGCATTTTATCTGCATCACATGCGGCACACAGTTCGACGAAGGCGACGGACCACCTCTGGCCTGCCCAATCTGCGAAGACGAGCGCCAGTTCGTACCTCAATCGGGACAGGAATGGACAGACATGGCGAGCCTCGGCCAGAAGCATGAGGTAATCTGGAACGAGGAAGCGGAAGGCGTCCACAGTCTGCAGATCTCGCCTCATTTCGGCATTGGCCAGCGCGCCTTTCTGATCGAAGGACCTGACGGCAATATCCTCTGGGACTGCCTCAGCCTTATCGACGAGCCTAGCAAGGCACGGATCACCGCCATGGGCGGCTTAAGCGCGATCGCGATCTCCCACCCTCATTTCTATTCGTCGATGACCGAATGGAGCGCCGCCGGCGTCAGCGTGCCGATCCATATCCACGCCAACGATAGCGAATGGGTGCAAAGGCGCGATGGGGCGCTACATCCATGGACAGGCGAGACACTGTCGATTGGCCAGGCGACCATGATCCGTTGCGGCGGCCATTTCGACGGCAGTTGCGTGCTCTATTGCCCTTGGCTCGAAGGCGGGCGCGGCGCGCTCTTCGTCGGCGACACGATGCAGGTGACCATGGACCGCCAGTTCGTCAGCTTCATGCGCAGCTACCCAAACCTCGTTCCGCTCGACGCCAAGGCCGTGACGGCGATATCGGAAGCGGTTCGACCCTATCGGTTCGAAGCGATATACGGTGCATTCCCCGGTCGAACGATCGAGATCGACGGCAATCGCGTGGTGGAACGTTCTACTGAGAGATACCTGAAGGCTATCGCAGGTTGAGGTTTCATTGGGCTAAGAATATGGCATCTGCTGCCTGCTTCTTCCCCAGTGGTCATCGATCGGTCATGATTAAAGGCACCTTAACGCTTCTCAAGCATACCTGACCGCATGTCTCATCAAGACATTCGCGGCGCCATGACGGCATTTGCTGGAATGACCATGACGTTTGGCCCATCCGGCGCGTCGGCTTCTTCAATCATCGACACGCTGGATCACCGTAAAGGACCGATCCCGTGCAAACCCGTTTCAATTTGATGACGAAAATTTTGGTGGTGGCATCTCTGGTCGTCATCGCCGCCCTCTCCGGTTTTTCAATTTACATAGACAGCCTTCAGCGCACGGCCGCCAGCGAAGCGGTCAAGGGAGAGATCGAATCCTCCGGTCTTCAGGCGTCGCAGAGTATCTCGAACTGGCTGGGCGCACGCGTCATGCTGACCGAACTTGCCGCCAATGCCGCCGCCAAGGCTGGAAATCCGGCTGGCATCAGCGGCGCCTTCGACAATCCCGTTCTGCTGCGCGAATTCATGTCCACCTATGTCGGAGACGAGCAGGGCGTCTTCACCAGCGTTCCCAATCAGCCGCTTCCGGCGGATTACGACCCGCGCAAGCGGCCCTGGTACAAGGATGCCGTGAAGGCCGACAAGCTGGTCCTGACCGATCCCTATAATGACGCCTCGACGGGCAACCTCATCATCAGCGCCGCCATGCCGGTCAAGCGCGACGGCAAGCTGTTCGGCGTTGCCGCAAGCGACTTCTCGCTCGGTTCGCTCGTCTCCATGATCAAGTCGGTCACCATGGGCGGCAAAGGTTCGGCATTCCTGGTGAAGAACGATGGAACCATTCTTGTCCATCAGGATCAGCAGCTGGTCACCAAGAAGCTCGCCGATGCCTTTCCGCAGGCAACGCCTGCGATCGGCTCCGGCATTTCCGAAACGATCTTCAACGGCAAGTCCGTCCTTGTCAGCTTCCTGCCCGTTCAAGGCTTGCCGCGCACCGACTGGTATCTCGGCGTGCAGATCGACCGCGACGCTGCTTTTGCCGGCGTCGCCAAATTCCGGATTGCTGCGACCGCCGCGACCGCTATCGGCGTCGTCGCCCTGATCGGCGTCTTGGCGATGCTGCTGTCGAGATTGGTAGTCCGCCCGGTCCTGCAGATGACGAGCGCCATGGGCAAGCTTGCCGGCGGTGACGTTTCCGCCGAAATTCCAGGAACCGATCGCAAGGATGAGCTCGGGCGCATGGCCGCGGCGGTCGCTGTCTTCAGGGACAACATGATTCAGCGTGGTCGCCTTGCGAAGGAGGCCGAAGATACGCGGATGCTGAGCGAGCAGGAGCGGCGCGACCGCGAAGCCCTCAGGGCCATTGAGGAGGAACAGATCGCTTCCGCCGTGCAGTCGCTCGCCGATGGGCTTGGCCGTCTTGCCAATGGCGATCTCGTCCATCGCATTAACGTTCCCTTTGCCGGTGATCTCGACCGCCTGAGAACCGACTTCAATACGTCGGTGGCACGGCTCCACGACGCCATGGCGACCGTCGGGCGCAATGCCCAGGCAATCGACACCGGTGCGGGAGAAATCCGCGCCGCCGCGGATAATCTTGCACGCCGCACCGAGCAACAGGCCGCTTCTGTCGAGGAGACCGCGGCAGCCCTCGAGGAAATCACGACAACGGTCAAGGATAGTGCCCGCCGGGCGGAAGAAGTCGGCCAACTCGTCACGCGAGCCCGCGGCGGCGCGGAAAAATCCGGCGAGATCGTCGAAAAGGCCGTCGGCGCCATGAACATGATCGAAAAATCCTCCGGCGAGATCTCCAACATCATCGGCGTCATCGACGACATCGCCTTCCAGACCAATCTTCTGGCGCTGAATGCCGGTGTCGAAGCAGCCCGTGCCGGCGAGGCGGGCAAGGGCTTTGCCGTGGTCGCGCAGGAAGTCCGCGAGCTCGCACAGCGCTCCGCGCAGGCGGCAAAGGAGATCAAATCCCTGATCACCGCCTCCGGCGAGCAGGTCAAGAACGGCGTTACCCTTGTTAACCAGACGGGCGAAGCGCTTGAGGTGATCGTGCGGGACGTTCAGGAGATCAACCGCAATATCGAAGCGATCGTGCGGGCCTCGCGCGAACAGTCGACAGGTCTCCAGGAGATCAACACGGCGGTCAACACCATGGATCAGGGCACGCAGCAGAACGCCGCCATGGTCGAGCAGCAGACGGCCGCAAGCCACGGTCTGGCGTCGGAAGCCGCGACCTTGAACGAGCTGCTCGCACAGTTTCGCATTAGCGAGCAGGGCGCCAACGAAACACGCACCCGACGCGCGGCCTGAGGCGACAAGGTCCAAATTCAATCCGTCCGCCCGCCTTGCGAAAGCAAGAAGGCGGGCGGCAATGCTTGAGCCTATAGCGAACTAGTTCTCCAGCGCCGTCTGCTTATCCTTGACCAGCCGCGTCGGCAAATTGACGGTGACGGACAGCCCTCCGAGGCTGGAACGGGCGAGCGTTAGCTTGCCGTCATAGGCTTCGACCAGATCCTTGGCGATCGCCAGCCCGAAGCCGGTTCCGGCGATGCTTTCGTCGAGTCGCCTGCCGCGCCGGATGAAAGCCATTTCCGCATCCTCGGGCAGGCCCGGGCCATCGTCCTCGATGCACAGTTCCACGCCCTCGGGCAACTGCGACAGGCGAACCTCGACCTTGCCGGCCGTCCATTTCCTGGCATTGTCGATCAGATTGCCGGTAATGTCGGCAAAATCCGCCTCGTCGATCGCCAGCCACATCTCCGGCGGCGCCACGAGCTCGAAATCGATTTTCCGCTCGGCCGAGAGACGCCGCATGACCGAGATGATCTTCTGGAGATCGGCGCTGGCATCCATGACGCCAACGGTATGGGCGGCGGCGAGGCTTGCGCGGGTTTGCGCAAGCGTTCGCTTGATCTGCGCCTCCATCCGGCTCACCTCCGTCTGGATCGCCGCGGCCCGCTCCGACATCCCCTCTTCGGAGAGAATACGCGCGGTCGCCTCAAGCGCCGCGAGCGGGGTCTTCAGGCCATGCGCGAGATCGCCGGCGCGCGCACGCGCCTGTGTCAGTTGGGTTTCACGCGATGCGAGCAGCCCGTTGAGGTCGTCCACGAGAGGCTGTACTTCTCGCGGAAACTGACCAGTGATCTTGCGCGCGGACCGCTCCTGCACCGCCATCAGGGCCGTGCGCAGGTCATTGAGCGGCCGCAGCCCGTATCGCAGGAATACCACGACTGCCCCGATCAGGGCGACTGACAGCACGCCAAGAGAGGGCGCCATGGCATAGAAGAAGCGCCAGCGCGCCGGTGCAAGCTCGCTGTTGTCGAGCGCCATGACGATATCAACCATCTGGTCGCCCGTGGCCGAGGGGATCGAAATGGATCGTTCGACGGCGAGAAGACGGCTGCCATTTGGCCCTTTCATATCCGTCGCCCGACCGGCATCGCGAGGCCGGGCACGCAGCCAAGGCAAATTCTGCTCCCAGAGCGATTGCGAGCGCAGCTCGACAGTGCCATTGCGGCCGACCTGCCAATAGAAGCCACCATTCGGAATGCCGAAGCGGGGATCAGTCGGCGTGTCATCAAGGAAGAGCTGATTCGACGAATTGATATCGACCGCGGCGAGAAGAACGCGCAACTCCTCGTCTATCTCCGAGAGGGCGAGAGCTCTGACGGCCAGCCCGGAAATGGCATTGATGCCGACCCCCGCCAGAAAGGTTGCGACGATGATCGCCACCACGGAACCCAGCAGCAACCGCCCTCGCAGCGAGAACGGTGTCATGACGGCGGCGCCTCGCGCGGGATAATGTAGCCCTGGCCGCGCCGGGTCTCGATGACGGTGCCGTCGAACTTGCGCCTGAGGCGTGCGACAACCACTTCGAGCGCGTTCGACAGAAGCTCCGTCTCTTCGTCATAGATGCTGTCGGCGATCTGCGTTCGGGAAAGCACCGTGCCGGCATTGTGCATCAGATAGGCAAGAAGCCGGTATTCCAGCGCGGTCACCTGAACGGGCTGACCGCGGAACGAGACGGTGCGCTGGCGCGTGTCGAGCTCCAGCACGCCATTGGAAAGGATGGGAGAAGATTGCCCGGCGGCGCGGCGCATGAGGGCGCGCACGCGGGCCAGAAGCTCCTCCATACGGAAGGGCTTGGTCAGATAGTCATCGGCACCCGCATCCATGCCGTCGACCTTGTCGCGCCAGCCGTCGCGCGCCGTCAGTATGATAACAGGCATACCCCGTTTTTCTGCGCGCCAGCGCCGCAGAACCGTCAGGCCATCAAGCTTTGGAAGTCCGAGATCGAGTATGACAAGATCAAAGTGCTCGATATCGCCACGATACCAAGCTTCCTCTCCGTTGCTCACGCTCGAGACGACATAATGCTGATCCTCCAGGCAGCGGCGCATGTCCGCCACGATACTGGGCTCATCTTCAGCAATCAGAATGCGCATTCTCAGCGTCTCTCGATCACGGCAAGCGTTGCGCCGTCGAGCACTATATCACCACGTTTGCCATCCGGCTTCAACACGCGCACGGCATAGGCCTGACGCCCAGCCCGGCGAACCCGCTTGATGCGAAGCACCTTTCCCGGCATTTCGCGCGCAACGACCGCATAGATGTCGCGCAGCGGCCGCAAGCTGCCGGCATCTTCGACCAGAACACTGTTATGTATGCGACAGAATGCCTCCATGCCTGGCAAGCTTAGCGGAACCGCCACCAAGAGAACGGACAGCCAGCGGGGCCAGCCGGCTCCTCGCCCGAATATGCGCAACAATATCAATCCTTCTTTCGAGCTGGCACGCAGGGCTCGCCCTGCAGCGAACCAAGCATAGCTTTCCCAACATTACAATTCACTGACAACGCCCGTAAGAGAGCTGCAAATTGAAGGGTGTATAAGCATGAACAGATGGCACGCTGATTGTGCCGAGTTTCGTTCCGCAGAAGTTACCATGACTATCCAGATTTCGTCGATTACCCCAAATGCCAGCCTCTCGGTTTCCTCAGGCGGCATTCGGCCTGAATTCGTCCGCAATGAAACCATGGTGGACATCTTCAAGGCAACGGTTGCCCGCAGCTCCCACAAGACGGCACTCACGCTGATCGGAACCGACCAGGCGATGACCTATGCCGAACTGGACCGGCGCTCCGATGAGGCAGCGCGCGCGCTCAGCCGTCGCGGCATTGGTCCGGGTGACTTCGTCGGTCTGTGGTTCCAGCGTTCCCTCGAGCTACATGTCGCACTTTTGGCGATTCTCAAGGCCGGAGCTGCCTATATTCCCTTCGATGCAGCGGCCCCTGCCGACCGCGTGGCGGTTAGCCTCGCCGATTGCGGCGCGAAATGGCTGCTGACCCATGATGAAAAGGCGGCCCTTGCCCCCGAATTCGACGGCCAGACCCTGATCCTCAAGGGACTGCTCGCAGAAGACAATGATGGCATCGCGCCGCGTGCCGCCACGCATGACGATCCCGCCTATGCGATCTACACCTCCGGCTCCACGGGCAAGCCGAAGGGCATCGTCATCACGCACCGGAATATCTGCCACTATCTGCGGGCAGGCAACGATGTCCTCGGCATGGTCGAATCGGACGTCGTTCTTCAACAGGCTTCGGTCGCCTTCGATCTTTCGCTCGAGGAGATATTCGTTCCCTATCTGGTCGGCGCGACATTGAAGGTTGCGACATCTGCCGTTATGGCCGAACTCGACAGGCTCGCAGATGTACTGGAAGCAGAAAAGATCACGGTCATCGACACCGTGCCGACGCTGCTCACCATGCTGGAGCGCGATGTCGAAAGCCTGCGCGTCATCATCGTCGGCGGCGAAGCCTGCCCTCCGGCGATCGTCAGCCGCTTTTCGAAAGCCGGCCGGCGCCTGATCAATACCTACGGCCCGACCGAGACGACGGTGGTTGCAACCTACGCCGAACTCGATCCATCCCGGCCGATCACGATCGGTGGGCCGATCGCCAACACGACCGCCTATGTCGTCGACGAAAACCTGCAACTCGTGGCACGTGGCGATACCGGTGAATTGCTGATCGGCGGACCGGGTGTCGCTGCCGGCTACAGAAACCTGCCGCAGCTGACAGCCGCGAAGTTCATCGCCAATCCCTTCGCCGGTCATGACGACCCGATGCTTTACCGCAGCGGCGACGCCGTGCTGATGGACGAGGAAGGGCAGCTCCATTTCCTCGGGCGCATCGACGACCAGGTCAAGATTCGCGGCTATCGCATCGAGCTCGGCGAGATCGAAACCGTCGTGGGCGAGCTTCCCGACGTGAAGGCCGCATCCGTCGTCGTGCATCGTCCGCCGGATGGCGAGGACATGCTGGTTGCCCACGTCGTTACCACGGGCAGCAGCTTCGATCGCGACAAGGCGCGCGCCGTGCTTACAGCCAAGCTGCCGCCCTACATGGTACCCGCCGCCTGGCATAGCCATGTCTCGCTGCCGCGGCTTCCTTCCGGCAAGATCGATCGCAAGACCCTTGCCGCCATCCCGCTGGTGACCGATCAGCCGACCCAGGCACAAGAGCCGCCGCGCACATGGACGGAAGCACAGCTACTCAAGGCCGCCACGGAAGCGCTTCGGCTGCGCTCCATCAGCTTCGAGGCGGATTTCTTCACCGAGCTCGGCGGCCATTCCATGCTGGCGGCCCGGTTTGTTTCCGAAGTGCGTAAGATCCCGCTGCTGGCGGGCATCGCCCTGCGCGACGTCTATGCCGGCCGCACTTTGCGCGGCATCGCGGCGATCCTGGAGCAGCGCGCGGAGCGCGCTTCCGGACAGGAGCGCAAGAATTTCGAGCCCGCTCCTTGGCGCCGGCGCTTTCTCTGCGGTCTTGCTCAGGCCGTGGTGCTACCCTTCATCGTCGCGATCGCAACGCTACAATGGATCGGCCTACTGCTCGCCTCCATCCTGCTGATCGATGACGGCGCGTCGGTCTGGAATGAAATCCTCATTCTGGGCGGCGTCTATCTGGCTCTCAATCTCGGTGAGAAGCTGGTCGTCGTCGCCCTCAAATGGCTTGTCATCGGCCGCACGCGGCCCGGTGTCTATCCCTTGTGGGGCACCTATTATTTCCGCATCTGGCTGATGCAGCGCATCGTTCAGCTCACCGCTCCGAAATTCCTGAGAGGTTCGCCGCTTATCCGCGTCTATATGCGCGCACTCGGCGCCAAGGTCGGCAAGGATGCGATGATCGATGAGTTCGAGGAAGGCGCGATCGACCTTGTGCGCATCGGCGCGAGATCCAGCCTCGGTGTCAAGATCAAGCTCGCCAATGTCGAAGTCATCGGCAATGAGATCCATGTCGGCACGATCGATATCGGCGAAGGCGTGCAGATCGGCAACGGCTCCGTCATCGGCCACAATGTCAAGATCGATGACGGCGCCGTCATCGGCGATCTGACGGCGATTGCCGCCGGCACCCATGTTGAAGCCCATACGCGCTGGGATGGCTCGCCCGCCCGCCAGACCGGGCACGCCGAGCACGAAGAGATGCCCGCCCATCCGGAGCTCGGTACCGTCGGACGCATCTTCCAGTTCGCGGCCTATTTCGTTGCCTACAATCTTAGCCTCGTCGTCGGCCTGCTGCCGATCTTCCCGGCCTTCTATCTGTTCTCCGCCGTACAGCAGATCTACGCGCCCGGCTCCGATGAGGCCTTGTCCTGGGGTATGATCGCCGCGCTCTCCTGGCCGGCCGCCTTCCTGCTGATCGTCGTGTCGATGGCTGTCGTCGTGGCGCTCAGATGGGTACTGTTGCCTCGCGTCGTACCGGGTCGCTATTCCATTTTCGGCAATCTCTATTTCCGCAAATGGGTCGTCGGCCTGACCACCGAGGCCATGCTGGAAACCCTGAATTCGCTCTACGCCACCGTCTTCATGCGCAATTGGTACCGCCTGATGGGGGCCAAGATCGGCAAGGGCACGGAGATCTCGGCAAACTTCGCCGGCCGCTACGACCTTATCGAAATGGGCCGCGACAACTTCATCGGTGACGAGACCATCTTCGGCGACGAGGAAATCCAGAATGGCTGGATGATACTCAAGCGCCTGAAAACAGGCGATCGCTGCTTCTTCGGCAATTCCTCCGTCATCTCGCAGGGTGCGGTGATCGAGAGCGATTCGCTCGTCGGCATCAAGACGCGCCTGCCCGATTCCCTGCACGTCAAGTCGGGCGAAACCTGGTGCGGCAGCCCCGCCTTCCAGTTCCCGACGCGCGAGAGGCTGCAGGCGGCTGCGAACACCACCTATGCACCGCCGCTCCGCATGCGCCTTGTGCGCATCCTGTTCGAGGCTATGCATACGTCGTTGCCGACCGCCATCCTCATCGTCATGGCACTCGCCATGTCCGACATGCTGGCCAGCGAAATCGACAACGGTGCCTGGGGCAGCCTTTTCTGGACGCTGATGGCCGCCGGCCTCGCAACCTCCGGCATCCTCTACCTCGTTGCCGTCGCATTCAAATGGACGCTGATTGGTACCTACAAGCCGATGAACCGGCCGATGTGGTCATGGTGGGCCATGCGCACCGAAGCCGTCGCGGTCTTCTACGGCGGTCTCGCCAGCAAGATGCTGCTCGACTATCTGCGCGGCACGCCGTTCCTGCCCTGGCTGCTCCGTCCCTTCGGCGCCAAGATCGGCCAGGGAGCATGGATCAACAGCACCGATATCTGCGAATTCGATTGCACCCATATCGGCGACCACGCCGTCCTCAATATGGGCTCCTGCCCGCAGACCCATCTCTATGAAGACCGCATCATGAAGGTCGGCCGCATCACGATCGGCGACGGCGTCTCGATCGGCTCGGGCAGCACCGTGCTTTACGAGGCCAATGTCGGCGATTTCGCTGAAATCGGACTGCTGACCCTGGTCATGAAGGGTGAGGCCATCCCGCAAGGAACGTCGTGGGTCGGCGCACCTGCCCAGGCGGTTCAAACCGAGCAGGAACCGGCTCCCGTCGCTCAGAAAGAAGCCCTGCCCTCCGCCGCGGCGTGAGCGTGGGATGACTGCCCCTCAACTAGAGGTCGTCCTGGCGGTCGCGGATGCGATCGCCATTCTCGTCCGCCCGATGCCTGGCGGACGAGCAGAGCGTGATCAGATCGCGCAAACAGCCTTAAGAACAGCCACGCAGCGGGACGATCTTTCCATCTATCGCCGACCGAGCGAGCGGCCGGCGCTGAGGCAGCCCTATCACGAGCTGGGTATTTCGCTTTCACATCGCACCGATCTGCTACTGGCGGGCTTTGCACCCAATAATGCTGTCGGCGTGGATATAGAGATCGAGGATATCGACGGCTTCGACCCAATCGCTTTTGCCGCCGACCACTTCTCGCCGAGGGAAGCGGCCGCGGTTGCCACGTTCGATAGCGCGATCGCGCTGGAAGTCTGCTACCGGCTCTGGGTCGCAAAGGAGGCTGCGCTGAAGATCAGCGGCCGCGGCATCTTCGACGGGCTGGACGAACCCGATCTGGCGGCGCAACTGAACCTCCTGCGCACCGATGGCGCGACCATCCGTCTTGGCGCCGGATCGCGGCTGCCGCCAATTGCGCTCACCGTAACGCGACTTGGTGGAACCGTGGATCAAGCCGTCTATTGCGCCCTTGCCACGGATATGAGCTGAACGACGATTCAGCGATGAGAAGCATTTCGGCCGGCACGACGCGGGTTGAAGCCGCGCCCCATCCATACCCGTAGATTTCACGGCCGCGGCGGCGCGTCCGCATCTTGGCGCGAAGAAAACCAGTTTGCCAGGGTTGCACCGGAAATATTGTGCCAGACGGAAAAGATCGCGCTCGGAACGGCGGCGATCGGCGAGAAATAGGCTGTGGCCAGCGCTGCACCCAGGCCTGAATTCTGCATGCCCACTTCGATCGCCAGCGCCTTGCGCTTGTAGAAATTGAGCCCGAGCACTTTCGATGCATAATAGCCGAACAGGTAGCCGAGACCGTTGTGCAGGACGACGACGGCGAAGATCAGCAAGCCGGACTGCACGATGGCTGCCTTCGATGCACCGACGACAGCCGCAACGATCAGTACGATGCCGATGACGCTGACGAGAGGCAGGACCGGGATTGCCGCGCGAACCAGGCCGGGCACGGCCTTTTGTGCGATGACGCCAAGCAGCAGCGGCACGATGATGACCTGCACGATGCTGATGAACATCGACCAGGCATTGACAGGCAGATACTGGCTCGCGAACATCCAGACGAGGAACGGCGTGACGATGGGCGCTGCGAGCGTCGTCACACTCGTGCAGGCGACCGACAGCGCCACGTCGCCACGGGCAAGATAGGTCATGACATTGCTCGAGGTGCCGCCTGGGCAGCAGCCGACCAGAATGACGCCGGCTGCGACTTCCGGCGGCATCGGAATGATCCGCGTCAAAAGCAGTGCCAGCGCCGGCATAATGCCAAAATGTGCGATGACGCCGATCGCGACTTCATGGGGACGACGTGCCAGCTCGCGAAAATCGTCAACGGATATGGTCAGCCCCATACCGAACATGATGATGCCGAGAAGGACGACGATCCAGGGTGCGAACTGCTTGAAGAAATCGGGCAGGAAAAAGCCGAGAGCGGCAAACAGGATGACCCATATGGAAAAAGTCTTGCCGACGAAGGCGGAAAAGGATGCCAGGAATTTCATGGAATCTCCGGGGGGAAGGAGCATGATGATGTTCGGCCGGTCTAAACCCGGCGCATCGCGTGTCAAGGCTTCGAACCGCCCGATCCGTTCGCTTCCATCATCTAAGCAGCATAAATCCACCGAAGGGCGCGGCAAGTTTGCCTTGCAAGGAGCAACTGCATGACTGTTACCGAACCTGAACCCATGTCCCGCACGAAGGCCATATCCTACGCGATCGGTCTGCCGCTTGCGCTGCTTGCTCTCGTCTTTTTACCTGTCGGTCGCCTCGACTGGCGGCCCGGATGGGTCTTTATTGTTTTCCTCCTGGTAATCTACGGGATCGCGATACTGGTCATGCGACGCGTAAACCCCATGATCTTCAGGGCACGCAGCCGCTTCCAGGCCGGAACCAAACGTTGGGATCTCATTCTGGTCTCGCTCATCTGCCTGGGTATGATCGCCGAAATACCGCTTGGAACCCTGGATGCCGGCAGGATGAAATGGTCGGTGATGCCAACCTCCGTCGTGATCCTGGGTTATATCCTGCTAGCGGTCGGCATTGCGCTCGGCACATGGGCGCAGGCCGTCAATCGCTTCTTTGAACCCGGTGTCCGCCTCCAGCGCGAACGCGGCCAACATGTCATCAGCAATGGTCCCTACGCCTACGTGCGCCATCCGGGCTATGTCAGCGCGATCTTGGTATTTGCAGGGCTGGCGCTGGCGCTCGGTTCCTGGTGGGCTTTAATCCTAGCCGCTTGGGCAAGCGGGGTACTGATTCTGCGTACCAGCTGGGAGGACGCCCTGCTGCAGGCGGAACTCGAGGGTTATGCCGATTATGCCGGGCGCGTGCGGTTCCGATTGCTGCCGGGTGTCTGGTAATGCTCGATTTCGGCCGGCGCTAGGCTTTGCCATGCCATAGAGAGAGGAGGCCACCGGCCTCTCCTTTCAATGGATCCCTTGCGGGCACGCCAAGTTTTTCGATCATCGCCTGCTGCTCGGCCGTGGGCATTTCCCGGCAGAGATCGGCCTCCTGACCGGGAGGATAGCCGCCGATCACGAGCAGGTCTTCGCTCGCCTCCAGCCGGCAATGGCCGGTTCCGGCCGGTAGCAGCAGGGCATCGCCGGCCTCGACCGTGATTTCCTTGCCGCTGGGTCCGCCGATCATCAGCCGGGCCCGACCTGCCGCAACGCCCAATATTTCGTGCGCCGTGGAATGAAAATGGTGAAAGGGATAGACGCCATTTCGCCAGAGGCCGCCCCAGCCATTGGTTCGAAAGAGCCGTTCGAAACTCTCAGCTCGGTCGGGGCCATCGAGCACCTGCCGATAGACGATCACAGGAAATCGCTGATTATTCGGGATCCAGCCGGACTGCTCGAATTTGATTGCCTGCTCCATCCGATCTCTCCCTGTAGATTTCCATCATAACCGCGGGATCGCGCTGCGGTTCCCACAAAGCCGGGGAACGATTGCCTGCGGCTGGGGTTTGGAAACGGGCGTTCCGATCAACGATACAGCGAAAGGATAGATCATGCCTTCCATCAATTCCGCACATATCCTCATTCTGGCGACCGACGGCTACGAACGTTCAGAACTTCGCGTTCCCCTCGACGAACTCAGGAAGCGTGGCGCCGATGTCAAGGTTGCCTCCATCAAGAAGGACAGCATCAAGAGCTGGGACAAGACCGATTGGGGCGACAGCGTTGAGGTCGATATCATCGCTAAGGATGTCGACGTGAACCAGTTCGATGCGCTGGTGCTGCCGGGTGGCCAGATCAATCCCGACAAGCTGCGCATGGATGGCGATGCCATGCGGGTCGTCCGTGATTTCCTGAATTCCGGCAAGGTGGTCGCCGCCATATGCCACGCGCCCTGGCTGCTCGCTGAAGCCGACGCGTTGCGTGGGCGCCAGGCAACCTCCTACTGGTCCATCAAGACGGACGTCAAAAATGCCGGCGCAACCTGGAAGGACGAAAAGGTCGTGACTGATGAAGGCATCATCACATCTAGGTCGCCCGACGATCTTCCCGCCTTCGTAGACAAGATCGTCGAGGAGGTTCAGGAGGGCCGGCACCACCGGCGCGCAGCCTGACCACCCGATCCCTGCGAAACTTGCCAAGCCCCGACAGCATCTGCCGGGGCTTTCGCATCCTTTCCCTGTAGCAGAACGATAGCTCAGCCAATCCGCATATTGACTGGTCGCGCTTGCTTTGATCTGTTGGCTGAACATGACGATGCCTGATGCCCGCCGGAGGTAGACGGATATCGGGGAGGAAAGCAGGGCATGACGATGGAGGCTGTGAGGGCGGTCAGCCTGAAACAGGTGGCGATTTCCTTTGAAATGGCCGGCAAGACACGGTTCGACGCCGTAGCGGCGACCAATCTGAATGTTGAGGCGCATGAGTTCGTGGCTATTGTCGGCCCGACGGGCTGCGGCAAATCCACACTTCTCAATGCGACGGCGGGGCTTTTGACGCCCGCGTCAGGGACGGTCGAAGTCTTCGGCCAGCCCCTGAAATCCATCAACCGCCAGGCAGGCTATCTCTTCCAGCAGGATTCGCTGATGCCATGGAAAACGGTTCTCGAGAATGTTGCGATCGGACTAGAGATCACGGGAACGGATACTGCCGAGGCAAGAAGGATTGCGCGGGATTGGTTGGGACGCGTCGGCCTTGCCACATTTGCCGATCGTTTCCCGCGCATGCTCTCGGGCGGCCAACGCAAGCGGGTCGGTCTTGCCCAGGTGCTCATCCGCAATCCCAAACTGCTCCTGATGGACGAACCATTCGGTCCGCTCGATGCGCAGACCCGCCTGATCATGGGCGACCTCCCGCTGAAACTCTGGTCCGAGGACCGCAAAGCCGTGATGTTCGTCACGCACGATCTCGATGAGGCGATCGCCCTTGCCGACCGTGTCGTCATCATGTCCGCCGGTCCGAAGTCCCGCATTATCGGTGACTTCAAGGTGCCGCTGGAACGGCCTCGCGAAATCGGCGAGATCCGGCACGATCCCGTTTTCAACCAGCTTCATCGTGATATCTGGCAGGCGCTGCGCGACGAGGTGATGACCGCCTATCGCCAGAGCAGCGGAGAGATCGCATGAACCGCTCCCTCCTTCTCCTGCTGCAGATCCTGGTGGCGCTGGTCATTTTGGTCCTCTGGCATCTGGCGACGAATACCGGCCTCTTCGGCAATCCGAAGACCATATCCTTCTTCTTTGCCGATCCGCTCAAGGTCGCGCAACGTGTGATCCAGTGGTTCGCCAGCGGATCGATCTGGTATCATCTCTGGATCACGCTATCGGAATCGATCCTGGCCTTCCTGCTCGGCGCCTTCGGCGGCGTCGTCTTCGGCTTCTGGTTCGCCCGCCGGCCGCTGATCGCGGCAGTCTTCGACCCTTATGTGAAGGCGGCGAATGCGCTGCCCCGCGTCGTGCTCGCCCCGATCTTCGCGCTGTGGTTCGGTCTCGGCATCTGGTCCAAGGTCGCGCTTGGCATCACGCTCGTCTTCTTCATCGTCTTTTTCAACGTCTACCAGGGTGTCAAGGAAGTCAGCCAGCCGGTACTGTCCAATGCCCGCATGCTTGGAATGAACGAGCGGCAGCTGCTGCGCCATGTCTATATGCCATCGGCGCTTTCCTGGGTGTTTTCCAGCCTGCATACCTCGGTGGGTTTTGCGGTCGTGGGCGCCGTTGTCGGCGAATATCTCGGTTCTGCCGCCGGCCTCGGCTACCTCATCCAGCAGGCCGAGGGTGTCTTTGATGTGACGGGCGTCTTTGCGGGCATGGCGGTTCTGACCGCTTTCGTTCTGCTGGTGGATTGGGTCATGACGATGGTTGAACGACGGCTGCTTGCCTGGCGCGGCCAGTAGCGCAAAGAAACAGAGACGTGGAGGAAAAACTATGGAACGCAGGACATTTCTGATCGGGACGGCGAGCTTTGGAATTGGCGCTTCGCTTGCGGGGATTCTGCCGGCGGTGGCGCAGGACGCAAAGCCAGAAAAGCCGGACCTGTTGATCGGAGTCGGCGGCAAGCCGCTGCTCTATTATCTGCCTCTGACGATCGCCGAACGGAAGGGCTTCTTCAAGGAAGAGGGTCTCAACGTCACCATCAATGATTTCGCCGGCGGTTCGAAGTCGCTGGAGGGACTGATCGGCGGCTCCCTCGATGTCGTCGCCGGCGCCTATGAACATACGATCCGCATGCAGAACAAGGGTCAGGATATCGTCGCGATCTGCAATCTTGGCCGCTTCCCCGGCATCGTCATCGCCGTGCGCAAGGACCTCGCCGGCGAGATCAAGTCGATGGCGGACATGAAGGGCCGCAAGATCGGCGTCACCGCGCCAGGCTCCTCGACGGCGCTCATGTTCCAATATGCCATGCTGAAGAACGGACTGAAGACGGACGATGCGTCGCTGATCGGCGTCGGCGGCGGGGCCGGCGCCGTTGCCGCGGTCAAGAGCGGTCAGATCGACGGCCTTTCCCATCTCGATCCGGTCATCGCGCAGTTGCAGTATGATGGCGACGTCACGGTGCTTCTGGATACGCGCACCGAGGCCGGTACACGTGCGCTTTTCGGTGGTCCGAACCCGGCCGCGACCGTCTACATCAAGCGCGAATTTGCGAAAGAGAACCCAATCACCACGCAAAAGACGGTCAATGCCTTCATGAAGGCCCTGAAATGGATCGCGACAGCAAGCCCCGAAGATGTCGCCGGCGTCGTTCCGGAGGAATATCTGCTCGGCAATCGTGACCTCTACATGCAGGCATTCAAGAATTCCAAGGAAATGTATTCCCCGGACGGCATGGTCACGCCGGAAGGCTATAAGTCCATGATGGGCGTGTTGAAGACGCTCGATCCCGAACTCGCCAATGCCGACGTACCCTTCGAGAAGACATTCGATCCGACTTTCGCCAAGGCTGCAAAGATCTGACCGAAGCAACGGGTCTGCCCGGCGGTTGACCGGGCACATCCATGCCCTGTCGGCTCTCGGGCTAGCGAACCAAAATCCCTATCAGATCGGCGAGCGTCGGTGGGCCGGCGTGATGCTGGTGGCGAAGGCTCTCCCGCCTTATGGATCCAGCCCGCTGCTGTCTTTGCACGTCAAGCGATCATAACGGCGACTAAAAGCTTCCATCCCTCTCGAAAAAATCAACCAGGCGCCTAGATCACGCATGGTAGTGTGATCTGAGGTGTAGCGAGGTTTTATTGCCCGTGCCTTTCGGCGGCTTCATTCGTCGCCAAACGCCGGGATTCAAGCGGAAATCTATGGAGCACCAACGGCATGGCTTCACCCGCCAAACTGTTTCGAGCGCCCTTCCTAATTGCCTTATTTATCCTTTCCTGCGCGATTGCCTGGGCCGATGATGCCGGTCAATCATCAGGTGGGGCTCAGCTCCCGCGACCGACGAGCAGCTATAGAGCGACGGCGACGGAAAATATCCGCAATACATCAACTCAATGGATATAGAGACTATGACAATATCAACCTAAGGCTGAACAAAAATGAATCAGCAAGTGCGTGGGACGGACAGACCTTTTATGACGAGCTCGACGGCACCAACAGACCAGACCGTGACTTCACCATAGCCGATAGCGTCTCGCTCTGGATTTGCCGCGGAACGACGAACTTGGCCAGGCGCTGACAGCAATAAACGAAGTCACTTACTTGCCACCGCGACAAGCCTCGGCGTTCTGGAACGGTCGATCCTGTCGATTTTACCGCCACGGCCATCGGCAGCGCGATCATATTTTATGCAGCTAACGGTGGAATATCTCTACGTCAGGTATGATTAGTAATCTCATTGTCATATGACGATAGCGGAAACCTGATACGGCGTTGACAGGCGCATCAGCCAACTATCCTATTCCGTAAAGCAACACACGGGGGAAAAGTATGATCGGCACACGATATCAGATCAAGGCGGGCGATACGCTCTGGTCTATCGCCCACGAACATCTCGGCCATGGTGCGCAATGGCCGCGTATCTGGCGCTATAACAACCGCCGCGATGTCATTCGCACCACCGGACATGGAATTCCCGATCCGGATTTGATCCATACCGGCAGCACAATTCTGATCCCCGTTCTGCCAGGTCAGCGCGAGCATGGCAGCAACGGCCATAACCATACACCGCATACTTCGCGGCATCATAATCCCTCGACATCCGCCGCCACTTCGGCGGCGCATTCAGCCTCCCCGCAGCCACTTCGCGCCGGCAACCCGGCTACGGAACTGAAGAAAGAGTTGCCGCACGTCTATTCGCCGATCTCGATCAAGTACCGCTTGAACGATCTGACAATGCCCGTCATCGAGACCCCGACAGCGACGATCGAGTTCCGCATGACCGGCGATGTCGTCCTGATGACGGACAAGCGCTACCCGGCGACCTATGTGAGCAATGGCGGACGGCTGGAAACGCAGATTTCGCAGCAGGCCAACGTCGCTTTCGGCCAGCTCGTTGGCGACACCCGCTTCATCTACGATTCGAAGAAAAAGGAAGTGACAGTGCGTTCGATGCTGGTCAGCCAGAGCACGACGCCCAACGCGGCCGCCACCGCGGTTGGCGTCGAGTTCAGCTCCAGCAGCCCGATCCCGAAGCTGCGTGCCGAGGTCCGCTTCCCCAAGCTGCAGGGCAGGATCGGCCCGTTCCACTATGTCGCGATGAGCGTGGCTTTTGTGATTCTGATCACGCCTAAAGCACAGATTCCTCCGTCTGCGCCTTCGCCCCAGGCCGTGCGTGACGCGGTGCGTATCCGCGAGCCCGATGAAGGAACAAACTGGAGCCGCGTCATCGGCACCGGCCTGGTCATCGGTGCTGGCGTCATTGTCGTCGGCACCCTCGTCGAGGATTTCTTCTCCGGCGGCGTCGGCGTTGCCGATGATCCGGCCTCCTTCGCGGCCGCCGGTGCCTCGCTGACGCGCGGCCTCGCCATGCTTCGGGGTGCGGCCACCACAGCCCTGCCACGCGCCGCGGTTCCGGCCGCCGTGCATGTCGGCGCCCGGGTTGGACTGGCACATTGATTGTCTCACGGCGTCTTCTACTTGGCGCAGCAGTGGTTCTGGCAGGGAGCGGTTCCTACCTTCTCGGCCGATCTACACCGAAAGAGGATACCATTGCCGATGCTGATGCGTATGCGGCCAAGCTTGGCCGGCAACAGGGCCTGACGATCGGCTTTGGCGATCCATCAACCTTCTACGTGCCACCCTATCTACCTGCCGATGCGCCGGTGGAGGGCGTCGTGTTGAGCCCTGCCGACCACACTGCCGTGAAGGACTCGCTGCGCGGCATTGCCAGGGCTTTCGAAGCTTATCCGGATCAATGTCTCGGGCGGATCATCAAGGCGATCTTCATCGCCGGCAAGATTTTGATCGACGGCGCCGAAGCGGGAGGCACCTATGGGCAGGACTGGATATTTCTCGCCGCACCCTCCGACGTATCGGCCGAGACGCGTCAGCTGACCGCGGAGCTTGGCGTGCACCACGAAACAAGTTCCTTCATTTGGCTCCGCAATGATGCGCTGCAACGGGCCTTCACCGCGCTCGAGCCAGCCGGTTGGCAATTTCAGAACAGTGCGACCGATCAGATCGCTCGCAATGGCCAGACCGCTCCACCGGTGGAAACCGGCTTTCTCTCCGCCTATGGCGCGACAACCTCGGAGAATGACTTCAATACCTATGCAGAGATCGTGTTTTCCGATCCGGAGCGTCTGATAAAGCTAGCCGAAAGCGTACCGATCATCGCAAAAAAACTCGCGCTGACACTCGATTCCTACATCGCCGTCGACGGGCGGCTGCGCGAGACCTTCGCTCGAAACGGCCTGCTGAAAGCGGCCGTGCGATAGACCGGCCGTTCGCCTCACCGACATCTTCATCGCGATGAAGATGTCGGTCGACGCCGCGCCGAGATGCGGCATCGACCTGATATCACGTTATGTGGAGATCGTTTCGTCGCTTACTGTTGTGCAGGTGCGGCTTTCTGAATCTTATCCTGGACTTTCTTGACGATTGCAGGATCCTTCTTCGCAGCCGTTAGAATTGCGTTGTATTCGTCTACCGACATCCCAGGAGAGGTCTGAACGGCCTGCACCATCTGCTTGCTTGCCTCAGTCTGCAGCTGTTGTTTCGCGGTCGGATCCTGTGTCGCGCCGATCTTGGCCGAATATTCCTGCCTAATCTTATCCACCTGGAGATAAGCGACCGCAAAAGCCTCTATTTTTTGATCGCTGACCGTGGGGGCGGCAGCATTGCTATCGGGCTGCTGTGCTTGGGCAGGCTGCTGCTCTTGTGTTGCTTGCTGTGCGAAGGCTTGATTGCTGAGAACCATCAGGCTCAAGGCTGCAGCGGTCAACGATACAGCGGGGATATGACGAATCATCATCTCAATTCCTCTTGGTCGTGCGGGGGGAACACCTCTTTGATGGCGTAGAGCGAAATTTGGCATACCGTATTGGATTCAGCCGCCGGTTAGGGTCGAGGAACGATCCGGCGGCAATGTGGCGGTCAAACGTTTTCTATGAGGCAATAGCATGGCGATCCCCTGACCATGACGCGGCAGCTTCATGGCGATTGCTTATCGCGTATCCATGACGTCATTGGTCTAAAGAATCGGTCGGTGTGACAGGCGGACCGCTGACTACACGGCCACCACGCCTCTCCGCGAGACGAAGCAGCCGTGATCTTTGTCCCTCATCGGGGATGGGTGACGATTTCGACCCAGTTCGCGCGGCCTCGACGGAATAATAGTCGATTAGCATGAGCACGCCATTTGACTAGTCATGGCATGGACGAATGTCTGGCAAACAGACATGTGTAGATGCAAGCATTGCCGAGGTGGCCATCATCTCGATAGAAATTCGAGACGGCAAGCTAACCACGAGTATCTTCCCCCTGCAAAGCGCGATCGCCGGCATGGCCGACGATCATTCGCATGTGCTTGGCTGTGCCTCACGCGGCCCTGGCCGTCTCGATGATCTTTGCGAGCGCTGCCAGTTCCTCCGGCGTCAGATCGGTCAGCGGCGGGCGCACAGGACCTGGATCCTTGCCGAGAACATGCAAGCCGGCCTTGATGATCGAGACCGCATAGCCCTTCTTTCGATTGCGCAGGGCGACGAACGGGAAGAAGAAGCCCGTGAGGATTTCATCGACCGTTGCCTGATCTCCGCCCCGCAACGCGCTGTAGAAACGCTGGGCAAGCGCGGGAATGAAATTGAAGACGGCGGAGGAATAGGTCGTGACGCCTGCGGCGAAATAGGCTTGGGCATAGACTTCATGGGTCGGCATGCCGCCGACATAGACGAGACGGTCCTTGAGGGTCGTGGTGATCTCGATCACCTTGTCGACCTCACCGACCCCGTCCTTGTAGCCGATGAGATTGGGGCACTCGTCGGTAAGCCGTGCGATGCTGTCGGCGCTGAGCACCGCATTGTCACGGTTGTAAACGATGACGCCTATTCCGACGGATTGGCATACAGCCTTGACATGAGCAATCAGGCCGGCCTGTTCGGCGAACATGAGATAAGGCGGCAGGAGCAGCAGACCGTCCGCCCCCGCCTTCTCGGCTGCCTTGGCGATCTCGATGGCAAGCGACGTGCCATAGCCCGTGCCCGAGATGATCGGCGTATTGCCCGCGGATGCCTTTGCGGCGCGAACGACCTGCGGGATTTCGGCGGGATTGAGGGAGAAGAACTCGCCGGTTCCGCCGGCGGCAAAAAGAGCGGCGGCATCATAGCCTGCCAGCCACTCGACATGGCGGCGGTACTTCGCCTCGTCGAATTTGAGGTCGCTGTCGAAATGAGTGACGGGAAAGGACAGCAGACCGCTGCCAACCGCCTTTTTCAGTTCAATCGGGTTCATATCGGAATCCTGTTATCGATTGGTAGGGGCGATGGGTCTCAGGCGCCTTCGAGTGACTGGACGAGGGCGGCGATGTAGCCGTAGCAGAAGGCGAAGGCGACGCCGGTCGGGTCCCGGCCGCTGATGGTCGGAACATGATCGGGCATCAGCATGTATTGGTAGCCGACCTCCTTGTAGACCTTCGCGGAGCGGACCATGTCCATGTCGCCCTCATCCGGGAAGGTCTCCATGAAGGAGAGCTTGCCACCGCGAATGTTGCGGAAATGGACGTTGAAAAGCTTGCCGCGCGTGCCGAACCAGCGGATGATGTCGTCGATCTCCTCGCGCGGATTGTCGAGCATCTCGCCGACCGATCCCTGGCAGAAATTCAGCCCGTGATAGGGGCTTTCACGCATCAGCACGAACTTCTTCAAGCCTTCCACGGAGCCGAGCACACGCGTGACGCCGCGATAACCCGGCGGTGTGTAGGGATCATGCGGGTGGCAAGCGAGGCGGACGCGATTGCTCTCCGCCACGGGCACAACCCGCTCCAGGAAATAATCGATGCGCTCCCAGTTCTCGTCTTCCGACAGGACGCCGGCAAGGCCGGGGGCGGCGTGGTGGTCCGCCTTGTCCCAGCGGAAGCTCGCATTCATCGAACCGCCGCGTCCAGGCTCTTCCGGCGTGCGCGGTATGCCGATGAGATTGAGATTGTATTTTGCCGCGGGGATGCCGGCCGCCGCCACATCTTCGATGAGCTTGCAGACCGCATCGATCTGGCGATCGCGATCCGGTCCGGCAAGTAGAATATCAGGATAGGATGCCTTTTCGATCGGTTGAGACGGCAAGGGAAGCTGGATCATATCCAGAATCAGCCCGAAACTCTCGACCTTGTCGCGAAGGCGCTCAAGATCGGATAGCGTCCAGCTCTCCGGCTTTCCCGGCGGGTCCGCACATATATGCTTCAGCCCCAATTGCGCGAAAACGCGATAATCGTCGTCGTCGCGCGCCTCGACCTGTGTTCCTACATACACCGAGCGTCTCTCCCGTGAGATTGATCCATATCATATGACATAATATGAATTCTTAGAGGTGTCGAGAGCTATTGCCGCTCCGTGAGGAGGCGACACCCGCAATCGCTGATATCGAGCCGCCCCATCTCCGGCCTTATCAAATGCCACCCCATCTGGTACCTTTTACCGCCAAGCCATATGGCAACCGATCGATTGCCCGTTACGCCAGCTTCAGGCAACCCGGGTCTCATGTCGCCACTTTTGACCTCCGCTCATTCGCATCAGGTCATCCGCCTGGCCTTGCAAGCCATGCCGATTTTCGATAAATCATAATATGACATATAGACAACATCATACGTATTACATCGCACTCCCGGGAGGAGCCATATATGCGATCGCTTGCTGATCATGAAGGACGGGACCTTCGTCGATGAACTGACTAAGGCGGATTTGAAGGCCGGCACCACGCCTATACGCGCGAACTCTTCGAGGCGAGTTCCCTTTAAGTGGGCGTGACCGATAGCCGATCGCTCCATCTTCACGCGAAGGCAGATCGTCATCCGATTCCTATCGTGATCGTGATTACGATTTTCGTGGCCATGATTTTTCTACAACGGAATGCGGAAGTCCGAAGGACAGGTTGATGTAGGGCCATTCGCCTCGTTTCGATATGGTCCATGATGATGGTGGGTTTGCATTCATCATATGATCCTGTAATCGAAGACGGATGATGCACAAGTTTCTTGCTCTCCTCTTGATCGGTCTCACGCTTTCCGCATGCGAGCAACGCGGCACAGAGGCCGTGGATTGCCCGTCGCAAACCCCAAATCTGGAAGCTATGGGTCCCAATGGCGTGTATGAGTTCCGCGAGGATTGTGATCCCCATGCCTTGACATGCATCGATCCCAACAAGAAGGCGCGAACGGGTGACGGTACCGTCATCTGCAGGGTCCGGAAGCAATAGGCGCCGTTGCGAGCTTGCCGGAACTTCGGAACGTCTGAGGACCATATGACCGAAGTCCGGGCGTTCAGATGGCACGCCCAGACGCAGCGCATCGAACATGTGTCGAAACAGCGGCGGCGACGAAATACGTTTATTGCAGCCGTGGCCTCAGGTGCCGGGAATTGGCTCCCAGGCAGAATTGCCGGTCCTGGAGAATTGAGGAATATGAGCGAGGCCCTGAATGAGGTCGCAATCGGATCCCAGCGTCTCCTGCCAGTCTCGGGCCTCGGTCAGGATAACGCCAATGCCGACAACTTCGGCTCCCGCCTTGCGCACCAATTCCAGCGAACCCTTGAGGCTTGACCCCGAGGCGACCACGTCGTCGACGACAAGCACGCGCTTGCCCTTGAGAAGGGGGATCGCCGCGCGGTCCAGCAGCAGGCGCTGCTCGCCCTTGGAAGTGATCGAGGAGATGCGTTGTTCCAGCGCATTTGCCAAATGGATCTTCGGCGACTTCTGCAGGACCACATAGTTGTCGAGGCCGAGCGCCCGCGTCACTTCAATGGCGACGGGAATGCCGAGTGTCGCCGTACCGACCACGATGTCGGGCTTGAGCGACGCGAACTTGGCGGCAAGCTTGATGCCGACGTGCTCACCGAATTTCACGCCGAGATCGATGACCATCATGAGGGAAATGGCAAAATCCGGTTTGATAGCCACGATCGGCAACTCGACGGCATAGCCAGCAACATCGACCTTCCAGTTCTGCCCGGTTCTAGGGTCCGCGGTCTCAGGGGTCATGGGCCTTATCCTTCATACTGAGGCGCTGCTCGACCATCAGGCCGACTTCTCGCCAGGTTGTTCGCTTGTGTTTCAGATCATACCCGTAAAGGGTGAGGGAAAACGAGATGGCGTGCGCCATGCGGATCGCTTGGACGAGCAGCGGAATGCCGCGTGCCAGCGCAAAACGCAATTTTGTCGGCAGGCTGACATTGTCGATCTCCATGCCGCGAGAACGCTGGGCGTCCGCAATGCGCTCGAAATCATCGCGCAGCATCGGAATGACGCCGAAGGTCAGTGATAGGACGAGCGTGGCGATGGACGGCAGCCTCGCAGCGCTTGCCGCCGCCAATATTTCGCCCGGCGAGCTTGTCTCCATGACGAAATAGAAGGCGGCAGTCGTGGTCACCAGCCTGGCGGCCATCGCCGCCGCGACCGACAAGGCTTCCGGCGTCGAAAGACCCTGCAGCCAGAGATTTATCATCCAGCTCACCATGACCATGCCGGTCAGCAGCGCGGCGCCCTTGAGGTAGCCGCGGAGCCCGGGAACCCTCAAGCTCCATAGAAGGGCCAGGCAGATAAGCGCAAGGGGTACTCCGAACCGCCAGCCCGGGGCAAACCAGGCGGCCATCATGATGATGAAGGCGATTCCCAGCTTGATGAAGAAATTGAGCTCATGAAGCCGCGTCATGCCATGCTCCACGCTGTCATATCGTAGGGTGCTTGCCATCCGAGAGAACCGAAGGTGCCGCTTTCCCAGCCGTCTTCGGGCGCCCCCATGAACGCGATCCTGCCATTGTCGAGGATCATCAGGCGGGTAGCCAGATCGTCGACCAATTCCAGATCGTGCGAGATCAGCATGACCGCCCGCCCCGAAGACTGCATCGACGAGATGAAACGTTCCAGCATTTGCCGGCCTTTGATGTCTCTGCTCAAAAGCGGCTCGTCGATGATGGCAACAAGCGCGCCGGTCGCATCGGCGCAAGCAAGCCCCAGCAATGCTTGCTGGCGGGCCGAAAGAGCAAACGGATTGGCTTCCGCCAGGTCGGAGAGTGCGTATCGCTCCAGCGCTGCCTTGGCGCGCGCAACGACGGCCGGGTCGCTCGACGATGTCCTCGACGCCGTAATGGCAAAGATCACCTCGCCGATTACGGTCATGTTGAACAGGATATGGCGCATGTTCTGGGGAATGTATGCGATCTTGCGCGCCCTCGCCGCAACAGACCAGTCGTCAGCCTTTGTCCCGTCGAGAAGAATGGAACCCGAGGTGGTTTTCACCAGCCCGAGGATCGATTTGAACAGCGTCGTCTTGCCGGCACCATTGCGGCCGATGAGCGCCAGCACGTCCCCAGCCCGGATATCGAAACTGACGTCCTTCAATACCGGGTTGCCGCGCGATCGGGAAAGCTGGCTCGTCAGACCCGAAACGGTCAACAGCGGGCGACCCGGCTCAGCGGTCTGCCGCGCCGGCCGGGCGCGCATCGGTGGCAAAATGCCCGCGTCGATCCAGGCGGCGTCGTGCTTAAGCACCGTCTCCGGCGGCATGCTCGGAGAGACGCCGCCGCGACGCATCAGGGCAATGCTGTCTATTACGGATCGGAGTGTCAAAGGGTCCTGTTCCGAGATCAGCAGTGTCGGGGTGCTGTCCAGCACTTTCAGCAGGATATTGGACAGCCGCACGCGCGCGGCGGGATCAAGCCCGGTCGTCGGTTCGTCCAGCACCAGAATCGATGGGCTCGAGACGATCGCCGCGGCGATGGTGACCATTCGCCGCTCACCCCCGGAAAGGGTGAGAACCCGACCGCCGCTCAGGGCCTGTAGCTCGAATTCGGCCATCAGTTCGGTCAGCCGGTCCCGAATCTCGTTGCGCTCGATGCCCTTGTTTTCCAGGGGAAAGGCGATGACGTCCTCGACGCAGATATCCCAAAGCTGGTCTTCGCTATTTTGCGACACGAAGCCAATCGTGCCGAACAGTTCCTTCTTTGTGAAGGAAAGCAGCGGGCGGCCAGCAAGCTCCACCTGCCCGGAGAATTCGGCAACTGGAATAAGGCGCGGAATCAGGCCGGCGGCAACGCCGAGCAATGTCGACTTGCCGCTGCCCGCTTCACCACAGACGAGAAGCCGCTGCCCCTCGTCAAGCATGAGATTGGTTTCGGCAAGCACCGGCGCAGCGCCGCCGAAACCGATCGTCAGATTAGCGATATTGAGCACTTGTTGATCCAGATCGGGTTCAGAAGCGCTTGAAACCGGATGGATGCGCACTCTTCAGGATTTTCATGGCCGGGATGATCAGAAGCGGCGTGCCGACAACCATCGGGACGATGTCGGACAGGCCGAGATAGCCAAAACCCCACCAGAACGGGAAAATGCCGAGATAGGCAAGGCTCGCAGACACCGCTGCCACCATAACGAGCCCGACGATAAGGCAGACCACGGCAATCTTGATCAGCCCACTGCGATCGAAGGTCGTCTTGGCAGGATCGAAAAGCAGCCCTGGCACGAGGCCGGTCAGGCCGACCATGATGCCGTCAACAAGAAGCGAATGCGCAGGTATGAAGGTGCCGGCCAGCAGCGACCAGACGATGGTGCCGAGATAGCCGCAAATGAAGCCGCTGCGCCAGCCGAGCAGAATGCCGATCACCGATGGCAGAAAGGCGAAAATGCGCCATTGAATGACGCCAGGCACGAGCTGGATTGGATTGGCATAAGCCCAAAGCACGCCAGTCGCGGCAGCCGCCACGATCGAGAGTACGATAGGAAAGAGTGTATTGCCGTCGGTTTGTGAAACGGTCGCTGGTTGCATGATCTTGGTCCCTTTAAAAAGCAATTTCCAGAAATTCTCGGAAAACCCATTGGATGGTCCTCCGCGATCATTCAGGCGCAGTTTCGCGCTCTCTTATTGACGCATCCGATTACTCAGATCCCGGACTTCATCCAATCACGAACGGAGACCGGGACACCACACCCTACAGACCCTCGGGATCCCCCATAGACTACTGCTTCAGCCCCCTAAAACTCACAGGGACAATGGAGAAAAGGCCAGCGTAACGCGCGGTTTGGAATTGCAGTAGGAATGCAATGCCCGCGCACGGAAGTTCTCTCCAACATTCAAACGACGTATAGGAAATTCAAATCACGAAAACCACCCATGATTGCATATGGAACTTGATCTAGCACACGCAGTATCGGCAGGCCAATCCAATCACGCGCGTCGCGACCAACGCGAGCGACAAAGATAGTCGGCACCCTGCCTATATTCGCACGACGTCTTTCTCGGCCATGGAACGTTTCCGCCGGATCCGCGCGATCGGCTTGCTGACCGAAGCGCGATCTTCCGTCCAAGCATCCTTTTCGGTCGCGCCATCCGGCGTCGCCACTCCCTCGATAACATCAAACTGCGGAATGTGGCCCAGACTGGTCACCAGCTTGGCGTCCTCTCCGAGTAGCGTCCGCCAGGAATGACCTTCGGTCAGAATGGCGCCCGCACCAATTATGTTTGCGCCGGCACGACGCACGAGCCTGATCGCCGCCGCCATGCTGGAACCGGTGGCGATGACATCGTCGACAACCAGAACGCGTCTGCCCTGAAGCAGCCTTATCGAACGGCGATCCAGCAGAAGACGCTGTGGCATTGCGGTCGTGATGGAACGAACATCCTCGACCAAGGCGTCGGCAAGGTGAAATTTGGGTGATTTCTGCAAGATTACATATCGATCGATGCCAAGGCGCCGCGAGACCTCGATGGCGACCGGGACGCCCAAGGTCGCGCTGCCCACGACGATGTCGGGCCGCAACGGCGCAAAATGACGGGCCAGGGCCTCGCCGACGAGATCTCCGAACCGGATACCCATGTCGATGACCATCAGCAATGCGATTGCTCGCCGATCGCTCAGCTGGACGATCGGCAAGTTGAAATTCTCGCCTGCAACCTGCACCTGATGGGTTTGCGGGGTCTCCAGATACATGCTGCGGCCTTCTTGGCACATTGATTGCATTCAAATTATTGTCTTAATAGACACTAGATCACACAATTTTTACAACCAACAAAATTCGTCCGGTGTGTTTCCTTTTCTTCAACGAGGTATACTTCCGAATGAGCCGACTCCTGTTTTCTCGCTTCGCGCATTACCTCGACGAGATAGCCAACCATGGCTCGATCAGAAAAGCCGCGGAAAGACTGAATGTGTCGGCTTCGGCGATCAACAAGCAGCTCATCAGCGCAGAGGAGGAATTCGGTGTTGCCCTGTTCGAGCGCCTGCCGCGCGGCATGCGGCTGACATCGGCGGGCGAACTGCTCGTGGCTACAGGGAATGGAATAAGGACCTTTCCCGCATCAAATCCGAGATCGAGGAACTGAAGGGACTACGCCGCGGCGAGGTGAAAATCGCGGCTTCCCAGGAAACCGTGCCCGATTTCCTGCCGGCAGTGATAGCGCGATTCACGAAGGACCACCCTCGTATCCGCAATGCGATCGCAGTGGAGGATTCCGATCGCGTGCGACAGCTGGTCAGGGACGGGGACGCAGATTTCGGACTGACCTTCAGCCCCCTGCCCCTGCCGGGGGTCATTGTTACGCGCTCCGCCGATTTTCATCTCATCGCCATGCTGCCCGCAGGCGTAGAGCAGCAGGACAGCATCTCCATCGGCGAATTCTTCAAGAAGCCGACGATCGTTCCCGACACCAGCAGTCATCTACGTGATGTCGTTGATATTGCGGCGGCGCGCATCGACATCCGCTTTCAGCCTGTCTTGACGACCAACAGCTTGTCGCTCATGCGGTCCATGGTCCGCGAGGGCTGCGGTTTCGGGGTGACCGCGATCGCTTCCGGCATGCCCCTCCCGCATGAGGACGGATTGCACTATTCTCGCTTAGCCGACAGCGGCTTGCCGCCAATGATCCTTTCCTTGATCGTTGACCCCAGACGCAGCCTCTCGATGACATCCATCATTGCCCGCAGATATTTCGAGGAATATCTCGATGAGATCGCAGTTCGAGCCGGAAAGGCATCCGCGCATTCATTGGAATAGTCGCTCCCTTGTCTGGACAGGATGATCCTTGCTCGGCGGCGCTATCCATCACGGCGCTATCTCGCCTCCGTCGACCCATTATCAATCAAAGGTGGCAGGCATCGCCTTTTTTACTCCAGCTTGAGATGTCAACGCTCATGTCATTTTCGTGAGCGGCAGGCCGGAGCGCTGGCGCGTAACGTTATTCATGCATCGCGGAAGTATTCGGGGGCCGCTAAAGCAAATGTGGCTCAATATATTCGGATTAGAGGCCTCGGGGACACGTCGCCGTTGAAGAAAAGGCAACACACCGAACGAATTTTGATGCTTGCAAAAGTTGCACAAGCTCGCGCCTATAGGGCCAATATCTTCTGCTGCTAATTCTCGAGGTGGCATGGGAATGGCGAATGATTATAGCCCATATGAATCCCATAGGAGAGCACGACCGCAGCTTCGCCTCGTTCGTGCGCAAGAACCGCACTTCGTCGAACGGCAAACGGAAGAAATTCCCATGCCAGAAGCCAAGTCATATCTTTTAAGCACGGTCGACGGAACGATCCGGACGGTGATGCTTCCCGCCGGCAACCGGATCGAGCACATCCGCAAGTTGGTCGGCTCCAGTGGGATCGATATCGTCCGCATCGCGGACTCCCATCTTCTCTATGCCGATAATAACGGCCTTATCGACGGACTTTCCAGCATAGCGGATTTGAAAGATCACCCCTCGCCGCTGGCCGGCAATCTTTTGATCGTCGGCAAGGATGAAAGCGGCAAGACCACAAGCGTCAGTGCCAACATCGACGAGGTCGCTTCCTGGTTCACGATCATTCGTCCGGTTTTCCTGCCCGTTTTCGAAACCGTGCGCGAATCTCAAATTCTCAGCACGCGCGTCATCCGTCTGGATGTTCGCATTGAACGCTCGATCCCGAACATCATAGAATAAGGCGCGAGAAGATTTGGCATCGCAGCGCAAATTAGAAATATCTATTATATTTTTTTCCATGATACCCCGCTGACGGGATGTGAAGAGCATCGCTCGTCAACCTGTTTTCCGATAGCCGCATAACATAATCAGCGCCCATCCGGCAGATAAAGAGCCTCATTCAGGATCAGACAACGCCGCGCGATCAGCCCAATTCCACGAAGCAAGCTTGTCAGCTCTGGTTTCGAGTGCCATTGGTCTGGAAACGATAAGTGACGACAACAAGCAGCTTTCACATGAAACTTGATGCAATCGATCTGCGGATACTGGACGCCATTCAGCGCGATGGCCGCATCACCAAGCTCGCGCTGGCCGATAAGGTGGGATTGTCGCCGACGCCATGCTGGCTCCGCCTTCGAAAGCTGGAAAAGGCTGGAATTATCACTGGTTACCATGCACATCTGGCACTGCGGCGTCTTGCTCCGATCGCCAGCGTCATGGTCGAGGTCACGCTCGCCAATCATCGCCAGGCGGATTTCGAGCGCTTCGAACGAACGGTCGCGGCGACGCCGGAGATCGTGGCCTGCTGGGCCGTCGGCGGTGGCGTCGATTACATCCTGAAGATCATGGCGGCAGATATCGATGCCTATCAGCGTCTGATCGACGACCTCCTAAATCGCGACCTCGGGATCGAACGCTATTTTACATACATCGTGACCAAGACCGTAAAGGAAGAAACGGTGCTTCCCGTCGCCGACCTGCTTTCCCCGGATGCGCCTGGCGGCGAATAGAGAGATTCTCTACAGACACCATTCACTTTAGGTCCTTTCTCTCTTCCAACCACCAGCAATGGACAATCTCTCGCGGCGTTCCATGGCAGCATCGGGTATCTGGAACGAGAGACCCGACCATGACCGCGCTCCACGCTCGCGCCACCTATCATGAAGCCCTTTCAAGGCTGAACGACCGCCATCTGCTGCGAGATCTTTCCTATATTGCCGGTCGGTGGGTCGCCGGCAAAGCCAATCAAAGCTTCGAGGTCACGGACCCTGCATCGTCCGCGACGCTTGCCTGGGTTGCCAGTCTCGACAGGCAGGAGACCGTCGGCGCCATCGATACTGCCGCGCGTGCCTTTGCAGCCTGGCGTTCACTGCTGCCACAGCAGCGATCAGCGATTCTGCGCAAGTGGTATGAACTCATGCTGGAGGCGCGCGAGGATCTGGCGCTCATCATGACGCTGGAACAAGGCAAGCCGCTCGCCGAATCTCGTGGCGAGATCGATTACGCCGCAGGCTTCATCGAATGGTATGCCGAGGAGTCAAAGCGCATCAATGCTGAGAGCGTGACCAGCCATCTGCCAAATGCCGAAATGATCGTGCGCCGGGAAGCGCTTGGCGTCGTCGGCATCGTCACCCCCTGGAACTTTCCTTCCGCCATGATCACGCGTAAGGCCGCTGCAGCGCTTGCGGCCGGCTGCACCGTCGTCGCTCATCCGTCGTCCGAAACTCCGCTATCGGCGCTGGCCCTTGCCGAACTCGGCGAACGTGCCGGGCTTCCGGCCGGTGTGTTCAATGTCGTGACCGGTGATGCCGCAACCATCGTCGGCGCCTTCTGCGACGACCTCCGGGTCAGGGCATTGAGCTTCACCGGCTCGACCGGCATCGGCAAGATGATCGCCGGCCAGTGTGCGGGGACAATGAAGCGTCTTGTGATGGAGCTTGGCGGCCATGCGCCCTTGATCGTCTTCGACGATGCGGATCTCGGCCGCGCCGTCGATATCGCTATCAGTGCCAAATTCGCGACCTCCGGTCAGGACTGCCTCGCCGCCAACCGTATCTTCGTCCAGCGCCCGATCATGGACGCTTTCGTTACGGCGTTCGCCAAGCGCATCGAAGCTCTTAAGGTCGGGAACGGATTGGATGGCACCTCCGACATCGGGCCGCTCATGCATGAACGTGCGGTTGCCAAGGTCGAGGAGCAGGTCAGGGACGCCTTGCAGCATGGCGCAAGGCTCGTTACCGGCGGCAAGCGCCATGCGGCCGGCTCCCTCTTCTTCCAGCCGACCCTGCTCGTCGAGCCTGCGCCGGACGCGTTGATCATGCACGAAGAAACCTTCGGACCGATCGCAGCCGTCAGCGTCTTCGACAGCGAGGACGAGGTGGTGGCCCGGGCTAACAACACGGAATATGGCCTCGTCGCCTACGTTGTCACGGCCAACGGTGCGCGGCAGATGCGGCTTGGCCGATCGCTTGAATACGGCATGGTGGCCATCAACCGCGTGAAGATCACGGGCGGCCCAATTCCCTTCGGCGGCTGGAAGCAATCCGGTCTCGGCCGCGAAGGCTCCCGCCACGGCATCGAGGCTTTCACCGAGCTCAAATATCTCTGCGTCGACACGACAGCCTGACGCCGCGAATAAAAAAGAAGGAACGAGAATATGTTGGACAAGCGCAACGAATTGAATGCCTGGGACAGGGACCATTTCTTCCATCCCTCGACCCACATGGGAATGCATGCGCGCGGCGAAACTCCGACGCGCGTCATCGCCGGCGCCGAAGGCGTCTACATCACGGATACCGCCGGCAAGAAGAGCCTCGATGCCTTTGCCGGCCTTTATTGCGTCAATGTCGGCTATGGAAGGGAGAAAATCGCCAATGCAATCGCCGAGCAGGCAAGGAACCTTGCCTATTACCACGCCTATGTCGGCCACGGCACGGAAGCTTCCATCACGCTTTCGAAGATGATCATCGACCGCGCCCCGGAAGGCATGAGCCGCGTCTATTTCGGGCTTTCCGGGTCCGATGCCAACGAGACCAACATCAAGCTCATCTGGTACTACAACAATATTCTCGGCCGACCGGAAAAGAAGAAGATCATTTCGCGCTGGCGCGGCTATCATGGCTCAGGCGTCATGACGGGCAGCCTCACCGGTCTCGAACTCTTCCACAAGGCCTTCGACCTGCCACGTGCGCCGATCCTCCACACCGAGGCGCCCTATTTCTTCCGCCGCGCCGACCGCGCGATGAACGAGGAACAATTCGCGCAGCATTGCGCGGACAGACTGGAGGAGATGGTCCTCGCTGAAGGTCCGGAGACGGTCGCGGCCTTTATCGGCGAGCCGATCCTCGGCACCGGCGGCATCGTTCCGCCACCGAAGACCTACTGGCAGAAGATCCAGGCCGTCCTCGACAAATATGACGTGCTGCTCGTCGCCGACGAGGTCGTCACCGGCTTCGGCCGTCTCGGCACGATGTTCGGCTCCGATCATTACGGTATGAAGCCGGATCTGATCACCATCGCCAAGGGCCTGACTTCCGCCTATGCGCCGCTTTCGGGCAGCATCGTCTCCGACAAGATGTGGCAGGTTCTCGTGCAGGGATCCGACCAGCTCGGCGCCATCGGTCATGGCTGGACCTATTCGGCGCATCCGATCTGCGCGGCTGCTGGTATCGCCAATCTCGAGCTGGTCGACGAACTCGGCATCGTCGAAAATGCAGGCTCTACCGGCGCCTATTTCCGCTCCGAACTCGCCAAGGCCGTCGGCGGCCACAGGCATGTCGGCGAGGTTCGTGGCGACGGGCTGATGGCGGCCATCGAATTCGTCGAGGACAAGGATGATCGAAAGTTCTTCGATCCCGCGCAGAAGATCGGACCGCAGGTGGCGTCGGCATTGCTCGAGCGCGGTGTCATCGGCCGCGCCATGCCGCAAGGAGACATCCTCGGCTTTGCGCCGCCGCTATGCCTGACGCGCGAGGAAGCCGATATCGTCGTCAAGGCGGCGGCCGGCGCCATCGAAAGCGTATTTTCGAACCGCTGATCCGCTCCTGACGAGGCGACCCTGCACATCCTACGCCAATGGCGCGGCCTGTTGTTGACAAAAGGCCGCGCCATTGCATTCGGTCGTCGCCATCCGGTGCCGAATGGTGTACATGGACTCCTGTAATTGTACCGGATCAATCCATGTATCGTCATGATTCAAAAAGCCAGGACAATGGCGCCTGGAAGCCCGTCCTTCAGCATCGCAAGGGCGTGACCAAGCACAAGCTGCTCACCGACAAGATCATCTCCGACATCGATGACGGCATTCTGCCCGTCCACGCGCAGATGCCAACGCATCGCGATCTTGCCCATGCACTGGGAATTTCTGTCCAAACCGTGAGTTTGAGCTACAAGGAGGCGGAGCGCCGCGGCTACCTGCGCGGCGAGGTGGGGCGCGGCACCTTCGTGCGCAGCCGCGTCACCGAACGCGCCGACAGCTTCATGCTCGATCGCGATCCGAGCGGCAGCGCCGATCTCTCCATCATCCGAGCTGTCTATACCGAGGCGCATGAGCGATCGGCCCGTGAACTGATGCAGGCGCTTGCCGAAAGCGACAATAGCAGCTTCATGCGGCCCTGCCGGCCGATCGCCGGCCTCGATGCCCATCGCGCCGCGGCGCAGGTCTGGCTCGCCGGCTTGTCGGTGAAGACCGATCCAGACCGGATCCTGATCACGAATGGCGCGGCGCACGGGCTTTTCCTTGCCGTCGCTTCGGTCGTTCGTCCCGACGAAGTGGTCCTGACCGAGAGCCTGACCGATCACGGCATCATCGGCCTTGCCAATGTTCTCGGCTTTACGCTGCGTGGTCTTCCGACCGATCGCGAGGGTATCCTGCCCGAGGCCTTCGAGGCGGCCTGTGCCATCGGCGACGTAACGGCGCTTGTCATCGTTTCCTCGCTTGGCAATCCCACCAGCCATGTCATGGGGGCCGAGCGTCGGCGCGCAATCGCGGATATCGCCCGCCGGCATGGTGTCTTCGTCATCGAGGATGAGGTTTACAAGCCGATGCTGCGCGATCCCCTTCCCTCGATGGCGGACCTCATACCCGAGCTCGGCTTCTTCGTGACCAGCTTCACGAAATCCGTCATGACGGGATTGCGCATCGGCTATCTCGTCGTGCCGGCACATTATTCGATCCGCGCCGCTTCGATCCTGCGCGTCACCGGATGGAGCGCCACTAACGTCGTCGCCGAAATGGCGTCGCGCTGGGTACTGGATGGGACGGCGCAAGCCCTGCTTGCCGTCCAGCGAAGCGAGGCGGAGGCCCGGCAGGCGATCGTCTCTGATGTGCTGGCGCCATTCGTCGCCGGCAGCCATCCGCTGTCGCTTTGCGCCTGGCTTTCTGTTCCGGAACGTTGGACCGAGGAAGGTCTCGCGCGGGCGCTTGCCCGCAAAGGCGTGGCGGTCACGCCATCCGATCCGTTCGTCGCCGGTGGAGAGCGGCCGGTCGGCGGCATCCGCATCTGTCTCGGTGGCCGACTCTCCCATTCCGCCCTTCGCTCGGCGCTCGAAACCGTTCGCGGCACGTTCGAACAGCTGCCGCCTGTCTTCGATGTGGGATCGATCGTTTAATCGCAACGGAAGGCGTCAAGTTCAGCGCTGCATCCGATCAAAGAACGGAGCGCAGAAACTCCTTGGTGCGGTCTTCCTTCGGCGCGCTGAAGATATCTTCCGGCTTACCTTGCTCGCAGATGCGGCCCCTGTCGAAAAAGCAGACGCGATCGGAGACTTCGCGGGCAAAGCGCATCTCATGGGTGACGAGCAGCATGGTCAGATCATGTTCATGGGCTAGATCGCGGATGACGCCGAGCACCTCGCCGACGAGCTGCGGATCGAGCGCCGATGTCGGCTCGTCGAACAACAACACCCTTGGACGCATGGCGAGCGCACGGGCGATCGCGACGCGCTGCTGCTGGCCGCCGGAAAGCTGGCTCGGATAATGATCCTTCTTCTCCGAAAGCCCGACCATGCGCAAAAGCTCGACCGCGCGGCACTCGGCCTCCGCCCGGCCAAGCCCGAGCACGCGTGTCGGCGCTTCGACGACGTTGCGCAGCACGGTCATGTGCGGAAACAGGTTGAAGCTCTGGAACACCATGCCGACATGGGTACGGATCTGGCGCAGATGCGCCTCGCTGGCGAGGAAACGACCACGGCCGTTATCCTGATGATAGGACATACCGGCCAGATGCAGGGTACCCTCCTGGAAAGGTTCGAGCGTCATCAGGATGCGCAGGACCGTCGATTTTCCAGAACCGGAAGGACCGATCAATGTCACCTTTTCGCCGGGCGTGACGTCGAAGCAGAAATTGTCGAGAACGGTCAGGTGGCCGTAGCGCTTGGTCACATCTTGAAAGCGGATCAGTGGTTGCGTCATTTGAGAGCAATTCCGTTTTTCGGCAACGCCTTTTCGAGCCAATGAATGGCCGCCGAGCAGACGAGCGTGAGGATGAGAAAGATCAGGCCGACGAGCGAAAGCGGCACCAGATACTCGAACGTCCGATCCCCGATAAGATTGGCGAGGTTGAGCATATCAACCACCGTGACGACGGACAGGACCGGTGTCTCCTTCAACATGGACACGAGATAGTTGCCCATGGCCGGAATGATGCGGGGAATGGCCTGTGGGATTATGATATCCCAATAGGTGCGGCCGCGGCTGAGATTGAGCGCCGTCGCAGCTTCCCATTGTCCGAGCGACACGGCATCCAGGCCGCCGCGATAGACCTCCGACGTATAGGCCGAATACTGCAGACCGAGCGCCAACGCACCGGTCAGGAAGGCCGGCAGGACGATGCCGTAGATCGGCAGGACGTAATAGAGGAAGAAGAGTTGGACGAGCAGCGGCGTATCGCGCAGGAACTCGATGACGAAAGCCGTCGGCCAGGAGATCACCGCGAAGCGGCTGCGCCGCAGCAAGGCGAAGACAAGGCCGAGAACAAGCGCGATCGCAAAGCCGGCGGCCGCCGCCTCCAGCGTGACGATCAGGCCGATGCCAAGGATCGGCAGGATCGACAATGCGAAAGACAGCGTCGTCGACGTATCCCAGGTGAAGCCATACATCATGCCGGGGCCCTCCCCGGGAAGGCGACGCCACGGCGAAGAATCGTCTCCAGCCAGCGCATGAAGGCAACCAGAATGAGCGCCATGATGAAATATCCGATGAGCGTCAGCGAATAGATCGTTACGCTGTCGAGCGTGATGTTGCGCAATTGCTGCGCCTGGAAGGTGAGATCGCTGATTGAGATCAGCGACACCAATGCGGTGTCCTTCAGATTCTGGACGGCGAGATTACCGAAGGCCGGCATCATTTCGACCACGGCCTGCGGTAGGACGATATGGAAGAGTGTCTGGCCGTGCCCGAAATTCAAGGCGCGCGCCGCCTCATGTTGCGTGTCGGGAACCGCCTGCAACGCGCCGCGCACCACCTCCGCGCCATAGGCGCCGATGTTGAGCGCCAGACCGGCGATGCCCGTGGTGATGGGATCGAAGGAGATCCCGATCAGCGGCAGCGCGTAATAGAGCCAGAAAAGCTGCACCAGAAGCGAGGTACCGCGAAAGATCTCGATATAGACGATCGCGATTGCGGAGAGCAGCCGCCCTCCGGCAAAGCGCGCAAGGCCGGCCGCAAAGGCGAGGATCGCGCCCAGGAACATCGAGGCGACGGCGATGAGCGCCGTCACCTCCGCGCCCTTCAGCAATGCCGGCAGATAGTGGGTCCAGCTCATGTCCGGGTCACCTCCGTTCCAGAATGGGAGGGGCCGAACGACCCGGCAATCTTCCGCGGATGGCCGCCGAGTCGCTCTCGATTATCGATAGGCTCATTTGCCCGCGCACAGGTCTTCGGTGCTCTTCGTGCGCGCGGCCTCGACGCTTTCGGCGCTGAGACCATAGGACATCAGGATTTTCTTGTAGTCGTCGGTCTTCTTGAAAGCCTCGAGAGCGGTATTGAAGGCCTTGTAGAGATCCTTGTCCTCGGGCCGGAAATCAAAGCCGCCATAGCTTCTGACGGATTTCCCGTTGATGACCGGATCCGTGAACGGCTCTGCGTGCTCGACATTCGTGCTGCCCTGAACGAGCTTGGCGACGGTCAGTTCGGTTGCCGCATAGGCGTCGGCGCGGCCGGTCTGGATCGTGGACAGCGCATCCGCATTCGCCTGGATCATGACGATCTGGGACTCCGGAATGCCGAGACCATGGAAGAAATCGAGCTGATCGGCACCCGATACGATCGCGACCTTGAGCGACGGATCCTTCTTGATATCCTCATAGGAATGCAGCTTCTTCGGATTGCCCTTCGGCACCAATAACCCCTCGCCGTAGCTCGAATTCGGCGTGGTGAATTGCACCTGCTTGCAGCGCTCCGGCAGGATGTTCTGCTCGGCGGCAACGAAGTCGAAGCGCTTGGCCTTCAGGCCGGGGATCAGCGACCCGAATGGCGTCACGGTCCAGTCGACTTCCTTGACACCCATCGACTTCAGCACGGCGGCGGCAACATCGGGACCAATGCCCTTGGCGGCACCGCTCTCGTCCATATAGCTATAGGGAACCTCGTTGGCGCTGGCGCCGCGGATGTAGCCATCCTTCTTGATCTGCTCGAGGCTGGCGGCATGGGCTGAAACGGCGAAGCCAAGGGTCAGGCCCGTGGCAATGAGGCTGCGGTAAAAATTCGATCTCATGGTTCACTCCTCTGTGGTTGGATTCCGCTATCGGCCGTCCGGTTTTCCGGTTCTTTGCCGTCGCGGGTTGGTGATCCGCGCCGCGCTGTCGCGGCGCGGCAATTCAGGGGCCTCCCGTCAAGGTCGCGACGACGGCCAGGCAATCCCCGGTCTTGATGAGGCCGGGGAAATGACGTGCGGCGAGAACACCGTCCAGCGCGGCCCTATAGTCCGAGGGCTCCGATCCGGTGCGTCCAATCGGATGGATACGGGCGATGATTTCTCCTCGCGAAACCTTCTCACCCAGGTCCTTGAGCGGTTCGAATAGGCCGTCGCCATCGGAAAAGATGAAGCAGTCCGACGACGGCATGTCGAGCCATTGCGTCGCTTCGATCTCCGGGGCGCCTGCAACGATTCCGGCGTGCTTCAGCACATTCAATACGCCGCGCTTGGCAATGGAAGCCGTGCGCGCCGATATGGTTCCACCGCCCGAAAGCTCCGTGGTCACAAAGACCTTGCCCATCTCCTCGGCCGTTGTGTCGTACATGCCGACAGCATCGATCTCGATCATTCGCATGGAATAGGGTGCGGAGAACGCGGCAACTCCATCGAAGCAGGCCTTCTCCTGGCTCGTATCCGGCAAAGCATGCGCTGCGGCATAGGGCAGGAAATCGAGGGTGCGCCCGCCAGAATGAAAGTCGAGCACGATGTCGGCAAGCGGCAGCAGGTAGCGGGTAAAATAGTCCGCGATCTTCTCGGTCACGCTGCCATCAGGCCGGCCCGGAAAACTCCGATTGAGGTTGCCTTTGTCGATCGGCGAGGTGCGCGTTGCTGCGCGGAAGGCAGGGTAATTCATCGCCGGAACGATGATGATCCTCCCCTTGATCTCCTCCGGCTTCAGCGTGCGGGCGAGATCGAAGAGGGCAACGGGGCCCTCATATTCATCGCCATGATTGGCGCCAGTTAAAAGCGCCGTCGGCCCCTCGCCGTTCCTGATGACGCAGATGGGGATCATGATCGAACCCCAGGCGGAATCGTCGCGCGACCAGGGAAGGCGCAGATGCCCGTGCTGGATGCCGTCGCGATCGAAATCGACTGTCGGCGTGATCGGCGATGGCCGTTTGGATATGCTCATGTTGTTCATCTCAGGCGATCACTTCACGACAAGTCGTCGGGGAACGTTGGAGAGGCACTCGACGCCACTCTCGGTGATGACGATGCTTTCGGTGATTTCCATGCCCATGTCTTCCAGCCAGAGACCGGTCATGAAATGGAACGTCATGCCTGGTTTGAGCTCGGTGCGATCGCCGGGGCGCAGGCTCATGGTCCGCTCGCCCCAATCCGGCGGATAGGAAAGGCCGATCGGATAGCCGGTGCGGTTGTCCTTGACGATCCCGTATTTCTTCAGGACCGCGAAGAAAGCGTTGGCGATATCCTCGCAGACGTTACCTGGCTTGGCGGCGGCAAGGCCGGCCTCCATGCCCTCAAGCGTCGCCTTCTCCGCGTCGAGAAAGGCCTGCGTCGGCTTGCCGAGGAAGACGGTGCGCGACAGCGGGCAATGATAGCGGCGATAGCAGCCGGCGATCTCGAAGAAGGTGCCGTCGCCGCTCTTCATCGGCTTGTCGTCCCAGGTCAGATGCGGGGCGGAGGCATCGGCGCCCGACGGCAGCAAGGGAACGATGGCAGCGTAATCGCCGCCGAAGCCGTCAACGCCGCGAATGCCGGCATCATAGATTTCGGCGACCAGATCGGATTTGCGAATGCCCGGCTCGACCTTTTCGACGATCCGCTGGTGCATGGCCTCGACGATGCGACCTGCCTTGCGCATATAGTCGAGCTCGGTCTTGCTCTTGACGGCGCGCTGCCAGTTCACGAGCCCCTGGGCATCCTTGAAACGGGCATTCGGCAAGTGCTTGACGAGCGAGGCATAGGCAGCGGCGGTGAACCAGTAATTGTCCATCTCGACGGCGATCGAGGCGTTGGCCCAGCCGCGTTCCTCGATGATCTTCGAGAGCAGATCCATCGGATGGCGCTCATTGGACTGCACGTAGTGATCGGGATAGCCGATGATGTTGTCGTGGGCCAGATAGGCGGTGCGCTTGGCGCCATTGGCATCCTGGCCACGGCCATACCAGATCGGCTCGCCGGAGCCTGGCACCAGCACGCATTGATGCACGTAGAAGGACCAGCCGTCATAGCCGGTGAGCCAGTGCATGTTGGAGGGATCCGTGACTATGACGAGATCGACACCGGCTTTTTCCATCGCGCGGCGCGTCTTTTCGAGCCGCTCGGCATATTCGGCGCGGGTGAAATTGAGGGTTGGTTCGCTCACGCTTAGTCTCCTGATGCTTTCGTCGTTTCGATCGCTTGGCCTGCGCCGGCCGAGACGGCGCGTCGATGGGCAAGCGTGGCAATGGCGGTATCCTGGACGCCGGTCCCGGTCAGATCGCAAAGGGTGATCGCCTCGGGCGACCGGCGGCCCGCCGCTTTGCCGGCGATAATGGCGCCGAGTTCGGGGAAATCGGCGCTTTCGCTCACAAGTCCTGCTACGATCGCATGATGAAGCTCGCCCAGGCGCCGCGTCTGTTTCAGGCTATCGGCGACGTAAGGCGTGGCTTTCAAAATCAGGCGCGGATCGATCTCGTTCTTGTGTTCGGCGTCGGAACCCATGGCGGTGACATGCTGGCCCGGCTGCAGCCAGGTGGCATCGAGGATCGGCGTATCCGACGGCGTGGTGGTGACGACAATATCGGCGTCACGGCAGGCTTGTTTGGCATCCGCTTCCGCCACGACGGGAAAGCCGAGTTCGGCCGTCAGGTCGGTCGCGAGTTTGTCGGCCTTTGCTAGATCGCGCGCCCAAATCCGTGCAGCCTCGATTGGTCGGACGAGCGCAAGCGCGCGCAATTGCAGACGGGCTTGCATGCCGGCGCCAAAAATCGCTGCGATCCGGCTATCTGGGCGCGACAGGTGTCGCGCGGCAACGGCCCCTGCGGCGGCCGTGCGCACATCCGTCAGATAGCCATTATCGAGCAGGAGCGCCTCGACCAGGCCGGTGCGTGCCGACAGGAGCATCATCAGCCCGTTGGTGCTTGGCAGTCCAAGTGATGGATTGTCGAAGAAGCCGGGGCTGACCTTGATCGCGAAACTGGCGAGATCGGGAACATAGGCCGTCTTCACGTCGACCTCGCCGCGATGGGCGGGGATGTCGAGCCGCATGATCGGTGGCATTTCCACGGCCTTCGTCGCCAGCGCCGCGAATGCCTGCTCGACGCAATCGACAGCATCGCTATCAAGCTGAACGACCTTGCGAAGGTCTGTTTCCGTCAGGATCAGCACGCGTGTCATGGCGCCACTCCCTCATCGAGCCCGCTCACGATAGCCCGATGGGTCGCCGGATCGATATTGCCTCCGGAAACGACGACAACCGTTGGACCATTGGATTTGATCTTGCCGGCAAGCAGGGCCGCTATCCCGACCGCGCCCGCCCCTTCGACCGTCAATCCCTCGATCAAGGCCGCATGGCGAATGCCGGCGGCGATCTCCTCCTCGCTGAGCAGGATGACATCATCGAGAAGCGTCCGGCACATTCGGAAGGTCAGGCGGTTATCGAGCCCAATGCCGCCGCCCAGTGAATCCGCCAGGGTCTCTACCTCCTGCACATCCGTTGGACGACCCGCCGCAAGGCTTGTCGCCATCGCCGCGCCGCGCTCCATCGAAACGCCGACCACCTTGGCGGCCGGCAGACGGCTCTTGATCGCGGCGGCAACGCCCGAGGCCAGCCCTCCGCCCGAGACTGGTACAAGGACAAGCGCGGTCTCAGGCAAGTCATCGGCGACCTCGAGTCCGAGCGTGCCTTGGCCTGCAATGACATCGGCATCATCAAACGGGGGAATGAAATACATGCCCTCTTCACGGACGAGGCGCTCGACCTCCGACATCGCATCATCCTGCGAGTGTCCGACGATACGGATGTCCGCGCCAAGATTTCGGATAGCTTCGACCTTGTTGGTCGGAACAAGCGCGGACAGGCAGATGGTCGCACGGGCGCCCATCGCCTTGGCGGCGTGGGCAACCGCCCTGCCGTGATTGCCGGTCGATGCCGTCACCAGCCCGCGCGAACGTTCCTTCTCGTCCAAACATAGAAGCGCGTTCGTGGCGCCGCGAAGTTTGAAACTGCCCGTATGCTGATGGTTTTCCAGCTTGAGATGAACTGGAATACCCGCCCGCTGAGACAGAGCTTGCGAGAGCCGCAACGGCGTGCGCAGCACCTTTGGGGCAATGCGCCGCCGCGCCGCTTCTATATCCTCCAGCGTCACCATCATTGTCATGGCGCGCACCGATGCCTTGCCAATGATGCAACCGGCGTCATCACGAATTTCATCTCTTTCTCGGGCTGAATGTTCATGACATCAGCGTGAAAGAGACAATGGATCATGTCAATCTGTATATTGTTTCATTACAATTATAAGTGCTTCTTCCAAGACCGACAGCCAATTGAGGGCATGTCGGCATGACACGCGCTTGGCGGCTCGCCAAGCGCGTGGGAGTTCGGATTCGTGCTGGTGCTGGCAGCAGTTGCCGTGCGCTACGTTCAAAAAGACTTCAGGGTTTCAGCGCGTGCCTGACCCTCAGGATCGCGAGGGCAACCGCTCCGATCACCACGGGAATGGAGATCAGCATGTAGATCGGATTGATGTGAAGGCCGGCATGATCCGCCGTCTCGATCGCGACCTTGATCAGGCTCAGAAGGTAGTAGCTGATGGCGATGATCGAGAGACCCTCGACCGCCCGCTGAATTTTGACCCGGGTTTCGGCGCGTTCGGCCATGGCCTGAATCTGAACGGCGTTCTGGACCTCGATCTCCACCTGGATGCGGGTCTGAAGCAGGTCGATCAGATGCATGGTCGCATGCGACAATTGCTCCAAGCGCAATGCGGTCGCTTCACAGCTCCTGACCGCCGGTTTGAAGCGGCGCGCCACGAAAACCCCGAAACGCTGAAAACCTGGAACGTGGGTCTCGCGCAGCTCGGCGATGCGTTCCTCGACGATCTTGGCGTAGGCTGCCGTTGCGCCGAAGCGATTGCGCGTCTGTGCCGCCGCGGAGATCACCTCCGCGGAAAGCTGAGAGATCTCATCGAGCAGCCGCTTATGGTCTTCAGCGGAGGTCGATACGTGGCGATTGGTCAATTCGACAAGCTTCCGGTCGTAGCCGCCAAGAACCGGGCCAAGCCGCCGCGCCTCCGGAAAGCCCAAAAGCGCCATGACGCGGTAGGTCTCGATTTCATAGACCCTGCGCACCATGCGGCCGAGCCGATAGGCGTTGAGGTCGTGATTGAAAAGGATCGTGCGGCTGGTACCATTGTCTCCGACGCGAAAATCCGAGCAAACGAGCGCGGCTCCGCCGCCAATGGTGGACGCTGCCGTATCGCCGAATTGAAGCGACGAAAGGAGAGGGCCAAGTTCGCTGGGCGCCGATCCGCAAATGAGAATTTCCAATCGGCAAATGAACGCCCAGTCGATCAAGCCAGCGAGCCGCGCCGCCTCATCGATCGACAGGGAACCCGCGGGCCAGGCCGACGGATCGGCCTCAAGAGGTGTCACCCGGGTGACGGTCACGAACTCGGTATGAAACTCGACCTGTGTTCGAGGGCCTTCGATTGCGTCCTCGGCAACGACAACGCGGTGGCTGAGGTCGGAGATCGAGGGTGATGTGCCCGACAGGGCGATATGCTCGACCAGCGCCGGACCCGAAAAATAGATCGATGGCCGCGCATGAAGTTCCGAATTGAAATCGACTGCCACCGCTTTCGCCCCCCTAAGCACATCCCTACTCTCATCGTATGCCGGCCATTGCTGCGATCGGCAATGCTTCGCTGCCTGCGACAGAGTGTCCCGAGGTTTTGAAGCCAACCCTGCTCGCCGGAATTCTGACATAGGGTAGGCTCGACGCAACCAGCATCGATCGTATGACTTGCGAAGCAAGGCTTTCGGTAGAAAATGGCGGCGCCCGCGCGACGGGGCCGCGGAACCACACAGGCGACGGTTCGTCCTGGAACTGTTGAAGGGGAGACTTGCATGACAAATGCCGCAAGCCTGGGATTGCCAGGCCTCCTGGGTCAAGACCATACGGGCATTACCGTTCCTGATCTTGACGAGGCACTCGAATTCTTCGTCCGAATCCTTGGTTGCAGGCATGCCTATACATTCGGCCCGATCGGTGACGAAGACGGCGATTTCATGCGCCAGGCGCTGGGCACTCATCCACGCGCCCGCATCAGGCGCGCGGCGCTTATCCGCGTCGGCTACGGCTCCAGCCTGGAGCTCTTCGAATATGAGGCACCGGACCAGCGCCGCCTTGAACAAAGGAACAGCGACATCGGCGCCTTCCATGTCGGGCTTTATGTCGAAGACATTCAGGCGGCCAAGGCCTACCTGGATACACAAGGCATCCCGACCCGCCTCGGACCGCTCCCCATCAGCGAGGGACCGAATGCCGGACAGAGCATTCTCTATTTCCAATCACCCTGGGGCTTGCAATTGGAGCTCATCAGCTATCCGGAGGGCATGGCCTACGAAAAGACGGCCGAAACCATCCTTTGGTCACCGAAATCTCCGGAAAAATGATTATTGGCAGCTGAGACCGGTTCAGATGTGCAGGGCATGGCCAAGCGCCTTCAACGCGGCTTCCTGCAGGCTTTCGCTGCGGGTCGGGTGGGCGTGGATCGTCCCGGCGATGTCTTCCAGCCGCGCGCCCATCTCGAGTGCCAGCGAGAACGCGCTTGACAACTCCGAGACGCCGGCACCAACCGCCTGCAGGCCAAGCACCAGATTGGTGTCCGCGCGCGCTACAGCCCGCACAAAACCGTCTTCCGACTGGGTCGTCATCGCACGACCGTTGGCGGCGAAGGGAAAGAGACCGACGCGGATTTCATAGCCCTGGGCGCGCGCTTCATCGGGTGAAAGCCCCGCCGTGACGATCTCGGGATCGGTGAAGCATACGGCGGGAATGGCACGTTTATCCCAGACACGCTTTCGGCCGGCGACGATCTCCGCAACCATCTCCCCCTGCGCCATGGCGCGATGGGCAAGCATCGGCTCGCCCGTGACATCGCCGATGGCATAGACACCACGCATGGAAGTGCGGCAGCGCTCATCGATGCGAATGAAACGGCCCGCGCGATCGAGATCGAGTTCCTCGAGACCCCAACCTTCCGTGCGTGGCTTGCGCCCGACTGTGACGAGAACCTTGTCAGCGGCGATCCGCTCTTCCTCGCCGGCAGCGGTCTCGATCAGCAGCGCCTCTCCCGAATAGGCTTTCGCCTTCGCTCCAATCAGAACGCGCACGCCGAGCTCAGCCAAGCGTTTGGCAACCGGCTTGACGAGCTCGGCGTCATATTGTGGCAGGATTTGCGCCATCGCCTCGACCACCGTGACCTGCGCGCCCAGCTTGGCGAAGGCAGTGCCGAGTTCCAGGCCGATATAGCCGCCGCCGACAACAGCGAGACTATTGGGCACACTTGTCAACGACAGCGCCTCGGTGGACGAGAGGACCGCTCCGCCAAAGGGCAGCAGCGGCAACTCGACCGGTTCGGAGCCAGTCGCGATGACAACTGCTTCTGCACGGATGACCTGAGTTCCGGTCTCGGTCTCGACCTCGACGGTCTTGCCGTCGCGGAACGTCGCCTGGCCATGCACGATCTTGACCTTGGACTTGCGCAAAAGACCGAGTACGCCGTTGTTCAGCCGGCCGACGATGCCATCTTTCCAGCGTATGGTCTGCGCGAGATCGAGCTTTGGCGCCTCGACAGTGATGCCGAGCGCGTTGGGTGTGGTCATGTGGCTGACCTTTTCGAACTCCTCGGCCGCGTGGATCAGCGCCTTGGAGGGGATGCAGCCGATATTCAGGCAGGTGCCGCCAGCCTTTGTGGATTCGACGATCACCGTATCGACGCCGAGCTGACCGGCGCGGATGGCGCAGATATAGCCGCCGGGTCCGGCACCGATGACGAGGAGCTTGCAGACGATTTCTTTCATGTCATCAACCTTCGATGAAGATCAGCGCGGGGGTTTCGAGCAGCGCCTTGATCCGCTGGATGAAGACCGCCGCGTCCCAGCCGTCGACGATGCGATGGTCGAAGCTCGACGACAGGTTCATGATCTTGCGCGGGATGAACTGGCTCCCGTCCCAGACGGGCTGGGTCATGATCTTGTTGACGCCGACGATCGCGACTTCGGGATGGTTGATGATCGGCGTCGTCACGATGCCGCCGAGCGCGCCGAGCGAGGAGATGGTGATCGTGGAACCGGACAGCTCCTCGCGTGCGGCGGTGCCATTGCGGGCGGCGTCGGCAAGGCGTGTCAGCTCGGCGGCGCAATCCCAGATCGACCTGGCTTCGGCGTGGCGGACGACCGGTACGGTCAGGCCGGAGGGTGTCTGCGTGGCGATGCCGATATGGACGGCGCCGTAGCGGGTGACGACACCGGCATCGTCGTCGAAGGTGGCGTTGATACCGGGCTGCTCGCCCAGCGTCTTCACCATCGCCCGCATCAGGAAGGGCAGAATGGTCAGCTTCGGCTGATCGGGCTTGCGGCCGGCATTCATCGTCGCTCGCAAGTCTTCAAGGTCGGTGACATCGACCTCTTCGACATAGGTGATGTGGGGAATGCGCGAGGCGGCGAGGCGCATCTTCTCGGCGATACGCCGGCGCAGGCCGGTGACCTTGATCTCCTCGACATCGGTCTTGCGGGCGGGGCCGGTTGAAGCAGCGGTTGCATGCTGCACGCCATGCGCGATGAACTGATCGAGATTGTCATGGGTAATGCGTCCCGCGGGCCCAGTGCCGGGCACCTGGCGCAAATCGACACCAGCCTCCTGGGCACGCAACCGCACGGCGGGGGAAGCAAGCGGACGCTCCGCCGGTTCGCGAGGAACCGGGCGCTCGACCGGCGCCGTCGACTGAATAGCCTTCGCTTCGACCATCGGTCTTGCCGGAGATGGTGCGACCGGCTTGGGCCCTGTCACCTCGTCCTTGGCCGGTTCGGTCTTCACAGGTTGGGGAGCCGCGGCGAGGGAGGCCTCTTCGCTCGCATTCCCATCCTCGCCGGCGACCTGGATGCGCAAGAGCGGCGCCTTGACGGCGACCGTATCGCCGACATCGGCGCCGAGCCAAAGCACGACCCCTTCGACCGGCGAGGGGATTTCCACCGTCGCCTTGTCAGTCATGACTGCCGCGAGCACCATGTCCTCACGCACCGGGTCGCCCGGCTTGACATGCCATTCGACCAGCTCGGCCTCGGCCACGCCCTCACCCACATCGGGCATCTTGATGACGAATTCACCCATCCTCAGCCCTCCATCACTTCTTTCAACGCCCGGCCAACACGGGCGGGACCGGGGAAATAGTCCCATTCCTGTGCGTGCGGATACGGCGTGTCCCAGCCGGTCACGCGCACGATCGGCGCCTCGAGACTATAGAAGCAGTGCTCCTGAACCAGTGATGCGACTTCCGCGCCGAAGCCGGAGGTAAGCGTCGCCTCGTGCACGACGACGCAGCGGCCGGTCTTCTTCACCGACTGGACGATCGTATCGAGGTCGAGCGGCAGAAGGCTGCGCAGATCGATCACCTCGGCATCGATCCCTGTCTCCTCGGCCGCGGCAAGCGCCACATGCACCATCGTACCGTAGGCGACCACGGTGACGGCATTCCCCGGCCGGCGGATTTCCGCCTTGCCGATCGGGATCGTGTAATGCCCTTCCGGAACCTCGCCGAGATCATGTTTCGACCAGGGCGTCACCGGCCTTTCGTGATGACCATCGAAGGGGCCGTTATAGAGCCGCTTCGGTTCGAGGAACATCACCGGGTCCGGATCCTCTATCGCCGCGATCAGCAGGCCCTTGGCGTCGTAGGGATTGGACGGCACGATCACCTTCAATCCGCAGACATGGGTAAACAGCGCTTCCGGGCTCTGGCTATGCGTCTGCCCACCGAAGATGCCGCCGCCGGTCGGCATGCGCACGACGATCGGGCAGGTAAAGTCGCCATTGGAGCGGTAGCGGATGCGCGCCGCTTCCTGGGTGATCTGGTCATAGGCCGGATACATATAATCAGCGAACTGGATTTCGACGCAGGGCTTCAAGCCGTAGGCCGCCATGCCGATCGCCGTACCGAGAATACCGGATTCGTTGATTGGCGCATCGAAGCAGCGGGTCTTGCCGTATTTGGCCTGGAGTCCTTGCGTAGCGCGGAAAACCCCGCCGAAGTAGCCGACATCCTCGCCGAAGACGACGACATCGTCGTCACGCCCCATCGAGACGTCCATGGCGCTGCGCACGGCCTCGATCATTGTCATTCTTGCCATGTCAGTACCCCGCCTTCTGCCGCTGGCGGCGGATATGGGCGGGCATTTCCGCATAGACGCCCTCGAAGATGTCGCGCACCGATGGCTTGCCGCCCGCATGCAGCGTGCCGTGGCTTTCGGCCTGCTTCTGTGCCTCGATAACTTCATCGAGAACCTCGGCCTCCGCCTGGGCATGGCGCTCTTCCGACCAGACACCACGCACGATCAGATGCTTCTTTAGCCGCAGCACTGGGTCGCCGAGCGGCCAGGCCTCGGATTCGGTTTTCGGCCGATAGGCGCTCGGGTCATCGGAGGTGGAATGGGCGCCGACGCGGTAGGTGACATATTCGATCAGTGTTGGGCCGAGGTTGCGCCTTGCGCGCTCGGCCGCCCATTTGGCGACGGCATAGACCGCCAGATAGTCATTGCCGTCGACCCGAAGCGCTGGGATGCCGAAGCCAAGGCCGCGAGCGGCGAAGGTTCCGGAACCGCCGCGGGCAATGCCCTGGAAGGTGGAGATGGCCCATTGGTTGTTGACGATATTGAGGATGACCGGCGCCTTATAGGTGGAGGCGAAGACCAGCGCCGAATGGAAATCGGATTCGGCCGTCGAACCGTCGCCGATCCATGCGGCGGCGATCTTGGTGTCATTCTTGATTGCCGACGCCATCGCCCAGCCGACCGCCTGCACATATTGGGTGGCAAGATTGCCGGAGATGGTAAAGAAGCCATGCTCCTTCGATGAATACATGATCGGCAGTTGCCGACCACGCAAGGGATCGGCCTCGTTCGAGTAGATCTGGTTCATCATCTCGACCATCGGATAGTTGTCGGCGATCAAGAGGCCCGCTTGCCGGTAGGTCGGAAAGTTCATGTCCCCTTTGTTCAGCGCCTTGCGGAAGGCGGAACTCACCGCCTCTTCGCCAAGATGCTGCATATAGAAGGAGGTCTTTCCCTGTCGCTGCGCCATCAGCATGCGCGCGTCGAAGGCCCTGAGCTTCATCATGTTGCGCAAGCCCGTCAGCAACTCCTCATCGGAGAGCAATCCGGCCCAGGGGCCGACCGCCTCGCCGTCGCGGTTGAGAACGCGGATGATGGAATAGGCGAGATCGCGGATCTCCTCGGGCGCAACGTCGACCGCCGGTCTTGGCACGGAGCCGGCCTTGGCGATCTTGACATTGGAGAAATCCGGCTGGCCGCCTGGCCGCACCGCCGGCTCGGGGACGTGCAGGCTCAGATTTGGAACCTCGTTCATGCGCTGTGATACCTCCCTTGTCGGCCGCCCCTCCCGCGCTCCCCACGGCGGGCACGACCGCAAACATTCCACGAAAACATACTATAAGTTGCGCGCGATAACGATGCGCTGAACGTCGCTCGTTCCCTCGTAAATCTGGCAGATGCGGACGTCCCGGTAGATGCGCTCGACCGGATAGTCCGCCATATATCCGTAGCCGCCATGGATCTGGATCGCGTCGGAGCAGACCTTTTCGGCCATTTCCGACGCGAACAGCTTCGCCATCGACGCTTCGGTAAGGCAGGGCCGCCCCTCCTCCTTCAACTGTGCCGCGTGCAACACCATCTGGCGGGCGACCTCGATCTGCGTCGCCATATCGGCAAGCCGGAAGGCGACAGCCTGATGATCGATGATCGGCGAGCCGAACGTCTTGCGTTCACGGGCATAGTCGCGCGCCGCCTCGAAAGCCGCTCGCGCCATGCCGATGGATTGCGATGCGATGCCAATGCGCCCGCCTTCGAGATTCGACAGGGCGATCCTGTAACCGTCGCCTTCCTCGCCGAGCCGATTTTCCACCGGGACGCGCATGCCGGTAAAGGCGATCTGGCAGGTGTCGGACGAGTGGAGACCGAGCTTGTGTTCGACGCGCACGACTTCGTAGCCGGGCGTGTCGGTCGGCACGATGAAGGCGGAAATTCCCCTCTTGCCCGCCTCGGAGTCTGTGACGGCAAAGACGATGATGACATTGCCATTCTTACCCGACGTAATGAATTGCTTGGCGCCGTCGATAACATAATGATCACCGTCTCGGCGGGCACGAGTCTTCAGGTTCGAGGCATCGGAGCCAGCCTGCGGCTCCGTCAGGGCAAAGCCACCGATCCATTCGCCGCTTGCCAGTTTCGGCAGGAAGCGCTGCTTCTGCTCCTCCGTGCCGTATTTCAGGATCGGTACGCAGCCGACGGAGCTGTGCACGCTCATGATGGTCGAGCACGGCCCGTCTCCGGCGGCAATTTCCTCAAGTGCCACGGTATAGGCGATCACGCCCGTTTCCGAACCGCCATAGGCCTCGGGCACGAGCATGCCGAGGAAGCCGAGTTCGCCCATCTCCTTCAATTCCTCGCGGGGGAAGAGGCTCTTCGCGTCGCGCTCGGCGGCTCCCGGAGCCAGGCGCTCCCTGGCGAAATCACGCGCCATGTCGCGAATCTGGATGTGGTCTTCGCTCAGGATCATGGTCCGGTCTCCTCCTCGAACCCTTCAGTTCAGTTCGACGGCCATGGCGGTTGCTTCGCCGCCGCCGATGCAAAGCGTCGCCATGCCACGCCTCATGCCGTGGCGCTTGAGCGCTGCAAGCAGCGTGACGAGCACGCGGGCCCCGGACGCGCCGATCGGATGGCCGAGCGCGCAGGCGCCGCCGTGAACGTTGACCTTGTCGTGCGGCAGGTCGAGATCGCGCATAGCCGCCATGGCGACGACAGCAAAAGCCTCATTGATCTCGAACAGATCGACATCCCGAAGGCTCCAGCCGGTGCGTTCGGAAAGCTTGCGCAGCGCGCCGATTGGCGCGGTCGCGAAGAGATTGGGCGCCTGCGAATGCGTGGCGTGGCCGACGATAGTGGCAAGCGGTACGATACCTTCGCGCTCGGCCGTTGAGCGGCGCATCAGCACCAGCGCGGCGGCACCATCGGAGATGGACGAGGCATTCGCGGCGGTCACCGTGCCGTTTTCACGGAAAGCCGGCTTGAGCGTCGGGATTTTTTCCGGTTTCGCCTTGCCGGGCTGTTCGTCACGGCCGACAACCAGTTCGGATCGCCCTGTCTTGACGGTGACTGGCACGATCTCACTATCGAATGCACCCTCCTCGGTCGCCTTGCGGGCGCGGGTCAGGGATGTGACGGCGTAGTCGTCCTGCGCCGCGCGCGTAAACTGATAGGCTTCGGCGCAATCCTCGGCGAAAGTGCCCATGAGGCGTCCCTTGTCATAGGCGTCTTCGAGCCCATCGAGGAACATATGGTCGATGACGCGGGCGTGCCCGAGCCGGTAGCCGCCGCGTGCCCTATCGAGAAGATAGGGGGCATTTGTCATGCTCTCCATGCCGCCGGCAATGGCGATCGACGCGCTGCCGGCGCCGATCAGATCGTGTGCCAGCATGACGGCCTTCATTCCCGAACCGCACATCTTGTTGACGGTTGTCGCTCCCGTCGCAAACGGCAGGCCAGCGCCGATCGCGGCCTGTCTTGCCGGTGCCTGACCCTGCCCGGCCGAAAGAACGCAACCGAAGACCACCTCCTCAATTGCGTCCGGGCCAACGCCGCCGCGCTCGAGGGCCGCGCGGATGGCGGCGGCCCCGAGTTCCGGCGCCGTGCAATCCCTAAGATCTCCCTGGAAGCTACCCATTGGGGTACGGGCCGCGCCAACGATGACGATCGGATCTTCTCGCGTCATATCAAACCTCCAGTTACGAGCCTGCCTCAGTGCGGCGCCATGCGCAACGCTCCATCGAGGCGGATGACTTCGCCATTCAGCATGACGTTCTCACAGATGTGGCGTACCAATGCGGCGAATTCCACCGGCTTTCCGAAGCGCTGCGGAAAGGGCACGCTCTTGCTCAGCGAATCCTGCACCTCCTGCGGCATGCCGGCCATCATCGGCGTCTCGAAAATGCCTGGCGCGATGGCAACGACGCGAATGCCGCTGCGCGCCAATTCGCGAGCGATCGGCAGCGTCATGGCGGCAACGCCGCCCTTGGAAGCCGCATAGGCCGCCTGACCGATCTGTCCGTCGAAGGCGGCAATCGAAGCCGTGCTGACGATGACCCCGCGCTCGCCGTCCGTATCCGGCTGCTCCTTGGCGATGGCCGCCGCCGCGAGCCGGATCATGTTGAAAGTGCCGATAAGATTGATGCCGATCGCGCGGCTGAAACTGTCGAGCCGGTGCGGACCGTTGCGGCCGATCACCTTCTCGCCGGGCGCGACGCCGGCGCAATTGACGAGCCCATGCAGATGGCCAAAGCGTTCTATCGCCATGTCGATCGCGGCCTGGGCGTCTTCTTCCTGCGTGACATCCGTCTTGATAAAGGTCGCGCGGGCACCAAGCTCACCGACAATACCGGCGCCAGCATCGGCATTGACGTCGGCTATGACGACATTAGCCCCCTCATCCGTCAGCATGCGCGCGACCGCCGCTCCAAGGCCCGAACCGCCACCGGTAACGACGAAAGTCTTTCCCTGGATCAACATGGTCGCTCTCCTCCAGCGCAGCCGATTTCAACCGAGGGCCTCCACGCTTCGTGCAGTCGCCCGCAGTATCGCATCCCCGGAAGAGCGCGGTTACCTCGCGCCTCGCCTAAGCTTATCGTCGCGCGATATTGCATTCGATGACAAAAGCGTCTCAAATCATCGGCCAGTTTTACCATATTTTACAGGTCATGACGATGACGGAAACCGCGCGGCGGATGATATCACCTTTCTTCGTGAAAGAGGCGATCGACTGCCTTCGGCGGCATGGAAAATCCCCCGAACGATTGCTCGCGACACTCGGCCTATCCACGCAGATCGACGTGCCGGTTTCGGCCGAAAGCTATGGCGCGCTGTGGCTGGCGATCGCGGCCGAGATGGATGACGAATTCTTCGGCATGGGCGGCAGGCCCATGCGTCGCGGCAGCTTCACGCTGCTTTGCCATTGCGTGCTGCACGCAAGGACCCTCGACCAGGCGCTACGGCGCGCTCTCAGGTTCTTAAACATCGTGCTGGAGGATCCGGAAGGGCATCTCGAAGTGGCGGATGGGTTGGCGCATATCGTGCTGACCGACCGTGCGAGCGAACGCTCAGCCTTTGCCTATCGGACCTACTGGATTCTCCTGCACGGCATTGCATGCTGGCTCATCGGGCGCCGCATTCCGCTTAGAATGGTCGACTTTCGCTGTGCGGAGCCAGATCATGGCGCCGAGTACCGACAATTCTTCGGGGCGCCCGTCCGTTTCTTACAGCCGGTTAGCAGGCTCGCCTTCGATGCCGCTCTCCTCAGACTGCCGGTGATACGCAACGAGCAAGCCCTGAGGCAATTTCTTCGCAATGCGCCGGCCAATATCCTCGTGCGTTACCGCTATGACGCCGGCCTTGCAGCGAGCGTGCGCAAGCGGCTGCGCCAATCATCGCCTGCCTCATGGAAGGCATTTGACGATTTGGCCGCGCAAATGCGCATGTCTCCTTCGACCCTGCGGCATCGCCTCCATGCCGAGGGCCAGAACTATGCCGCCATCAGGGATGAAATCCGCCGCGATCTTGCAATCGAGATGCTGCAAACGACCAAGTTCGGCGTCGGGGAGATCGCGACACGCCTCGGCTTTTCCGAACCCAGCGCCTTTCATCGGGCATTCCGGAAGTGGACCGCAAGAAGCCCCGCGGCATTTCGAAAGGAAATGACCGCGCGGAACCGGTGACCGCGCCAGCCGCCGGTCTTCCAACGGCCTGCGCCATGGTGCTTCGTCATGGCCAGCGACGGTATTCGCGATCTCGACAAGCCTTATCTAGCTTGAGTTTCGAAACTGGCCTTACCGCGTCAGCGCATTGGCAAGCCAGTGTGCGGCGTGTTCCGCGGCGAGCGTAAGGCGCGGCCTTGCTGGAAGGAGAACGTGATACCGGTCGGGGGTGGAGATCTCGCGCTCCTCCAAGGCGACGAGCGTGCCATCCTCCAGGAAAGTCTGGACAAGAAGACGCCAGCCGAGCGCGATCCCCTGCCCCGCACGCGCGGCCGCGATCGCCTCCGTATAGTGGTTGAAGCGAAGATGCGGCTTTATTCGCAACGCCCGGCCCGTTTCCTGAACCCATTGCGTCCAGGAGAGCCATGAGCGATCGTGAGCGTCTGTCTCTATGAACTCATCGGCATCGGACATCTGCGCCGTCGGACGACGCCGATAATAGTCGGGCGAGCATACGGGAACGACGACGTCCTCCTGGGCGGCGACTATCTTGGCGTCGGCAAACGGCGGCCTGCCGTATCGAATGGCTACGTCTATGCCGCCAGCGTCCAGGTCGATTCTTGCGTCCTGCGAGATGACCCTGATCTGCACGCCCGCATTCTCCCGCCGAAACTCCGTCAGCCGCGGGAGCAGCCAGAAGGAGGAGAAGGCGACGGTCGCGCCGATCGTCACGACGTTCTGCTGGGAGGATCTGACCACATCGACGGCGTCCGCGATGCTGGCGAAGCTTTGCGCGAGCGTTGTTCCCAGGGTGAGGCACGCAGCAGTCGGTTCGATGGCGCGATGCTTGCGTACGAACATCGGCAGAGCGAGTTCCTCTTCCAATGTCGCGATCTGGCGGCTGACGGCTGCCTGAGTGACGCCAAGCTCGATCGCCGCCGCCGTAAAGCTCCGGTGCCGTAGAACGGCCTCGAGCGTCATCAACGCGGTCAGGGAGGGAATTCGCCGCCGAAAGTTCATATGCATCCCTCACATTACATAATGTTATGCGTTCGTGAAAATTAATGCCGTTGAAGCATAACGGATGCAAGGGCAAACTGCGGATCATAGAACCATAAGAGGCTATCATGCTAAACAGGCTTCCATCCTCCATCTCCGCCCTGCTTGAAGCACGCGCCGATGGTTATTCCCTGCCTGCCGGCCTCTATACCCGCGAGGATGTCTTCGAGGCCGATATCGACGTCTTCTTTCACAAGCACTGGATCTGCGTCGGCCTCGACTGCGACGTACCGGAACCAGGCGATGCCACCGTTGTCGATATTGGCAAGACCAGCCTGATCCTGCTTCGCGACGACGACGGCGAAATTCGCGTGCTTCACAACGTCTGTCGCCATCGCGGGTCGCGCCTGCTCGATGCCGGCAAGACGATCGTCTCGAAGCTTGTCTGTCCCTATCACACATGGACCTACGAACTGACCGGGGAGCTGAGCTATGCGCCACACATGGGCAAGGATCTGGACAAGCGGTGCCATAGCCTGAAGCCGGTGAACTTCAAGTCGATCGGCGGCCTGATCTATGTGTGCCTCTCCGACAATCCGCCGGAAGACATCGCAACCCTCGAGCAGGTGATGATCGAGCGCCTTGCGCCCTACGACATCCGGAATGCCAAGGTCGCTTATCAGACCGATGTCATCGAGGACGGCAACTGGAAGCTCACGATGGAAAACAATCGCGAGTGCTACCACTGTTCCGCCAATCATCCCGAGCTCTGCGTCTCCTTCGTCGATCTCGACTTCGGCTTCGATCCGGAAACGTTGAACCCAGAGGACCGCGAGCAGGCCGCCGAGCACTTCCGGCTCTACGACGAGCGGACAAAAGCCTGGGAGGCGGATGGTTTCCCGTCGGCGGCAGTCGAACAGCTCGTCGACTGCGCCACGAACTTCCGCACACAGCGTCTGATCATCGCCGGGGCCGGCGAATCCCAGACACATGATGCGACCGCGGCGTCATCGAAGCTGCTTGGTCGGATGACCCGCAAGGATCTCGGCGACACGCATCTTTGGGGCCATAATAGCTGGAATCACTTCATGGGCGATCACGCTGTCGTCGCGATCGTCATCCCGCTCTCTGCCGGCAAGACGCTCGTCAGAACCAAATGGCTGGTCCACAAGGATGCCGTCGAAGGTAAGGACTATGACCTCGACAAGCTTACGGACGTCTGGGTCGCCACGACGGACCAGGATGCAGGCCTCGTCGCCCGCTCGCATGCCGGCGTACTCGACCCTGCATACCAGCCCGGCCCCTATTCTCGATTCTCGGAAACCAATCTGGACAAGTTCGCGACCTGGTATATCGATCGGATGCGCGCCCATGGGTATTGAATTCGCTCAGATGCAGCGCGGCCAGGTCGCTATGTGGGATCCGGAGTACGACGAGACGCTTGTATGCATCGACGTGCACCAGGAGACGCATGACGTGAAGAGTTTCACATTCGCGTCTCCGGAAGGCAAGCGCTTCAGCTTCGATGCCGGGCAGTACTTTTTGTTCGATTTCCCGATGGGTCCGGATAGTGAAGCGCGCTGCTACAGCATCTCGTCGTCGCCCCATCGCGACAACGCGTTCACCGTCACGGTCAAGCGCGTGCCCGGCGGCAAGGTCTCAAACTGGCTGCATGACACCATGACTGCCGGCATGATGGTCAAGGGCCAGGGGCCGCTCGGTCACTTTATCCGTCCGCAAGGCGAAAAGACGAAACTCCTGCTGCTCTCGGGCGGATCCGGCATCACGCCGGTCATGTCGATCACACGCGATCTGGCGGATCGATACGAACCCTCGGACATCGTTTTTCTTCACGCGGCGCGCACGCCCTCCGACCTCATCTTCCGCCATGACCTTTCCGGCCTCGCGACAAGGATGAAAGGCCTGCGTCTCCAGTTCCTGCCGGAAACGGTGGCTGGCGAGCCGGCGTGGCCGGGATTGACCGGGCGGCTCTCGCTCGAGTACCTCAAGCTTGCGGTTCCCGACATCGCCGAGCGTGTCGTCATGTGCTGCGGCCCGGCCCCCTTCATGGCGGCGGCGCGTTCCATCACCGCGGCATTGGGCGTTCCCGCGTCAAATTACATCGAAGAGAGTTTCGATGCGGCTGTCATCGACGAGCCGGGACCGGAGGTCGAGCAACAACCGGCCCAGAAGATCTATCGGGTCGAGTTTTCGAAGCAGAAGCGAATGCTGCAAGTCTCCTCCGATCAAACGGTGCTTGCGGCCGCGAAGAAGGGTAGCATCAGGCTTCCTTCGTCCTGTTCGAATGGCATGTGCGGCACGTGCAAATCCAAGCTCGTCTCTGGCTCGGTCGAAATGAATCACAATGGCGGTATCCGTCAGCGGGAAATCGATGCCGGGATGTTCCTGCCCTGCTGCTCGAAGCCGCTTAGCGATCTCGTCGTTGATCGCTGACGAAGGATTGATGCGAGAGGCGATGCCATCTGCTCTCGTGCTTTAGCTGGCCAGCATTGCGTTGAGCGTCTGGGCCGTGTGGGACGCCAGGGTCAATCCGATGGACCCATGCCCATGCCCGACGGCAAGAATGACGTCCCTGCCGCCCCTGGAAGGCCCGATGACCGGCACGGAATGGGCATTGAAGGCCGAAACCCAGGTCAGGAACGACTTGGCGTCCCGGGCGCGGGAAAGAATCTCCCTCTGCAAGAATAGACCTTCTTCCGATCAGGACAACGAGCTTACATCCGAAGGTTGAGGCAATTGTTTGTTGATTAACCGTTTGCATTTCAAATAATGTAACACCATCCATGTCATGAATAGCGGCGTTACTCTATGAGCGGCGCTATGGAAATACTAAAAGCCAAACAGAAATTTCAGCATTTCATGTCCATTCGGTCCGATAATCCGGACTTGTTGAAAGCTCAGTACCGTGCTTTCACACGGCAGATGCCGATGATGTATTTAATTCTGATTTCGAGTACATGGGCGCTTTCCATTACCCATATGCAATCGGCACCGACTTGGCTCACCATTGGCATCCCTGCTTTCTTCACGCTCGGCTGCATGCTCAGGATCAAATTCTGGTGGAGGACACGCAATGTCGATCCTCAGCCCGCAGTGGCTTATGCAGCGCTCGTCAGCACCAATCGCCTGGCTATCGGGATCGCTACTGCATTCACTGTTTGGTCATTTTTGTTGGTGCCCTATGGCGATGCATATGCCCAGTCTCATGTCGCCTTCTATATGGCGATTACAGTCATTTCCTGCATTTTCTGCCTGATGTATGTTCGCTCGGCGGCATTCATAGTTACCGTGATCGTCAATGGAGCATTCGTTTTATTTTTCGCGGCCTCAAGGCAACCGACTTTTATTGCGATAGCTATCAATGTGGCACTTGTGTGCGCGGGCATGATGTCGATTCTCCTGACAAACTACCGCAATTTCGAGCGCATGATTATCTCGCAGCAACGCACGGAAGCGCTTAGCAATGAGAACCTCTTGCTTGCCAATGTCGACAGCCTGACGGAATTACCCAATCGTCGCGCGTTCTTTACGCATCTGGAAGCTGAGTTCGAACGGGCCAAGACCGAAAACACGCGGCTGGCTCTTGGCGTCATCGATCTCGATGGCTTCAAGCCGGTCAACGACCTTTACGGACACTCGGTCGGGGACAGGCTGCTGATCGACGTCAGCAGGCGCCTTACCACCAGCTTGAAAGCCAGCCGGGCGTTTCGATTGGGTGGCGACGAATTTGCAATCGTCGCCCCGGTCGCGCCTGAAGATGCTCAGCTTGTGAAAAACGCGAATGCGATTTCCGAATGGCTCGGAGCGCCTTATCACCTGCCGGAAGGAACGGTGCACGTATCCGCGTCGATGGGAATAGCGGTCTTCCCGAACCTCGCTTCTACTCTGGAGCAGCTTTTCGACAGGGCTGATTATGCCCTTTACCATGCCAAGAGAAGCCGTCGCGGAGGCGCGGTTTTATTTGACGCCGAGCACGAAAAGCAGATCAATATAGAAGCGCGCATCGAGCACCTGCTCAGGCAAGCCAATTTGGAAGATGAGCTCTCGGTCATGTTTCAACCGATCGTGAGCTTGGCGAATGATCAGACGGTGGGCTTCGAGGCCCTGGCCCGCTGGCACAGCCCGGTTCTTGGACATGTCTCGCCCGCGCAATTCTTCCCAATCGCCGAACGGGCCGGTATCGTCAGTTCACTGACACGGCCGCTGCTCAAAAGGGCACTTGCCTTCGCATGCGAGTGGGAAGAGCCTTTGCGCCTGTCGTTCAACCTGTCGGCCTACGACCTCAATTCCAACGAAGGGGTGCTGTCGTTGATCGGAATCATCGAAAGCAGCGGCTTTGACGCGAAGCGTCTCGACCTTGAAATTACCGAAACGGCCTTTACGCACGATTTCGAGCAAATCAAATCGTCGGTGGAAATGCTGCGGCATCTCGGTTGCGGCATTTCACTCGACGACTTCGGCACCGGTTATTCCAGCTTGACGCGGCTGCATGCCCTTCCTTTGACCAAGATCAAGATCGACCGCAGCTTCGTCACGGATTTGCACAAAAGGCCCGCCAGCTATAAAATCGTGAAATCACTTCTCAATCTCAGCCGGGACATGGAGCTGGAATGCGTGGTTGAAGGCGTCGAGACACCCGAAGAACTTGTGGCTCTTCGGGGGTTGGGGGGCACGCTGGTGCAAGGCTACCTCTATTCGCGGCCACTGAACGAAAAAGACGCTGCCGAATGGTGCTGCGCCGCCGCACGGCAAACAGGCTCGTCAACCAGCTGAACCACAAACATCTTCGATATGTGCCGCAGATGGCATGCTCCTGAACGGAAGCGAGCGGGCGACCCTCACATCAGCTCGACCGCAGGGCGGCGGTCAAGGGAAGTCGGCTGGCGACGGTGGCCGGCAAGGCGCCGCCCAGAACGCCGATCGCAAGTCCGAGCAGACCCGCCGTCGCCATGACATCGCCGGTTGCGGAGAGCTGGAACGCCATTCGCGTTCCGTTCGTCCCAACCGTGCTTGCCTGCCAGCCATTGAAGGCCAGCCAGGATGCGAGCAGTCCAAACGCCACGCCAAGGGCGGCAAGCACGATTGCCTCCACCCATGTGCCGAGAAACGCGGATATCCGGCTGAAGCCGAGTGCCCGAACCGTTGCGATCTCGACGGTACGGTCCGACACGGAGTTCATCATTGTGTTGAGGGCACCGGCGGTCGCACCGATGGCCATCAACAGAGCGAGCGGCCAGCCGAATAGGCGGATGAGACTGGCCGTGCGGGCTGATTGCGCCGAATAGAGGTCAGCTTCAATAACGTCGTGCAACGGCGATGTCTTTATTGTGTCGAGCTTGGCCTGCAGCCGGGACACAGAGGTGGGATCGGACAGGCGCAAGCGCAGGCTCTGGACCTGCCCCTGCCGGTCGAAGGCCGACCGTACCGCGTCGAGGTCGCCCCAGATTTCGGACTCGAAGGCGCTGCCGCGCGCCGAGAACAGGCCGACCACCGTCCAGTCGACCGTGCCGAGCCGCAAGGTGCCGCCGATCGATATTCCGACCTGTCGCGCGAGACGGTCCCCGACGACGATCTCGCGCGAGCCTGGCGTGAACAGGCGACCGGACGGCAGGGCGATATAGTCGCGGATGGAGGGACCGGACTGATCCATGCCACGAAGAGCCAAGGTCAGACCCTCTTCCGACCCGTTCGATTTGGCGTCGACGGCAACGACGATTTCACGCGAGAAAATCGGCATGCCGTTGGTGTCTCGCGTCACGCCGATATCCTCGGTCATTGCGCTTAGGGTGCGAATGACGGATGCCGGGACATCGGAGCCGGCCTCCTGGTTCGTACCGCCACCCAGAACGACGGCGAGGGAGTTTGAGCCGGCACTTTGCAGGGCCGTCTCGAAACCCCTTGCCATGGCCAGGAAGCCCGCGAGAACGCAGACGACGAGCGCCACGGAAAAAACCATGGAGACGGAAATGGAGATGCGTCGCGGCAGGCTGAACAGGTTTGCCCTGATCATGACAAATGCTTGTTTGGCATTGGAGGACATGAATCTACCTCGTTCTAAATGCGGAGATTATCGGGATCCTGAGCGCGTTCAGAGCCGGAAGGGCGCCTGTCGCAAGCGCTAACAGGGTGACCATCGCAAGAGCTCTTGCAAGAATTGCCTTGGAAAAGACGAGGCCGATCGCAGGTCCCGTGATGACCGTTGCAAGCAGTGCAAGCATGAGGCCGATGGTGCCGCCAACCAAGAATATGAACAATGTTTCGCCAAGGATCAGCGCCATGATCCATGAGCCGGAAAAGCCCAGGGTTTTCAAAACGCCGATCTCGAAGGTGCGCTCGCGAACGGCAAAGACCATGGTGTTGCCGACGATCATCAGCAGGGCGACGAATGCCGCGCCGACCACCATGTTCACGATCAGGCCGATATCGGCATATTGGCGAAGGAAAGCCTCGAGGAACTGCTTTTCCGATCTAGTCTGTGTCGGCGCCGCCGAATTGGCGAACAGCTGATCTATCTTCGAGGCAAGTTCCCTTGTCTGAACATCAGGCTGAGGCCTAATGATGAAGGCGTCAACCGTGTCCTTGTTGCGGGCTCTGAGCGCATTGACATAGTCGTATTGGGCGATGACGAAATAGGTGTCGGTGGAGGCGTTCTCGCCGTTGAAGATGCCGGCGATTTCAAAGGACCAGTCACGGCTGCCATCTTGTTTTGCCATATCGAAGCTGGTGACGGTGATCTTCTGGCCGACGGTCCAGCCTTGCGCCTCGGCGAGCGCCTGGCCGACGAGGACGGTGCTGCGGTCCCTGCTGAGTGCGCTGATCAGAGAAGGCGTCAGCCCGAGCTCCTTGCCGTTCGAACTGTAAAGTCGCGCGGGATCGGCGGCACTCACGGCGATGATGTTCTTTTCGACCGTCGTAAAGCCGCGCAGGCGCGACATATAGCCGACGGCGGCCACACCTGGTTCGGCGGCGATCCGGTTCAGGTAGGACATCGGCAGCGGCTGGGCGCGGCCAGCCGCGCTCATGACCCCGAGGATGTCCTCGCTGGCCGCCGACGAGCCCTGGCTACCGTCGATGAAGCTCGTCGTCAGACCATAGATGAGAAAGGCCGTGGCGACGCTGACCATCAGCAATATCGTGCGCAGCGGCTTTCGCCACGCGCTTTTTCGCACAAGATCGAGGAACGTCATGCATCCGCCCTCCGCTCTTCGACGAACTGGCCCTTGTCGAGATGAAGCGTTCGGCCGGCATAGCTTGCGGCCCGCGGGTCGTGGGTCACCATGATGATTGTCTTGCCGAGCTCGCGGTTCAGAAAACGCAGCATTTCCAGCACCTCGTCCGCCGATCGGCGGTCGAGGTCGCCCGTGGGCTCGTCGCAGAGCAGCAGCGCCGGGTCCGCGACGATCGCCCGCGCGATACCGACGCGCTGCTGCTGACCGCCCGACATCAGCTTCGGATACTGCGCCTGGCGACCCGAAAGTCCGACCAGATCCAGAACCTTGTCGACGCGGACCCGCCGCTCCCGCGGCGAGAGCGGCTTCAAGAGAAGCGGCAGTTCGATATTCTCGGCCGCGTTCAGCATCGGCAGGAGATTATAGAACTGGAAGACGATCCCCATGTTGTGGGCGCGCCAGGAGGAGCGGGCCGCCTCGCCCATCTGATCAAGATTGCTGACCCCGATACGCAGGCGGCCCTGATCCGGCTTGTCTATGCCCGACAGCATGTTGAGCAGCGTCGATTTCCCGGATCCGGAAGGCCCCATGATCGCGACGAACTCGCCGCGAGCGATCCGCAGGTCGAGATTGGAAAAGATCGGGACAATCTCGGTCCCTATTCTGTATCCCTTCTTGACATTGTTGAGTACGATATAGGGCTCGTTGCTTGTGGAGGCGGTCATCGAGGAATATCTCCTGGCTGTTGTGCTGGAATGGTCGAAATACGAATACGGGCGGCCATGTTGGGCATGGTGCCGTCAGGTGGATCGAGGAGCGCCAGGCGCAGCCTGATCGTGCCCTTTTCCGCCGAAGCGACTGGCCAAAGCTGCAGGATCTCGGTCGCGAAGGGCTTATCCGGAAAGCCGTCGAGGACGGCTTCGCCGCGAAGGCCCGGACGAAGCTCGCCGATATTGGTTTCGGCGACATCGGCGTCAATCACCAGGCTGTTGGTATCGGTGATCGTCAGCAGGCTTTCATTTTCCTTGATACTGTCCACTCGGGCCAGCACCCGACCGCCGACGTGGGCGTCGAGCCGTGTCACCGTGCCCGAGATCGGAGCTCTGACGGTCAACGCATCAACATGTTCCTGCGCGATCTTCACGTCGAGTTGGGCTCTGGCATAGCTTTGGCGTGCCTGATCAACCGCGTTCAATGCCGTATCTCTGGCTGTCTGTGCTTCCTCGACGGTCTGGATCGAGACAGCACTCTTCGCAGAGAGCACCGTATTGCGTTGCAGCGAGCTGTCGGCCTGCTTGAGGGCGAGGATCTTTCCGTCGAGGACAAGCTTGGCGGCATCGCTGTCGGCCTTGGCTTGCTCGAGTGAGAAGCCGGCGCTGACGTCATCGATCCTGACGATAACCTGCCCGGCTTCAACGCGATCGCCGATACTAACGCCAATCGATGCGATCTCTCCCTCATATTTGGAAAAGACCGTCACGATACGCGGGGCGACGACGAAGCCGGACCCGGTAATCTCCGGCGCGGATGCCGATCTCAGTGAATTGGCGGAAGGGATGGGCGAACCGCTACCGGAGGCCGCCTGAATGGATGGAACAGTTGATTTGTCACCAGTTTGCGCCATGCCCAGGGCCTCGATCTCCGGCTGCGGCTGAAGGGAGGTTTTGAGGCGAGGCGCGATATCCGGCCAGAAGAAGGCGACCGCGCTGACGCCAAGGGCGAGCATGGTACTCGTGAGGACAAACCGCCGGCTCTTCTTGACCGGCGACCCGACTGATTGGAACGAAGGCTCAAGCGACAATGACCTGAGCGTTTCAGCGAGTTTGCGATTTTGTTCGGTGTTCGTGTTCATGCCGCCAACATGAACGAGACGCCCGAAAACTCGACCTCAAACGCGTTCTGGCCCGTACTCGATCGCGATCTGGTACCTCTTGCGCCCTGCTGCCTCCAGACGGTCTTCTTCGCAACTCCAGTATTGGATGCACCCGAAGAGAAAATCATGCTTGCGGCGTTCGTTGATCCCTCCCGATCCAAGCTGCCCGGTGGGTCGCTTGCGCCGTGCATCACAGGCGGCTTTTTTCCATGGTCGATCTTGTAACAATCGCATGAATATGCTCACGCTCGGAGGTGGTCGATCGGTATCGATCGGCGCGAGTGAGACCATAACAGCCATGCCAAATATCAATCTTAAATTGCTGCAAACCTTTCTTCTTGCAGCGGAATCCGGAAGTTTCCGCAAGGCCGCGGAAGAAAGCAATCGGTCACCTTCGGCGGTGAGCATGCAGATCAAGGATCTTGAGGAGCAGATCGGCATCAGCCTGTTCACACGCACGCCGCAGCGGGTCAATCTCACCAACGAGGGCCAGGCGCTGTTCGAGGAAGTTGGGCGTGCCATGGCCGACGTTCAGGCCAGTCTCGACAGGCTGGCGGAATTGGCCGCCCGCCGCAAAGGGAAAGTCCAGATCGCCTGCGCCCCGACGCTTGCCACCAGCCGGCTCGGCGACATCCTGTCGACCTTCAAGCTGCGCTATCCGCGTAGCATGGTCGAGGTGCAGGAAACGCCGCCGCAGGCGGCACTCGTCATGCTGCAGCAGCAGGAGGTGGAGTTCTATATCGGCCCGGAGGTGCCCAACCTCAACGACTTCCACTTCGAATCGATCATCGACGATCCGCTCGTCGCCTGCATTCCCGAAGAGCTATACAGCGGTGAAAAAACGATCCGACTGGAGACCATCGCCCAATTCCCGCTGATCATGCTCAATCGCAAGACCGCCGTTCGCGGGCTCGTCGATCGCCTGACGCGCGAGGAAGGCGTCGAGCTTGATGTTCAATACGAGGTCGAGAGCGCACAAACCGCGCTAGCGCTCGCCGCGTCGGGGCTCGGCGTTTCGATCGTGCCTGGTATCGCGTTGGGGCAGAATGTCGACAGCCGCGTCCGCGTCGTAGCGCTCGACAATCCCAACGCCCGGCGGGCTGTCGGCATTATCACGACCCGTGGCTATGTGCAGCAGCGCTATGCCGAGCAACTCATCGCCCTTATCCGCACCAATCTGCGCGGCGAAGGCTGAACGCTAGTCCGTCTGTATCCAAACAGCCTTGGTTTCGAGATACTCGTGAAGGTGCTCGATACCACCCTCGCGCCCGTAGCCTGACATCTTCATGCCCCCGAATGGTACGGCCGGGTCGAGCGCATGATACATGTTCACCCAGACCGAGCCCGCCTTGATGCGGCGCACCAGCTTGTGCGCCAGTCCGAGATTTTGGGTGAAGATGCCCGCCGCCAGCCCGTAGGGCGATGCATTGGCGCGCTCGACCGCTTCCTCGATCGTATCGAATGGCATGGCTGAAATGACCGGCCCGAAGATCTCCTCGCGGGCGATCCGCATCTCGTCCTTCACGCCGCCGAATACGGTCGGCGCGATGAAGTTTCCCTTGTCGTAGAGAGCTCCGGAAAGGCGCGTGCCGCCCGCGACCAAAGCGGCACCTTCACTCTGCCCAGATGCGATGAAACTCTCGACGACCCGCGCCTGGCGAGCCGAAATCAACGGCCCGATGTCGGTATCGGCTTCGATCCCGTGGCCGATCCGAAGCGACCGGGCAAAATCGGCGACCTTGGCGACGAATTCCTCGTGGATCTCACGCGCGACGAACAAGCGCGAACCGGCGATGCAAATCTGCCCCGAATGCGCAAAGACCGCCATGGCGGCGACGGGCACGGCTCGGTCTATGTCAGCATCGCGGCAGACAATCACCGGCGACTTGCCGCCGAGCTCCAGCGAAACACGTTTCAAGTTGCCGACCGCGGCGCGCGCGATCGATTGTCCGGTGGCGGTGGACCCGGTGAAGACGATTTTGTTAACGTCGGGATGCTCGGCCAGCCGGGCGCCCGCGACCGATCCCTTGCCGGTGACGATATTGACCACGCCGTCCGGCACGCCGGCCTCTTGCATGAGTTTGGCGATCAGCAGCGGCGTGAGCGGCGCATCCTCCGAGGGTTTCAGAACCACGGTGCAGCCTGTTGCCAGCGCCGGGGCGATCTTCCAGATCGATGCTGCGGTGGGCGCATTCCATGGAATGATCGCACCGACGACCCCGATCGGCTCCCGGCGGGTGAAGGTCACGATCTCGCCGGGTATGGAATTGTCGATCACCTCACCGTGAAGGGCTGTCGCCATGCCGGCGTAAAACCGCAGCATGCCGATGACCCGACGCTTGTTGGCAAGCGTGCGCGTGATCGGCATGCCCATGTTCAGTGTATCGGAAACCGAAAGGCGCTCCCAATTCTCCTCAAACAGGTCGGCGATTTTCAGGAGCAGCGTCTGGCGCTCATAGGGCGAGAACTTCGACCACGGCCCTTCCAGAGCCTGACGCGCCGCGGCGACGGCGCGGTCGACATCGGCGGGAGCAGCCAACGGAACCGTTGCAAGGACTGCGCCGGTCGCCGGATTATAGGTCTCGCTGACTTCGCCGGATTGGGCCGCAACCCATTGGCCGCCGATGAACATTGGCCGGAAGCCACCATCGTAAAGCTCAGCCGCCATTTGCTTGGCGTCGAAAGTCAATGTCATGGCGCGGCCTCCCAGCTTCATTCTGTTGTCGATATTCACTATCAGACGGTCACAATACAAATAAAGAAAGCTAAAAAGGCGTTCAGATAATCGGACTGTGAAATCGCTTCGAGTTATCCGATGCTGTAGGAAATGGAGGAGCTTGACATGCGTCTTACGGGAAAAGTGGCGATCGTTACCGGTGGCGGATCGGGTTTCGGCGAAGGAATCGTCCGGAAATTCGTCGAGGAAGGCGCGCGGGTCGTGCTGGTCGATCGCGACCTCGCCGCAGCGGAGCGGGTGGCAACGCAGCACGAAGGATCGGTCGCACCGCTTGCCGGCGATGTCGCCACGCTCGACAGCCTCGCTGCCGCGCGAGATCTCGCGCTGGCGCGGTTCGGCGGCCTGCACATCCTCGTCAACAATGCCGGTATCGGACAGCCTCCAATGCCGATGGAGGATATGGATGAAGGCCTGTTCGAGCGCATCTTCAATGTCAACATCCGCTCGATCTACAATGGTGCGCGGGCGGTGCTGCCGCATTTCAAGGCCGAGCGGCACGGCGCCATTTTGAACATCGCCTCGACCGGCGGCGTCTCCCCTCGCCCCAATCTCACCTGGTACAATGCCTCGAAAGGATGGGGCATAGCCGCCACCCGCGCCATGGCCGTGGAGCTTGCTCCCTTCGGGATCCGCGTCAACGCGATCAATCCCGTCGCGGGCGATACGCCATTGCTCTCGACCTTCATCGGCTCCGACAGCGACGAAAGCCGGGCGCGGATCGTCGCCACCATTCCGATGGGGCGGCTTTCGACACCCGCGGACATGGGCAACGCCGCTACTTTCCTCTGCTCGGACGAAGCGAGCATGATCACCGGCGTCGATCTCAATGTCGATGGCGGCAAGTGCATCTGAAGAGGCAGCGATGAAGGATATGTAAGAGATAGCCGTCGTTCATGGCGACGGCATCGGTCCGGAGGTCTGCGCAGTCGTGGTCGATGTCGGCACGGTAGCAAGGCTCGATTTTACTTTAGCCCGGTTCAAATACACTCCGACGTTGAAAAGATCGGGGCCGAATGGCGCTAGGAATGGTCGCTGGGATGAATGAATATGGGCTCGTCGCCATGGTGACTTGCTAGAACAAAACTCCTCTCTGCAGAGCGAATTGAGTTTGCTCTTGCGCTGTCCCTTGGATGGTCTAAGTCATGTGGTCGTGGCGGCGAGCGACGTCGGCCTAATCGAATTTGACGATCGAAGGTAATTCAATGACCGGACAACTTTCTCTTCCCCGTGACCGGATTTCAGTCCTTCTCCTGGAAGGGATCAGCCAGAGTGCGGTGGACTATTTTGCCTCATCCGGTTACGTCAATCTCACCCATTTGCCGAAGGCCCTCGATGACAAGGATCTCAAAAGCCACATCTCAGAAGCACACATCATCGGCATCCGGTCGCGCACGCAGCTGACAGAAGAGATTTTCGGCTCCGCCAAGAAGCTCATGGCGGTCGGTTGTTTTTCAGTGGGAACGAATCAGGTCGATCTGGATGCGGCTCGTCGGCGCGGGATACCGGTGTTCAACGCTCCCTATTCGAATACGCGCTCGGTCGCCGAACTCGTCATCGGGGAAATCATCATGCTGACCAGACGGATTTTCCCGCGTTCGGCCTCGGCTCATGCAGGCGGATGGGACAAATCCGCCGAAGGCAGTCGCGAGATGCGTGGAAAAACGCTCGGTATCGTCGGCTACGGCAATATCGGCTCGCAGCTGAGCGTCCTTGCCGAGAGCATGGGTATGAACGTTCGCTATTTCGATCCGTCGGACAAGCTTCGCCACGGCAATTCGGAATCCATGGCTTCGCTTGGCGAGTTGCTCGAAATCGCGGATTTCGTGACGATGCATGTTCCCGAAACCAGCTCGACCCAGAACATGATCACCGAGGCCGAGCTGCGCAGGATGAAGAAGGGTGCCTTCTTCATCAACAACTCCCGCGGCACCGTGGTCGATCTTGATGCGCTTGCGAAGGTCTTGAAAGAGGGACACCTCGCCGGCGCGGCCGTCGACGTGTTCCCCAAGGAGCCGGCATCGAACAAGGAACGCTTCGAAACGCCGCTGCAAGGTTTGGACAATGTGATTCTCACTCCGCATATCGGCGGATCGACCGAAGAAGCCCAGGAGCGTATCGGAAGGGAAGTTTCCAGGAAGCTTGTTGAATATTCCGATGTCGGCTCGACGCTCGGCGCGGTCAACTTCCCCCAGGTTCAGTTGCCTCCGCGTCCAAACGGCACGCGTTTCATCCATGTCCACGAAAATCGCCCGGGGATCCTAAACAGCTTGAATACGATCTTTTCATCGCGCGGGTTGAATATCGTCGGCGAGTTCCTGCAGACACACGGCGAAACGGGTTACGTGGTTATCGAGGTCGAAGGCGTTGGCCAAACGGCGAATGAGATACTCGACACGCTTCGCCAGATCCCGGGAACGATACGAGCGCGATTGGTCTACTGACCGATCTGCTGTTGACGACGGTGGCCCCTTTCGGTGACGATAAGGGTGCACACCCCTTCACTATCATCGATCCATAGCGTTGAACGCGACCTGACATCGTCCAGCAGACCTACCACTTTCAGCAAGGCTTGCGGGCCGAGATCGGACCTCGAGTTTTCCCTCAATAATTCAGCGGGTCTCTCAATCAGGCGATACGGCGGGCGGCAGCGATCCGGGTGGCGCCGATACTGGCAAGAGCGACGCTGAACAGGGTCGGGTTTGTGGCGGTCTTCGTGGGAATGACCCCATTGCCGGCAACATAGAGGTTGTCGAAGCCCCAGACCTTGGAATTCCTGTCGCAAACGCTGGTGCCATCGTCGCGCTCGCCCATACGGATCGTGCCCTGATAATGCAGCGACGAGCCGACCGGCTGCACGAAGGTGGCAAAACCGGGCGCCGGGCGACCGATAATGGCGGAAATTCGCTGGGCATGGCCCTTGGCCTCTTCGAGGCGCGCCTTGTCGCCCTCCGACTGACGCCAATGGATGGAAATAGCCGGCAGCCCGAGCCAGTCACGGCGATCGTCATCGAAGGTGACACGGTTGTCGGCGCTGATATCGGAGGGCACGAAAACGCCCATGCCAATCGGCTGGCCGCTCATGTCGCTGGCATGCGGCATCGAGTGCAGGCTCGCCGGGGCGATGGTGACCGAATAGGGGAAATCCTTGGTAGCCGGAATCCAGCTCATCGCGGTCATGGGCACATCGGTTTGCATCTCGGTGATCTGCGAGATGATATAATGGTCGTTGATGTAGCGACCGAGCGCTTCAGGGCGGATGCCAGAGGCGTAGAGCAGCTGAGGAGAATGCAGCGAGTCGCATGCAACGACGACCGTGCCGGCCTTGACAATGAAGGTTTCCTCCGAGCCGGCGCGGGCAAGTTCAACCCCCGTGACATGACCATTTTCATGGATCACGCGGCGGCAGGCGGTTTCAGAGAGAATATGAAAGCTCTCCTCCGGCTCGTCGACAAGGTTGCCGAGAACGACGTCAGTGCCATGATAGCGCAGGCCGTCAGGACCTGGCGTTGCCGCGAGTGGCATTGGCTGGACGAAGCGATCGGGTGAGCGACCGGGATTGAAGACCTCGCCCAGGCGCTCGCGCATGGCGATTGCCGCGGCATCGCCGGCGCGTGGGTCCTTGTTGGTACCCAGCAATCGCGCCGACACGGCCAGGGCCTCATGCATCTCATCGGTGGGGATGAAGGGCACCAGTTCGATCTCGGATGGCACCGGTGTGCCGGTCGACCATTTGGTGCCCATGCCGCCGACATTGGCCGCCGAGAAGCCGGCGAAGAGGTTCTCATCCTGGGCATCAGCGTCATTGGCGATGAAAAGGCCCGAGCGGCGCAGCAACGAATGATCGAAGCCGCCAGCGCGGCGGGCCTCCCACTCTTCCTTGTTGATTGGCATGCGCGGGCTGCGGTCGCCGCCCTGGGCGCGCACCTCGCAGGCCGCGCGCTCGTCGAGATCGAGAATATTGTCGAGATGTGCGCCCTTTTGCGGCAAAATCTGCGGGCCGGCTTCCACCATCAGGATACGCGCTTCCGGCCAGTCGTTCCTGATGACCCGTGCATAGGCCGAGCCAGTCGGGCCACTTCCGATGATGACGACGTCGGCGGACTGACGAGACATTCCTGCTATTCCCCACTCTTAAATCAATTTGATTGCAAACAAAGATGTATCGTAGCCGAAGTCAACCGGGATTGTTAAGTTGCCGAACAAAGTTTTTGTGAAAAGCTCGAGGAGAGGCACGATGAAGGTAGGTCTGAGTTCATACAGTTTCCGTCCGTTGATGCAGAGCGGCGCCATGCAGATCGAGGATGTCTTTGCCTGGGTCGGCAAACATGGCGGCGATCATGTCGAACTGGCGACGCTTTCCGTGGCGCCCGAAGGGCAGGACCTGCGATATGAACTCGCCGATGACGGGGAGATGCTGGAGCGGCTAAAGGGCGCGTCCCAGAAAAACGGCGTCCCGCTTTCCGGTCTCTGCATGTCCGGCAATTTCATTGATGACGGCGAACGCGCGTTCCAGCTTGGCCGGCTGAAGCGTTATGTCGAGCTTTGCGACAAGCTCGGTGTCCGCTTCCTGCGCCACGATGTCGTGCCCTGGTCGCTCCGCGCAACGGAGCCCGGCCAGTTCGAAGCGGCATTTCCGGCGATCGCCGACGCCACCCATGAGCTTGCCGCGCATGCCGGGCGCTATGGCGTGACCACCAGCGTCGAGGATCACGGGTTCTTCATGAATTCCAGCGAGCGGATCAAGCGGCTTCTTCATGCCGTCAATCTGCCGAGCTTCAGGCTCACCGTCGATATCGGCAATTTCCTCTGCGTCGACGAGAATCCGCTCACGGGGACGCGTGCCTGCCTCTCTCATGCAAGTTTCATCCACCTCAAGGATTTCTATGTGCGCCAGTCAGCGCCTGGCGCGGACTGGCTGCGGACGGTCGGCGGCCAGGCAATCCGCGGCTCGGTCTTCGGCTATGGCGACCTGCCTGTCAGGTCCATCATCGAGGACATCGTCGCTTCGGGCTATGACGGCTTCGTCTCGCTGGAATATGAAGGCAACGAGCCGACGCAATTTGGCTGTGAAACCGGCCTGAAGAATGCGAAGGCAATGTTTGCGGCCGCCGCCGGCCGCTAACCATCTCCCGCTGCAATCCTGCCATCAGAGCGTGGCGATCCGATCGACGCGCTTCTTCAAATCGGCGAGGCGCTGTCGGTCGCCTCCCGGCACCTCGAGGGAGGCCCAGCCGGAATAGCCAATATCAGACAGGGCCTTGTTGACCGCGGCCCAATCGCAGTCGCCCTCGCCCAGTTCGACATCGAAGCCCTTCCATGGGCCTTCGCTGTTCATCTTTTCCAGGCTGTATTCCTTGATGTCGATTTTCAGGATGCGCTTGCCGAGCGCTTCGATCCAATTTGTCGGCCGGCCGTAGCGGAGTACATTGCCGACATCGAAATACCAGCCGAGCTTCGGATGGCGGAAGCGATCGATGAAATCCGCCGCCTCAAGGGGGCTTAGCAGAAAGTCGTTCCACACGTTTTCGAGCGCGATCGATACGCCGCTCTCTTCCGCGGCGGGCAGGATCCTGGCGATTTCCTCGCGAGCTCTCGCGTAAGCGGTCTTGTAACTGGTGCCCGCATTGACAATGCCGGGAACGAGCAGCACCGTCGTCGCGCCATAGAGCTTCGCATCATGCAGAGCCTTGATCATCGAATCGACACAAGCCTGGCGTGCCGATGGATCGGGATCCGTCAGCGGACGCTTCCAGTGTACGGCATTGACGAGGCCGGGGATAGCGAGCCCAGTCTTGTCGCGGGCATTCAGAACTTCGCCGAGCGGCAGATCATTGGGCGCATCGAGTTCCACCCCGTCATAGCCGAGATCCCGCAGGAGCTGGAACTTCTCCAGGATGGAGAGCGAAGGCTCCTCGACCATGCCCCATTTCAGGCTGATCTTCGCCAACGGGCGAGCGGAAACGGGCGAAAAGGAATTAGCAGCGGATTCGGTCATTGATGGGTCTTCGCGTGGCATGGTCGGATAGCGGCGGCACTATGTCAGCCAATTCAGGGCCGATCAATCGATCATTGGCAGCCAGGACGCGATGCCCGCCATGCTGCCGTCCGGAAGGCTTTCGGCTTCCATCAGACCAAAGTCCAATCCACGACAGGACCTAGGCCCGAAGATGCAATCTTTGGTCCTAATGCCATGGATTGCCCGGGCCTTTGCGCCAGTTGTTTCCGGCGATGGAAGCGGTCGGATACCCGGCCGCTGTCGTAATGCATGCGGAGAAGGTCGATGAATATCAACGGCGTCCTTGAAAGCGGCATCCCAGCCCCGGCATCCGACATAGTTTCCGACGGCGGCGATATCACGCCACTAGTGGCGAGATAACCGTCATGCAGCAAACAAAGCGAATCTTGGTTACCGGCGGCGCAGGTTTTCTCGGCTCCTTCCTATGCGAACGGCTTTTGCGGGAAAAACACGAGGTTATCTGCGTAGACAATTTTTTTACAGGACGGAAAAGCAACGTCTCGCATCTGCTCGATAGCAGATCTTTCGAAATCGTCCGCCACGACATTACCTTCCCCCTTTATGTGGAGGTCGACGAGATCTACAATCTCGCCTGTCCGGCGAGCCCGGTTCACTATCAGTTCGATCCGGTGCAGACCACCAAGACCAGCGTCCACGGCGCGATCAACATGCTTGGCCTCGCCAAGCGGGTCGGCGCCAAGATCCTCCAGGCCTCGACATCCGAAGTCTATGGCGATCCCGAGATCCATCCCCAACAGGAGGAGTATTGGGGCCGGGTGAACCCCATAGGCCCGCGCTCCTGCTACGACGAGGGCAAGCGCTGCGCGGAGACCCTGTTCTTCGATTACTGGCGTCAACACCGGCTACGGATCAAGGTGGCGCGCATCTTCAACACCTATGGCCCAAGGATGCGTCCCGATGATGGCCGCGTCGTCTCCAACTTCATCGTGCAGGCGCTGCAGAACAAGCCGATAACGGTCTATGGCAGCGGCCATCAGACGCGCTCGTTCTGCTATGTCGACGATCTTATCGATGGCCTGGTTCGCCTGATGGGAACAAAGGACGAGATCACAGGCCCGATCAATCTCGGCAACCCGGCGGAGTTTACGATGCTGGAACTTGCCAATCTCGCGATAGAACTGACCGGCAGCCGCTCGGCGATAAAATACCTGCCACTGCCGGCCGATGATCCCAGGCAACGGCAGCCGGATATCGGGGTCGCGTCGCGCGAACTCGGCTGGAAACCGAAGGTTCAGTTGAAAGCCGGGCTTGGCAAAACGATCGCCTATTTCGAGGAACTGCTTTCGTCTGGCCGTTCGCGCGCGATCGCCGCCGAATGAGGACGGTCCTTGTCACCGGCGGAGCCGGCTATATCGGATCGCATTGCTGCAAGGCCTTCGCAAAGGCTGGATGGTCGGTTGTCACCTACGACAATCTCTCCCGCGGCTGGCGTGACGCCGTGAAATGGGGGCCGCTGGTCGAGGGCGACATTGCCAACCGCGAGACGGTCGCGGCGACGTTACGCCAATACCGTCCGGATGTGGTCGCCCATTTCGCGGCCTATGCCTATGTCGGCGAATCCGTCGAGTTTCCCGAACTCTACTATCGGAACAACACATTCGGGACGCTGGTTCTCATCGAGGAAATGCTCAAAGCGGGCGCCAACCGGCTGATCTTTTCAAGCACCTGCGCATCCTATGGCATTCCGAGCCGCACCCCGATTGACGAGACTCATCCGCAGTGGCCGATCAATCCCTATGGATGGTCGAAGTTCATGATCGAGCGGATGGTGGAGGATTTCTCGCGCGCCCACGGCCTCAACGCGGTAATGCTGCGATATTTCAATGCAGCCGGCTGCGATCCCGATAGCGAGATCGGTGAACGGCACGAGCCCGAGACGCATGTCGTGCCACTCGCCATAGAAGCGGCGATCAGACCGCGCCGAACCTTCACCATCAACGGCACCGATTTCGACACGCGCGACGGAACGGCCATCCGCGACTACATCCACGTCAGCGATCTCGCGCAGGCTCATGTCCTTGGTGGAGAGAAGCTGTTGCGGGATGAGGGTGTACACATCTACAACCTCGGCACCGGCAACGGAACGACCGTTAGGGAATTGGTCGATGCCGTCAGCCGCATTTCCGGACGCAGCCTTCCGGTCGCCTATGGTCCCCGCAGGGCCGGCGACCCACCGGCTCTTGTGGCTGCGGCCGATAAGGCCGAGCGAGAGCTTGGATGGGTGCCCAGGCATTCCAGCATCGAAAGGATTATCGAGACGGCGCTCGCCTGGTATCGCGACCGGATGTGATCCTTACCTGCGTGCCGTTGTCAGAAACTCATCGAGAGCGGCGCCAACCGCTTCGATCGAAAACTTTTCCATCACCCGCCGTCGGGCGGCGGCACCCAATCGCGCGCGAAGAGCTTCATCATCTTTCAATCTCGCCAAGGCCGACGCGATTTCCTCGGGCTGTTCCTGCGCGACCATCAGGCCGCCCGAGGCCTCGCCGTCGACGAGAATGTCCGGCAGGCCTTGTGCATCCGAAGCGATGACGGGAAGGCCGCAGGCCATGGCTTCCAATGGCGCGACCGGCATGCCCTCGATACGGGAAGCCGTTACATAGACGTCCGCGGCCGATAGCCAGCGGCGGATCAAGGTTCGGTCCGTCATGTAGCCGGACAACCATTGCACGTTCGCCAGTTCGCTTGCGCGAACGAGTTTGGCGAAGGCGTCATTGTCCTGACCCGAGCCAATGATCACCAATCGGCACGCAGAAACACCGGCGAAGCGTTCCCAGGCCTTGAGAAGCACATCGAGCCCCTTGCGGCGGATATCGATGCGCCCGTGATTGACGACGATGAAGCAATCCCGCGGCAGGCCAAGATTTGCTCGCGCCTCGCTGCGATCCAGCGCTTGCCATTCCTGGGTAGCCAGCGGATTGGGGATATTCGCTATATTGGGAGCAATGCGTGGATAGGCCCTGGCAAGACGCTCACGCTCCGCGGAAGACGCAACGATCAGGCCGCGGCAGGCGCGCAGCGAAAGCCGTCTTGCAGCGGCCTCGACCCAGGACAGCGTGCGATCCCCTCCCTGAAAGGTGGCATAGAGTGGGAGGTCCAAGCCTCGTGCCAGCCATGCCAGCGCATCGAAGCGCGTATATTCATACTCTTGGGCAAGCAGCAGATCGCATTTGGAGCGGCAAAGAATCTCGCGGAAGGCTGAAAGCGGTGTTGCAGACCAGCGTCGCAGGCTATAAGCGGCAGGAGAATGGCCCTGGCGTGGCCGCTTTGCCGGTGCGACCCAGATCGGCGTGCCCGTGCCGGGGTGCTCATAGCATTCAATCCTGTTCACTCGCTCCGATGCACAGACGATGATCGGCTTGTGGCCGGCCGAACCCAGTGCCGCCGCATAGCCGAACAGCCAGCCTCCCGTCATCCGCTCGACGAAATCCTGAAGTTTAAGCCCGATCGGATCGAGAAATTCTTCGATCACGTCTCCCCATGGGAAAAGCGCGATCACCTTTGACGTCTGGACACCTCTCATTTGCGCCAGGCAAAGGCAGTCTCGGTGCCACGCGTGGATGGCCGGTGCATCAGGTAACCGAGGAAGGTCACGGGCGCGGCCAGCGCATAGAGGACCTTGCGACGACGGCGTCCGATGCGGGAAAACGAAACGTCGTGGAAAAACGCGGTGGCGGCGTTGATGAAGGTGGCGCGCCGTTCCGGGCGTCTGTCGAAAAGGGCCGCGAGTTCCGGGTCCCGGTATCCCCGCCTGACATGGCCCCATTCGCGCATCAGTTCGCTTTCATGCGGACAATGGCGTTTCATGACGCTGAAATAGGGATAATGCCAATTGATCTCGGGGGTGGAGATCAGGACATATCCGCCCGGCCGTACCACCCGCAGCGCCTCCTGCGCTGCGCGGCGGTCGTCCTCGATGTGCTCCAGCACGTCGAACATGGTGACGATATCGAAACTGTCGTCATCCATTGGCAGCGAGCAGGCGTCGCCGCAAATGAAGGTCGATTTCGCCCAGGACGGCTGATGGTCGGCCAGTTCAGGGTCGATATCGAGCGTGACGATTTCGGCTTGCGGATAAAGGATGCTGGCAAGACCGCTGCGACCGCCGCCGATTTCCAGCACCCGTCCGGTGCCTCCGGTTTCCGCCGGCGCCACCCGATGGATGGCGCGCATCTTTTCGCGATAAAACAGACCATCCGTCAAGCCGTTCGGATAAGGGTTTCCGGACAGAAACTGGCCAAGCGCTGCTTTCTTGATCATCGCGATATTCCCTTTTCAGCCTTAGCAGCGGTCCCCATCGGGGTTCGCCGCATTCTCCAGCCGAAGCGCAGGAGAAACTGCAGGCCGGTGAGCCAGCCCTCTACTTCGGCCGCCAAAATTCCGAGCCTGCCCGGAGGCCCTTCGAAAAGCGCCTTGACGAAGGTCTTGGCAAAATAGACCGGCAGCTGCTTGCCGATGCGCACGATGTTTCCGCGATCGCCGAAATTGTCGTATTGCGTCACAAGGGCTGCCACATGGCCCTTCATATAAGCTTTGATCTGCCGCTTGAGGCCGGGCCAGTCGCTACGATGGTGGTGGAAGACAACGGCCCGGGGTTCGTAGAGGCATACGCCGCCGGCCGCCAACAGTCGGTACCAAAGCTCCGAATCCTCAGAGCATCCCGCCGCTCCCGCGCCAAGGCGTTCGTCAAAGAGGCCAACCCGCTCGAATACGCAGCGTCGAAAGGCCATGTTGGCGCCGGCGCCGATCTTCCAGACATGGGCTCCGCTCGGCCGCGTCTCCTCAAAGAAACGCCTGTCGAAGGTGAGCGGCACAAAGGTGGAGCCAAAGCCGCCCATGGTGAACTGAAAGGAGCATTGCGCCGCCGTATCGAGACGCGCCGGCAGCACAAGACCGGTGAACGCGTCGACGACATTCCGTTGCGCAAAGGCACGCGCGATCTCCGCGGTCCAGCCCGGATGGGCTTCGACGTCGTCATCGGTGAAAGCGACGATATCAAACTGGCTCGCTTGAATCCCAGTGTTCCGGGCTCGACTTAGACCGGCATGGGGCTCGTGGACATAGCGAAAATCGGGGAATTGCCTGCAGATGTCCCTGGCGTTCCCGTCTTCGGAATTGTCGACGATGACGACCTCGCCCGGAGCGCTGCGTTGCGCTGCGAGGCTGGCCAGACATTTGCTCAGGGCCGGACCACGATCACGGGTGCAGACGATCACGGAGACATCCCGCGCCGAAGCCGAGGATGGAATTGCGATCGCATCGAGCGTCTCTACCAGATTTTCCGATTCAAGCGCGGTCTCCAGCGAGAGCGCGGGCTTGGGCTGTCCTTCATAGGTGGCACGCAACGGCGCGCCCAGCCCGACGCTGCGCGCTTGGAGTTGTGCGGCCGCATGTTCGGCAGCAAGCTGGCGCAATTGAGAGGCACCGTGAGGTAGCTCGTCCTCCAGGGATGCCCGTGCCCCGAGCGGCAGGTCCTTCCACCAGAAGATCGACAATGCGGGCGCACGAGCGCCGCCGATATCCGCAGCGGCAAGATCGACATGCCTCACCTCAAAACGTTCTGTCGTCATGAATTGCGCTCCCGGATCGACCTGATACGGGCGCGCGAGCGATCGTATTCACCGGCAAGGCCGTAGATTCCGCCCCACAGCTCCGCGATACCGAAACGCAGCTCATGCCCACGCAGCCGCCGCGCAGCGCGGGCAAGCGCCTTCAACTGGTCGAAGAACCACCAGCGGACCATGGCGCGATGGCGCGCTCGCATCGCGCTATCGGTGCGATAGCTCTTGACGAGAAAGGCCATCATGCCAAGACCCCAGGTCCAGTATTGCCGCCTGAGCTGCGGAATGGTTTCGCGGTGCTCGTGATAAACCGCATATTCCGGCTCATAAATCATCGGGCGTCCGGAGCGCAGGACGCGGTAAAAGATATCGAGATCCCCGCCTCCGGGCAGCGGCGCGCCCGTATCGAGCGCCTCGTCGAAACCGCCGAGCTCGATCAGCAACGCGCGGTCGAAGGCCATGTTGCAGCCGGCGCCGAGAATGCCGGCGCCAACGGGATGGAGCGGATTGTCAAAGCGCGCCTTGTGAAACTCCCGCCGCGCAAAGCCGCGACCGAACCCTCCGCGTCGCTCGAAAAAGACCTGCGCCTCGGTGTCGAGACGAAACGGCAGCACGAGGCCGGTGAAACCGCCGACGCCAGGGTTGTCGCGGCACGCCTTGGCAAGGCCTGCAAGCCAATTGCGGTCCACCACGACATCATCGTCCAGATAGGCGATAATGTCGCCCCAAGCCGCATGAAGGGCGGCGTTTCGGGCGAAATCCAACCCAGCCTTCGGTTCGAAAACGTAGCGGATATCGCGGAAACTCTCGGCGGCTTCGCGCGTGGCCGCATCCACCGAGGCATTGTCGACCACGATGATTTCGACGAACTGGAAAGGAGATCCATCCCGAACCTGATCGAGCGACCGCAGCAATCGGGAGAGGCGCTGCGCACGATCCTTGGTGCAGATCGCGATGCTGAGACTGGGCAGCGTCGTCTCGCTCGCCGGCAAGCGCGCCCTCAGCTCCTCCTCCAGCTTCGCGACGAGGATGCGTTCCGCAAATCGCTCATCGGCAAGGGATTTCAGGCTCTCGGCCGGCAGCATGGAGCCGGCGGGTCGCTCGATCATTTCAAATGCGATCAGCCGGCCTTGCCATCGCGCGATCAAGCCGACACCGGTCTGCTCAGCCGAGAGTTCGATCGGCGCCAGGGGCTTCGACAACTCGATATCAATAAGCTTGTAACTCATCACCCAACTCCCGCCCGCCGCGGCGACCGTGCTGAAATTCGTGGAGCCTGGAAAAATGTCCCTGCCGCTTGAAGAGCTCATCCGGCGAACCAGCCTCGACCACACGGCCCTTCGTCATGACGATGATCTGATCGGCGGCCAGAACGGTCGAGAGCCGGTGAGCGATCACGACAACGGTGCGGTTGTGTGAGTACTCGTCGAGCGCCAGCTGAAACGCCTGTTCGGTTTCGGCGTCGAGCGCGTTCGTCGCCTCGTCCAGGAGCAGAATATCGGGATTTCGAAGGATCGTTCGCGCAAGGGCCACGCGCTGCCTTTGCCCGCCCGACAGGCGCATTCCCTGATCGCCGATCCGTGTGCCGTAGCCATCCGGAAGCAGGCGGATGAAATCGTCCGCCTTGGCGATTTCGGCAGCCTTGCGGATCTCGGCGGGCCCGGCCTCCAGATCGCCATAGGCGATGTTGGCTGCAATCGTGTCGTTGAAGAGATGGACCTCCTGCGACATCAGCGAAAGGCGCTTGCGCCAGCTGCGGAGATCGAATTCGGAAAGAGGCATGCCGTCTGCCACGATCGCACCGGATGTCGGATCCATGAAGCGAAAGAGCAGCGCCATGACCGTGGACTTACCAGCCCCCGATTCGCCGACGATCGCCGTGGTTTTGCCGGCGGGAATGCTGAAGGAGACATCCTCCAGCGCAAGCGGCTGACCAAGCGCATAGCGGAAGGAGACATTGCGGAATTCGACGGCTTTCCTGAAGGCGGGCGCCTGCACGTGCCCCTGCGAGAGAAAAGGCTTCTCCGTCGTGCGGAGGAAGTCGTCGACATCGTCGATGCTGCCGGCGAGCCCATCGAGCGCGATCTTTGATTGCAGCAACTCGCGCGTTGGGCCTTGCAGACGATATAGCAGCGAGAGAAACGCGGCCAGTGCGGCAATGCCCAATCCTACCGATTGAGCGACAAGAACGAGCGCACCGATCAGGATCGTAATCGAGATTTCCGAGACAGGTCCCGGTGTCGCCCACAGCATATCGAGCTTCAGAAGGCGTCGCCGCACATTGTCGGAAGTCTTCCGGAAGCGGTTGCGTTCGTAGTCCTCCTGGGCGAAGGCGCGGATCAATTGCAGCGCGTTGATGCTCTCCCACATCCTCAGGCCGAACTGCTTGTTTTCCTCGACAACGGCCTTGCCGGTCTCGTCCGCGCGCCGAGTGGCCAGGCGAATGGCCATGGCGCCCATGAGCAGGAATATCATCGAGAAGAAGGTCAGACGAACGGAAATCAGCAGCATCAACAGCATGAAGACGGCGAAGGTGCAGAAGCAGATCATCAAACGGTAAGCGAGGCTTAAGGCCTGACTGACTTTCCAGGTGTTGTTGGCGATCGTCGTGATGATATCGGAGCGTTTGTTTTCCACCCGATAGTCGATGCACGAGCTTATCGTCTGATCGAAGACCCTTGCTCTTAGCCGATGCGCAACGAGACCGTCGATATACCGGGTCACCCAGATATTGACGAGATGGACGGCGTTCTTCAGAAGGATACTGACGCACAACACGCCCACCAGGAATGCCGTCAAATGGCTCTGTGGAACGGCCGCGAGCAGCCGGTCGAAAATTCGCTGCCATTCTCCCTGCTGCGCCGCTACGGCACCGAGACTCTGAATGAGGGGAATGAAGAGAAAGAGGCCTGCCCCCTCGAGAACCGCGGCGGCCAGGCCGAGCCCGATGATGGTCGGTCCTGCCCAGGCAGGCGCCTCCGCCAGGCGGAAGAGCCGTTGCAGGCGCGTGAGAAACGAACCACCCGGCCTCACGGGACCGTCTCCAGATAGAGCGGCCGCAACTCCGCGTTTCTTTGCAATCCCCTCAGCCGAGCCTTGAGCCAATCGGGAACCAGCCTGGCACGGCAATATACGTCCAATATGTTTGGCAGGCTCGAAATCGCCTGACGTGGCTCCAATGCCAGAAATCGCCGAAACAGATCACAACCATCGAAAAAGCGACCGCTGACAAAAGCTCTGACGACCAGCCAATGGATCATATCGACCAGATGGGCATCGAGATCGCTACCATACTGAGGATATTTTTCACGATACTCGGCGAGGACGATTTCGCATGAAGAGAGCATCCGCCTGACGTCGCTCGACATGTTCGTGTTCGTCATGCGGTAGCCGATCAAGTGCTGCTGTATGACGCGGAATTCGTAATTCTCCGCAATTCTGAGGCAGATCAGAAGATCCTCGCAACCCTGCGCGTTGCGTGCCCTTAAGGATGGGTCGAACTGCCCGGCGTCTTCGAAGGCGGAACGACGCATGAGCATCGAACTGCCGTTGCCGACGAAATTGTTTCTGCACATGCGCTGAAGCACGTGTCCTTCATGGCTTGGCCGGTTATGCAGCGAAAACACGCGGCTATGTTCGTCGATGAGCGCATACCAGCAATAGGCCAATCCCACTGACGGCCCGCCCACGTCAAGCGCTTGCCACTGAAGTGCGATCTTTGACGGAGCCCATAAATCGTCGGCATCGATAAATGCGAGAAATTCGGCATCGGTCGCGGCCGCACCGTTGTTACGCGCGACGGCGACACCACTATTGGCCTGCCGAAGGATCCGAATTCGCCGATCCTGCCTCGCATATTCAGCCACGATCGATAATGATCGATCCGAAGAACCATCATCGACAATGATGATATCGAGCTCCTGATGCGTCTGGCGACAGATGCTGGCCAGGGTCGCACCGATCGTTCGTTCGGCGTTGAACATCGGTACGACGACCGCAACGGTGGTCCTTCGCTTAGCTTCCACAGCCATTGCCACCCTTGGCGACGAAGCAGATGATACAGCTACCGACGGAAGCATTGGTGAATGCCGGGGCTGGGGTGCCGCTTTCACGGGCGCCGTTCATATTCATCGATCTCTCCGCATGCACTACGACAGCGGCCGAATATCCCGCCGCTTCCCTCGCGGGAAACAACTGGCGCAAAGGTCGGGGCAATCCATGGCATTAGGACCAAAGATTGCGTCCTCGGCCCTAGGTCCGATCACAAACCAGACTTTAGTCCGATGTAGATGGCTTTGTTGCCAAAATCAGCGGGGCGATTTCCGGCAGCGATGGTTTTCAGCGGGATTTTTTACGGGCACTTCCAGGTGAACTCACCGCGGGGGCGGTGACTTTGCGGGTATATACATCCCGCCGCCTACCATATTTCGATTCGGCGCTGATCCATTCAATGCGACACGCCCGCGGACGCCAACCGGAGGCGCCAGCAATTTCAACACATCGGCGCGCACGAGGCTTGCATATGTAACGGGGTCGCGACGACGGCGCGTAGATCGATCGGACAACGACTGGGCTTGATGCGTGATCCTATCCGACCACCTCCACCATCTGCAAGACATCTCGCCTTCGCCCAAAGATCATTCGTTCAGACGGCTAGCCAATCGCTTCATCAAATCCATTCGTTCATGAAAAATCGCCGCGATCAGTGCAGGCGCATCTTCGCGAAGCAGACAAAAGACATAGTAGTGTTCACATCGCGCCATTCACAATGCCGGATAAAGCGCACTCATATCCTTAAAAGGACCCTTACCCTCGGCAAGATTCGCAAAACCTCGCTCCAAAGCCGCGATGTACCAGCGCACCTGAGCGGCACCCCATTGCGCATGCGTGTAGCGGATTACAGATCGCAGATCAGATTCTGCATCCGCGGTAAGAATGTAAGCCGTCAAGCACGATCCTCGGCAATTTCCTCATCGAGGATGTCACCTACGGTTTTAGTCGACAGTTTTCCGGCGAGCCCATCATTGATGCGCGTATTCATCAACATCTTTAACTCCTCCCAGGCTCGATCTCCATCTATATCCCCGGGAAAGAGACGCTCAAGTGCATACTGTTTGATTGTCTTACCCTGCAAAGCGGCCATCGCCTTTAGGCTTTGATGTTGCTGGTCTGTCATGTCGATCGTTAAACGGCTCATCTAGCGTGCTCCTCAAGGCCCACATTAGCACATATGTGGGTACGTGACCACTGCCGCGAGGCTTATTGAAATGCACGGCGGCCGCTCCCAAGCGCTACAACCATTCCTAGAATAGGAGAATTGCTCATTCGTAACGGCGAGCAAATGATGGTACTTCGCTTGAAAAATAGCCTTGAAGCGGTTGCCTGCGCTCACCCGCGCTATACCTTGTCGATAAATATGGACGTCTGTCGTCATGGAGGAGAGCATCGTTATGCCAGCTAAGCAATGGCTGATCGGTTTTGCGGATCAATCGAAGCAGCAATGCCACGAGCAACTCCAGCGGACAATCGATGCGGCCGTGCAGGATCTCCTGCAAGATGGATCGGAACCTCAGTGCATAGCGGAAGCTCTGCTCGAAATCGCCGACAACTATTTCGATACGGTCATCGGTGACATGGAGATGACGCCTTCGACACCATTGCATTGATCTGGCATCGACCGCTTGGGGACTACAGGTTGTTGGCCCGCGGGTTTTGTCCCACCACCTGCTCTGCGTCGACGGGCACCTCGACCAGGATGGATGAGCGACCAGGGCCGTAGCTCTCGCGCATGATCTCGGCCAGGTTGCTAAGATCCGGCGCCAGCTTGCGGCTTTCCCAACCGCATGCGCGCGCCATCGATCCAAAGTCGATGCGGTGCAGATCGCTGTGGTAGCGATCGGACGAATAGTCGGGAATGACCACGGGCAGGCCCTGCACCATGATGCCAAGCGCGCCGTTGTCCAGCACGAACAGGACGAGCCCCAATGATCGGGCTTCGGCCAGGCAACCGGCAATCAGCCGGAAGCAGCCATCACCCGTAAAAGCGAAGACCGTCGCGTCCGGTTTCGCGAGCTTAGCGCCGATTGCCACGCCGAATGCTCCGCCCATTGCCGAACCGCGATAGAGCGAATGGAAGCGGACGTCCGGATGCGGGCGCTGCGTGACATACTGACGATCCTTGTAGGCAAGGCACACATCATCGAATGCGACGCTTCCCGGCCGCCAATGACGGTCGAGCTCCTGATAAAATCGGGCGATATCGATTGTGCCGGGACGTGGCGGCATGATCTCGCGATCATTAAGATCGGCCACGAAAGCCGGTGCCGGAGGGCGCGGCAGCTGAAGGTCCTCGAGCCGACCGATCGCTTCGCTCAGAACCTGATCGATCGGTCCTCGAACATCGAAATATTCGCCTCGTACGCGATGCCGAAATTCGCCTCCAACGCTGCCATAAGGGGCGGCCAGATTGGTGAAATTCCATGTCGTATGGGCAGGTATGTCCGAAAAATTAAGCGTATATTCGTCAGGGCAAAATCCGAGAGTGATGACAATATCGTCAGGGCCAAGGCTTCTCCAGAGCTGCATTGCGCGATCATTACCGCCAAATCCCAGATAGCCGAAACCGAAGACATTGTTGCGCGCCACCGCATTCGCCCCGTTTATGCTCCAGACGATCGGTGCCTGTAATGCCTTGCACAAACGTGTGGTGAGAACAGGCATATACGGATACATGGCCGCCTCTTCTCCAGCGAGCACGATCACCCGGCGCCCAGCCGATTGCCGCGGGAATTCGGCCAGAAAATGGGCGAGCGCCCCATGGTCGATCCTGTTCGGTTTATGGGGGTAGTCACCACGCCGAGGCGTATGGACCGGCTCAGGCACCATCTTTCCGAGCGCCTCCGGCGGCATCAGAAGTGCGATAGGCGAGCCCTGATCGAGATGTTTGCGGGCCTGCTCGAGTTGCTCTCCGATACGTTCCGGATCATTCAGGACGAATGTGCCTGATGGCAGCTCGGCCATCATCTGAGCCACGACGTCCGCGCCTTCCGGGCTCGTATCTTGCAGCGGCGCTCGGTATCGCGTATCCGCAGGGCTGAGAGGAATGAGATAGATTGCCGGAATATTGTGCAATTTCGCATCACTCAGGCCGCAGGTCAGCAGCCGCGTTGCGGCTCCCGTTGTCGCAATAGCCGCACCGATTTTCCCGCTCGCCAGATAGTATCCCAACGGAATAAAGCCGGCGACATACTCTCCGATATTGAAGAAAACCGGGAACTCGGCACCGTCGTCGGCAGAGACCATCGGCTCGATGTGTTTGAGCAAATGGATGACCCCTCCTCCCGTGACCCCGGCATAGTGACGCACATTCCAGGTCGCAAGCGTATCGATCAGGAATTCATATCCTGTTTTTGGCACTGCTCTCGGCTTGGCTATCCGAATGTCGCCCGCCGTTTCGACTGCAAGATCCATCGTCATTTTCTCGCTTCTCCGCTGTGACCATCGTTCCCGAATGCTGCAAACTATTGACGCGCGGTTCCCCCGGGCCGGCCGAGGTCCGCGGCAAGCGCGGTTCCGGCACATGGCCGATCCCGTTTAGACGTTCTGGAAGCAGAACTAGGCGATGTGGCTTTCCCTGGAGAGGGCTTCCATACCGACAACCGTCGCCAGAAGGTCCTCATCGCAAAGCGATGCCTTTTGATCGGCGATATCCTTGAAACGAGAGAAAGCGCGATCGAGATCGGCGTCGGAACCGAACTCGACGCCCAGCGAGCGCATGCACATGCGAAAACCGTTGCGGCCCGAATTCTTTCCGAGCACCAGCCGATACTCGTCTGCACCGACCTCCGCCGCCGTCATGATCTGATAGGTCAACGGGTTCTTCAACATGCCATCCTGGTGAATGCCGGACTGATGCGAGAAGGCATTCCTGCCGACGATCGCTTTGTTAGGCTGCACAACGAAACCCGTGATCTCCGAGACGAGCCTGGATGCGGCCGTCAAACGCCGGGTTTCAACGGAGGTTTGGCATCGGAAAAAATCCTCGCGTGTGTGCAGCGCCATGACGATCTCCTCAAGCGACGCATTGCCCGCTCGCTCACCGATACCGTTGATCGTGCATTCGATCTGGCGCGCGCCCTGCCGGGTCGCTTCGAGCGAGTTGGAAACAGCCATGCCCAGATCATTGTGACAATGCGCGGAGAACACGGCCTTGTCAGCGTTGGGCACGACATCGCGCAGATAGGTGAATAGCTTGCCGTATTCGTAAGGCGTGGCGTAGCCGACCGTATCAGGCAGGCTGACCGTGGTCGCGCCGGCTTTGATCACCTGTTCCACGAAACGGGCAAGAAATTCGGGCTCCGATCGGCTCGCGTCCTCGCAAGAAAACTCGATATCCTCGGAATAACGTCGCGCGTGGGCCACCGCGCGAACGGCATGTTCGAGCACGTTTTCCGGTGTCATTTGCAACTTGTATTTCATGTGAATGGGTGAGGTCGCCAGCACGATATGGATACGGGACGATACCGCAACGGAAACAGCCTCCGCCGTCAGATCGATATCGCGCTCGACCGCGCGGCTCAGGCTGCAAATCGTGCTGTCCTTCACGACACTCGCCACGGCCTTGATCGCGTCGAACTCGCCTGGACTGGAGACGGCAAAGCCGGCCTCGATCACGTCGACTTTCAGGCCTTCGAGCATAAGCGCGATCTCGACCTTTTCCCCGGCGTCGAGGTTGATGCCGGGGCTTTGCTCGCCATCACGCAAAGTGGTGTCAAAGATTATGATCTTTTCAGTGTTCATGCGACTCTCCCGATCAATTGAAGCATCGGCTTTGCCGAATTCCTAAGGCTGGCTGTATGGCACTACACACAAGTCATGGATGACCGATGCCTCGGGCGCGTTTCATGCCTGCGGCGAAAATCCATCATCGGATGCAAGTCTCGTCGGATCTGATCCTGATCGCCCCTGGCGTTGCCGGCATGCTGGAAACCGGGCAAAGCGCTTCACGCTTTGGTCGGTATCCAAGCCTGCGCCGTCGGCGAAATTTCGCAATTCTTGGTGTACGCGTCCCATCCAGATGCCTGGCTTTCGATCTGCAGTGATATCCGTGTCTCCGGGCGGCGGCGGCGTCGGAGCGGGATGCAGTCCAGCATGCATGTGATCGGAAGGGAGCTCCGTCCCCGCGCGGGGGCGGCGGGCATCTGGCCGTTGCAGGACAGTCCAGGCCATCTCTATTTTCGGAGCAAAAATTTCAAAACCTGAGAATTGAATGTCCATAGCGCACCGAATGGTTACCACGGCGAGGATGGCTGCATTCGAGGCGGCGGTATTTTAGAAAACTATGGACTATTCTTAGGAAATTACGGCTTTTTGCTTAGTGATAGACACGTGTCGCCAGTTTGCCACACTTGTTTCTGCCAGCAGGCATTTCAATGATATGCTGACGGTTGGCACCTACCCCCGCAGCTCTTCGGCAGCATCCCACACGTCGACGACTACCTGCACCCGCGCGCCTATTGGCGGATCTTGTTCATGCCCCCCACCCCGCTGGTGCGCACACAAGGTACTTTCGCCAGTTTCCATGCTAGGCTGCCATTGATTTGGACCGGAGCACCAAACTCGGTCGACGATCTTCTCAAACTTTGCCGTTCGGAGGAGCTTACGAAGTGACGCAGACGCGGGAGTTGGTCGACTGGATCATAGCCATGGGCCTGACCAGCGACAGCATCGAAGAGATCCTGACCGGAGTTTCAGAACGGCTGACCAGGCTCGACTATCCACTCGTTAGGGCGTCCATAGCCATGCCGTCCATCGATCCACTTCAAAAGGGCTCTTCTATTTCCTGGTCGCGGTCGTCGAGCATCTCTCTCGAAATACAAGAGCACGGCGAAGCGGGTGACGCGATGTTTCGCCGCTCGCCTATTTCATATCTTCTTTCACGAGAGCTGGATGTTGGGCGCTGGAGACTGCCGCCCTGCGGTGACGCAGCCGGGTTCCCGCTGCTAAACGAACTCTCCGATCTTGGGGCAACCGATTACCTGGTAAAACTTGCCCGGTTTCCCGGGGGAACCGCACTGGGCGGTATCGGCTTCTCCTTGGCCGTCGATAACCCGAAGGGGTTCTCCGACGACCAGATTGCCGCCCTGGATGAATTTCTACCGGCCCTCGCCCTCGCATGCTGCCGCATCGCGGCGATGCGTGTGGCGACAGACATGCTCGCCGTTTATACCGGAGCCCGCACGAGCGGCCGCATTCTCCGCGGCCAGACACAACGCGGCAATGGTGATGCCATCCATGCCGCCATCCTGCTTGCGGACCTGAAGAATTTCACGGCGCTAAACGAAGGTTTTCCGCCCGAGCGTATCGTCGGTTGGCTGAACGAGCATTTCGACGCGATCGGCGGGCCAGTCGAGCAATTCGGCGGTGAGATCCTCAAATTCATGGGCGATAGCCTGCTTGCAATCTTCCCGACCGATATTGAAGATCCGGCCAACGCGTGTGAAAGGGCCCTGTCCGCGGCGAAGATGGCAATCGAGGCGAATGCGGCGGTCAACCGGGCACGCATGGTTTCCGAGGAACCACAGCTCCTCGTCGATATGGTTCTGCATATCGGAGACGTATTCTACGGAAACGTCGGAGCTGCCCGCAGACTTGATTTCACGGCAATCGGCAGAGCTGTCAACGAGGCGGCCCGGATGGAAAAGTTGTGCGATACGGTCCAACGCAGCGTGTTGGCCTCCGAACTATTCGCCTCGCAGGTCCAAGACGGATTTGAACGGCTCGGGATTTTCACGCTGAAGGGTGTGAGCCAGCCCGCCGCGGTTTACGGCCTGCCGGATGGGCCAAATTGTTGACTATCACTTCGATGCGCCCTTTCTACCGCGTCCGCACGTTTCCCTACCAACGCTTCGAGCGCGATCTCAAGCTACTGCGAATTAGTTCCGCCGGGCGAGGCTTCCTCACATATCACTTTTCCACCGTCCTGGCTCCGCATACCGGTTTGGCCCACTTGCTGCTTGGTATCCGGCAAAAAACCCGCGAGCAACTGCGCAAGTCGTTCTTTCGACATCGGCGGGGCGGATAAGCGCATGACAAGCCTCCTTTTTGGTGTCGTGATCGTGCCAATGCATGCTCATGGGAGCAACGGTGACGAGGGATCATCCCCAAATAATTTCAGCTGGAAGTATTTTCAGTCGATCTGAACAGCGTACGAGTTCAAGAGCAATCCGGTTCTGGTTGCAAAATGAGTGGCCTCCGTATGCCGATCCGCTCAATGCTCAAGCCGGAGTTGCCCCGTGAAACGGCGATTGCGCTCGGCCTCGAGCCGATGGTCAACCGGCTCCTTGCCCCGCGTCATTCACCGCCAACCTGGCGAGAGCGAGCGCCGCCTCTCGCGTTTTGGCGGCGGCGATAAAGCGGCCGTTGTGGCAGAAACTTGCGCCCTCAATGCCGGTCGCCACTTCCAGGTCGCGACCGCTCAATCCCGCCCAGGTGGCCGGAAGATCGGCTCGCAGTTCGAATCCTTCCTCCGCGCGGCGAATTCCCGTCAGGCACCAGTCGGCCTCGCGCGGATGGACCACGAACAGGACATGATCGGCACCCGCCTTGACGATCGCCGAACGAAATGGCATGCCCATCGGCAGTTCGAGAACACGGCTATCGCCGGCGGACGCAATCGCCTGCAGCACCAGAGTTTCGGCACGCAGTTTCGCATGGAGCCCGGCAATCTTCGCTTCGACGAAATTGCTGGCGATCGCAACGGCGGCGTGGAATGCCCGATCGGTCGCCTCCGGATCCGCGTCGTCGAAGACGGGCTTCAATGTTTCGAGCAACGACGGCAGGGTCAACCCAGCCAGCAGGCCGGCGCTATCCGGGCTGAGCGCACCATTGTCGACCAAGTCGATCGGCAGGACGAAGCCGGCATCGAAAGCCGCATGCACGGTTTCGACAAAGCTGCTTGGGACCAAGAGGGCTGTCAGGTAATCGCGACCGAAATGTTTCCAGATCAACCCGAACGAACTGAAGGGCTGATCATCGTCGCGTCGCGGTGCGCCGCGCTGGTGATGATCGAAAATCCCGGCAGTCGCATCATAAGCGCCGCCGACATCATAGACGATGCGATCGACACCGGGCGTGATCCATTCCGGCGTCCTGCTGCGAACCAGGCGGGCATCAGGGAAAAGCCGCGTGAGAATGACGCTGGACAACACTTCGTCGGCATGGAAGCCGCCGGAATGGGTGACGAGGAAATTGGGAGCCATACGGCCGGGACCTTACTATTCGCGAATTGGACGGACAGGCAGATAACCGGATTTGCGCGTCATCTCAACCGGCAAAGCGATTAGGGGATCCAATAATTGCATGGCCGCGTTCGGCGCGGGAATGGCGCGATGATCGGCGAAAGAAGATTCCCATTGCTTCATGGCGCCCGAGCGCGCGACCGATCTTTTCAATCGAGAGCAAGGTGATTTTACTTCGTCGCTCCAGCCGTCAGGCCTGTGATGAGTTTCCGTTGGAAGAACATATAGGCAAGAATGAGCGGTCCGATAACGATGACAGCGCCCGCCGTCAACACAGGCGTATTGACCGTATAACGTCCCTGGAAAAATAACATACCAATTGGCAGGGTTCGGTAGTTATCGTCATTGACGAGAACAAGCGGAATAAGAAACTCGTTCCATGTCCAAATAAACAGGAACAATGCCAGTGTGGACATCGACGGCAGCATCAAAGGTACGATAACCTTTGAAAGAATATATCTTCTGGATGCTCCATCGAGAACCGCTGCTTCTATGATTTCCGATGGCAGTTGTTGCATCGCGCTAGCCATGAACATGGTGGCGAAAGGCAGAGACATGGCAATTTGGGGAAGGATCAGCGCAGCATAGGTGTTTATGAGGCCGACATAGCGCATTTCATAGTAGAGTGGAATAATGAAGGCTTCGGTCGGCACCATCATTCCAACAGTTAAAAGGACGAAAATGGTGCGCCTGAACGGAAAGGTCAGGAACGCGAATCCGAATCCCGTCAGCGTGCCAAGTATGATGCTAACCACGACAACAGGGAAAACAATCATGACGGAATTCAGGAAATAGACATTAAACCGGCCATCGATCCAAGCATTTGCATAGTTCTCGAAATGCGGATAGGCTGGCAATACGAATGCGCCTTGTATCAGATCGGCACGGCTCTTCAGAGACGTAAGTATCAGAAGGGCAAAGGGAACAATCGCCAAGACCGCGAACAGCCAAAGAATGATACGTGAGGGTAGCACCGCACCTATCGTATGAAAATCTCTGCTCACGTTGCACTCCCTTCATTCACAGGGCGCACCAGCCGGTGAACGGCATAGTTGATAGTAAAGACGAGAATCGCACCGATGATGGCAACGGCTGAAGCATATCCATAACGATTCAGTTGAAATCCAAGCTCATACATATAAATGTTGGGAACAAGTGTGGCGTTGGCCGGACCGCCTCGAGTCATCGTAAAGATCAGATCAAAACTCTTGATCGAGGAAATGATCGTGAGAAGGAGCGCGATGCGTATTTCCGGCAGCAGGAGCGGCAGTGTAATGAAGAAGAATATCCTACTTCCGCTGGCACCATCGACTCGCGCCGCTTCAAACAGCGCAGGATCGATCCGCTGGATGCCGGAGAGAAACAGCACCATGCAGAAACCGAAGAAATACCAGCTCGCAACAATGCCGACCGCTGGTAGGACAAACGTGAAATCGCCGAGCCAGGGCAGAGCGATGGAACCCAGGCCAACCAGCTTTAACGCCTGGTTGATCGGACCAAAAGCGGGATTGTAAAGCCAGTGCCAAATGATGCCAAGCACGGCGGTGGGCATGATATAGGGTAGGAATAGCAGTGTCCGCAGCGCGAACTGCTCCCGCTGCCTAAACGTCCAAACCATCGCGGCAAGTGACAGACCAACGACAATCGGGATGACACAGTAAAATACCATGAAGAGAGCATTGTTTTTCAATGCAACATAGAAAGTTTCATCTGAAAACAATTTTACATAATTGCCAAGACCGATCCAATTGGGCGGGCTGATCCCATTCCATTCAGTGAAACTGATACCGATTGCCGCGACAATAGGACCAAGAATGAGAGCAAAATAGAGCAGCAAGCCAGGCAGAATGTAGATGAGATTTCTACTGGCCTTCGCGTCAAGTGGTGAGCGTTTCATGCACCATCTCGTGGATATGCCAGAGGTCGAATGGCGCCGCTCTGGCCGTGATCAGGATAGACGTACCGAAGTTTCCCGCCGCTGCCTTTCTTCGATCGAGTAGCGCGGCGGGATTGGCTTGTTCGCCGGCAATCACTTGCTCTTCATGTAGGCGGCGTAGTCCGCGTCGAGCTTGGCGATCAGCTCTTCAGGCGTTTCCTTGTTCGCAAGCAGCAGGGGCGTGTTTTCATCAAACGTCTTGAGCATGGTTGGGCTCGCCCAATCGGGATAATGCCCGAGTGCATTGTCATCGTTCAATGATTTCCAGATCGCGATGCCCTCCTTCAGGAGCGGGGACGCGTTAACCCCGGCGTCTGCCGGAACAGGGGTGGCGGGCAGATAGCCGGCGCGGGCCCAGGTCACGGATGCGTCCTTGGAGACCATGTAGTTGATGTACTCGCCGGCGAGGTCCTTCATTTTGTCGCTCTTGGCCAGGCTGGTGATCGCCCAGGCAAGGTCGACGCCGCCAACCGAAAGCGGATGCTTGATACCGGCGGGCGCCGGGATGGACATGAAATGGATATCGGGATTGTTCTGCATATCGCCGAAGTACCAGGTGCCCGAAATCAGGAAGGCCCCTTGGCCGGCGACAAAAAGCTGAACGGCATCATCGCCCGAGATACCCTGGTAACCATCGGAGAAATAGCCGTTTGTTGCCCATTTCTGCACAAGTTTCACCGATTCCAGATTGCCAGGCGTATTCCATGTGCCGCCGCGGCCATAGATCAGGTCATCGAGCGCCTTTCGATCCGAAGCATCGATATGCGCCTGGCTGATCCCGGCCAACATATGGAGCGCCAGATGGCCCTTGGCTGTACCGATTGTCAGCGGTGCGCTGCCTGCCGCCTTGACCTTATCGAGGGCGGCAAGGAAATCGTCGAAGTTCTTGATCGGAAGTTCGACGCCAGCTGCTTTCAGAACCTTTTCATTGTAATAGAGGCCGACGATTTCGGCGAGCGACGAGATGCCATAGGTCTCACCAACACCGAACTCGCCCTTGCTCGACCAGCGGTCACGCGCCAGGAGACTATCGGATTGGTTTTTATCCCATCCATATTTCTTGAGGTAGTTATCGACAGGAACGAGAAGGTTTTCCTTCACCATCGCGCCCATCGCGCCGGCTCCCTGGTTGACCTTAGTCACCACCGGACCATCGCCAGACGAAACGGCGAGCTTAAGCGTGAGATTGAGGTCCTGGAAATCGCGTACGGTGTGATCAAGCTTAACGTCGGGATGCGCCTTCTGGAAATTGGCGTTGAGTTCGGTCATCACGGCGGCTCTCGACTCAGAATCGTGGTCGTCCCAAACCGTGAGCGTCTCGGCAAAGACGGTTGTCGACATGCCGATGCCAATGAAGACGGATGCGGCCAAAATTCCTGTCTTCTTCAGAATGGATGCTGCATTGGTGGAGATGAAATCGCTAAACATTGATTGGTTCCCTCTAGCTGCGTTTTGGCAGTTTCTATCGATTCCAACCGGCTGATCTTGCTAAGACGCGCCGAATGTCTTGCATTGTCGGGCCTTTACTGGACCGACGAATTTCCTTATTCTTTTCCAAAATCTGCGGGTTTAGCCCTCAGATGCAGTCCCTCAAACTTCCCAGTTTTACCGCCGCGTGACGTCAGTTCTCACCGAGCAGCGGCCAGCAGATCGATGATGCCATGCCTCCCAAGATCGACGATTATTTCATCCGTCCGGCCGCTGAGGACGACGTTGACGCCCTCTTTCACATTTGCCTGGTCACGGCTGACGCCGGGGCCGACGCGAGTGCGCTTTACAGCAATCCGCGCCTTCCCGGCTACGTATGGGCCGTGCCTTATCTCAAATTCGCTCCGAATTTTGCGTTCGTTCTTGCCAGGCAGGATCGGGTGGTCGGCTATGTTGTCGGTACGCCGGATACCGCCGGCTTTGACACAGTGCTCCGCAGAGATTGGTGGCCGGTTGTTCGCCGGGAGATCGCCGGTCTGATACCCAAGACGGAAAAAGACGCCGATGTTCTGGAGCGAATAGCCAGTCCTCACAGCGGCACGCCGGGCCTTGAAGAGACCTACCCCGCGCATCTTCACATCAATATTCTGCCTGAAGCCCAATCGGGCGGATGGGGACGGCTGATGATCAAGACCATGCTCGAAGCCCTCACGGCGTATGGCGCACCTGGCGTCCATCTTGGTGTCAGCCCCGCGAACGAGCGCGCCAAGGGATTTTACCGGCATCTCGGTTTCGAAGAACTCAGCCAAAACGGTCACCTCGCCTTCGTCATGAGATTGGACAAGCCGGTAGTCTAAGGAAAATCCGGCCCATCCGCTCATTACCTATTCTCCGCGTTCGCAGCCTCTAGGCCATATTTAAGAACAACAGCCGCCGGCATCGCACTCCATCCCTGCAGAAGGGAACCGCGTCCGTATGGCGGCGAGAAATATTCGACCGCACCGGCCCATCCATTTGCGAGGCAGGTTTCCCACCAGCGTATAAGCGCATAACGCGCTCCACCGAGACCGTGGCGTATTCTTTCTTCCGCATAGACGCCGTCCCAATAGGGCCAATCCGATCCATTATGATAGCGAAAGGGGAACGCGGTCTTCGATCTTACATCACTTGCCCGTTTAAATGGTGGAAACGCGCAAAGGACGCCCCAATCACCATAGGGCTGTTTCGTATTGTTTCGAGCCTCCAGAGCTCCTTCCATCGCCTTCAGGAGACCAATGGCGCGCGTTCGCGAAATCGCCCCATAACGGGAGAGTGTCAGACTGTCGAGCACGAGATGATCCTCGACAAATCCATCAGGAGTGACGAAATCGGCGTAACCGTTCCTGCTCGGGACAAAAAGCTTGTCCTCGATTTCGGCGCGAGCGGACAGCGCTATTTCGCTTGCCTTCCGCGCCAATGTGGGATCATGCCCGGCTCCCAGTTTAGCCACCGCATCCAGTGCACCGACGAAAAGGCCGAGATTGTAGGATACGAGACCTTCCCGGTAGACATTGTCCGCCCAGTCCCTGTCGTTTCGCGGCTTGAGTGGCAATACGCTGCCAGGGCCTGCGAGGGCCAGGTATCGTTCAACGATTGCGGTGACAAGCGGCCAGTGCCGCAATGCTTCCGCCGTATCCCCGGTCGCGTCCACATAATCGACGAGAAAGAGGATGAAGAAAAGCGGGCTGTCAAAATGATCGCTCCACCAATCACCTGGACGATTGTGATGCTCCGGAGCAGCCTTGCCACGATATTTTTCGGGATTTTGTTTGGCATCAAGAACGAAGTTCTGCCAGGCACGAGATTGCGCCGGTCCGGTCAATATCACGCCGCTTGGCGCCTCTCCATCAGGCTGAATTCCCTTGGCCAAAAGTCGAATTTCATCGCGTACCGCCTCCGGCGCAAGCTTCAGCAGCATTTGCATCGTCCAGTAGCCATCGCGATAATAGGTGCGCGCGGGCGCGCTATAGGCCTGACCCGCGGCTAGGCCGGCGAACACACCGTTCTCGTCCAGTCGAATGCTGGAAAGCGCGGCATGCGTGCCTTGAATCACCATGCTGCGCATCACGGGATCGGCATCGGGCGCGACGTCGCACCGGGCGACATAATTCGCCGCTTCTGCCAAGATAGCGTCGCTGGCAAGGCTCAATGCGGCTTCAGCCTCCTCTTCCGAGGCCCCGGCCGCGACGCGGATATCTCCGTCGCCAACCTCGACGATCATCACACCCCAGCCACTCACGACGATACGGCGACTATCGCGTTTGATGATCTTGGTTCGCTGACTGTCCTCATCGATCTCATGCCACCAGGCACCCCGACGAGCCGGATGGATTCCTTCCAGGCGGGCATTGCGGATCAGAAGGATGGGCTTTGACTGGGCGACGAAGATGCCACCTGCTTCGGCGGTGACCCTGTTTGGACCGTAAACGTAAGGTCCGGCAAGTTTGGAAAAACGTATTCGTCCAAGACGGCCGCTTCCCCAAAGAGCGAGATCAAGATACCCGTCGGGATGCGCGTCCGCCTGCAGTCGAGGCGCCATGATCGGCAGAATGACCGGGTGCTTGGTTGTGATTTCGCCTTGGGATGTGGGGGTCATCATGGCAAATCCAGCACCTTTCAACGCGCGGTGTCAGAGATGGGATCAAGCGTGAGATCCAGATTGCAATATCCAGTACACTCGCCGGAATGGAGCGTCACGAAGTCCTCGGCGAATGCGGGATTACACATCCTTTGACCTCGCTTTCATTACCCCTCCGCAACTTGCTCAGCCATTGGGCAAGTCTACAAATTGGGCGCTTAATTTGTCAATGACATGGACAAATTAAATGGTTTTGTTTAGCCAACTCACGGAGATTCACTTGAATTTTGCGATATTCCAGCCGAAGCTAGCGCAGCCACGCGCGAGGTTGGATGAATTAGGAAAAGGTCCCGAACTAATTAGAGGCAGAACCCGAGCCAGCACTGATGCCAAATGCGACCCAGACACCGATAGCGCGAAAAATTTCAACAAATTCCGTCATTCGGACCATACTTGCAAAAGGCCCTATTTCCCGCGCGGATATCGCCAAGCAAACGGGCTTGTCCAAGCAAACGATTTCCGACGTCGTTCGCAATCTCGAAAATAATGGTTGGTTGAAGCCGACTGGATACACCGATGGGCGCCTGGGGCGAACCGCAATAACCTACGAGCTCGATGCAAGTGCCGGTTTCGCTGCATCGATCGATCTAGGCGGAACCAAAATCGCGGCTGTCATCTGCGATCTGGTTGGAAATATCGTTGCTGAAACCAAGGTGCCGACAAGCTCGCGCGGCGGGGTTCATCTCGTTGATCAATTCCACGCCATTGTACAGGACCTCGCCGGGAGCGCCGACATCGATCTTTCCAAATTGCGCGTCATAGTGCTGGCGACCCCAGGCGTGCTTGATCCGACCACCGGACATATCAATGTCGCCCCGAACATCCCCGGAGTCGAAACGATTGACTTGCGCCGGCTCCTGAGCGACCGGATGGCAATCCCGGTCATCATTGAGAACGACGTCAATCTTGCCGCGCAAGGAGAGCGATGGCGAGGGCACGGCGCCACATCGGATAATTTTGCCTTCGTGGCCGTAGGCACCGGTATCGGCATGGGCATTATTGCAAATGGTAGCCTCATGCGTGGCGCACGCGGTGCCGCCGGGGAGATCGCCTATCTGCCTCTCGGCGGAGAGCCGTTTGATCCGGGCGGCTTTACTCTTGGTACTCTTGAAAGCGCCGTGGGTAGTGCGGCGATGGTGCGGCGCTATTGCGGATATGGTGGGCAGAGCGACGCAACGGTCGCGGATCTTTTTTCGGCTCTGGTGGCTGGCGAGCCGGCCGCTGTTGCGGTGATTGAGGAAACTTCGCGATCGATTGCGCTTGCCATTGCCGCGATCGGTGCGACCCTCGATCCGGAGCTGGTGATCATGGGCGGCGGTATCGGCGCGCGCCCCGAACTTGTTGAAGCCATCCGCAGGTATCTGCCACGTTGTACGCCTTACCCACCTCGCATCGAGATTAGTCAGCTTGGCAATCGGGCGGCTCTGGTCGGCGGCATCGGCATCGCAGTCGAGCACATGCACCAGGAGCTGTTCGGTGTTGATTTGCAAGATTCATGAGATGGGCATCGTATCGCGCAGGCGAATTGCTTGAAGACAAATTCAACAGGCAGAGTTTAAAGATAGCAGGCTGCCGGACAACTGGCCTCAAGGAGTATATGAACAATCGGGAATGCGTGGCAGATGCCCGACTTGCGTGAATGGAATGCGACCATTCCTCAAGCAATTCGTCTGGAGCGATGACCTTGCCGACGGCGAAGTAACCACGATGCCCTCCGTCCGTCGGCGCATGAGCGAGAGTGCGATCCAGTACACCGATTGCGGCCGCGATCTGCTCCTCGACGTTGCGCAGCAAATCGCGGACCTCATTCAGTTTCATTCCCTTCTCTTCCTGGGCCCGGCGGCGCCCATCAGAGTATCCGCTCCAGAGCTGTTCAAGTCTCGAGAGTTGGCGCTCGCATCAGGCTGCCTGAGCCGCTGTTAACCGCTGCGCAACTCGTGCCACCCGCTCTCCGTAGATGCGGGCGGTTTCGAGATCGCCGCTCGACATTTCACTTGGGGCTGCGTCGGCATCGGATTGCGCCATGGGCGCGATATATGATCCCATCCTGTTCGCATCGTCTCGTTTCGACGCCTTCACATTTGCCGGCTTCATCCCCAGGCTGACCCAAAGACCGCCGTGCTGTCCCGCCAGAAGCACGAAGTATTCGAGGGTGTTGAGCTTGTCGCCGTTCAAACTGGCGCTGTTGGTGAAGCCCCCGAATACCTTGTCCCGCCATTTGTTGGCAAACCAGGCCTTCGAGGACGTATCGGCAAACTTCTTAAACTGCCAGCTCGGGCCGCCCATGTAGGTTGGCGACCCGAAAATGATGGCGTCCGCGGCATCCAACGCGGCCCATCCCTCATCTGAAAGATTGCCATCAGCGTCAATGGCGTAAAGCACGCCTCCTGCCCCTTCCGCGACGGCCTGAGCCATCCGTTGGGTGTGACCGTAACCGGAGTGATAGACGACGACTGTATTGGCTTTGCGATGTGACATGATGGTCTGGCCTCCTTGGGGCCGTTGCTTTACACCGTCCGAAGGCGATTTCGCTCCGTACGGCACTTTCCTTCGGAAGAGTTGATGGCGGGAGTTCGGGTGACGTCCAGCGTCTGGCGACAGATGGTTTTATCCAGCCAGCTACGCGGAGGTTCTCGGCATGATGAACTCATCTGCTGCGAGATGCTCAAACATGACCGCTGACGCCGGCCAGTACCAGCAACAACAGGAACACCACAGGCGGTGGGAGTTCTCTATAGTTCCGGATGCGGACAATGGCCGCAATTGCAGCGAGCATGATGCAAGCGCCCAATGCCACTCCGATGTATCGGATACCGGCTGTTACCAACAACACCGCCGTCAAGAGCTCAAGCGCGGCCGTAACCCAGCACCACCAGAATGGAAATCCGAGCTGTACAAAGCCCGCGCGGATTTTTTGGTGGCCACTCATGTTGACGATGGCGCCAGTGAGAAACGCCCCTGCGGAGAGCCAGACCAGAACGGTATCGGGCACGGTTGCGCCTGTGAAAATTTGAACTGGAAGATTCATCGATATTCTCTTCTCTGCCGATCCGTACCGGCGAAAACTTTTATAGCGCCGTCACATATTCTAGCGACGCTAGTTTGTCAATCGACATTCTTTTTGATAGCTTCGCCGGCAGAGAAATCGCGAATGAAGACGGGAGCCAACGTGGGCATCAGCGAACGCAAGATCCGGGAAAAGGACGAACGACGCCGCAGGATCGTTGCTGCCGCAAGGACGATCGCGGAACGCGACGGCTGGGCTTCGGTCACGATCCGGCGTCTTGCCGACGAGATAGAATACAGCCAGCCCGTTCTCTATTCGCATTTCCAAAATCGCGACGAAATCGTCGGCGCGGTCGCGCTTGAGGGCTTTAGTGAGTTGGCGGCAATACTGCGTGCCGCGATCCGGCCATCGTCCACGCCCGGAGAATTGGTGGAAAGTGTCGCGACCGCCTATCTCGATTTCGCCTTCGCCCGGCCTGCAATGTACGAGGCGATGTTTATCCTTCCGACCGGTCTCCGCTTCGCCAAATCCGACACGCCAGCACAGCTCCGTGAGGGTTTTGGAGCCATGGCGACCGTGATCACGCCATTCTTCAAGGATGGGGATACCGCTACCGAAACTTTCTGGGCGGCGCTCCACGGATTGGCGGAACTCGAGCGCCACGGCAGAATAAGACCCGCTTTTCGGTCTCACCGCATCACCCTCATCACGCAGATGATATCGGGTCGGATATGAGAGATTCTGCCTTTAGGATTGTCGCAGGGCTTCAATGACAACGCTGAAGGCAGGCGAATTCCGTTTCCGACTGAAATAATTGTCCGGCCGCAAAGATCGCGTGAGGGGGGAGGTCCGAGGATCAGGCTTGCCGAGGCTCACCTAGCTGACGCCGTTGAACACCACCATCTTGTCGTCGGCCATCTCCTCCATCGTCCAGGGAATACCCCCGACACCATATCCCGACTGCCTGCGCCCGGCAAAAGGCATCCAGTCGGTTCGAAACGCCGTGTGGTCGTTGACGAGCACCGCGGATGCGTCGAGATGCCTTGCCGCCTTGAGCGCGACGGCTATATCGGTGGAAAAGACGCTCGCCTGGAATGCGTAGGGCAGCGAGTTGGCTGTACGGATCGCCTCGTCGATGTCGCTATAGCCATAGACACAGGTCAGCGGTCCGAACACCTCGAGCCGCGACACCTTGGCGTCCGCCGGCGGATCGAGCAGGACGGAGGGCAGAAGCGTGGTCTCGGACAGCCGCCCTCCCCCGAATTGCCTTGCTCCCGCATCGGTCGCTTCCTTGATCCAACTTGCGACACGTTCCGTCTCGCGCGGCAGGATCAGCGGCCCGACCTCCGTCTCCTTCAACGTAGGATCGCCGACACGCAGGCTTGCGACCTTGGCGGCAAGGGCGTCGGTGAAGTTGGCTAGGATATCATCGTGCACGAAGAGGCGCTGCACCGACACGCAGACCTGCCCCGCGTGATAGTATCCGCCTTTGACGATCGTCCCGACGATCGCGTCGATGCTGGCGCTGCGATCGACGATGACGGGGGCTGCTCCACCATGTTCCAGCGCACATCTCGTGCCTGGCGGCAGCTTGCTTTTCAAATACCAGCCGACCTTCGCCGAACCGATGAAGCTCAGGAAGGCGACGCGCTGATCCACAGCAAGGCTCTCGGCAAGCGCATTGTCCTCGGTGATGAAGGTCTGGCACCAGCGCTCGTCCAGTCCCGCCTCCCAGAACAGCTTGACGATCTCGGTGCAGGAAATCGGTGTGGTTGCCGCCGGCTTGACGATGACGGGGCAGCCAACGGCCACAGCCGGCGCAATCTGGTGGATGATGAGATTGAGGGGGTGGTTGAACGCCGATATCGCCGCCACGACGCCGATCGGCTCCTTGGTGGTGAAAGCCCATCGGTTGGTGCTGGCGGCAGTCAGGCCCATCGGGATTTCTTTGCCGCCAAAATTGCGCAGCTCGTCCGCCGCGTTGAGGAGACCATCGATCCCGCGGGTGACCTCGACGATCGCATCCGTCAGCGGCTTGCCACCTTCGCGGGCGATCATGATGGCGAAGCGGTCACGGTTCTCCGAGAGAAGCTCGGACACCCTTCTGAGGATAGCCATCCTGCGATGCGCTGACAGCCAGGCGCTACGATCGGCATAGGCTTTCGCGGCGACATCGAGCTTATGCTCGAGAACAGCGGCATCATCGGCCGGTATTTCGGCAATGAGCGCGCGATCGAATGCCTGATAGACCTTCAGCTTAGGCGTCATCTTGATCCTCCAGAATGGCGGGAAGCCGTTCGCGCAATTCCTTCACCAGCACACGTTCGTTTTCCGAATAATCGACCGGGACGTTGACGAGATGAACACCACCGCCGGAAAAAGCATCTTCAAGCGCCTGCTTGAACTGGCCGATGTCGTCGACCCTCGTCCCCTTGGCGCCATAGGACTCGGCATATCTAACGAAATCCGGGTTGCCGAACGTCATTCCGAAGTCCGGAAACTCGTCCACCGCCTGCTTCCAGCGGATCATGCCATAGGCATCATCCTCGATGACGAGAATGACAAGGTTCAGTTTCAGCCGGACGGCCGTCTCGATCTCCTGCGAGTTCATCATGAAGCCGCCATCCCCGCAGACTGCCATGACACGCCGCTCGGGATAGAGCATCGAGGCGACCATGGCCGAAGGGAGCCCGGCCCCCATTGTTGCGAGGGCGTTGTCGAGCAGCAGCGTGTTCGCCATGCGCGTCCGGTAGTTCCGGGCGAACCAGATCTTGTACATGCCGTTGTCGAGCGCGAGGATGCCGTCATGCGGCATGACTTCCCGGATGTCATGGACCAGCCGCTGCGGCGTGAACCGATCTTCCGTCGCCCGATCCGCGATGCGCTCGAGGATACGTTCCCTAAGATGAAGAAGGGCCTGCGCGTTCGGCAGTTTACCCGCAAGGCGATCCGCCAGCGCCTTCAACGATGGGCCAATGTCGCCTATGACCTCCGACTGAGGAAAGTAGACCTGCTCGACGGTCGCCGGCTGATATCCGACATGGACGACATTCGGACCACCCTTGCCCATGATGAAGGGCGGCTTCTCGATCGTGTCATGGCCGATGGTGATAATGAGATCGGCCTGCTCGATCGCCTCGTGGACATAGTCCCGCTCCGACAGTGCGGCCGTGCCCATGTAGAGCTCGGTTCCGCCCGGGACCGTTCCCTTGCCCATCTGGGTCGTGAAGAACGGGATGCCGGTGCGGATGACGAACTGCGCGATATCAGAGGTCGACCGGGGACGCGAAGCGGCCGCCCCGAGCATGAGCAGCGGGCGTTTTGCCGCGGTGATGAGGGTGGCCGCGCGATCGAGGGCCGCGTCGCTTGCGATCGGCAGCTCCAGTTGATGCGGAGCGACGAGAGCGACCGGCGCGCATTCCTCGGCGGCGATGTCCTCCGGAAGCTCGAGATGGACCGGTCCCGGCCGCTCCTCCTGTGCGATCCGGAATGCCTCCCTGACCATCGTCGGGATCATCTGCGGCGAAACGATCTGCCGGGCAAGCTTGGTGAGCGGCTTCATCGACGCCACCACGTCTACCACCTGGAACCGGGCCTGCCGGGACGAAAGTATCCCTTTCTGGCCGGTGATCATCACCATTGGCATGGCGCCGAGCAACGCGTATGCCGCGCCCGTCGAAAGGTTCAAGGCGCCTGGCCCCAGCGTCGTCAGGCAGACGCCCGGCTTGCCGGTCAGGCGACCATAGGTCGCGGCCATGAACGCGGCGGCCTGCTCATGCCGGGTCAGCACCAGCTGAATGGACGATTTGCGGATCGACTCGACAACATCGAGATTTTCTTCGCCTGGAATACCGAAGATACGGTCGACACCCTCGTTTTCGAGTGCGGCCACCAGGAGATCGGAGCCTTTGGTCATGGATGGAGCTCGTGCTTGTTGGCAGATCGATTGATTGATGCTTCCCAAACTGGAAGACGGACAGCAAGAATAGATCCTTTTGCTGGCTAGTCCATCAGAGTTCTATCAGATTCCAGTTACCGCGGATGACCGGAGCTGCGCGAATGCTCGACGAAAGCAGGCAAAGCCGAGTCACGGAAGGAATGGCTATCGCTGATACAAGACTTCAAAGACGATCTGGTGCGAAAAAACACGTTTGATCACAGGACCTGACGGGCGCCATTAGCAGATGTGCTTGATCTGACAGCAGTTGCCCGCTAGGTTGCCGCCGCGATCAACTGCAAAGACATGGGGATTTCATGCCAACTGGCACGGTTAAGTTTTTCAACACCGACAAGGGCTTTGGCTTCATTACGCCGGAAAGCGGGGGACCTGACGTTTTCGTTCACGTCTCCGCCCTGCAATACGGCAATGTGCTCAGGGAGGGGCAATCCGTCTCTTACGATCTGGGTCAGGACCGGAAGACGGGCAAGTCGAAGGCGGAAAACGTCAGACCGCTCTAATCATTATGGACACGTCACTACCCGAGATCTCGGGTAGTGCACTCGGGCGCCATGGAAATCATGTGAGCGCCCTGCTTCGCACGGGGCATGGGCGGTAGCCCTTTGCCCGTTTCTGCCGCGTCAGTGCGAGGAACAGTCTGACGGCATCCCTTTCATCCTCGAAATGATGCGCCATCGTCTGTCCGCTGAAGCCTATGCGGCCCCATCGTCGCGTAAGACACGTATCGCCGAACAGGGTCGTCGATATCTCCAGCACATAGTAGCGTGCCATGTTCTTCGCGGCATTGGTGCGCTCGATATAGAGATGATAGGGCTGAGTAAGCATGCCGGAAGAATCGTCGATCGCGCGGCTGCGGTCCAACGAGTGTTTTGAATCGGTCGGCCAGCTTCGATTCATTTCCGTGATGTATTCGGCGATCCGCCGAACAATCGTCAGCCCAATCCCGGGCGCCGGCTCCAATCCAGCGGTACCTCAAGGCTGATGTGCTACGTTGACGACGGATCACCAGGGAACCGTTCGGCCGAGATAATCCAGATATTCAAGGCCTCGCTTCCCTTGCTGGCCGAGAAGTACATTCACCAGGTTCGGAATGCTTTCCTCGATCGTCAGCCGCCCGTCGGGACCGCCCAGATCGGTCTTGACCCACCCGGGAGCCATGAGCACCAATGCACGCGCGTCATCCGCGTGCCGGGCGGCATAGCTGCGCATCAACGTGTTCAAGGCCGCCTTGCTGCCGCGATAGACCTCCCGCATGCCCGTGGTATTGTTGCTGACGCTCCCCTGGCCCGAGGACATGACGCCGATCAGCCCCGTCGGCGAAACGAGGTCCTGCAATCCTTCCACGCTCCGCATCGGGCTTAGCGCATTCGTCACCATGACGCGCACGAACTCCTCCGTCGTCACCTCCGCTATCGTCTCGGTCGGGACATTCGTCGTTCCCGCATTGACGAACAGCATGTCGAAGACGCGGCCGTCGAGGCGCGCGCGCAACGAGGCGAGCTGTTCCGGCTCGTTGATGTCGAGCGTTTCGATGGTGACGCGGCCATCGGAACGGTCCGCCAGATCGTGCAGTTTCGTCTTCGCCGTCGATGCCCGCACCGTGCCGACGACGGACCAGCCCTTCTTGAAGAATTCTTCGGCCATGGCATGGCCGAGACCGCGTGATGCACCGATGATCAGGATGCTGCCGGTGGACAATGATGATGACGGCATGGGCACGCCTCCTTTGTTTGCTGTGAGCCCAATATGAAAGCCCGATCCGGATTTCTCCAGACGCACAGGATGCAAAGAATAGTTGCGTCGGACGCTAGGCATGGCGATCGATCTGGTCTACCCAAATGCCATGGAAGACATAGATCTCAATCTTCTCATCGCCCTTGACGTCCTGCTTGCCGAGGGGAGTGTGACGGAAGCGGCAAAGCGTCTTGGCTTGAGCCCTTCCGCCATGAGCCGCACGCTGTCGCGGCTGCGTGCCGTGACGGGGGATCCGTTGCTTGTCAGGGCAGGCAGATCCCTCGTGCCGACACGCTTTGCCGAGACCCTTCGGGATCGCGTTCATGCCGTCACACTGGATGCGCGCGCCATTCTTCGGCCTGCGGCCGGCGAACTCGACGTTACCACATTGGAGACTACATTTTCGATCCGCGTGAGCGAAGCCTTTCTTGAGCTTTTGTCTGCGCCCCTTGTCGCGGCCATCACGGAGGCCGCACCCCGCGTTCGCATCCGCTTCGTGCTCAAGCGCGACAAGGAGCCACACATGTTGCGGGAAGGATTGATCGATCTGGAAATCGGCGTCTTAGGCGTGCCTGCGCCCGAGCTGCGCACGCGGCTTCTGCTTCGCGATCGGCTGGTTGGAGTGGCGCGGGAAGGTCATCCTCTGCTGACGGGCGGGCCGGTAACGGCAAAGCGCTATGCGGCCTGCCGTCACCTCGCCACGTCCAGAAAGGGAGAATTTGCCGAAACGGTCGATGAGGCCTTGGAAAGGAAAGGTCTGAAACGGGAAATCCGCGTCGTGGTGCCTGGTTTTCCGGATGCGATGAGAATTGCAGCTTCGACGGATTTCATCGCGGCTGTCCCCCTCTCCTGCCTCGGCAAGAGCAAGCTGAACGAGCCGGTGGGCGAGTTTGGTATTCGAAGCTTTGAATTGCCGTTTGAAACGCCGGAAATACTCGTAGCCGCGATATGGCATCCGCGCGTCGACGCCGACCCCGCTCATAAATGGCTGCGCAATCTCATCACGCGCGTCTGCCGCGCGGCTTACCCATGAACTGATCAGCAGGCAGTCGAACTGCGAAATGAGATGCACTGGCACGCATCGTTCCCGGCTCTGAAAACCATCTCGAAAATGGAGTGTCGGATTCTCGCTCAGCCGATCGTCTTTAAGCCAGACAAAGCCACGGAGAGCAGCAATGACGATAACGATCACCGCCTTTGAAAAATCGCCGGATCGCGGCAGAGGCCTGGCGCGCGACATGCGCGTTCGCTGGGCGCTCGAAGAAGTCGGCCAGCCTTATGAGGTGCGCCTCCTCTCCTTCAAGGCGATGAAGGAGCCTGCGCATCTCGCTCTTCATCCCTTCGGGCAGATCCCGACCTATGAAGAGGACGGCCTTGTCTTGTTCGAATCGGGGTCGATCGTGTTCCATATCGCGGAGCGTCATGCCGGGCTGCTGCCGGACGACGCCAAGGCGCGGGCACGGGCGATCACATGGATGTTTGCTGCGCTCTCCACGGTGGAGCCGCCGATCATCGATCGCGCAATCGCAAGAATCCAGGAGCGCGATCAGATTTGGTACCAGCAGCGCCTGTCCATGATCGATGAGCGCATCCACCAGCGGCTGAACGAACTTTCCGATCGCCTCGGCAGCGCCGACTGGCTCGAGGATGCATTCAGTGCCGGCGATCTTTTGATGATATCGGTCCTGCTCAGGCTGAAGGACTCGGGGCTGTTGCAGGAATATCCGAACCTCTGCGCCTATGTCGCCCGCGGCGAGGCCCGGCCGGCATACAAGCGGGCCTTCGAGGCTCAACTGGCGGTCTTCACCGCCGCAAAGGCCGACTAAGCGAACTCAGACCGATCAACCGTTGTCGACCCGCAAGCCCTCAAGGAAAGTCCGGAATGCGCCCACCGCCCGTTTTGAGGTCGTCTCGGGATCGTCCGAATTGGCGATCCACTGCGCGGCACAGCTGCTTGCAGCATTGATGAGGCGAGCACCGGCTTCCACGTCGATATCAACGATGATGCCCTCCTCGCGAAGGCAACGAAGGCTTTCTCTGATCGTGGCGATACAACCGTTGGCGCTCGGCCATCCGGAAGGCTCGCCGAGCACGGCAGGCCCGTCACGAAACATGATGCGCTGGATTTCCGGCTCCAGCGCCATCTCGACATAACCGACATTCTCGTCGACGAATGCCTGCCAGCGCGACGGCGCTTTCGACGCGATCTGACAGAGCCTTGTGGTCATTTCCGCATCGATCTCGCTGACGACGGCCTGCAGAAGCCCCTTCTTGTCGCCGAAATGATGATAAAGTGCGCCCCGCGTCAGTCCGGCGTCCGCTGTAAAGTCGTCCATCGATGCATCGGCATAGCCGACGCTACCGAATGCCTTACGGCCGGCAGCCAACAGCTTGGCTCGCGTCTCCGCGATCATTTCACTGCGAGGTTTGCGCATTGCGTCTCCGTCGATCACGCACATTAATTTGCATACGCCACGTATATTAGTTGACATACGCCGCGTATGCAATTACTTCATTCACATACGCCGCGTATGTTTGCGGCCATTTCGTTCAATACAGGGAATGTTCCGATGTCCAATCCGTACAGAGCGATTTTCCGCGCACCAGGCGCCAGGAGCTTTTCGGCCGCGGCCTTCTTTGCCCGTCTTCCGCTTGCCATGGCTCCCATCGGCATCGTCGCCATGCTGTCTCAGACGCGCGGTGAATATTGGCTGGCCGGCGCCGTTTCGGCGACCTTCGCCCTGACCAATGCGTTTGTCTCGCCGCAGATATCGCGCCTCGTCGACCGGCTCGGTCAGCGTGCGGTCGTTACGCCCGCCACCATACTCTCGGTCATCGCCTTCATCATTCTCATTATCGCCGCAAACCAAGTCTGGCCGGCCTGGACACTGTTTACCTCGGCCTTCTTCGCGGCAATCATGCCGAGCATACCGGCAATGGTACGCGCCCGCTGGACGGAGATCTTCCGGGACCGGCCCGAATTGAATACAGCCTTCGCCTTCGAATCCGCCGCCGACGAGCTCGTCTACATCATGGGTGCATCTCTTTCCGTCGGGCTAGCGGTCTCGCTGTTCCCGGAAGCCGGCATGGTCGTCAGCACCATCTTCCTCGCGCTTGGATCGGCGGCCTTCCTGGCGCAGCGATCGACGGAGCCGAAGGTGCGCGCGGCTGGCTCCGCAGGCTCGCAACGCTCGGCGATCCGGCTGCGGCCGGTCCAGATCATCACGCTCGCCCTGATCTTCGTCGGCGCCACCTTCGCCACGGCGGAAGTGAGTGCCGTTGCCATCACCAAGCAACTGGGGGAGCCGGGTGCCGCCAGCATCGTCATCGGCGTCTATGCGCTCGGCTCCTTCATCGTCGGTCTCATCATCGGAGCGCTGAACCTCAAGATGCCATTGCAGCGCCAGTTGCTGGTGGCCGTCAGCGTTCTCGCCCTTACCTCCCTGCCGCTTCTGGCTGCCAGCACCTCGGTCGCTCTGCTTGCCTTTGCCGTCTTCCTCAGCGGCGTTGCCATTTCCCCCACCTTCATCACCGCCTTCGGATTGATCGAACGACGCGTGCCCGAAGCCATGCTGACCGAAGGCGTGACCTGGGTGATGACCGGCATCGGTATCGGCATGGCACTCGGTGCCTTCGTCTCCGGCTGGGTGGTGGACAGCTTCGGGCCCGCAAACGGCTTCTGGGTTTCGGTCGCGGCGAGCATCACAACCGTCGCGGTGGTAGCGCTCGGACAAGCAAGCCTTTCCGGCACGCGTGCGTCCGGCTCAGCCGCCGTCACGCAACTGGCGGAATGAGCGGGCCGCCAAGTTCCAACAAGAGCCGCGCGGGGGCATATTGGTCAGTGACGAATTTGCCTTCGTGACAACATTTCCTATGCGCGCCGAAAAGTCCGTTGCCTGGCACTGACCCAGTCGAGAAAAGTCAGCACTCCCCCCAAAACCAGCAGGGCCGATGCCAGGAACCCCATGTTCAGAAGGACCGCTTCAAGGCCGATATCGCGGACATCCAGGAACGGGTATGGATAGAAGTGGGAGACATATCCATGCGCAAGCGTATAAGCGGAGTGTGCCGCGGGAAAAGCCAACCACCAGAGCACATCGCGCCAGGAAAGCCTGCCGCGCTCACTCAGAAAAATCCAATCCGCGGCGTACAGCAGCGGAACGCAATAATGGAGTATCTGGTCTCCGAACAATTGCCACCCGCGAGGGTGCCAAACGTCCCTTAGCATCAAAGCGTAAACGATGCCGGCGATCCCCACGTAAAGAAGAAGGGCGCTTCGTACCGACGGCTTGTTCGCCCATTTGCCGATCGACGAGAGCGGCGCAGTTTGCGCGCAAAGTAGTATCACAGCGAGCAGAAGATTGGATTGCATGGTGAAATAGCTGAAGAAATTCACCGTCATCGTCAGCCGTGAAACATGCACGCCCGGTGTGATGGCGATATATGAGACCGCGATACCCGATAAAGCGAGCATGGCAAGCAGATAGCGATAGACGCGGATCAAGCCCGCCATGAAGTCCTCCCCGCTGAATTGACGCCGGAATGGGGCCAGGAAGAATTCAGCATCGTATCGTTCGACTTCATCGAAACCCTATATCTCATTGATGACAGATCAGCCTCGAAATCCCCAGCAACTCCACCGAACTCCGCGGCAAAATCGACTGTATTGAAGACATCTACCGCCTCGCAGAAGAATACGCGATTGCGGCAAATCAAAAGCAGGCGTCGAACGGCCAACCATCGGCCTGCCGCCCTTCCCTCCGACCACGCGATATTTCTCGGGCCGGCTTTCTCTGGGGAGCAGGCGCGGCGGTCTCAGGCGAGCCCAGGGATCGGAATGCCGAAAGTCTGCAGAAGCAGGATCACGTTCAGGCACAGGATCACGATCGTTCCGACGATCGCGGCGATATCGGTCATCCGGCCGTTTGCGAAATCCCCCATGATGGCGCGATTACGCGTGAACATGACAAGCGCGATCATCGGAACCGGCAGCGCGAAGGACAAGACGACCTGGCTATAGAGCAAGGCATCGGTCGTATTGACGCCGAAGAGAACGACCGCGAAGGCCGGCAGCATCGTCACGAGACGGCGCACCCAGATCGGAATATGGAAGCCGACGAAGCCCTGCATGATCATCTGACCGGCCATGGTGCCGACAGCCGACGACGAAATGCCTGAAGCCATAAGCGACACCAGGAAGACGGCGGCCGCCGCGCCGCCCAGAAGCGGCGTCAGCATGTGATAGGCGGTCTCGATCTCGGCGACCTCGGGATGGCCGGCATGGAAGGCGGCCGACGCCATGACCACCATGGCGATATTGACGGCACCGGCCACCGCCAGTGCGATGATGCACTCCCAATTCGAAAAACGGACCAGCTTGCGCCGCTCGAAATCATTGCGGGCCGGCGCGCGATGCTGCGTGAGGCCGGAATGCAGATAGACGGCATGCGGCATGACCGTTGCGCCGATAATGCCGACAGAGATGGTCAACGCAGTCATGTCAGGCATGGATGGGGTCACGAGCCCCAAGCCGACCTGCCCCCAGGCCACCGGCGCGATGAACATTTCGATGACGTAGCAAAGGCCGATGACGGCCACCAACGCGCCGATGATGAGTTCCATCGGCCGGAAGCCGCGGCCCTCGAACAACAGGACGCCATACGTGACGATGGCGGTCACCGCCATCCCGGCCAAAAGCGGCATCTGGAAGAGCAGCGACAGCCCGATGGCGCCCCCGAGGAACTCGGCAAGATCGGTCGCCATGGCGGCAACCTCGCTGACAATCCACATCGCGATGCGAACCGGCGTCGAAAACCGATCGTGGCATATCTCGGCGAGATTGCGGCCGGTGACGATGCCGAGCTTGGCCGACAGCGCCTGGAACAGCATGGCGATCAGATTCGCCATCAGCACCACCCATAGCAGCGAATAACCATAGCTGGAGCCTGCCTGGATATTCGTCGCGAAGTTGCCGGGATCCATGTAGGCGATGGAGGCGATCATGGCGGGGCCGGCAAAGAGCAGCATCGCGCGGACACCTCGCCGCCGTCCAGCCAGCACCTCTCGGATCTGCTCATCCGTCCGTTCCGACAATGTCGATTGCCTCACTATTTCAGTCATCGCATTTCTCCAGCCTGGGGGTCTGCGGTAGATTCTTATTTGCAATTCATTCTTAATTGCAAGATATGGGAAATCGAGCGAGCGTCAACCATTTTTGCAAATCAGTATCAATTGCAAAGAGAACGGGACCGCCTGCTAGATGCATTTAGCTCTTAATATGAAGCTGGAGATTATATGTTCGACGACGTCGGACGATTTGCCCTGGCGGAAATGGCGGGCGCATTTGCCGCCGCCCTGGCGGCGGTCCCCAGCATTGTTGAAGAAAATTCAAAGCGGTTACGACCTTCACGATCATCGCCGACATGGCAAGGAACGTTGCGAGTGATGACGCGACCGTTGAATCCATCGCCAAGCCGGGCGCGCAGATCCACGAATACCAGCCGACGCCGGGAGATATTCAGCGGGCACCAGGGGCAAAGCTCATTTTCTCGAACAACCTGTGGCCGCCGGATTATCCGATGTTTTTGCGGCCGCGCGCTCTTTTCAAGGGTCTGACATAGATCTCGAGCTTGTGCCCGACGATCTCGAAACCATGCTTGCGCGCAATCTCTTCCTGAAGGCGCTCGATTTCATCGGACCGGAATTCGGTGATCGTGCCGGTCTCCATATTGATCAGATGGTCGTGATGCTCCTGATCTGCACTTTCGAAACGCGCCGGACCGTTTCCGAAGGAATGACGCTCGAGAATGCCGTTTTCCTCAAGGATGCTCAGCGTGCGGTAAACGGTGGCGATCGCGATGCCGGGATCGATCGCCGTGACGCGGCGATGAATTTCCAGCGCGTCCGGATGATCCGACGCCTCAGACAGAACCTTGGCTATTGCCTGCCTCGGTGCCGTCAAGCGCAGTCCCTTCTCCTTGCAGAGCCCGGCAATATCTTTCTTTTCATTCATGGATCAGAACCCAAATACATCGGCGCATCGCAATTATCGTGATTCCACGCCAAGCCCCAGCGCAACCTCTTCTGCTTTACAGTCATCGACACCGCATCGCAACGATCCGGCGGAGACGCCTCGGTAAGCACCCCGACGCACAGACGGCAGCCCACACCAAATTATCAGTTGATATCCCCACCTTGCCCCTAGAAGGTGATTTGCCTTTCGCGACAGCGAAAAAGATCGTCAGATGCGCATCCGTGGCACATCGTTGGGATCGAGGCGCAGCTCGATCAGCACCGGGCGGCTACGATTCCTGATGGCGTCCAGAGCCCCTTCAAGCTCATGAGCCGAGCTGACCGCAACCCCGTGTCCGCCGAGCGCAGTCGCGACCTCGGCAAAGGAAGGCCAGTTGAACTGGGTTAGCCCCGGATCCATGCTGCGATCACGAAATTGGATATGTTCGGCCCCATAGGCGGAATCATTGCAGACGATGACGATCAGGTCCTGCCCGAGGCGCACGGCGGTATTGAACTCGTTGACGCCGCTCATCATGAAACCGCCATCGCCGGTGAAAAGCACCACCGGGCGATCCGGCGCGGCGACGCTTGCGCCAATCGCTTCCTGCAATCCCAGGCCGATCGAGCCAAAATTTGCCGTCACGACAAAACTCCGCGGGTCGCTGACGGAAATCCGGCACCAGACCTCGGTCATGAAACGCCCGCCGTCGGTCACAAGCACTCGGTTCTTCGGCAGGGCCTTTTCCAGCTCTTCGAGCGCCCAGATGTAGTTCACATATCCCGCGCTCGTCTTGCCGCGCTGATCGCGTGGATGGGTGGTCAGCGATGGAACATCCAGTTCTTGCGTGAAGCCGCTCGGCGGAATTTCAGCCGCATCCAGCCAATGGACGAAATTGTCTGCCGTCAGGCCTGAATCGGCCACCAAGGCCGCATCCGGATGAATGTTCTTGCCGATCGCGCGCGCATCCATGTCAATCTGGACGACGCGCTTACCCTTCAGGAGCTTGCCCCTGTCAGTGGTGAAATCATGCAATCCCGCTCCGAAGCAGATCAGGCAATCCGTCCTGGCGATCAGGTCATAGGCGGCAGGGGTGCTGAGCGTGCCGAAAATGTCCATATTATAGGGATGGCCACCGAAGAGCCCCTTTGCTTTTAAGGTCGTCGCAAGCGGAGCCTCCAGCCGGTCCGCCAGGCGGATAAGCTGATCGCGCGCAGCGCAAGCCCCGCCGCCCGCGAGGATGAGCGGACGCTTTGCAGAGGCGATTATGCCAATGGCCCTGTCCAACCCATCTCCTTCAGGCACATATCCGGGGGCATCGAAGACTTCGAACACGGCCCGCATGTGGGCCTGCTCGCACCACATGAAATCGGCCGGCATATTCAAGACGATCGGGCGCCGCTCGACTCTCGCACGATAGAAAGCGCGGGCAACGTCCCACGTTGCCGTTTCTGGCGAGCGCATCTGCTCGAAGCCGGCGCCGGTGGCCTTGACCACCTCGCGCTGGTCGATGCTCTGCAGATGGTGCGGGTTGACGACCGGCGTGTCACCCGCCAGCAGCACCATGGGGATGGAACCGCGGGCACCTTCGGTGAGCGCGGTGACGCAATTGGTCAAAGCCGGACCGTGAGTCACGCTGGCCACACCAACCTTTCCGGAGACATGGGCATAGGCGAGCGCCATAAGGACCGAGCTTCCCTCATGGGCCGCCGGCACGAAGCGGCCGCCGCATCCGCGTACATAGTGGTCGATCATGAAGAGGTTGGCATCCCCCATGAGGCCGAACATCGTGCCGGCATCGTGATCGCAAACCGCACGTGCAATCGACTGGTACACATAGATCGCATTCTCGGCCATCTTGAGTATTTTCCCTCCCGCAGCGCCTCAAATCACTGATGCTCAGAATATCAGCAAGAGCGTGCAAAAGGCGCGCAAGTTCCAGATAGAAACCCTATCGCTGCGCAAGGTAGTTTCACAAATCGAAAAAGAATGCACGATGCGTGCACGAACTCATCCAGGGTTCATCGTGCCATCAAAATCCGCCATCCCCCCGGAAGATGGAGGCGGTTCCAGGACGCGAGGTATTAAGGGGACCAAATGATTTTGTCCCAATTCTGCGGCCGCTGACGAGGCAGGCCAACTCTCCTATCGGGAAAGATGGAGGTTCTCGCCCGCAAGTTTCTGCTTGGTGTCATCAAGCTTATTATAACCTGCCTGTATGATATCGATATCGGCTGCATGACCGACGCCGGCCAATTTATAAAGCACATCGCCAACAGCTATATCCACGCGTGGCTTGTTCTGCGAATAGACTTTCTCGATGATCGGCTGGATTGCATCCAAGGCGCCGCCGGCAGCGAAATAGAGCTCCAGAGCTCGATATAAAAACGCATCCCGGCGATCGTTCAAATCCAGCAGCGACTCGTGGCCGACGCTCGAAGCCAACAACCTGACCGCCTTGTTTTGATACTCGCTCATTATACCCCACCCAAATCTTCTGAATGATACTCGAGCCCGAAAATGGACTATATGTTTCTGCCCATGTATTCTTTCGCGAGACTGAACCGGCCTCCATGACCGCATCGTCACTTGTGTCGACGCGAGGGGATATAAAGTCGCTGCTCCGTGTCGGCTGCATGGAGCGTTCCCCCCTTCCAATTCCACCAGCGAAAGATCGCGGTCCGCCAACCAGACCAGCGCGGGCATGGCCTTCTGGTAAGGTGTTTCGCATTTTTCTATAAAGTCATGAGACGGCACACACCGTAACGTGCAACGCTCGTTTGGAGGAAACGAGAAACGCAAAGGTATGGAGGAGATTACCTTGGCAATAGCAGCAGAGGAAAATACCGCACGCCTGGCCCCCGAAGATGAAAAGCTCAGCCTTGGCGCCAATCTGGCCTATGGCCTTCAACATGTCCTGACCATGTATGGTGGCATCGTTGCCGTTCCGTTGATCATCGGCCAGGCATCGGGCCTGACACCTCCCGACGTCGGCCTGCTCGTAACCGCATCGCTGTTTGCCGGCGGTCTCGCGACCATCCTGCAGACGATCGGAATACCGTTCTTCGGCAGCCGTCTCCCCCTGGTGCAGGGCGTATCCTTTTCCGGCGTCGCGACGATGATTGCCATTACCGGACATGGGGGCATCCCGGCCGTTCTCGGCGCAGTCATTGCGGCGTCCTTCATCGGGCTCCTCATCACACCCGTCTTTTCACGCATCACCCGCTTCTTTCCGCCGATCGTCACCGGCATCGTCATCACCACGATCGGGTTGACGCTGATGCCGGTCGCGGCGGGCTGGGCGATGGGCGGCAACCGGAGCGCGCCGGATTTCGGCAGCCAGGCCAATATCCTGCTTGCGGCGGTAACGCTCGTGATCGTTCTGCTGCTCAGCAAGTTGGGTAGTGCCGCCATATCAAGACTATCGATCCTGCTCGCCATCATGATCGGTACCGGGATCGCCTATGCGGCCGGCATAGCGGACTTCTCGCGGGTGACGAGCGGCCCCTTCGTAGCGCTGCCGCAGATCTTCCATTTCGGCTATCCCGTGTTCGATACCGCGGCGATCATCTCGATGTGCATCGTCATCATGGTGACGCTGGTCGAAACCTCGTCGGATATCCTCGCCGTCGGCGAGATCGTCGGCACCAAGGTCGATGCGCGCCGGCTCGGCAACGGCCTGCGTGCCGATATGCTTTCCAGCATCCTCGCGCCGGTCGTCGGCTCCTTCACCCAGAGCGCCTTTGCCCAGAATGTCGGCCTCGTGGCCGTGACCGGCATCAAGAGCCGATTTGTGGTGGCGACCGGCGGCCTCTTTCTCGTCGCTCTCGGCTTGCTGCCGATCGTCGGCCGCATCGTCGCCGCCGTTCCGAGTTCCGTCCTCGGAGGGGCAGGCCTCGTCCTGTTCGGGACGGTCGCGGCAAGCGGTATCCGCACGCTCGCCAAGGTCGACTATGAGAACAACATGAACCTCATCATCGTGGCGACCTCGATCGGCTTCGGCATGATCCCGATCGCCTCACCGGGCTTCTACGAACACTTTCCCGCATGGGTCATCACCATCTTCCACTCCGGGATCAGCTCGGCGGCATTGATGGCGATCGCGCTGAACCTCCTGTTCAATCACCTGACGACCGGAAACTCGGATCAGCAATCGGTCTTCGTCGCGGGAACGGAACGCCTGATCCGCTATCAGGACATTGCCGGCCTGCATGACGGCGATTATTTCCTGAACGGCAAGCTTTACGACGCCAATGGCGCGGAAGTTCCATTGGTCCCCGCGGAAGCCCATTAAAACACAGCGGGACCTGCTTCGGCGGCTGCGAATCATTCCGCACGGCTGAGTCCGCCTGCCAAACCCCGTGGACCCGCGGCCCCACAATTGCGCCGATCTCGTAATCCAGCCATTTGGCCGGGGGACACCTGCTACTGAAGCATTGCCCGAGTGCGCGAGTGGCCTGCGCTAAGTTCGGCTCAAGGCGCGCTGCCGAGCAGCACTTCCCCTCTCCACCCGTAGATTGGCAGGTCGTAAACCACGACCTCCGATCCCTCCGCAATTCATCTAACTGACTTGAATAAGATTGAGTCAGGATTCGCGCTACATGCCCCCCTCGGTGTTTATTGTATAGTTTGTATTCTTTACTTATTATTTTGCGATATTTTCGATTAATAACATACATTTGGTACGTTTAATACGTATAGATTTCTAATATACTTCATATACATACTAAGGTCGCGTGATTTTATGGTGTATTTTTGCATCTTTGACGAATTTATGACGATAATTACTTCACGGCTCCGAATTATTCTATTCCGATGCATCAAAAGCCCCGCTAGCGTGCCAGCACGAAAGTCTTTCGGGCTTTCGGTAAGAGGGAACACCGAATTGATGAACGTGGCGGAAGACGTCCGGCTGCGTTCCGATCCGGCAAATCGATTGGAGAAAAAATGAATATCAAGAGCCTTCTTCTCGGCTCCGCTGCTGCCCTGGCAGCAGTATCCGGTGCTCACGCGGCTGACGCGATCGTCGCAGCCGAGCCGGAGCCGCTGGAATACGTCCGCATTTGCGACGCATACGGCGCAGGTTACTTCTTCATCCCGGGCACCGAAACCTGCCTCAAGATCGGCGGTAAGGTTCGTACCGAAGGCAAGTGGTACGACGCCTACAACCCAGACACTCACTTTGGCACTCTCTGGCACACTCGTGCCGAGCTGCAACTGCAGACGGCAACCGACACCGAATACGGCCCGCTGAAAACCAACACCGAGCTGCGTTGGGACTGGAACGACGGCGGCGCTACGGCTACCAACCTGCTACACGCCAGTATCAGCCTCGGTGGCTTCACCGTTGGTAAGGAAGACTCGCAGTTCAACGTCTTCACCGGTTATGCCGGCGACGTCATCAACGACGACGTGATCGCCGACGGTCCGTACGAACTCAACCAGATCACCTACAACTACGACGCCGGCAACGGCTTCACGGCTGTGATCTCGCTCGAAGACAGCAACTCAGGCCCGGGTGCCACGGGTGCAAACGGCGAAGACAGCCACAACCATTACGCTCCTGACGTGGTCGCCGGTGCTGGCTATAAGGCCGGCGCATGGAGCTTCAAGCTCGTTGGTGGTTACGACTCGATCGTCGAAGAAGGCGCCATCAAGGCTCGCGTAGACGCTGACTTCGGCGTATTCTCGGCCTTCTTGATGGGCGCCTGGAACACCGATGGCGACAAGTTGAACAAGTATGCGCCTGGCGATTCGATCGGCCAGAGCTGGGGCGACTGGGCTGTTTGGGGTGGCGTTGGCGTACCGGTCAACGAGAAGCTGAAGTGGAACCTCCAGCTCGCCTACACCGACAACAAGACCTTCTCGGCAACGACGAACGTCAAGTGGAAGCCTGTCAAGAACCTGCTCATCGAGCCGGAAGTCACCTACACCAACTGGGACTCCATCAATCAGGACCAGTGGGCTGGCATTCTCCGCTTCGAGCGTACGTTCTAATCTGATCTGAACTAGACCTCCGATCAGAGACGGAAGAAGACCTGGTTTCCCTCCAGGTCTTCTTCTATTTTACTGCAGCTGTATTCGGGCGGTCATTCCAGGCCGCATGGCCGGCAAGCCCAATCGAGCGATCGGATGGGGCGTCGATCATCAATGGGCTGATCCGACGATGATTCCGCCGGGCCTACGGCGGCGCCACCGAACGGCTCGCATGGCGCCTCTAACATTTGAAGGTTGATTTCGGCGCCCCTGGCTTCGTTTTTGTCGATCTGCCGACGGCAGGCACACTCGCTTCACGCAAATGTTTCGAGAATCTTTCTCGAAGGAAAGCATCTGTCTGGTTGCCAAAAAACCATAATTGTTCCACCTAGATTATAGATTGAACATTTAACGATTGAGAATCGGGCCAAGACTTGATGCGTACGAAATATGGTTTCCTCTGCCTGTTCCTGGCATTTGCTTCATCGGCATATGCTCTGGAAGCCGGTTCACCGCCAGTTTTGACACCACTGCCGCAGCAGGCGCAGGCCGCGCATTTGACGGCGCAATTTCTGCAGCGCTTCCACTATAAGCCGGTCCCACTGGACGACGTCCTCTCCGCCAGGATCATGAATCGCTTCATCAAGTCCCTTGATCCGGACCGTGTCATCTTCCTGCAGAGCGATATCGACAAGTTCATGGCGGGCAGCACCAAGATCGATGACGCCATCAATCAGGAAGACTTGAATATCCCGTTTTCCATTTTCAATGTGTACGAGCAGCGCGTCGTCGACCGCATGACCTATGCGCGCAGCCTGCTCAACCAGAAGCTGGACTTTACCACCAAGGAAGACTACGCGCTCCTGCGCGACAAGGAGCCTTGGCCACAAACCGAGGCGGAAAGCAACGATCTCTGGCGCAAACGGGTCAAGAACGACTGGCTGCGCCTCAAGCTAGCCGGCAAGGATGATGCCGCCATTCGCGATACGCTCGACAAGCGCTACGAAAACTCCCTCGAGCGCGCCTATAAATACAAGAGCGACGATGTCTTTCAGACATTCATGGACGCCTATACGACGTCGGTCGACCCGCATACCGACTATTTCGGCGCGACCGCCTCGGCCGAATTCGATATTTCCATGAAGCTCTCTCTGGTCGGTATCGGCGCGGTGCTGCAGGAAAGGGATGATTACACCACGATCCGCGAACTGGTCGCAGGCGGCCCGGCGCAACTCTCCGGCAAGCTCGCGGTCGGCGATCGCATCATCGGCGTCGGTCAAGGCGAAAACGGTCCGATCAAGGAAGTCGTCGGCACGCGACTCGATGAAATCGTGCAGATGATACGCGGCGCCAAGGGGTCAGTCGTACGCCTTGATATTTTGCCCGCCGATGCCGGGCCGGATGGCAAGCATCACGTCATCAGTCTCGTCCGTGACAAGATCAGCCTCGACAAGCAGGCTGCCAAGCAGACGATCCTGTCGGTAAAGGATGGTAATACGACGCGCAGGATCGGCGTGATCACTCTGCCGGCTTTCTATGAGGATTTCGAAGCCCGGCGCAAGGGCGACAAGGACTACCGCAGCGCCAGCCGCGACGTCGCCAAGCTTCTCGGCGAGTTGAAGCAGGAAAAGGTCGACGGCGTCCTGATCGACCTGCGCAACAATGGCGGTGGCTCGCTGGCCGAAGCGATCGACCTGACAGGCCTGTTCGTCGGCAAGGGTCCGGTCGTCCAGCAGCGCGATGCAGGCGGCGAGGTGGAGGTCGAGAGCGATGACCTTGCCGCTCCGGCCTGGACCGGCCCGGTCGGCGTGCTGATCAATCGTGGCTCAGCATCGGCCTCCGAGATTTTCGCGGCGGCGATCCAGGATTACGGTCGCGGCGTGATCATCGGCGAACCGAGCTTCGGCAAGGGCACGGTGCAAACCGTGGTCAATCTCGATCAGGTGGCCCACAATCAGAAACCGAAATTCGGCGAGCTGAAACTGACGGTCGCTCAATTCTTCCGCGTCAACGGCGGTACGACGCAGTTGCGTGGCGTGACGCCGGATATCAGCCTGCCGGGACTTGCCGACCTCAAGACCTTCGGCGAATCCAGCTACGACAACGCGCTGCCTTGGACACAGGTAAAGCCGGCGAATTACAAGCCCTGGGGTGACATCCAGGCGCTGCTACCGCAGCTGCAAGGTCGCCATGACGCGCGCGTGAAGGATGATCCGGAATACCAGCGCTTCGTGGAAGACGTCACCACGCTGAAGGAGCAGCGCGACAAGAAGGTCATCTCTCTCAATGAAACCGAACGCCGCAACGAGTTGACCGCCCAGGCAAACCGCATCAAGGCGCGCGGACAGTCCAATGACGGCATCGATACCGGCGAGGATGATGGCCTGCAGGCCAACGAGCGCAGCCTGAGCGCCGATATTGCCATCGAAAAGGCCCGCAAGAACGCAAAGGATATACTGCAGAACGAGGCTGCCTCCATCGTTGCCGACGAGGCGGACCTGCAGGCCGGCACGTCGAGGGCCGCGGCAAAATAGTCGCGAAACTACATCGTGTTGCTCACGACCGAGGAATCGACGTCGCCGCTGTGACGTCGACCACCACCTCGCCGGCTGTGGGTGCATAAGACTAACAGCTAAAGCAAAATGCCAAAAAGTGTGGATGACTTTTGGGCACATCCGCTCTATCTATTTAATTTTAAAGTGAATTCTTATTTAGGGTTGGACAGGCCTGAATTCATCTGCCTCTGGGGCCTCAGCTACGTTTCAGCTACCCGTTGTAAGCTATGTGCGTGCGATACTTGCGCCCCCAACAAAGTTTCGCACGAGGCGCCGATAAGGCTCTCTGCTCTGCCTCGTGCCCATGAGGCAGAGCTTTCCCGCCTTGACCACGCTCAACGAGTTTCGGCTACGCCATTGAAGGCCTGGGAAACTCTCGCGGCGATCCTCATCCAATTCATTTTGTCCCACGTTACCTCATGTCTCTCGGAACAGCGGCAACTGCCTCTTCGCAGAGTGCACGAAATTGGCTAAGAGGCCGTATGTTTGAGCTTGTTTCGATCGCCACCGCCAATCAGGAAATCAAGCGAAGCCGGTTCGTTGCGACGGCCGGTCCGATTGCCGATAGCGAGGCAGCAAAGGCGTTTGTCGCACAGCACTCGGTCACGGATGCCAATCACAATTGCTGGGCCTGGCGTATCGGACAAACCTATCGCTTCAGCGATGATGGCGAACCGGGCGGAACCGCCGGCAAGCCGATCCTCCAGGCCATCGACGGCTTCGAATTGGATATGGTGGTCGTCGTCGTGACACGCTGGTTCGGCGGCACTCTTTTGGGTGCTGGCGGGCTGATCCGCGCTTATGGCGGCACCGCCGCGCTATGTCTGCAAGGCGCGGAGAAGAGAGAAATACTCCCAACCGTCGCGGCAACGATCGATGTGCAGTTTTCACATCTCGCTCTGGTGAAAGCGAAACTTTTGACAGAGGCAGGCGTGCGGCTTGTGGAGGAACGCTTCACCGAATCCGGAGCCGTGCTCGGCGTGACCATAGCCGCCTCGATGGTCGAACGGGTCGTTGACAACATTCAGGATCTGACAAGCGGTCGGGCAACCGTAAGGTTGGATTGATCGGGATATACCGAAGGATGACGCTCTCGACGCGTTGTGATGGAGCCGCGATAAGCAGCTCAATCGCCGGAGAAAACAACGCCCTGAGGCTGCCCCGGTACGGAAGCGGCTACGCGCAGCACGCCATGAAACCCGACCCAAAGCGCAATCGACCCGAGTGCAAAACTGCCGAGGATCATGAACATCGTGCCATAGCCGATCTCCTGCGCCAGCCAGCCGCCGATTGCCGGGCTCAGGGATGCGCCGACCCCTTGCATCGTCATGACGACGCCCTGGCCGACATTGATGCGGCCGGTTCCGTTCAGGATGCGGGCGACGAGCGCCGGCACGGCAACGCTTTGCAGGCCGGCGCCGATGCCATCGAGAACCTGAACGGGATAGACACCCCAGGATGTAATCAGATGCGCCGCCACGAAGCCGCGGATCGGCAAGGAGACAAACGAAATCAGCAGCACGAGCCATTGCCCTCTCCTTTCCGCCATATGCATCGCGATCAAGGAGGTGATGATCATCGTGCCCTGCGCCACCACCACGGTCAGGGCAACAAAGCCAGCGGGATCGGCGTGACCGGCAGAGACGACAGCCAGCCCGAACAACGGCAACATCGCGCCGTTGCCGAGATGGAACAGCGCAAGCGCACCCGCCAGGATCAGCAGCGGCTTCGACTCGGCGAGTACTTTAAAACCGCTCGGTTTTCGGTGTCTGGAAGGCTCCATCTCCCCCACCGGACCAAGGGCGGCAAGGGTCGCACCCCGCGCTTCGTCATCGTCGATCGCATCGGCCGGGATCATCAGCACGGAAATGATGGTCAGCACGCCGAAGATGGCCGACAACCAGAACACGGCAGTCAGCCCGAACATCCAGCCGAGCCATCCCGACAGCCCGGCGCCGACGAGGTTGCCGGCATGATTGAATGCCTGATTGTAACCATTCTGCCGATTGAAGCCGGCCTGCCGGACAATGCCGAGCGTGATGCCATTGAGGGCAGGCCCGATCGCGGCACCGGCAACAGCGGTCGCAACCTGCGACAGGGCCACGACCCAGAAGAGCTGCGAGACCAATATGATCATGGAGGCGAGGACCGTGCAGATGCCGAGCACGATCACGCATGTGCGCTTATGCGTCGTCTCATCGATGAAGGCTCCGGCAGGTGCCATCATCACCATCCCCGCAACCCCGCCGATCGTCATGACGGAGCCGATCGACCCACTTTGCCAGCCATGGGCGACGAGGAAAACCCCAAGGAAGGGTCCGATGCCCGCCTGAACATCGGCCATGAAGAAATTCAGAAATCCAAGTGGGACGAGAGCTCGGGCTTGCTGCTGGTCGTTGGGGGATGAACGCGACAAATGACAACCACATGGCTTCTAAAATCGTCAAATGAAAAGCGTTTGATGGCAAAAGGTTCCCTTTTAGATGAATAAGGCCCCAGGGCTCCCTGTCTAGCTGCTCCGGCGAAATCGATCCTGCGGTGTTTATCCAACGTTGAAGCAGCCGAGCCGTCGCGATTTCGATAGCACGTTGCTGTTCGAAGAGAGTCTCGCCGGTCTCGTCGGCAAAAAAGAAGGATTCGGAGGGAAAGCCGAATCCTTCTCGTCTTGATCGGAGGTCAACCGATCGGGGTGGGCAGCCGCATCGGATTGGAACGATAGGCTGCTGCTACCGACACAGTGTGTCGGATTGTGGCGGACTCGGAGTTTGAAAACGCCCCCTCGCCCAAGCTTGGCTCCTATATACATACATTCGGTATGTTTGACAACAAGTTCGATGCGAATTAAGGCAGAAACTGGAAAAAATTCTTGTTCGCACGTGCCGCGGCATTCATATTCTCGCAGCCACAGGCGGTTATCTGACCAGGCGGATTCGCCCAGCGTCATACGGGAGCGCTGAACGCGAACAACGACGAGGATACTTTGACGACCTGGCTACCGAAGGAATAATATCTGGCAAATCAGATCTGCCCTCGAGATGCCGCCCCCTGAAATCTTACTGAAAACGATTGTGTCGCCGCGACATCTATGACATGGCGCCTGCGACGATAGTGGCAATCGCTGGGAGAACCGGATGAACTTTCTGGGAAAAGACAGGTTTGCGGGTGCGCATCAGCAGGCTGCGTCCATCGACAGCAGCTCACCCTCCGAATATTGGTGGGTACCGGGATGCCTGGCCATATATTTCATCGTCCAGGCAGCCATCCGCATCGCCATCTCCAGCTCGCTGCGGATCGACGAAGCACAGCAGTTTCTCGTCGGCCAATGGCTCGCCTGGGGTTATGACGCCCAGCCACCGCTCTACAACTGGATTCAGTACGGCATCTTCGAAATCTTCGGCACGAGCGTCGCATCGCTCGTCATCGGGAAGAATCTCCTGCTTTTCCTCGTCTATCTCGCCTATTACAAGCTTTTGCGATTACTTGTGACCGACAAAAGCCTGGCGGCGGTCGGGACGCTATCGCTCCTGACGATGCCGCAGATGTTCTGGCAGGCGCAGAGAGACCTGACGCATACCGTCGGCACCCTGCTTGCGGTGCTCATGATCATCTACTTCGTCGTTGCGACCATTCGTCGCCCGACGCTCATCTCCTATGCGCTGATCGGCCTTTGGGCCGGACTTGGCATGCTGACGAAATACAATTTCGCTCTGGTGATCGTCAGCGTCCTCGTCGCGACCTTCTTTCATCCGGTCGGGCGAAAAAGGCTCATCGACTGGCGCCTTCTGCTAACGCTGGCGATCGCCGTTCTCGTGTTCCTGCCGCACGCCATATGGATGGTCTCCAACATGGACCGGGTCCTGGCAACGACGGTCCACACCATGTCGGAGCAAGGCGCCGGCGGAAAGCTTTCCGACATCGGTTTCGGACTTCTCGAACTGGTCAAGACGAGCATCGCGATCGTCGCTCCCACCAGCGTGATCTTTCTGCTGTTCTTCCGTCAATCATTCCTGCGTTCGCTGCGTGCCAGAAGCGAATGGAGCGATTTCGTCGGAAGGATACTTTCAAGCACCGTCGCGATCCTGCTGATCTTGATACTGGTGATCACGCTTACGGAGTTTCGTGACCGCTGGCTGCTCCCCTTCCTGTTTCTGCTACCGGCCTATTTCTGTCTGAAGCTCGATGCAGCGGGACTGCAAAGCCAGGCCGATATAAAGAAATTCCTTTACCTGCCCATCGTCATGATGATTGCGCTGCCCCTGATCATAGCCGGAGGTGTCCTTTTTGCGCGGTTTTTCCATTCTTATGAGCATTTGAACGCGCCCTACGCCACCTTCGTGGACAAAGTCGTTACCGTAGAAGGAAAACAACCCTCGGCGGTCGTGACGACGACGTGGCTCAAGGCCGGCAATCTGCGTGTGAACATGCCGCGCACATCGATCATATCGACGGAATATCCTGCGTCGGATTTAAGCCCGCAGGCCATAGGAAATGGACCGGTCCTGCTGGTTTGGAACGAGCGGGACGGACATCAATCAACCATGCCGAATGCACTGCAACAATGGCTCACATCGAAATTCGGAGCGGCGACACAGTTGCCAACGCAGCAGGACATTGCCCTTCCGTATTACTACGGAAAGGAGCCGGATCGTTATCACTTTGGTTATGCGTGGTATTATCCCAGGCCCAACTGACTTGAGATTGTCAAGCGGTTCGAGCTCATCGAGCGAGAGGCGGTCAATAGGAAGACGCCAATTGCTGGCTACCGCTCCAGCGCGCCCTTTCCGGCGAGAATATGATTGCGAAACTTCGCAATTCGCGCCGCCCGGGTTTCGGACTTCTTCACGGAGCCGAGGTTGATCACATAGCTTTTCTTTCGCCCCGGCGTCAGATCATGGAAAGCCTCCGCCAATTCGGGATCGGAATCCAGCGCCTCGATCAGCTCGTCAGGCAATTCGATATCGCTTTGTTCTTTCGGCGGCTTGATGCCGGCCTCGGCATAACCCATTGCCTCCTTCAGATAAGATCGGATGACGGGCTCCATTTTCGCCACGGCGTCATTGCTCACAAAGCGGATCATATCGGGATGCCGGGTATTCTGACCCTGCTTTTCGAGCACGCCCTCAGGGTCCTTCATCAGTGCCGCGTTGAAGAAAGTGAGGCGAAAATCGCCACGAAAGGCACCGATGATCACGATGTTGCGTCCCTCATGCATGTAGCACGGATGAGCCCACTTCACCGTCTCGACGAGCCCCGCCTCCAGGCAGATTCGACGCAGTTCGTTCAGACCGTCAATCCACAGCCTCGTCGAGCAGTCCGGCGTCGCAAAGCGTTCGCAGCGCCCACATCCCTTGGTAAAGAAGTCCTCGATATCGGTAATCATGTCCTCATCCACTTCATATTCCGGCCTTCTGAATCATCGACATCGTCAGCTCGAGCACGGCGTGGTGAAAGCAAGCGGCCGGACCATGCTCGCATGATTGTATTCCGGGCTTGCCAGCAATGGGTCTCACTTCACTTCTGCCAGCACCTGTTCAAGTCTTTCGAGGAACTGCCGCCATCCCGCCTTGGCACCGCCATAGGCCTGCTTCTGGTCCGGTCGGAAGCCGACCTGCTCCATGCGCAGATGGGTTCCCTTGTCCGTCTGCGTGAGCGTGAAGGTCACAACGCTCTTCAGATCGAAAGCCGGGTCATCATGTGCGAAATTCCATCGATAGGACAGCCTGGCGTTCGGCTCGACGACGAGCACTTCGCAATCCAGGACGCCACCCCAATCGCCACGAAAACTAAACCGATGTCCCAGGATGGGAACGAAGTCGTTCTTCATCAACCACTCCGCGATCAGATGCGGCTGTGTGAGTGCACGCCAGACCTTTGCCGGCGGATGCGCAATTTCGCGCTCAACCACGACAGCGCGTACCTCGCCCGATACCGCTTTCATTGATCCATCCGATCGAGCAAATCTTCGAGATCACCGAACTTGTCTTCCCAGAAACCGGCCATTTCGCTCGTCCAGTCACGCAACGGCGCAAGAGCGTTTCGTTGCGCGCTATAATGCGTCTGGCGACCTTCGTGCCGGTCGCATACCAGCCCCGCCTGTTTCAGAACGGCGAGATGCTTTGAAACGCCCGGCTGGGAGACACCGGCATAAGCCGTAAGCGCGACGACGGTCTGATCGCCGTCACGGCACAATCGCTCGAATATCGCCCGCCGCGTCGGATCGGCGAGCGCTCGGAAAATGGGATCATGGGCGTTTGCCATACCGATTCATAACTCTTTGGCTATTGATTAGATCAATAGCTGACAGGCTATGAATAAGTCAAGCGCCGATCGGCGGCGCTATTCTCAGGCGCTCATGCTCAGCATGCGGAGGAAATCCACATCGTCGCCGATAAGGGCATCGACCAGCCGGTCCCTGACGCAGCCGCGGATCATGGGAAGCAGGTCGCGGCCACCCTGCCAGAACATGGCAAGCTTTTCCGGCAGCGGCAGGCTCAGACGCACTGCAATGCCGGCCTGCTGCAGCGCCTCTGCGTCAGTGCGGTGAAAGCGGTTCAATTCCAGCGAGACGCCATCAATGCCGCCGGCGCGCATCGAGGCGACGATGTTTACCGGACGATGGTGGAGGATCGCTTCCGTCTGAAGGCGCGGTTCGAGCTCTTTCACCCGCCGCAGATCGATATGATCAAAGGAGGATATGGCGACATGGTCAAACGCGTCGAGCTCTCGCAGTGTCGCGATCATGATATCGATGAGACGATCGGCACGCTCGGGCTCCTTCATTTCGATCGCCAGGCGGGTATCCGTTTGCTTTGCCCACAGCAGCGTATCGGCAAGCGTCGGCACGCGGGTTCCGGCGAAGCGCGCGTCGAATTTCGCGCCGGCATCAAGCGAAAGAATGTGCTGGAGATCGTGATCGGCAACGAAGCCGGAGCCATTGGTCGTGCGATCAAGCGTTCTGTCGTGAATCACGACGATCTGGTCGTCGCGCGTCAGCATAAGGTCGATTTCGCACTCGTTGGCGCCTGCGTTCACACCCGCCTGGAAGGCGAGAATAGTGTTTTCCGGGAAGCGCCGGCTGAAGCCGCGATGAGCGGCGATGCGGAGCGAACCATGACGAGCGGCGTGAAGGGGCAAAGGCAATGCAAGTCTCCTTGGAGGCGGTTCTTTAGGGGGCAAGCTAGTGAAGTGTCGGATCGAGAACATCGCGCAGATAGTCGCCAATCAGGCTGATCGACAGCGACAGGATGAAGATCACGATGCCCGGCAGGATGGCGATCCACCACTCGGTCATCACATAGTCGCGGCCAGCGCCGACCATGCTGCCGAGGCTGACAAGCGGCGGCTGGATGCCGAGGCCGAGAAAGCTCAACGCCGATTCCTGCAACAGGATTTCCGGCAGGACGATCGTGAGGTTGACGAGGACGACAGAGAGCGTGTTGGGCAAAACATGCAGGAAGGCGATGCGCCCCGTTCCCGCACCATTTCGTCTCAGCGCCGCGACATAGCCTCGCTCCAGCTCCAGCCCTGCCATGGTGCGCACCAACCGCGCGTAACGCTCCCAGCCGTAGAGGCCGAGCAACGCCATGAAAAGCCAGAGATTGTCGCCGAAGAAGGCGAGAACGGCGAGGGCAATGATGAGGAACGGCATCGAGGCCTGAAAATCGACGGCGACGCGGATCAGCATATCGGCAAATCCGCGACCGAAAGCGGCAAGCAGCCCAAGCACCGTGCCCAGCGCCAGGCTGATCGCCGACGCGCCGAGCGCGATCAGCAGGCTGGTGCGCAATCCATAGAAAATGCGGCTTAGAATATCGCGGCCAAGCTCGTCCGTGCCGAGAATATGCTTGAATGAGCCGCCGAACAGGATCGGCGGCGCCTTGCGGGCATGAAGATCGATCTGTGCAAAACCATGGGGCGCAAAGACATTGGCGAAGATCGCAACCGTGATGAAGGTTACGAGAACAATGGCGCAAATGGCCGTCATCAAATCGAACCGAAGCCTGGGTTGAAAAGATCGCTCCGATCTGGTTTTGCGAGGAACGTCGGCGCCGGTCGCTGCATTCGCCATGGTTTTACCTTTCGAGGCGGCCGATCAGGCCGATGCGCGATGCCGCAGACGCGGATCAGCGAGAATGTAGAGACAATCGATCATGAGATTGGCCGTCACCATCGTCGCCGTGATGAGCAGCACGATGGTCTGCACGATGTTCAGATCGCGCTGCGCGACGGAGGAGACGAGAAAGCGGCCGACACCCGGCCAGGCGTAAACACTCTCGACCACGGCCGCCCCGCCGATCATGCCACCAACAAGGAAGCCGAGCATGGTCAGAAGCGGCAAGGCCGCATTCGGCATGATATGCCGCCACAGAAGGGCGCTTTCGCCGATGCGTTTGGCGCGCGCCGCCAATATGAACCGCTGGCCCAGCACCTCCAGCACGCTCGAGCGGACGAAGCGGGCGATGATGCCGGCATTGTAAAGGCCAATGACCAGAACGGGCATGACGAGATGCGCCATCGTCGATCCCCCGCCGCTCGGCAAGATCCGCAGGGAGACGGCGAAAAGCTGGATGAGCAGGATGGCGATCAGGAAATTCGGAAGCGAATGCATCAGCACCGCAAGCGCCATGACAAGGCGGTCGATCAGTCCGCCGCGGTTGCGCGCGGCCAGAATGCCGAAGGGTACGCCGGCGCCGAACGCCAATATCAGGGCAGCGCCCATCAATTCCAGCGTCGCCGGGACTTTCGATAGAACCAGCGTCAGGGCATCCTGCCCGTTCAATAGCGACGTGCCGAAATCGCCGCGCAGGAGATGGCCGAGATAGGCGAAGTATTGAATGTAGAGCGGCTGATCAAGACCCCATTGCTGCCGCATCAGCGCCACGACTTCCGGCGGTGTCTCGATCGGCAAAAGGGAATGCAAGGGGTCACCGCTGACGCGCAGGATGACGAAGGTGAAGGTCATCGCCAGGAACAGGGTCACGAATGCTCGCAGAAACGCCCGCAGGATGGATTGAAGCATTGCCTATTCCTTCAGAGCGTTTCAAGCATGGCCGCTGCCTGCCGTACCCCACCGCGCCGCCCGCGAGGAACAGCGGACAGGAGCTTGGCGGTATAGGGGTGGACCGGGTTTGCGAAGACTTCCTCGGTCGGGCCGGTTTCCACGATCTGTCCCGCCTCCATGATCGCGACGCGATGCGAGACATGACGAACCACGCGCACGTCGTGGCTGATGAAAAGTAGCGACAGGCCGCGTGCCCGCTGCAGTTCGAGCAGGAGGTTGAGCACCTGGGCCTGCACGGAAACGTCGAGCGCCGAAACCGGCTCGTCGCAGAGCAGAATTTGCGGTTCGACCATGAGAGCACGGGCGATGGCGACGCGCTGACGCTGGCCGCCGGAGAGCTGATGCGGAAATTTCTGCAAGGCGGAGACCGGCAGGCTGACAGCTTTAAACGCCTCCGCCGCGCGATCGAGCCGGCTTGCCGGATAGCCTATGCCGTGGATGGTGAGCGTCTCCACCATCTGATGGCCGACGCTCCGGCGCGGATCGAGCGCACCCATCGTATCCTGCGAAATAACCTGCAGATGTTTTGCCAGACCGCGCCGGTTCGGCTTCATCAGGCTTTTGAAGGACTGACCGAACAGCGTGATTTCGCCTGATGTCGGCTCGCGGTCGCCGCAGAGCAAGGAGGCAAGCGTGGACTTGCCGCAACCGGACTCGCCGACAAGACCCAATGTTTCGCCGGGTCTCAATTCCAGGCTCACATCCTTGATCGCGTGAAATCCCTTGGCGCGCCCCGGCCAAAGGGAAAAACCCGGAGCATAGGAAAATTGCAGATCGCGGGCGGCAAGTGCAATTCTCGTCTCTGAATTGGCGGCGACTTGCTTCTCAGGCATTATGGGCACTCCATGGATTGAAGCAGGCAAGCGCCGCCGCACCGGCAATCAACGGCGGAACCATCGTCGCGCAATTCGGCTCCGCGCGTGGACAACGGGGCGCAAAGGCGCAGGCCTGCGGCAGGTCGTCATGCAGCTTCAGCTCGCCGGGGATATCCGCGAGCTTCTCAAGCGGCCTGCCCCGTCCGGGCATGGCCTCCAGCAACAGGCGCGTATAGGGATGGCGCGGATTGTCGTAGAGATCGTCCGTGCGATTGATCTCGACCAGGGAGCCCGCATACATGACCGCGATACGGTCGCAGACCTCCGAGACGAGATCGAGATCGTGGCTGATGAAGATCATGGGGATGCCGCGCTCGCGCACCGCCTTGACGAGGAGAGCGACGACCTGCGCCTGCACCGTCACATCAAGCGCCGTCGTGGGTTCGTCGGCGATAATCAATCGCGGCTGCATAGCGAGCGCCGTGGCGATCATCACGCGCTGGCACATGCCGCCGGAAAATTGCGCCGGATAGGCGTTGTAACGCGTCTCTGGCTGTGGAATGGCGACTTCCGCCAGAAGCCGGAGCGCCTCGTCCCTGGCTTCCCTTGTCGACATCCCGGCGCTGACGGCCGCCTCGGCGATCTGGGAGCCGATCGTGCGCACCGGATCGAGGCAGGAAACGGGCTCCTGAAAGATCAGCCCGATCGGGGGCAGCTTTACCCGTGACCGCGGACCGAACTCGGCCGCGTCGTACATGGCATCCTGGAAGGAAATATAGCCCGTGGCACTGGCGCTCGGCCCAAGAAGACCAGCAAGCGCGAGGCAGGTGAGACTCTTTCCCGATCCGCTCTCTCCGACAATGCCGAGGATCTCACCCTCGGCAAGATCGAAAGACACGTTGTTGACCGGATGAAACCGCCCCGCGCCCGTTCCGAACGAGATGCTCAGATTGTCGACCGAAAGAACTGGAACGCCCATCGCGAGGAAGCTCAGCTCTTCTGCTCTTCGAAGGAAAGGCTGCCCGCGCCAAGATCCATCTGGAAGGCCGGCAGAGGCTGCCACTTGATGCCCTTGCGGATGCCGAAGAAGACGGCATTCTGATGCAGGACGGTCTCGCCCGGATCCTCCCATTCGATCAGATGCAGCATGTCGCGGAAGATCTTGGCGCGGTCGGCCGGATCGACGGCCTGCTCCATCTTGGCGCCGAGCGCATCGAAATCGGGATTCTGCCAGATCTTGAACGAGCTCAGATTGCCGGCCGAGCTGAACTGCGTGAAGAAGGAGATATAGGGGTCGGGGACCTGGCCTGTGCTCGACCAGTTGCCGGTCGCGCGGGTTGGCGAGTTCTCAAACAGCTTGCCCGACTCCACGAACTTCATCTTGGCATTGACGCCGACAGCCTGCCACATGGCGACAACGGCCTGCGTCACCGGGTTTTCCGCCGTGTAGTAATTGTTCTGCGAGCGGATCTCGATCTCCTCGCCATTATAGCCGGCATCCTTCAGGAGCTGCATCGCGCGATCGGGATCGTACTGATAGGCCGGATAATCCTTGAGATAGACGGGGCCATAGAGCTCGAACTGCAGCCCGTTCGGTACTTTCGTGCGGCCGTTCCAGATCGTGTCGACGATCGCCTGGCGATCGATGGCGAGGATGAGTGCCTGGCGAACGCGCGGGTCCTTCAGCGCGGGATTGTTCTTGTCGAAGAACAGAATGCGATTGTTCGGAACCGGACCGCCGACGATCTCGTGATCGGTACTCGCGGTAACAACCGAGAGCTGGTCCGGCGGCAAGTCCGTCGCAATGTCGTAGTCGCCGGCCAGCAGGCCGGCAATGCGCGAGGAAACCTCCGGCACGATGCGCAAGGTCACGCGGTTGGCGGCCGGTTTGCCGCGATAGGCCTGATCGTGAGCGGCGAGAACGACGCTCTCATTGGCCGTATAGCTTTCGACCTTATAGGGGCCGGCGCCGACCGGCTTCTGCCGCCAGGTCGTCCAGTTGCCGCCGTTTTTCTGCCAGGCATCCTTGCTGATGACAACGGCCGCATAGGATGCAAGGCGCTGCAGGAAGATCGGGTCCTGGAACTTGGTGACGAAGCGGACCGTCAGCGGATCGACCACCTCGACATGGTCGAGGCTGGTGAAATTAGTGCGATAGGTCGGATAGCCCGGCGCGTCCTTGTTCAGGAGCCGCTCAGGGCCGAAGGAGAAGGCAACGTCTTCGGCGGTCATCTCCCGGCCATCATGGAAGATCACACCAGGGCGCAGCTTCATTTCGAGCACGGTCGAGGAGATCCAGGTCCAGGACGTCGCGAGATTGGGCTTGACCGAAAAATCGCCGCGCATGTCGAGCGCGAGCACAGTCTCGTGGATGGAATAGTTGTTGCGGAAGGCGACGTTGCTGGCGGCGTCGATGGGCTCCTGCGAGACCGGATTCATCTGAACGGCGATACGAAGTTCCGGCCTTTTATCGGCGTTTTCATCAGCGGAAGCGGACAGCGCCGGGATGAAGGCGGAGAGGCCGGCGCCGGCTCCCATAAGAAGGGTCGTACGACGGGTGACCGGGCTGTTGAGGCCGGTGAGCAGAAATTCGGACATCGGCACACTCTCCTATCAAATCTTTGCACAAACGTTTGCGCAAATAAAATACGGCCACTTGCGTTCAGAACCATCGTTTCTTCTACGCAAGGGAGAATGGCCGCAAGCTAGGCGAGCTCGATGACGCACGTATGACAAGTTCGGGAGTAACGAACCGGATCGGACGCTTTTCAACGCGCAGATCCGACGGAAGATTTGAAAGCTCAATCAGAAGATCAAGCGATGCTTCGCACAGTGCATCCGTCGGCTGTGCGACCGTCGTCAGAGGCGGGGCCCAATAGGCGGTATCGGGCACGTTGTCATAGCCGACCACGGAAATATCGGTGGGGATCCGAAGGCCGAGATCGCGCAGGAAAGCGACGACTTCGATCGCAAGCCCGTCGCTACCACAGATCAGCGCCGTCGGGCATTGCGGCGATGCCAAGATATCCGCAAGGAGCTTGCGGTCGCGCTCGCCCTTCTCAAAGGAAATGACGTCGCCGACAACCAAGCCCGCGCTGCTGGCAACCGCGTCCTGAAAAATCGACATCCGATCGCGAAGCGCGCTGCGACTGACGCGGTAGACGAAGGAGATGCGGCGGTGTCCGAGCTCCACCAGGTGATCGAACAGCAATCTTATGCCCTGCCGGTCGTCGGTGAGAACCGCGGGAAGCGGCCCCGTCAGTCCCGCGCCAAGCGTCACATGTGCCTTGCCCATGAGATCAAGGTGATCGCAGAGCGCTTGTTGGCCCGGAAGATCGCTGACCATGATGACACCATCGAAGAAATCCTGCTGAAACAGGCGCAGCTGGCCGGCGATCTCGCCGGCGTCCGCCTTAGCCTGCGCGACCAGCAGTTCCACGCCACGGCGCTGCGCCACGATTTGGAGGCGACTTGTCAGATGCGGCTGATAATGGCCGGAGAGGCTATTGACGATCGCCCCGAAGACACCGGTCCTGTGCGTCCGAAGCGATGTTGCCAGACGGTTGACGACATAGCCGACGCTGCTTGCCGTTGCCTTGACCCGCTCCTGCGTCTCCAGGCTGATGCGGCTGTCAGCCTGGCCGTTCAGGACGCGGGATACGGTCGTCGCGGACACGCCAGCCAGCCGGGCGACGTCCAGAATGCCGATTCTTTTGGGTGCTTTCATACAGTCTGCCGAAATTTTTCGCGCCGTGCCGCACCGGCGCCAGGGGGTTCGGGAACTCTTGCCCCACTTGCCTCGAGACGCAAGATCACATTTCGACTTGGAGGGAAATTTTCATAGACAACTATAGATCACGAATTCCTCAACTGCTCTAAAGACTTCTAAATCAAAATGGCATTGCGCCCATCTTTAGGGCCCACAGAGCAATTCATGAGATCGTCACGACCGTGACGCAAAGTGGGATAAAGCCACCTAACTGGCCCGGCAGTCGGTTAGACACGGTTTTCAGTTTCGGCGCAAATTCCTGCCTGGAGTTTAATCCCAAATGCCGCAAAAGCTGTTGGCAGGCGATCAGCAAGCATTTTCCAGCCCGTAATGAAGGTCCTTTCTCATGACACGTCAACGTCGAAAACCCAGGAGTGCCCAGCGCACCTACGGCGTCCTGGTCGGCAAGGTCGCCGATGGCACGATGAAGCCGTCCGGCTCTTCGCCGCATTACGAGATCTGGGTCAAAGCGAATGACGAGGATTTCCGCATTGCCGTCAATGTCCAGTCCGTTGATGGCAGCGAAGTGTTGGTTCACTACGACCCGGACTTCAAGGACAATAGCGGCCACGACATTGCCGGCATCGCCGAAGGGCCTGCGGGTTTCAAGCCCTTGCAGAGCGGACCCGATGGAGAAGGTCTCGACTATATCCGAGATACGCTCTTCCCGATCGACGACATGACAGCCATTCCGGCCGATGGCGCGCAGCTGTCGCTCTCCAACATGCTCGACGCACAGATCGAACGCGCCAAGGCCGACACGGGCGCCGTCATCGTTGCCTTCGGTGAGTATTTTCAGGACCAGGGGAGCGACGAAACCTTTCATTTCAGCCCGGAACGCGGCGTCCACGATATCCACTTCATGCAAGGCAACTCCGGCAGTTTCGCCGATGACAATCGTGTCCACGGCGATGGCGGGCTATTCATACGTTTTACGGGCGGCGAGACCATCGCCCTGTTCGTGCGCTTTAGCGTGCAGGCGCTCAAGACGGACGAACAGACGGGGGCGCCGCTTAGCTGACGCACCTTGCTATCCAAGGTCTCGCGGCCAGGAGCGTCAGCACTGATTTCATGCCTGGCAGCAATCGTAGCAACTGGAGCAATCATCGAGGGAGAGGTCCAATGAACATCAGTCTGATCGTGCATCCCGGTGTGGATAGCGCTCTTATTGCCTGGCGCAGCGACTTCATCGACCAGTGCCGTGGCTTTGCCCTGCGGCGAAAGATCAAGCGGGCGGCTGGAAGCCCGCAAAGCCCGAATACGGTCTCCGATGTCGATGCCGAGGGTTTTCATGAGGAGATCGTCGCGAGCTGGGTCGGCTTCGCCGACGGGCCGCCCGTCGAGGAAGGCACGCGCAAGCCGACGACGGAATGGCCGATCCAGAAATATCTCTGGTCCGATTTCGCCGTCAATCCGGGTGATGTCGTCGCCTACCGGGTCTCCGCCATGATCGGGCCTGAGACGGCGTTGCAGGAATCGGCCGATCACGTATCGGACTGGAGCGATGCCGTGCAGATCGGAGCGGAAACCAGCGGCCATGTCAGTTGCTATTTCAACCGGGGCATCGTCGCCAGCCAATGGCTTGCCCGCCTATTACCGGAAGAGGCTCCCACCACCAAGCTCAAGAAGGCGATCGCCAACCCGGAGGACCCAATCCGCCAGTTCCTCGCAGGGCCGATCCGCGACAAGCTGGTATCGCTCCTCAATGATGTCAGGTCGAATGGCGGCCATATCTATGCCGCCCTGTTCGAGCTGGATGATCCTGAACTCATTCCGCTGCTGCAGGGCTTCAAGAAACGCGCCCATATCGTGCTGGGCAATGGCAGCGTCAAGAAAAAGGGAGAGGACGAAAACGAGGATGCCCGATCCGAACTGGCTTCCTGTGATGTCAGGGATCGCATGAGCGCGCCGCGGGCGTTGGCGCACAACAAATTTCTGGTCATCTGCGGCGCCGACAAATCGCCCCAGGCCGTATGGACCGGCAGCACGAACTGGACAATGACCGGCCTTTGCACCCAGGCCAATAATGCGCTCCTGATCGACAACCCGGCCGTGGCGCAATTCTATCTCGATCAGTGGAAGACGCTGGCCGCCGACGGCAACGATTCTCCGCCCGCCCTCTATCAAAGCAATGCCGAGCCCCGAACAACGCCGAAAGCCAAGAATACGACGGTCTGGTTCACGCCCATGCGCGAAGGGTTAGATCTAGAACAGGCAGGCGAGCTGATCCGTGGCGCCCAGCAGGGCATCCTGTTCGCCATGTTCAATCCCGGTCCTCGCGGTACGCTTCTCAACGACATCATCGAGCTTGCGTCTCCGTCGAGCCCTTCGTTCAAGCCCGATCTCTACATCCAGGGCGTGGTCAACCAGAATCCGGGTACGGCAAAGAACCCGGTCGTGCTGTTCAACAGAGGCGAGCGGATCGACGCCAATGCCGACGTCGTCCTGCCCGCCGCCATCCCCGGCCGTTTCGCCTATTGGCAGAAGGAAGTTCTGAAGCTGCCGACGGCTCACGCCATGGTCCATAGCAAGGTCGTCATCGTCGATCCATATGGTCCCAATCCCGTCGTCATGACCGGCTCCCACAATATGGGCCCTAAGGCGAGCGGCGTGAACGACGAGAACCTGGTAATCATCACTGGCAACGGCGATCTTGCCAGCCAATATGCCGGCAAGATCATGGAGATCTATGCCCAGTATCGCTGGCGGCAATCCGTGCAGAAGCAGGGCGGCACGCCGAAGTGGACCGGCCTGGCTGATGATGACAGCTGGCAGATCAAATCGCCGGATCAACCCTATGACAAGCGTCGCATACGCGAGCTCGACTTCTGGTTCGGCAACAATGACAACAACTGAGATCTGACGCGCGTCAGCCCTGGATCGCAGCAAACCTGCCGCGATCCTGCTTGCGGGCATGGCTCGACTTTTTCGTGCATGTGTAATGCCGACGCAATCTTCGGCTTCTAGTGGCTTGGCAACAATCTGGATTTCCGAATGTTGCTTCGCTGCTTTCCTCCCATGCTTCTCTTTATCGGCGCTTTAGCGCTTACGGCGTGGCCTTTCATCGTCGTCAAAACCCATAGCGATGGGTCAGGCGAGATGGTTGAGCAATATCACCGGCCACTCGCTGGCGTTCTTCGTCCCATACCCGAACGACAGTTCATCGCAGGATATGAGATTGCCGGCAACGCCGTGCCGCTCCACTTCGGTCGCAGGTTCCGCCAGGCTTCCTCGCTACATGGCGATGGCAGCTCGCCCGCAACGCATGGCTATTTCGAAAGAGCGAGGATCCTTCTGTACATTCTGCGTTCGCGCCATTGGCGAAAAGCCTAACGAAGCTTCGCAAGCCGACCGGCGAACATGAATGATCCCCCGTTTGCCTCCCAAGTCGCCCGGGCTCTCAGCCGTCCATTCGGGTAGGTTAAATAAACCTCTGGTAGATGCTATAACTTACTCTACCGGCTTGGACGCCACCCCCGAGCCGGGCATTGCAGCGTCCGACGAGACTGCATGCCCTCGCAGTGTCGTCGGACACCCTCCCGTGAAGGAGCGGTTAATTCGACCGGCTCACGCTGCCTGCCCCGCCTTGCGGCCAGAGAAAATGCATCCTCCCAGGAAAGTGCCTTCCAGCGCATTGTAGCCGTGATATCCACCGCCGCCAAAGCCCGCCGCTTCACCGCAAGCATACAATCCCGGTATGGGCGCGCCGCTCTGTCCGAGCGCCTGGCTATTCAGATCGGTCTCCAGTCCGCCCAGGGATTTTCGCGTGAGAATGTTAAGGCGCACTGCAATCAGTGGGCCGGCCTTCGCATCCAATATGCGATGAGGTGGGGCCGTGCGCATGAATCGATCGCCGAGATAGCCGCGTGCCTGTCTCAAAGCGACGATCTGGGCATCCTTGGCAAAAGGATTGTCCAACTCGCGATCACGAGCTTCTATCTGGGAACGCAGATGCGCAAGGTCGAGCGGGTGGTCGCCGATACGGTTCATGCCGGCGACCAGTTCTTCCAGCGTTTCAGCAACGATGAAATCCCGACCCTTCGCCTTGAAGGCTTCCACCGGCGGCGGAGCCGACCGCCCTAAGCGGCTGCGCAGAAGGAGCCCGATGTCGCGTCCCGTAAGATCCGGATTCTGTTCGGAGCCCGAAAGGGCAAACTCCTTCTTGACGATCTTTTGCGTGGTGACGAACCAGCTGTAATCGTGACCGAGCTTGCAGATGTGCCGCAGCGTCGCAAGACTGTCGAAGCCCGGCAGGCACGGCGCCGGCATGCGATTGCCATTGGCGTCGAACCAGAGGGAGGACGGGCCTGGCAGGATGCGGATACCGTGGTTCGGCCAGATCGGATCCCAGTTGGCAATGCCTTCGGTATAGTGCCACATCCGGTCGCCATTGATCGGCCGCGCGCCGGCCGCCTCGGCATGACCGATCATCAAGCCATCCACGTGATGAGGCACTCCGCTCAGCATCCGCTCCGGGGGTGCGCCAAGACGTTCGACGGGCCAGGCGCGGCGAACCAGTTCCGGATTGCCGCCGATGCCGCCGCTTGCCACGATCACGGTACCCTCGATGCGGAAATCCCCCACGACGTCACGGTTCGATTGCCGGCCACGGGGGGTACCATCCTCCGCCAGAAGCTCGCCTTCCACGCCGGTTATACCATCGCGATCGCCGATCAGCCGCGTCACTCGCCGACGGAACAACAGCTCGATTTTGCCTTCCCTCTCCGCCGCCAAAACCCGCTTTAGGAATGGCTCGAGAACGCCGGGACCTGTGCCCCAGGTAAGATGGAAGCGCGGCACGGAATTGCCATGTCCGTCGGCAAGGCCTCCGCCACGTTCCGCCCAGCCGACGACGGGAAACCAGCGCATGCCGAGCCCATGTAGCCAGCTGCGCATTTCGCCGGCGGCAAAATCGAGATAAGCATCCGCCCAGGCACGCGGCCAGAAATCCTCGGCCCGGTCGAAACCCGCCGCCCCCAGCCAATCCTGACGGGCGAGATCGAGACTGTCGCGAATACACATGCGTCTCTGTTCCGGCGTATCGATCATGAACAGCCCGCCGAGCGACCAGAAGGCTTGCCCTCCGAGGCTTGCACGCGGCTCCTGATCGACAAGGATCACCCGTTTTCGGCGCTCCATCAGCTCGCAAGCGGCGACAAGGCCCGAGAGGCCGGCTCCGACGATGACGACATCTGCACGACTGCTCATTCGTTCTCCCCTCCGCGAATAGCGTATCAACGGGAGAGCTTAGTGAACCTTACGTAAAAGTAAAACGGATACCGGAGTTGAAGGGCATTGGGAATCGATCCACCGAGCCTGCATGTTGCCTCCATGAAACCTGCACGATGTTCATGTTGTCTTCCGACGCTCGCGGCGACCAATCGCCATTTTTGTTAATGCGGCAGCCGCTGTTGACACGAAGGCCCCTCGATAGGGATGCGGCCTTCCGTGGGACAGTGATGTGATGAACGATATCGGCAAGCCCTCAAGGGAAACATCATGTACAAACAGAAGACGCCCACACTTATCGATTGGCTTTCGATGTTGGCACGTCTGACGCCGATCATCATGGTTTACTTGTGGCCGACATTTCTTCGGTTCATTCTAGGCACTGTTCTTTTTGTCACCCTCGCCGCGCTCATGTATCATTTGCTTGATGTGGAACTGTATTTTTCGGTGCAGGGCCCTCCTCCACAAGTGCCTCCGCTTTCTGGCGAGCGCTAATCCTTATCTTCGGAACGGAGAACTTTCCCCATTGCCGAGCCAGGATGGCGCCGCTTCCACAACGAAGCCTCGTCCCGCAATTGACTGCCGGAGGGAAATCACGACAGAGTAGGTGCTACACGGCCTTCTCCATCGCATCGGCTTGCCTGACATCGGAAAAGGCGCCATCCGATTGCTTAATCAAGAGAGGAGCAGCAGCCATGGGCAAGCTTCCCGATATGACGAAACACCGCGGCTTTCCTTCCGGCATGCCGGGCACAGGGGTGCAGTTCACCATTCGCCGCGCAAATCCCAAGGGCGTGACGCCGATCAAGAAACTGCCGCGGCGTGCGCGGCCAGGATCGCAGGAACATCTGATTGATGCCGCATTCCTGCACGCGCTCTGGCATTATTTCGGAGCGGAACCTTTCGAGCGCGGCAATCTCGATGCTGCGCGGCTGAACCTCCTGTTCGGACGGGAGGTACTGCCCGCCGACAAGGATTTCGATCCGCTCTCCTATGAGGCCCTGCTCGTCATCAACGAGAAAGTGGCGCGCGAAAGCTTCCCCGAAGCATTCGAAGATATGATGGAAATCTGACGACACGCCGAATGCGCAGCTCTCTTGAACAGGCAGTCAACGGAAGCGCTAAGCGACAGACCGATATCGATAAGAGGAGCTGCGGCCCTATGCCCGGTTGCCTCCGGGCTGGAGTGCGCTAGCTTCCGGTAGTCGACACCCTTCATTCGAGGCTGATATGTCTGACGATGTCTTGCTGACATTTAATGCCGGCTCCTCGACCTTGAAAATCGGGGTCTTCGAGCTGGCGACCGAAGGGGCAAGGAATGTCGGCCGCGGCAAGATCGATTTCGATCAGAGCCCGCTGATGCTCCGCTATTCCATCGGCACGGATAGATACGAGAAGACGATCAGGGGCGATAATGGCACGCAGTTCGTCTCCGTGATCTCCGACACGCTGGATCATTTGCTCGCCCATCTTCCCGGCAAGCTCCGGGCGGTCGCCCATCGCGTCGTTCACGGCGGCATGGCGTTTCAGGAGGCTGTCCTCTTGGATGAGGCTGCAATCAAGCGGATCGAGAAGCTTGTTCCTCTTGCGCCTCTGCACCAGCCGCAGGCTGTGCGTGCCATTCGGTCAATGCAAATGCTGCGGCCGGACGTCCAGCAGACCGCCTCCTTCGACACGGCCTTTCATTCGTCGCAAGCCGACGTCGTGCGGCGGCTGGCGATACCGCGCGCCATGCATGATGACGGCGTGCGCCGCTACGGCTTTCACGGGCTCTCCTATAAATACATCGCCGCAAAGCTTCGCGAGATCGATCCGGAGGCAGCGAAGGGAAAGGTTGTCACCTGTCATCTCGGCAGCGGCGCCAGCCTGTGCGCGATGGAAAACGGCACCAGTCGCGACACGAGCATGGGTTTCTCGGCGCTTGACGGCATCCCCATGGCAACGCGTCCCGGCTGGCTGGATCCAGGCGCCCTGCTTTATCTCATGAGGACGGGAAAACAGCAGCCCGAACGGATCGAGGATTTCCTCTACCATCAATGCGGCCTGCTCGGCGTCTCCGGCATCAGCGGCGACACACGGGTTCTGCTCGATGACAAGAGCCCGGATGCCGCCGAGGCCATAGATTTGTTCTGCCTGCGCATCTCAGGCGAGATCGGGCGGCTATGCGCAACGACGGGCGGTCTCGACGCCATCGTCTTCACCGCCGGCATCGGTGAAAACCAGCCTGAGATCAGGACGCGTGTCGCACGAAGGTTGCAGTGGCTGGGTATTGAGATCGATGAAGATGCAAACGACAGCAATTTGACCTCGATCAACGCGGCATCCAGCCGCGTGAAGCTATTCGTGATCCCGACCGACGAGGAACGTGTGATCGCCGAGGAGGCGCATGCCCTCATCGCCTGACAAAAACGAGGAGACGCAGATGAATGCCGTGACCACACCGCTTTCGCCCGAGGAACTCTCCCTGATCGACCGTTACTGGAAAGCGGCAAACTATCTGTCGGTCGGCCAGATCTATCTGATGGACAATCCGCTGCTGCGCGAACCGCTGAGACCGGAGCATATCAAGCCGAGACTGCTTGGCCACTGGGGCACGACGCCCGGCTTGAATTTCATCTACGTGCACCTCAACCGCATCATCAAGGCACGCGATCTCGACGTCATCTATATATGCGGCCCCGGCCATGGCGGCCCCGGCATGGTCGCCAACACCTATCTCGAGGGTACCTATAGCGAGATCTATCCGGATATCTCTGAGACGACGGAAGGCATGCAAAGGCTGTTCAAGCAGTTTTCCTTCCCAGGCGGCATTCCGAGCCACGCCGCACCGGAAACGCCCGGCTCCATCCACGAGGGCGGCGAACTGGGCTATGCACTGGTGCATGCCTACGGCGCCGCCTTCGACAATCCCGATCTGATTATTGCCTGCGTCGTCGGCGACGGCGAGGCCGAAACCGGACCTCTGGCTGCGAGCTGGCATTCCAACAAGTTCCTCAATCCGGCGCGCGATGGCGCGGTACTGCCCATCCTCCACCTCAACGGCTACAAGATCGCCAACCCAACGATCCTCGGCCGCGCAGATGACGACGATCTGCGCAAGCTACTCTCAGGCTATGGCTACGAACCCTTCTTCGTCGAGGGACATGAACCACCCGCCACGCATCAGGCGATGGCCGGCACGTTTGACCAGGTGTTCGACCGCATCCGCGACATACAAAGAAACGCACGCGAACAAACGTCGTCGGAAAGCATGCCGCGCTGGCCCATGATCGTGCTGCGAAGCCCGAAAGGCTGGACCGGCCCCAAGCAGGTCGATGGCAAGAAGGTCGAAGGATTCTGGCGCGCGCATCAGGTGCCGGTCGCCAATTGCCGCGGCGACGAGGCGCATCGCAAGATCCTGGAAGACTGGATGCGAAGCTACGATCCCGATGATCTTTTCGATCACAGCGGGCGGCTGAAGGAGGAGCTGCAAGCGCTGGCGCCGCGCGGCGAAAGGCGCATGGGCGCCAATCCCCACGCCAATGGCGGCCTGCTGCGCCAGGAGCTTCTGGTTCCGTCCATCGAAGATTACGCCGTGGAGATCGGCGAGCGCGGCAGCAAGCAGGTACAATCCACCGAAATCCTGGCGCACTACTTGCGCGACACGCTGAAGCTCAATGATGCCAAGCAGAATTTTCGCATCTTCGGCCCCGACGAGACGGAATCGAACCGGCTCGGCAGCGTCTTCGAAGCCACGAATCGGGTCTGGATGGAGGCGATCGAGGATTATGACGTCCATCTGTCCCGCGACGGGCGGGTGATGGAGGTGCTCAGCGAACATCTATGTCAGGGCTGGTTGGAGGGCTACCTGCTCACGGGTCGGCATGGGCTCTTTTCGTGCTATGAAGCCTTCATCCATATCGTCGATTCCATGTTCAACCAGCATGCCAAATGGCTGAAGGTTTCGCGCGAATTGCCCTGGCGCAAGCCGATCTCGTCGTTGAACTATCTGTTGACGTCGCATGTCTGGCGACAGGATCACAATGGCTTTTCCCACCAGGATCCGGGCTTCGTCGATCTCGTCGCCAACAAGAAGGCCGACATCGTGCGCATCTATCTGCCGCCGGACGCCAATACGCTGCTGTGGGTCGGTGATCATTGCCTCAGGACCTATGACCGGATCAACGTCATCGTCGCCGGCAAGCAGCCGGAATCGCAATGGCTCGGCATCGACGAAGCGGCCGCCCATTGTAAGACGGGCGTCGGCATCTGGGATTGGGCGAGCTACGAAGACAACACCATCGCCCCTGACGTCGTGATGGCCTGCGCAGGCGATGTCCCGACCATGGAGACGCTTGCTGCCGTCATGCTGCTGCACGAGGCGATCCCCGATCTCAAGATCCGCACGGTCAACGTGATCGATCTCCTGGCTCTGCAGGACCCACAACAGCATCCGCATGGTCTCGATCATGAGGCATTCGATCAGATCTTTACCACGGACAAGCCAGTGATCTTCGCCTATCACGGCTATCCCTACCTGATCCACCGCCTGACCTATCGGCGGACCAACCATGACAACATCCATGTTCGCGGCTTCATCGAAGAGGGTACAACGACCACGCCATTCGACATGACCGTGTTGAATGAACTCGATCGCTACCATCTCGCCTTGGAGGCGATCAATCGTATTCCCGGCCTATCGGAGAAGGTGCCGGAGGTCGTGGATGGCCTGAAGGCAAAACTCACCAAGCATCACGATTACGTCCGCCGGCACGGCGAGGATATGCCGGAAGTCTCAAATTGGCGGTGGAGGCGATAGAGCAGCCGGAAATACCGCGGTGCAGCGTTCCTGGATCTCAGGACTTGGATGCGTGCTGCGGCTTTCCCTTTTGCTTGGTCGAGGCCATGTCGTGAAGCTCCTTCTCGCTCATGGAGTCGACCATGCTTTTCGACGCACCCTTCAGTTCGCTCTTCTTTCGTTCGCCACGTTTGGCGGCAAGCGCCGCACCGGCGGCCATTTGCTGTGATTTCGACTTTGCTGGCATGATGACATCTCCTTTGGATGAGGTTGAAATTTTGCCGGCCTATCCGGCAAAGCGGACCAGCAGGATAACGAGGACTACGGCGGCAAGTCCGCCGATGAACACCAGACGCTGCCACCGTCGCTTCAGGATGATCTCGCCTTGGCGTGCATCTTCCGCGGAAAACGTGCGCGGTTCCTGTTTGTGCGCACCGTCTGGGTCTCTTCTGCTCATTGCAACCATCCCTCGGCGGCAGGAACCGCCGATCATGTCTGCCTGCAAAGCGTGGCTTACGACTGGTAGCTGCCAGTAAGGCTTGCCTCTGCAAGCATGTGTTTCTTCACTTTCTGCCACATGGCTTCCGCGCCAGCGGCTTCGGGAAGCGTCATCCGCGCTACATCGAGCGCGGCAAGCCGGAAAACGTACCGATGGGGCGGATCGCCTGCCGGAGGACGCGGACCGTCGTAACGGGCATTGCCGAAATCATTCTTATAGAAACGCAGCGCCTGCTCCTGCATCGCATCCACGTTTTCAACCAAGCCGCTCCACTCCGCCGGAATGTTGGCGATGCCGCAATGGCGGAATGTTCCCGCCGGCGCATCCGGGTCCTCGATGATCAAGGCGAAGCTCTGGGTCCCTTTGGGAGCGCCGCCCCAGGCAAGCGGCGGGAATATATTTTCTCCATCCAGAGCGTATTTGCTCGGTATCGGCGCATTCTCAGCAAAGACCTTGCTGATCAACGTCAAAGCCATTCGATCCTCCTCTTGCTGTCATGGATTCATGAGCCTGTGAACTTCTGAACCTAAAGTGGAACACATCAGAATCATTATTGTTCCCCATAGGGAACATTCGCACTCACCCGCAGTTGTGGGAGCGTCCATGAAGGAGGAAAAAATGACGGACGAACGGTTCGAGTGGATCAGCAAGAGGGCCTACGCCATTTGGGAAGCAGCCGGCCGTCCCTGGGGCTGCAGCCAGCATCACTGGGAGCAGGCGGCCAAGGAACGCGAGATCATGGAGAGAACGCGAGCCTCTGTGGACGGAGAAGAAGTGCTCGCAAGGTTTCGGCGAAGGGCTGCAACAAACCCACCCAAGAATGACGCTCGGGAATCCGAGGAAGACACCCCCTCCGAGGATCGCCGCGTCGGATAATTTTTCGGCAGTTCCGCTGGCAAGCCGTTCCCATGTCCGATCCCTCAAAGAGGAACGTATATCCGCGATACACATTGATCCCTATGAATTTCCAGAGCCCGCCCGCTAATTCTGCGTTCCGTCGCGGTTTGGTTGGGCTGGCGTGCTCTTTGTGCCTTGCTGGTTGTTCTCAGTGCGATCGGTTGGAGCGGGTGGTATGGATTGCCCTGCTGGCGGCGTATTGTCTATCGTGCCGGTCTGCGGCTGACCGCTTGAGGAACTTATTGTAGGCGCCGGGTTCTGCGGTTTGTTTGGTTCGATATAACGACCCCAAACTTCAACGCCCGCCCATACGATTGCCGCCAGAACCAATGCCGTGATCAAGATGGTAGACAGATGCGTGCCACGCACCCCCTGGCGGGCCTCGGTCGCGGACAATGGTTTCTTCTGATCCTGGGGCTTCTTCGGTTCCTCGAATGCCATGGCAAGCCTCCATCTCTACAAATTCCATATGGACCTAACAGAGACGCCGAAAGATGGTTCCATCAAAGGAGCACCTGCATCCGATCGGAATTAAACCGGAACAATGCGCGAAGCCCGGCGTTAGCCCAATGAGGTCGTAGATCGTGCCAAGCGGACGCGATGGTGCTGAAGAATATGGAGATTTTTCCGCTTTCTCTCCATAGCCAACGAAACGGCAGTCGAGCTTCCTACCCATCCGATCTGCGACCTTTCCAACATTCGAGGAGACGGAAAGGGAAGGGCCTTTGATGCTCTACCGTGTGGTCCCGGTCGTGTCCGACGACAATCCATACCGTCATCGAGGTGAACAATGACAAGGATTATCATCAGCGCGGTGTCGCCGAAGGAATCGTCGGCGTCAACACCATTATCTCCGCCCCGGTTTGATCGATTGCGCCTTTCGAACACCCGGATTGCGGTGGCCAAATACGCAGTCTTCCTGCTGATAACGGCGGTCGCGGCCGTCATGTCATCGAATTTCGTGTTCGCACAGCAATCGAACGACGATCGATGCAAGGCAGAGGATACCAACCGGCAGACTGACAACAGGCATGCGGAAAGCGGGCAGACGTCCACGCCGGACGGCAATCCCAGCCAGAAGCTGTCCGACTGCGGCGGCGTGCTGAAGCCACCGCCAGTTGGTGACAGCAAAATGGAAAAGCCCGCCCCGCAGGTCGGCAACATGCCTGTCATCAAGCCTGGCGACCAACCGAAAGAACAGCAAAACGGCCAACAGCCAGACAAATAGAGCCGATCTTTCCTACGGCTTTGGCTCCGGCTGCTCTATGGGACCGTGCGTAACGGCGCCAGAATCTCGATGATCGCTCGACGTAAACGGCTTAATGACGAGAATCCCCAGAATGGACGCGATCATCAAGCCGAAAATGAGGAGCAGCAGCATTCGCATGTCGAAGTCCTGATCCTACGAGGATTTGCGCACGGTAAGATTGCTGTCATGCCCAATTATGCCGCTGGCTTGCCGGGAGATCGCCTCGGCGCGCTGCTTGGCTTCGTGATTTTCAACAGACCCTTCGACAATGACTCGCCCGCGACTGACAGTGACGAAGATGCTCGCCTCGTTTAGCAATCGGTCGCCCTTCAGCCTGCCTTCGATCTCGGTACGAATTTCCTCATCGGTCCTTTCCGTGGTCGGCGTGGAGGTTCTGGCTGACGGGTCTTCGGAGATTCTGTCGCCCCCGGCCTCCCCTGATCCGGAGGTCGTCCTGACATTGGAAATCCTGACGGAAATTTCATCAGCCGTTTGCTCGCGCTGCCGATCGGATTCGGCTGAATCCTCGCAGCGTGCGTCATCCGTACCATATTCAGGCCGAATTTCCTTTGACGGATGTCGCCTCGTCTCCTCGGCTGCGACATCCCCCGAGCCACCGGCGGCCTGATCAAGCGCCTGAAGGGTGCGTATATCGCCGCGATCCGGAGAATTCTTTGCCCTTGTCTGTTGCTTGGCTTCGGTCATGGTTTTCTCCCTCCGTAATTAGGGACAAACTTTCACCGCTCCGGAATGTTCCGATGTGGGGGTCGTATCAAGTTCCACTCGTCAGCATTTCCAAAGACACGACCTTATAACGCTCTTGAAGGGATGCCAGCAGCCGCGCACCGCCGCCATCCAGTCCTGCCTGCCGCCACCGCACCTCGTAGGAAATATGCGCAGTGGCCTCGGTCGAGCCCGCCGCCTTGCCGACAAAAAAGAAGACATATCCGAGCGGTTCAAGCGCTGCCTGCATATCGGAGATCCCAACGCCGGCATCGCAAGGCAGCTCTATCACGATACGCGCCTTCTGCCTGCGAGGGATCAACCTATCGAACTGTTTAAACGGCGAGAGCACCACGAAGGCGATGAGGGCGCCGGCCGAACCGACAACGAGTTGACCGCCGCCGATGCATAGGCCAACGGCCGTCATGATCCACAGGGTCGCAGCTGTCGTTACGCCCGTGACGAGATCTCCGCGCTTAAGGATGGCGCCGCCGCCGATGAAGCCGACGCCGGTCAGGACGCCGAGTGGAAAGCGCAGCACATCCATCGAGGCAAACGATTGTGACGTCTTGCCCAATGTGGACAGTAGGAGGTTAGCCTGGATCATCGACAGGCACGCGGCAAGCCCGACAAGGATCGTCGTGCGAAACCCCGCCGCATGCCCGCCCATCTCTCGATTGATGCCGATCAGCCCTCCGGCAATGACAACCAGCACCAGACGGACAACAGTATCCAGCCAGTCCATCTCCACCCGCATGATATCGCTAAAGTCAGGCACGATGTCCTCCCAGAATGGGTCACCACCGGGATTTTTCAGTTGGGGAACATCGCAGACGGCGTTTCGTTCCATCGCCGACGGAAGCGCTCACGAAAAGCGCAATAAAGGCAGCATGATGATTTCGAGCTCTCTTGTCAGTTCGAGGGAAAGCGCTTAGCCAGAGGATCGCTCGCGCCACCATACCGCGAACCGCTTCCTGCAATGGCAAGCGACCGTATCGATTCGACATACCCTGCGAGGCCATATGATTTCCGGAAACCGTGAGAAGGGACCCATTGCAGGGATCGCACTCGCCTGCGCGGGATATGCCTGCTTTTCCCTTCAGGACGCGATAGTGAAGTGGCTGGTCGCCAGTTACGAAGTACCGGAGATCCTCTTCATGCGCAGTCTGGTCATCGTGCTGGTCGCAGGCGTGCTCGTCCGTTATCGGCGCCATCCCTCAATTTTCAAAAGCCCCTATCGCGGCACGGTCGTCCTGCGCGCCGGGCTGATGCTGCTTGCCTGGCTGCTCTTCTACAATGCGGCCCGCTATCTGGGTCTGGCAGAACTGACGACACTATACTTTTCGGCGCCGATGATCGTCGTGATTCTATCGATCTTCGTTCTCAAGGAGAAGGTCCATGCGGGCCGCTGGATCGCCTGCATAGGAGGCTTCATCGGGGTGGCGATCGCGGCAAATCCAAGCCATTCGCCCAACCTCCTGCCCGCCGCCATGTGCATCGTCGCGGGTTTTTGCTGGGCTTGGAGCACGATCCTGATCCGACTCGTCAGCCGAAGCGAGACCACGCTTACCCAGATGTATGCCACGAGCCTGATATTCGGCATTGCCTGCGCCCTGTCCTTTCCATGGACATGGAAGACCCCTGACGCGAGCGGCTGGGCACTGATGCTGACCCTCGGCATTATCTCGACGATTGGGCAGTTTCTGCTCTATGAAGGCTTTCGATACGCACCCGCTTCGACGCTGGCGCCCATCGAATATAGCGGCCTCGTTTGGTCTTTCGTGTACGGCTATGTGATCTGGGCCGAGGTTCCGGCGACGAACGTCTTTGCCGGCGCCCTCCTCATCATCGCCTCAAGCTTCCTGCTTATCCTGTGGGAGCGCCGCATGGCACGCCCACCGGAAGAACGTGAAATACTGAGACGCCACCGATAGATGGTCCGCCTGCACTCGAAACCACGAGCCAGATGCGCGAAAGCGGATGGCGGCTTTACGACGAGGATACCGAAGATCAGGACGTTAAGTGGCTGAAGCCGCTCCGCCGGATCGCGCCACAGTCCGGGTCTTTGAGCTGGGACATACCGTTGTCCCGAAAAGCCATCAGATTGCTTTGCCGCCAGTCAGCCGGGCTGCGCGCTGCATGCGGTTCACCTCCAAAGCTCGCTGAAAATCCAGATCGGTTTGCGCGTGATGACGGAGATCATCAAGAAACTGAGAGACGCCATCAAGCGTATCGACGACGACATATCGCAAACCGCCACCAGCATCGATCAGGTCATGGCTGACGCTCACGCCGAAACCACCGGTGACCTTGCGAAACCACGCTGAGCGCCAGCGCTTGAAACCGTCGGGATCCGACTGAAACTCCGCAAGCAGGATCTTTTGCTGGTCAAGCCGCGCGAGGAACGCCTCAACCACGCCCTGCGTGCCGGCCTTCGGCTTCTCAGCCTTCCTTGCAATCCATTTTTCAAGAAACTGAAACGCCGGCCGCGGAGCCGTCGCTTCATCATGATCGATAACCGTCTCGGAATCCGATGTCGGAAGCGCCGCGCGATCCGCGAGCTGAGACGCGCTTGGCTGCGTTTCCTGCTCCATTGCCAGGGTCTGCTTGAGATCGGCTGCAAGCTCTCCCCAGATCGATCTTGCCGATTCGACTGGCTTTGCTTTTGTTCGACGGGAGGATTTGATTTCGATAACGAAGGGCTTTGTCTGTTTAACCATGATATTTCAGTGTGTGCTCGACGACGGAGCGCAGTTGATGGACAATCAGCATTGATGAGAGGCTTGCATTCTCTGAGAGCAACGACCGTCGCGCGGCGATCGCTTGCGATCATTATGGGCTAGGGCCGTACACCAAACCGATCGATGAAGCAATCTCGTCGCTCCGTCAAAAATAAACTTCAGCGCCTCGGGACCTGATCTACAACAAAAGCAAGACAGGCATGTAGCAAAGGTGAAGAAGATCCACCACCTGAAGCAGCATGCACTTTCCGCCTGCAAGCTGAAACTCGCGTCTGCGCATTGCAGATCCCACATCGTGTCGCTATGTTCTAAGAAGGCACACGAACAGCAAAGGAGGTTGCCTATGTCATCGCGGGACGCCTGATCCAGCAATACCAAGACTTCTGCCTTTCCAAAGGCATCAAATTCACACGCATAGATTCCGTACGGCCGCACGATAATACCACGCTCTTCTGCAGCGCTGGGATGCAGCAGTACAAACCACTCTTCTCCGATCCATCCTACATTGGAACCGTTGCGAACTCTCAGGCCTGCCTGAGAATGGGCGATCTCGACGAAATCGGGGACGGCACCCATTTCCTCCACTTCACGATGCTAGGGCTTTTCTCGTTTCGAGAACTGACCGTCGGCGACGCCATCGACTTCTGGATTGAGTTTCTCGGGACGCTCGGCCTGGTCCCGGACCATGTCACGATCCATCCAGACCGACTGGAGGATTGGACGCCGCTTTATCGGGATCGCATTCCTATCGTTCCGGATGAAGAATGCACCTGGAGCGACGGCAACGTCAGCGGCTACTGCACCGAGTTCTACAAGGATGGCATCGAGATCGGGAATATCGTCAATCCGCTCGGAACCTGTATCGACGTGGGTTTCGGTGCCGAACGTCTGGACATGATCTTGAACGGGACGCCTCCGGATGACGCTCTGGTCACATTGCAAGATACCGTCATGCGGATCGTGGAGAGCGGCTACAAGCCGGGAAACAAGGAGCAGGGATATGTCTTGCGAAAGCTCCTTCGCCGCATCCATGTGATGGGCGGAGCACTGGACCATCCCTATTTCGAACAGGAAGTCGTGCGTCAGGAACGATTGCGCTCCAAATATTTGCGCCTTCGCGAAAAATATCCCGACATGCCACCGGAATGGTGGTTCGACACGCACGGCATCGATGTCGCCGACCTGCAGGTGATGAATGGAACGTAGCGTCGACTGATGATGAAGCGGCGAAGGAGATCGTGCGAGTGGCCACCTTCGCCGCCCTTCCGGAAACACGTGAGGACGTGGAGCCGGCCAATTCATGACAAGTCGGCAAGATCCTGAATTTTCGGAGATCACCAAGCGGCCGCTGGCAGCGATATCGGAAGTTTTCTATTTGTAGCCGTAAAACGATGACCTGCGAGTGGACGGAAGCGTCCCGATCATGATCCGCTGTCTGCCTGCATAGCCTGGAAGGCGGCACCGAAACCGGTCAGGGAGATCGGAAGCTCCGCCATGTTTCCCTGCATCATCCGGATCGAGACTTTTCCCGACTTTTCCTTCATCAAGGCGGCAAGCATCGCGGGTGGGCACAACCCCTCCACTAGGCATCCTTGCGTGGTGCAGCGCGATACCTTCGCCATCGTCGAATATTTGCTGCCGAAGCCAATCTTCACACCACCCTGAATAGCAAAACCAAGCGGAAGAGCCATCTGCATGCCAATCTTCTTGTCCGCGGAACGCGCCATGCTGATGACCATGAACACCTGCCTTTGATCCGGTGACGTCAACCGGTAGACGATCTGGCAGCGCGGCTTCATCGTTTTGTCGCCCGAACATTGCAATATCCACGCATCGAACTTCTGTTCGCTAATCTGCGGACCGGCTGGCGCTGGTGTAGCCGGAGCCGGCGCCGCGGCGCTAGATGGATCGCTCTTGCCGGCATCCGGCGTCACATTTTGAGACCCCGATTGCGGCGTCGCTGAGCTATCATCGGCCCAGAGCGTGGAGGAAACGCCCGCTCCGCAAAGCGAGAAAATCACACAACACAGGAATGTCTTCAAATATAAATTCATTCCATCCTCCCGATTTTGTTTGCAATTTTATAGTACAATTGCAATAATGTCGAATATTGATCAATTTCAAATTGCGTTTAAAGAAGATAAAAATTCGAAGAATTTCAATTCATTTATTCAATGCAGGGACATAGGCGTTTAATATCCTAATAAAACGCAGGGAACGATTCAGATGACATCAAGACTCGTTGTCGGCTACTCCCTGATCGTCATGCTCGCGCTGACCGATGGCGCCATATGCGACGAAAGCTATCTGCAACAGGCTCCCTCCGCGGAAGCAAACCCTGCCTTCGTCGAACAGCTGCCGGAGACATCCGTCATGCCCGTGCCTCGATCTCCGATTAACCGCCGGGTGATGCCGCACAAGCCGAGGCAAGCATCACGAACGCAGGCGAACGTCCGACTGGCAGGCAGCATTTTTCCGAATGTGGGCAATGGCGTGACCGAGCGAGCTGCAGCCGCACCGGCCGATGGCCATTTGCCAACGGTTGGGTCAGGCGCGGTATCACGCTGACTGTATCTTGGCGGCAGGCAATGATCAAAGCACCAGGCGACCGCCCCAGGCGCGCGGCGAGAACAAGACCGCCAATGAGAGCGGCAGCAAGCATGAAACCGAGAGGCCCTCGGCCAGCTGAAACTTCGAGAGCGGCATGTTCGGAGCCGATAATTCGATATCGGCTCAAGATTGCGATTCAGGAGCAGTATCGACATGATGCATCCCAGTAAAATCATTGCTGTTACGGCTATCTTGCTTCTTGCCGGAACGCTTGGCTCAGCCGATGTCCTAGCAAGCGGTCAACCCATTATCCGGCGTTCCGGATTTTCAGAGACCCAAATTCCCCAGGTGAAAGGACGTATTCCGCCGAGGAAGAACGGCAACCTGGAGAAAGGACCTGCCGGCAAGGCTCCGGTCAAACCAAATCCGAATGCCAGCACCCAGAACGGAGCTGCGACCTGCGGACCTGACAACGCACAATCCGAAATCTGCCGGAAAAAATGATTTGGCGCCGGCAACGATCATGAGCTCTTCGGCCTGTCCTTGACCAGGATGGGCTGGGAAGCGGCCTCCACGGCCGGTTGCGCCGCGCTGGCGGCGGGAACGGCGACCGCCGGACCGATCGGTCGGCCGTTGGCATCGAGCTTGTACGTCATGGCTCTTTGATGCTCGTCCAGATATCGCATGAACGCCGCGCCTGCGGCGGCATCCCTGAACTGCCACAGCCCGTTCCTTACGCCCTCGAAAATCAGCGAATAGACTGCGAGCTGAATGCCTTCCTGGACGCCCAAGGTCGTGGGCGCGTTTCGTGTAATACCGCCCTCGATCTGGAGCAGCTGGTCGACGCCGACGAAACGGAACGCCGATCCCTGCAACTGCACGGAATAGATCGTCTTGGTCGTGCTGACAGAGGCTAGCACCCGCCCCGTACTGACGCTGACGGCCCGCAAGGATACGGTAACGATGTCCTTTCGGTATTGTGTGTTTCCGCCGATCCCGAGATAATTGGCACCGATACCGCCAGTCGTTTCATTGGAATCATAACCGATGATCCCGCCATCCAGCAGCACTCCGGCAAACCGAAGCGGCGGGATGCCGCCAGCCTTCGCGCCGTAAACCGCCGATCTCGTGTTCTGGATGATCTGGCGCTCCTGCAGCAGCGACTGCAGATCCGTGCGCTCGACGACATTGAACCAGTTACCGTTACCAGCCTTGGTCAGCACGTCAGTCAACAACTGCGCGCCGCCCTGCGTCAGAGCGCGGGAATATTCGGCAAAGTTTTCATTGGGTTTGTTCTGTCCCGTCAGATCGGGAAAGGAATAGACCGCCACATCGAGCTTTTGTATGGGTGGCGGCAGACTCTCCAATGCCACACCTGACTTCGTGGCGGGCATAAGCGTCGCTGGAGTGCTCATCGGGTCGAGGCTGCTGCCCGCGGCGGCGCAGCCACCAAGACCCAATCCGCATAGAATGGCTGCGACAGGAAAACCAACATGTGACATGGACGCTCGAATAAATCGCTCCCAACAACACCGAACGAGGACACAATCAATTTGGTTCAAGGATTGGCCGGCACCTGGCCGCTCTGGATCACGATGACCGGAGATGTTCCGGTTGAACCCGTACCTTGATTAACGTTCCCAAGATTACTCAAGGCCTTGTCGAGACCGGATAGATCCGGCGTCTGTTGCTGCCCCGACTTGACGCCGGCGCCCTGCGTCTGCGCCGTCGAAAGAAGGAATGAACCATTCAACGGATTTCCCCCAAATGTCGGATTGGTTGGCTGATAGACCAATTGCCCCGCCATGGCCGGCGCCGCCATCAAGGCTACCAGACCAACTGTAATCATTGCCGCATCTATTCTCATTGCTATTCCCCTCCCCTATTTTCAAAGGCTGCTGCGTCCACTCAACGTTTGATGAGCAAGCCACCACCCGGTAAACGTGCGATCAGCACATTGACAGGTGCCGAACCCGCAGGTTGAAGAACACTTACGTTCAGGCCTGCGCCATTCAGCAATACGACATTCGACTTCAGATTATTGCCGCCCTGCAGGACGTTGATATTGCCGTAGTTCCCTATGATACCGGCAGTCGAGCTGTTACCCGTTCCTGACTGAAGGTGATACACGCTGTTGCGCGTTCCTATTTCCAGCGTCCTTGCCAAGTTATTGCCTCGCGGCACTAGGATCGCTTCCGGCGTAGCGGCCATACCTGCGGCAAGGTGGGATGACGAAGAATGATATTGCTGCTGCTGTTGAGGCGGCAGATTTCCGAGTTGCACCGTCGTCGTGACATTTACCGGGATCTGGGCGACATAGGCCGTCTCGGCTCGACATTCCGTTGCAATCTGGCAGAACGAGGCAACCAAGACGAGAGCAGCGCCGAGCACGGATTTCGTATCGTTCAGGCGTTTCATTCTGGCAATCTGCATTGTGATATACCTCGATCGGTTTCGATCAATAGTCTTGCACTCAGTTCTACCCCGTTTCCTGCATCGACAATTGTCGTGGCAAGAAGGTTCTCTGCTCCTGGCTTTAATGCGAAGCTACCTTGCTGAATGCTCTGGCTTGAACCTGCTGCGCTATGTTTGAAAAGAACCAGCCTGTATGTTCCGGATACTGTTACTACAGACTTTGCAATCGCCCGCACCATAAGAAACTCATCCTTCCTGTCTGCCTTGATCAGGCACTCAAACTCAGCCTGAGACGATGCAGGAGCGGCGTACGCGAACAACAAGGCCGCGGACAAGAAGGATTTCAGAGGCAAGATGGATGTTGATCGCCCGACATTGTTTCCGGCATACATGGCTGGTTCAGCCGCATTAAAGGAGGAGGCGGACATTTGCTTTCGCCTCCTCCATCGGCAAACTCAGTGCTGGACCGTAACGGCCGTGTTGCGATAGCCGAACTGCGCCGTAACCGACGTGTTCGTCAGGCCGCTCGAGCTGGTCTGAGAGGTAACGGCATAGTTTCCCGAACCGATCTGGATGGTTCCCTGAAGGTTCGAACCGCTGACGGGGAACACTGTCTGCAGCCCCGATTGCGAAGCGATCGCGGTATTGCGATAGCCGGCCTGCACGATCATCGAATTGTTGGAGCCGAGCGGATTGGCGATCTGGGATGTCAGAGCGGTGTTGCCCACACCGAACTGCGCCGTGGTCGCCTTGTTCGTGCCGAAGAACGACGACTGGCCGGTCATGGCGAAATTATGCGCGCCCGCCTGCAACGTGTCTTGCGAGTTGTTGCCGCCCGCCTGATCGGCGAAGGATATATTGCCCCAACCGAACTGGGTCGTCGACGACGAATTGCCGTTGAAGCCGATGACACCGAACTGAGAGGTGACGGCAAAGTTGCCGGCGCCGACCTGCAGCGTTGTCTGGTCGTTGCCGCCGCCGTCCTGGCCGACGATGGCGCCATTACCCCAGCCGAACTGCATGGTACTGGAGTCGTTTCCGCCATGCTTGCCGTCGGTCTGGGTTGTCGAGGCGAAGTTCAGGCCACCGACCTGCAGCGTGTCTTGGGAGTTATCTCCCTTGGACTGGTCCGCGAAGGCGGAATTGCCAAAGCCGAACTGGGCGATCGTCGAGCTGTTATCCGCGCCGTCCCGCTGCAGGGTCGAGGCGAAGTTCATGACGCCGGCCTGGAACGTGCTCTGATCGTTCGTCTTGCCTTTCTGGTCGGCGAAGGCGACGTTGCCGTCACCGAATTGCAGGATGGCTGATGTGTTGGATTTGGCCTTGTCCTGATTGGTGACGGCGAAGTTGCCGACGCCATTCTGGAATGTCAGAGCATCATTATTGCCAGTGTTCTGACTGACGAAAGCACCGTTGAATGCACCCACCTGGCCGATAAACGATTCGTTTTCGGCTGGCGGCGACGGGGGCCCGGCAAATGTCAAAGACGTGCTTGCCAGCAAGACGGCGAGAGCTCCAATCGTCCTCATGTGATCCTCCCTGTTCTCCATGACGGGGCAAGCGACCATTCGCCGCCCTCGAGCTTTTTAATAGGCCGCGGAAGGAGAGCCGAACAAGAGAACCGTTCGGACTAAGACAGCAACGCAGATCTATGTGAAATAGAAAGCGCCTACTTCGAAATGAGTAACGGATTAGATGTGTATCGCTATGACGTATGAGCTATACTCTTCTTTGATTAGGCATTCTAACCCATATGAAAGCTAGATAAATACAATCCAGGTGTGCAGCAATTCATGCTACCCATAGATAGCTTCGATGAAAGGCTTGCCACATGATAATGGATTAGTTGACAGCTATGGCTACGTTTGACAGTCTCGTGGCATCCGAAGCAATCGTTAAAGTTGAGATCCAGCTTGGTCGAAAGCAGTCACCCAAGCGACTGCTTTTCGCGACACCAAGCTTCGTGAACTGGTTGAGCGAGCGCGTAAGCAAGGACGAACCATCGTCGCTCGGTGCGGTCCTCAGGCCTGTCGAGCAGCTGGATTTTCTTTTCTATACATTCGTTTCAGGGAAACCGCTCATTCATTGCCGACAATTCCGGGCAATCCGGGTCGAACGAAATGCGGTTTGGGAATTGAAGACTGTCGATTTCCGCATATTCGGCTGGTTCGCCATGCGAGACTGTTTTGTCGCTGTCTTTGGAGACTGGGCCGATCATGTGAAGGATCACGATCTTTACCGCGGCTATCGGCTGGAGGTGCGCCGATTGCGCCGCACGCTTGGTGTGGGTGATGCGTTGTGCGTAGAGGGAGTAAATCCGGAAGATGTCATTTCGGTTTGAGATAGGGGCGCGGGCGCGGGCGGCCAGCCGTTTCATCGCAGATGTTCGCAGCGACCTGGCCGCCGCCGTCCTCGAAAGGCGATCGCAGAAAGGGTTTACTCAGCAGCGACTTGCGGAGTTGGTCGGCGTCAGCCGAAGGGATCTGAACCGTTATCTCTGCGGGCAAACAGAGCTTCCGCTTCGTTCGATCGCGGATCTCGCCTGGGCGCTCGACAAAGAGATCCACATTGAGCTGTGCGATCCCAAGGGGTCTACGGCAGACGTTAGTGGCCTCTCCGAACCGGAGACCCGGGCAGCTATCTATCCGGTTCGGTCCGGCGGGGCCGTTTCCTGGAGCTCATCAAGGGCCATCCGCACGATAATTGCTCGCAGCAACAACGATCGGGACGATTGAAACACATGCGCTATGGATATTGCATATTTTGCGACGACGTTCGCACGGAAATCGGCGAAAAGCTCAGCTTCATCGGCGTCTATAGCGGCGTCCTGATGCTGCCGGAATTTCCTTTTTCACTGCCGAAGTTCTGCGTGCATGTGAATCTGATCACCTTGGCGACGGAACCCTACCGATCGATCGTTTTGCGTTGCACCGCGCCCGGCGACCGTCAGCCGCTTCTTGAAGAGCGATTGGACGCCGCCCAGCTGAGCGAGCAGAAGGATGTCGTGGAGAACGCGGAGGCGAGTGATATCCCGATCAATGTCGTCGTGGGCGCCAGCCTTGTCTTTTCACCGCTGAGATTGCGTCAGCCAGGCCTTCTGACCGTCAGTGCGATCATCGACGACAAGCCCGCGGAAATCGCGTCCCTGCGTGTGGTGCAACACTGAGCTGACCCGCGCGAGCTTCGGCCACCAAACAGCATCGACATTTGTCGGATTGGTTTTTGAGATGCCGTCGTCGATGCGTGTGGAAGCTGCGCTCATCGTACAAAAGCAGCAAACTCAAACTTTGGCGGAAATGCCTGTTGGTCGGCCCCTTAGAACAGGCCCGGCAGCTCAAATACGCGGGAATCCCCAACTTGCTATATCAACTTTTGGCGGCGATCAGCCGCCGGCGCTTTTCCATCGAGCGACGGCAGCTTCAAGAGCCGAGGCTTTGCGAACCTGCCCTGCAGGTCACTTGTTGCGCCGGCGCCGGGGGCCGATGTCTTCTAGCTGGAGCGACACGGCGCTTCCCGGCATTATTTTATATGATAGGTGGTCGCGGCCGACTTATTATCGAACGAGTTCCCGAATCTTGTAGGCAACTTCCGTTCGGTTCGTCGCGTTCAGTTTCTTCATGATATTGCGAATGTGCACTTTGACCGTGCTCTCGCAAAGATCCATCTCGTAGGCGATGATCTTGTTTGCCTTGCCTCGTCTCAAAGCCTCCGCGACGACGACTTCGCGTGGCGTAAACAAGCTGTCGAGGCAGCAGTTGCGGCTGGCCACGGGTGCGATCGCCTCCTTGGCAGCCAGCAGGCTGCTTGCCGGCACGAAGACACCACCTGCCCGCGCGAGAGCCACTGCTTCGGCGGCGACCTTGATTCCGACGCTGGTCGGGATGTAGCCGCGGGCGCCGCACTCCAGCGCATGCAGCAACTGTGCAAGCTCATCGCCATCAGCGCCGACGATCACCGGGCTCGTCTGGAATCTTTCCACCAGAGCGCAGATCTTGGCACTGACATCCGCGTCGGAAACCTTACGGCCGCCGATCATGAAGAGAACCGCGGACGGTAATACTTGCATATTGCGCATCTGCCATTCGTCGAGCGAACCCACGGTAACGATATGCATGGCGCTATCGCATTCGGTCAGACTTTTCGACAGGCACTCGCGATCGAGAGCGCGAGAATCTATGAGAAGAATATAGTCTTCCCATTCATCGATCCCGGGCGTGCCGGATGCGATGAATGGCCTCAACGTGTCGGATGTCCGAACTGAAATGATGCGTGCGCCCGTGTCTGACGTGAATTTTTCACTTGTGAGCGATTGTCCAATCATGGCCGTTACCCCCAACTTTTAAAATGGCCTTTGTATTTCTTGCAACCTTTAGAGTATTTACTCGATTTAAAGAGAATAACATCCGTTTAAGCCGAGGATCTTCTTGAGTTCCCATATTTTTCCCCTCTTTTTAGGTTTATGTTACCGTAGTAATTGCTTATTTTGTTTTTCCGCGCATTAACATATGTTAATAATGAATTTAAATATTGCATAAAATAATTCTTTCTTGCTCCATTAGTAATGGAGACAAAGTATTGCTCAAACCATAGTTGTATCGAAACAGGACTCGTCGAAGTCGACTAGATCGGCTAGACGCGGCCGATCGAGAAAGGCGACAATGCCGTTGCGGAAGGACAGCAGGCCGGCTTCACGCATGTCCCTGAGGACGCGGTTGATGTGTACCGTTGACAAGCCAACCGCGTCGCCAATATCCGCCTGGGTCAAAGGACAATCGAAGTATTCTGCGTTTGCATAGTCCCGCGAAGTGCCGATGCGCGCCCCGAGCTCGAGCAGCAGGTAGCCGGTTTTCTCCAGAGCGTCGCGGCGTCCTATATTGGCGAGCCTCTCAGACATGCGCGCCTGATGTCGCACCAGTTCAGCAATGACGATACGATAGAAAAACGTTGGCGCTTCGATCTTCGGCAGAGAAGTAAAGTCAGGGAAGACCATCACCGTGACATTGGTGATCGCCCGCACGGTCTCGCGCGAAAGCGCCGTCAGGGATGTCGAAATCATATCGCCGCGCAACACGAATTCCGTCATGAAGCGCGTGCCGTTCGGAAGCATCTTGCTGCGCGAGGCCCACCCATCGAGCACAAAGAGAAGGCGTGGCGTATCGTGGTCGTAGTCGCAGATCACACTACCTGCAACAAAGGTCCGCGCTACACCACCGAGGCTGCGAATATGCTCAATTGAAAGCTGCGCTGCCATGCCGTCATCCCCTCGGACGAAAAGCATATTTCGAATGCTCCATGGGCCTTTCGAAAATATATTTTTCGTGAGTTCCAAGTATTCAATACCATAGAAAATCCACGATGTCTTTATTGCAAATCGATATCCGTTGTTCCTCGAATTTTTACCGCCATAGCGGGACAAAATTCGATGTCTTTATGTATACCTTTTAGTATTTCCGTCCGCGTCACAAATTCTATACTAACGACCTCTTGTATCGTTTTGCGTGCACCTATATCCGCGACATAACGCATTGGTCGCGCTCGACCAGATATCGCCGCATGTTGGAGATTCCGGCGCGGGCTTCCGAAATCGTGTCGCGATGGCGGCGCGCCTCTATGCCTTCCTGCTGCGCCGCCTTCAGGAGCAGGGCGACATGCTTCGGCGGTGGGGATACTCCCTTTATGAAGTAGGTTTCGCGCCCGACCGAGTTGAAGAAACCTTCGACCTTCTTGTCCCAAGCCAAGCCGACATGCGGAATTCCGAGCGCATAGGCGGCAATGCATGCGTGCAATCTATGAGCCAGAACCACATCCAGCGACTGGATGATCTGGATGAGATCGATCGGAAGCCGCGGGCGTCTGGAAACATCCAGGGTGCCGGACGTGGCGATACGCTGCCTGGCGACCGAAGCGCCGATACGCTCCGCAAAAGCTTGATCCTCTTTGGCTCCATTGCAGAACAAGACCACCTGCTGGCCGTCATCCAGGAGAAGCTCGATCAGATCACGATAGGCTTCAACATCGGCGAAGGGGATACCATCGGTCTGAACGGCACCATGCCGATGCAGGACGATGGGATCCGTCACGCATAGACCTATGGTCAAAGGGCCTTTGGACGGAGCGCGCACGCCTTCCTGCCCCGGCGAGGCCTGTATCAGCAGTCCGGGATCACGCACGATCTTCGCATCGGGTCCATCGGGAAAGTGCTCGCGCCAGTTATCCCGCGCGAAGCCGTCGCGTACCGAAAGATGAACAAGGCGCGCTTGCTTCAATCGCGCGAAGAGATGATATGCTGGCTCCGACCAATGGCCGCCCACCCCAACCGCATAGATCGCCAGCGGCCGATCGTACCGTACGACACAATCGAGCACAGCACCGATCTTCAGCGGGAAATTGAGATCATCGTCCTGAAACAGGTTCCCGCCGCCGATCACCACGGCATCGGCATCCGCAACCTTCTCGTCCCATTGTCCGCGAAGCGCGCGCAGCCTGCGCTCCAGTACGGCGCGAACGAGCCGCCGACGGGCGCCCGGGGGCAGTCGATGGAGTAATCCCAGCACGAGCCGTCTGCGGCCGCCATGGCCTGTCGCGAACGCCTGTCGCCCGGCGAGGTCGATCGTCTCCACTTCGATCTCATCCCTGCCGCTCGCCAAGGCGGATTCGACGCATTCCGCAAGCAGCCCGTCCCCGAGGTTTTCGCTGTATTTGACGTTGAAGACGACAACCTTCATTGCATCTCCCCGATGGTGCGCAGCCGCGGAGTGTATTCGCCTCGGATCTGCCGTGCTTCGGCACTCAGCGCGGAAATACTGCCAGCAAGGATATAGAACATCAGTCCGAGGTCATACACAGTACCGGACGTGGCCGCTGAAATGAGAACCGTGATGATCCCGGCCTTAGCAGCGCGCAGAACCGCGGTGGTTTCCCGTGATGATGAATGCGAACCGCGCATGTCGGCCAAGAGCAGCCGAGCGACGAACATCGCAAAGAGTAGCGTGCCGAAGACGCCGATATTGGACAGCAGCACCAGACCGAAGCTCGATGCCCGGGCACTTCCAAGGCCGGCGCCAAAACCGCTCGTGTCCAGAAAGGCCCGGTAAGCCATGGCGTTCCACATGAAGCGCTCCCGTCCCGACTGGCTATCGGCCTTCGAAAACAGCATCTCGTCCAGAAAATCTTGCAGATTATGCGCGAGATCCGGCATGACGATGAGAACGAAGAAGATGACGAGCGGCATGCTCGCCAGAATGGACACGATCAGAACGGGCCGGCCGGCGCCAGGATCGCGACGGGAGGCCAGAAACGACTGGAGGCTGAGGATCGGCAGGATGGCGGCGAGCCCGACAAGTGCGGTCGCCGACGTCGACAGGATCAGCGCGACCAGCAGCAGACCTGAAAAAGTGCCGGTGACCTTCGAGCGGATGCCCCCAAGCCAGAGGCTGGTGACGATGGCAAAGAGCACGAGCGTGAAATCGGCGAAGGCCGAGGCTTCGGGAAAAGTGCCTGAAATGCGCTTCAGGCCGCCCTTTTCGGCATTGGTCAGGAGCGCGTAATTGGCTGTCCGCACGAAACTCAGCAGAAAGTCTGTATGTGTGAAATGGGTCACTATGTCGGCGAGCGCGAAGCCGAGATTGACACCGATAACGACCAGCACGCCGTTGATAAAGGCCGAAGGGGTGCCCTGGCGACGAAAGAAGGCAAAGGTCGTTATGAAGCAGATGAGGCCACCCACCGCGTAGACCGATTGAGTGATATTGTTCGAAGAGAAACGCAGCGGCACCAATGCAATCAGGTTACGTGCCCCAATCGATCGTTCGACCGTCATCGTCTGCGTCATGCCTTGGAACATGCGCGGGAAGAAAATCGCAGAGAAGATTCCGAAGGCCGTCAGAAGCAGCAGAAAGAAACCAGGGCGCCAGGGAGCCAGGGCGCCGAGGAACGGCCCCTCCCCGTAGGCCGCAAACAACCGTGCGGCGAAGAATACCAAAAACAGGCTCGGAACGAGTACCGATGCACCGCCAAGACCGGGTATGCTGAAGGCCGCCGCCGCACCGAATACCGTCGACAAAACCATGATGATGAATGACCATCGCACAGGCGCGGTCAGCGCAACAACTCCTACAATCAGTGTTACGAGCCCCATGGCATTCATGTCTGGCAATCCGGTTGTTCTGCCTCAATGTCGCCGCAAACTACCACGGCGTCATGCAGCTGTATTTCCGCCGCGCCTAAGCCTTTTGGTGGACGTTATGGCCGAAATACGTTCTATACCGCGGAAATTGCACCGTTCATGCTTGCATTCATGGATCAGTTCTCGCGGATATCTAATGTTCGATGCAGGAGCAACCGCCGCGTATTTCTTCGCGCGTCAATTGCGGCTGCGTTAGTTTCGATCATGGATGTAGGAATTGTTCGCGCCGGTGATACGGGCGATACGCTTGATGTCAGCAGCATGACACTTACCTTCGAGGATGCTTTCAACGATCTCAGCATCTCCGCCTGGGGTCCTGGTACCCGCTGGATTTCCCACACACCATGGAATGGCGACTTTGGCGGCGCTCGCTTCTCGGATCCGAGTGGCGACTTCCCCTTCGCAATCCAGGACGGTATGTTGCGCATTACCGCTGCACGCGACAGCAAAGGTCTATGGCGCTCCGGCTTGATTGCCTCTGTCGATGAGCATGGAAATGGCTTTTCTCAGCAATATGGCTACTTCGAGATGCGGGCGCGATTGCCGGATGGCCCCGGTGTCTGGCCGGCCTTCTGGCTTATCGGCGAGGATCGGTCAAAGGCTACCGCCGAGATAGATGTCATCGAATATTACGGCGATAAGCCCGGCGCCTACTCTTCAACGGTGCATGTTTGGCATCGGGATGGGCGGCACGATTCGGCCTTTTCCCGCATCAAGGTGTTCGCCACCGCAAATCCCGCTGATTTGCACACCTATGGCGTGAAGATCGATTCCGATTTCATACGCATGTATTTCGACGGTAATCTCGTCTGGAAAACCAAAATTCCGCCAGAACATCGCCAGCCGCTGTATATGCTCATCGACCTCGGTATCGTCGAAGGCATATCCAAAATGGCTGCGGCCGACCCATCCTTCATGTTTGTCGATTACGTCAGAGCCTATCAGTTCAAATAGCCTCTGCATCGTCCCCCTCTCCGGCAATTCTTCCTGAACCAGGGCGACCACGTGACCTTCCGATGGGCAGGATTGATGCCACGCATAATGCTTTCGGCCGGGTTGCGGCTGCCATGGCGGACCTCTCCGACAAAATGGCTACGCGCCCTTAGGACTTACGACTTTCGGTGGTGCGGACAATCATCCCAATGACCAGCTGGTGCTTTTGCTCCAGCGTGAAATTCTGCGATCGACGACGAAGCATTTCGCAACATGCCGTCATCCATCGCAGGACAACCCGGAGAGCGATAATGATTGACCGCGAGGCACAGGCAGACGCAATTGGCGCAGCAAGTATGCATTACGATCGCAATCTTTGCCTTCATCACATCCTGCGCGAACAGGCCAGGGCCGCACCGGAAGCAACAGCTCTTGTTTCCGGCGATATCCGTATTACCTATCGTGACCTTGATCGCATATCCGATGCGCTGGCGTTGCATTTGATAAAGGTAGGTGTCCACAAGGCCGACATCGTCGGCCTTTTCCTGCCGCGCAGCATCAATGCGATCATTTGTACCCTGGCCATACTGAAAGCCGGCGGCGCCTATCTCCCGCTCGACCCAGCCTTTCCGGTGGAGCATCTCGACTTCGTCATCGCGGAATGCGCTCCCAAGGTCATTTTCGTCGACTCCGCCCATGGCGAGAAGCTGGCCGGCGTGCCGAGCATGAACGGCAAGGTCATCGAAGCGGATGCCATGATCGCGGAAATGGCACATCGGCCCGGCGCGACCATGCCGTCCATTGAGATAACGGGCGGCGATCTCGCCTATATCATGTACACATCCGGCTCAACCGGTCGGCCCAAGGGAACGATGATCAGCCATCGCAGTATTTCGCGGGTCGTTCTCGATCAGAACTATATCGAATTCCACCGCGATGACGTCGTCCTGCACACAGCCACCATCTCCTTCGACGCATCGACATTCGAAATCTGGGGTGCGCTCCTCAACGGCAGCACCTTGGCGGTCATGCCCGATACCGATTTCTCGATTTCACGGCTGTCCGATTTCATGCGGGAGACGGGTGTCACTATCGCCTTCCTGACGACGGGGCTATTCAATCTCTTCGCCGATCACGCCCGCGCGACCCTGCCGAAACTTCGTCATATCCTCTTCGGAGGCGATGTCGGTTCGGCCGTCCACGCTCGCCGTTTCCTGGAGCACTATCCCGGCTGCAGGCTCACCAATGCCTATGGGCCGACCGAGACGACCGTCTTTGCCACCGCTTTTCAGGTTCTGCCAGGCTTTTCGGGCACTGAGCTACCGATCGGTAAGGCAATCGCTCATACCGGAATCGCGATATTAGACGAGGAATTGCGTGTTGTTCCTCCAGGCATTGAAGGCCAATTGGCGATATCGGGGGACGGCCTCGCCATCGGCTATTTCAAGCGACCGGAGCTGACGGAACAGAAATTCGTCACCATCGAAACCAAGGATGGCGTGACGCGCTTCTATCTGACGGGCGACGTGGCCTGCCTGAAGCCGGATGGCACCGTCACCTTCAAGGGCCGCCGCGACCGGCAGATCAAGATCAACGGCAAACGCATTGAACTCGATGAGATCGAGGCAGCACTTCGCCGTGATCCGCGCCTTGCCGACGGGATCGTGCTTTGCCACATGCAGGGCGAGAACCTCAAGCGCATCGTTGCCTATCTGTGCCCGAAGGAAAGCCATGTGGGCGTGGGCGCCGATCTGGCGCAGGGCGTCATGGCGACACTGCGCGCGGCTCTTCCCGCCTATATGATCCCGAATGCCACGGTCATCGTTGACGCCTTGCCGCTGACGCCGGCCGGTAAAGTCGATCGTTCGAAATTGCTGCCGCCTCCGGTTGAAACCCAGACAAAGCCCGCCGATGTCAGGAGCCGGACGGAGGAACTGCTGACGACGCTATGGCAAGACGCATTGGCGCTCGAAAGCGTCGATCTCTATCGGAACTTCTTCGATCTCGGTGGCACGTCCCTTCAGCTGATGGAAATTCATGCCGGTCTCGAAGAGACGCTCGGTCACGCGATCGATGTCGTTGCGTTGCTGCGTCATCCGACCATTCGCGAACTCGCACTTCACCTGGATGGCCGCGCATCCGGCCCAACCCGTCTTGCCGCCGCGGCGCAGCGTGCCGCGCTGCAGAAAAAGGCGATCTCTCATATCCGCAGGAGCTCCTTATGAAAGGGAATCACCAGGACAATGGCAATCAGCGTGATTTCGAAGACAATGAGGATCTGAGCGAGCAAATTTCCGGGCATATCGCCATTATCGGCATGTCCGGCCGCTTTCCCGGAGCCCCCTCGGTGCAGGCGCTCTGGCAGCTTGTACTCGAAGGAAAGAACGCCTTTTCGCTTTTTTCGCCGGATGAGATTGAAGACGCTTTTACCGATGAAGAACGGGCACAGCGGAATTATGTCGCCGCAAGGCCCCATCTCGACGGTGCCGATATGTTCGACGCCGAGTTCTTCGGCATGTTTCCGCGCGAAGCCGCCGTTACAGATCCGCAGCACCGGATCTTCCTCGAAATATGCTGGGAAGCCCTCGAGGACGGTGGCTACGATCCACAGCGCTATGACGGCCTGATCGGGGTTTTCGCCGGCTCTTCGATGCCGACCTACCTGATCAACAATGTTCTGCGCGATCGCGCCAAGGCGGAAGAATTCACGTCGAACTACCAGATCGGCTGCTTCCATGAGCTTGTTGGCGCGCTCAATGACACGCTGGCGACCCGTATCGCCTATAAATTCAACCTGCGCGGTCCGGCTTTCACCGTGCAATCCGCCTGCTCAACCTCGCTCCTCGCGGTTTCCCAGGCATGCCAGAACCTGCTGACCTATAGCTGCGACATGGCTCTGGCCGGCGGCATCTCCGTTACCATTCCGCAAAAGCGAGGCTACATCTACCAGGAAGGCGGCATGGCCTCACCCGACGGAACCTGTCGGCCGTTCGATGCCAACGCCGCCGGAACGGTTTTTGCCAGCGGGGCGGGCGTCGTCCTCCTGAAGCGGTATGAGGACGCGCTCAAGGACGGCGATCACATCTATGCGGTCATTCGCGGTTATGGCATCAACAATGACGGCAGCGACAAGGTCGGCTTCACGGCACCGAGTGTGGAAGGCCAGGCCGAAGCGATTGCCACGGCTCTCGCAAATGCGGCCGTCGATCCCTCGACCATCGGCTATATCGAATGCCATGGCACGGCGACGCCGCTTGGCGACCCCATCGAATTCAACGGATTGACGCGCGCCTTCGCGCAGGATGCGTCGCAGCCAGCCCGCTGCGCGCTCGGATCGGTCAAGGGCACCATCGGTCATACCGACGCGGCGGCCGGCGTGACAGGCCTCATCAAGACGGCCTTGGCCCTGCGCAGCGGGAAAATCCCGCCGATGCCCAATTATCAGCGGCCCAATCCCCGCATCGATCTTGAGAAAAGTCGTTTCTACATTCCAGTAACGGCAACCGAGTGGCCCCGGGGACAGGCGCCACGAAGGGCGGGTGTCAGCGCTTTCGGCGTAGGCGGAACAAACGTTCACGTCGTTTTGGAGGAGCCGCCCTACCCGCCGGCTCAGTCGAAAGAGGTAGAGGGCCACTACATTCTCCCCCTTTCGGCTCGCAGCAAGCCGGCGCTTGCCGAGATGCGCACCAATCTGAGTGATCATCTCGCCGAAAACCCGAAACTTTCAATGGCGCAACTGGCCCACACACTTCAAGCCGGACGACGCGAGTTCGGCCACCGGCTGGCCGTTGCCGCCGAAAATATCGAGGAAGCGATCCTCAAGCTGACGACGGAGAGCTATCAGCCGCTCACCGCCGCCGATCAGCCGTCCGTCGCCTTCATGTTCCCAGGCCAGGGCGCGCAATATGTCGGCATGGGTGCCGGGCTTTACCGCTCGGAGCCGGAGTTTGCGCGCTGGATCGACCGCGGTTCCGAGCTTTTGAAGATGACGCTCGGGCTCGATCTGCGCGACTACATCTGCCACACCGGCCCGGCGACGCAGGCCATCACCGATGAGCAGCGCGAAACCCGCATCGCGCAGCCCTGCCTCTATCTCGTCGAATATGCGCTTGCCCGATTGTGGCTCAGCCGCGGCGTCAAGCCGTATGCCATGATCGGTCACAGCGTTGGCGAGTTTGTTGCCGCTACGCTCGCCAACGTCATTTCGTTCGAGGATGGCCTCCGTCTTGTGGCCAATCGCGGCCGGTTGATGCAGCATCAGCCGCAAGGCGCGATGGTATCCGTTCGTGCCGATGCCGCAACGACGGCCTCCTACCTGCGCGGCGCGGTGGAGATCGCCGCGATCAACGCCCCGAAACTTTGCGTCATCTCCGGTCCGTTTGCCGATATCGAAATGGTTTGCGCGGCACTTTCGGAAGCTGAGATCGCCTTCAGCCGGCTGCACACATCGCACGCCTTCCATTCCGCCATGATGAACGATGCGGCTCTGGCGCTACGCCAGGAGACCGAGAAGGTCACCTACGGTACGGCCACCATACCCTTCATCTCCGGGGTGACGGGCGATTGGCAGACGGCTGAATTGGCGACCTCGCCGGATTACTGGGCCATGCATTGCCGCGACGCCGTTCGCTTCGCCGATGGGCTTGCGACGCTCTGCCGCGACCGCAAGCCGGTTCTTCTCGAAGTGGGGCCAGGACGCACACTGTCGGTCTTTGCCGCCCAGACGCTCGCACGCGACAGTCTTGCCGCAGTCGTACAAAGCCTGCCCGAACATGACCGGGCCTCGGCCGCCGCGGCAACGCTTGCAGAGGCTCATGGAAAGCTTTGGATGGCCGGCTGCCGCCTCAACTGGCCGGCTCTTCCATCGGTGTCACGGCAGCGGCTGTCCCTGCCAACCTATCCCTTCCAGCGGCAGCGCCACTGGATCGATGCTCCGTCATCCGCCCGTCGCGCATCGACCCAGCGCCCGAATGCCGAAGCAGACACTCGGCCAGCCGCCGAGCCCTTTGTCTCTGACGTCAACCTTACCGGGGAGAATCGAGCAATGAATGTTGCAGCACCCATTCCCACCTCCAACCGTCTGCCGCAATTGGAAGCGGCTCTTCTGACCTTGCTCAGCGACATGTCGGGCGAAACGCTCGGGCCGGACGAGCGAGCAGCAACCTTCCTGGAGCTCGGCTTCGATTCCCTCTTCGTCGGCCAGTTCGCGCAGCGCATCGAGAAAGACTTCAAGGTCAAGATCTCCTTCCGGGAACTGCTGAGCGATATTCCCTCCGTTGCCGATCTGGCTGTTTATCTCGATCGTCAAATGCCACCGGATGCAGTGAAGACGGCTGAACCATTGGCCGCGGCCCCCATCGCTGCTGCGGCGGCGCCTCCCATGCCGGTTTCGACGCCGATGCCGATCATTGCGCCTGCTCCACAGGTCGCATCGATCCCGGCTGGAGCATCGGATCTCGCCACGGTGCTGCAATCGCAGATCCAGATGGCGCAAAGCCTGTTTTCCCAGCAATTGCTGATGCTGCAGGCCATGCAGGGCGGAGCTCCGGCTGCCGCAGTACCAAGTGTGCTGCCCGCAGCACCCATCGTGCCGGCGCCGCAAGCTGCAGCGAGCCAGCCCTCCTCCCCGTCGGCTCTGGTGGCTCCCGCAGCACCTGCCGAAGGCGATTTCGGCACCGAGCGCATCAAGCTTTATCGTCCGAACGCCAAAAGCGTGACATCGGAGATTTCCGCCGCCAAGCAGGGTTTCATCACTGATCTCACCAGGGCCTATGAAACCAAGAATGCCAAGTCCAAGGCCTTCACGCAGGAGCATCGCGGATATCTGGCCGACCCCAGGTCCGCATCGGGCTTCCGCGCCGATTGGAAGGAGATGGTGTTCCCAATCGTCTGCGACCACTCCAAGGGAGCCTATATCTGGGATATCGACGGCAACCAGTATGTCGACCTGGTCAATGGCTTCGGACAGACGGCCTTCGGCCACGCACCGGATTTCGTGATCGACGCCGTCAAGGCTCAAGCCGATCGCGGATTTGCGATCGGTCCGCAGACGCCTCTTGCCGGCGATGTCGCAAGGATGATCGCCGATGTAACCGGCCACGAGCGGGTAACCTTCTGCAATACCGGCTCGGAAGCGGTCATGGCCGCGATGCGGATTGCGCGCGCCGTCACCGGCCGCGATCGGGTCGTCGTCTTTGCCAACGATTATCACGGCCAGTTCGACGAGGTTCTGGTCAAGGGCCGCAATCGCGCCGACAAGCCGATTGCCCTGCCGGTCGCCTCCGGCATTCCGTTGGCCTCCGTGTCGAACATGACGGTCCTGCGTTATGGCGCGCCGGAGAGCCTCGATTTCATCCGCGCCAATGCAACCGATATAGCGGCTGTCATCATCGAACCGATTCAGAGCCGCCATCCGGAACTGCAGCCGCGCGAATTCGTCCGGGAATTGCGTGATGTCGCCACTCAATTCGAATTCGCCCTCGTCTTCGACGAGGTCGTCACCGGCTTCCGCGTCGATCCCGGCGGGATGCAGGCGATCTGGGGCATCAAGGGCGACATGGCGACCTATGGCAAGGTCGTGGGCGGCGGTATGCCGATCGGCGTGCTGGTCGGCAGCCCGCGTTTCATGGACGCCCTCGACGGCGGCCATTGGACCTACGGTGATAATTCCGTTCCCATGACGGCACCGACATTCTTTGCCGGAACCTTCGTCCGTCATCCGCTGGTGCTTGCCGCCGCCGAGGCCGTGTTGCATCATATCAAGGGAGAAGGCTCCGCCCTCTACGACCGTGTCGCAGAGCGAACGGAGGCACTCGTAGCCGAGATCAAGGCCGATCTCGCCAGGCGCGGCATCGCGGATGTCGTTCATGGCTACAAAAGCTGGTTTGCCACCGACTTCTCCAGTCAGGATCCGCTCGGCGCGCTGTTTTATGCGCAGATGCGACTGAATGGCGTCCATATACAGGACGGTTACCCCTGCTTCCTGACGACAGCCCACAGCGAGGACGACTTCCGCTCCATCGCGAAAGCCTTCCGCGACAGCCTCGACGCCATGCAGGCCGTCGGTATATTCACCGCGATCAGGGAGCCAACCCTATCGCCAATGCCGGTACAGGCATCCGAGGCAAGGCCGCAATCCGCGCCGCTGACGGAAGCGCAGACGGAAATATGGCTTGCGGCCCAGGCGGGCGACGAAGCCTCCTGCTCGTTCAACGAGTCCTTCTCGCTGGCGTTGGAGGGGACCCTGGACGAGACAGCCTTCCGGCGGGCGTTCGATACGGTCATTGCCCGTCACGACGCCTTCCATATTCGCTTCGATCGCGGCGGCGAGTATTTCCGCTTCATTCCGGATTTCAAGCTCGACCTGCCGCTCCTTGAAGACATCGATGACCAAGGCCTTGCCATTCTCATCGACGATGATGCCCGTACGCCCTTTGACCTGATCAACGGCCCTCTTGTCCGCGCCAGCATCATCAGGTTGGCCCCCGAAAAGCATGTGCTGGTCTTTACGGCTCATCACATTATCTGCGACGGCTGGTCTATAAACACTTTCATCGAAGAGCTGGCGACGGCCTATAAAGCCTATAGCGTCGGAAATGTTCCGGAATTCCAACCGGCACTTTCCTTCGCCGCCTATTCGATCGACCTTTCGCCCAGGCCGGAGAAATCGCAGGCGACCGAGCAATTCTGGCTCGATCAGTTCAAGACGGTTCCCGATCTTCCCGATCTGCCGCTGGATCGCCCGCGGCCGGAATATCGCAGCTTTGCCGGCGGCAGCTGCACCGGCTATATCGATGCCGACGTCTACAAGGCGCTGAAGAAGAAGGGGGCAAAGTCGGGCGCCACGCTATTTTCGACGCTGCTGGCGACCCTCCAGGTGATGGTATCACGACTGTCGGGCCAGGACGATATCGTCATCGCCATTCCGTCGGCCGGTCAAAGCCTGCTTGACGGCCAGATCCTCGTCGGCCATTGCGTCAATCTGCTGCCGTTGCGTCAGGCTGTATCGCTCACAGAGCCGTTTGCGGCGCATCTGAAGGCAACGCAGCAGCTCGTCTTTCAGGCTTTTGAACATCAGGATTACACCTACGGCACGCTGGTGCGCAAACTCGATACCAAGCGTGATCCACGCCGCCTGCCGCTCACCGAGATCCAGTTCAACCTCGAGCGCATGGCCGGCGGATCGTCCTTTGGTGATCTAACGCCGAGCATCGAGCCGAATGCAAAGGCCTTCTCCAACTTCGACCTGTTCTTCAACATGATCGAGGCGAGCGACCACATCCGCATCGATGTCGACTATAACGCCGATGTCTTCGACCGCGCGACCGTGGAACGATGGATCGGCCATTTCTCGACGCTGGCGGCAGCCTTGGCCAAGGACATGGATCACAAGATCGGCGAGCTGCCTCTGCTTTCCGCGGGCGAGAAGTCCTGGCTGATCGACGATCTCAACCGGACGGCAATGCCTTACGATCATGATCAATTCGTCTTCTCGCTCTTCTCCGCGCGTGCGGCCGAACATCCGGATGCCGTTGCGGCTCAACATGACGGCCAGTCGATCACTTACGGTGAGCTGGAAACTCGATCGAACCAGCTGGCTCTCTACCTCCAGATGGCGCTTCCCGAACCCGGCCAGCGGATTGCTATATTGGTCGAGCGTTCGCTGAACATGATCGTCGCCCTCCTCGCCGTCATGAAAGCGGGGCATACCTACGTGCCGATGGATCCGGCGCATCCGGAACCACGCTTGCGGCAGACGCTGGAAATCGCCCGCATCCGCGGCCTGATCTGCGACAGCGACGACATGGCTCGGCTGGCGTCGACGGATATCCCTGTTATCCGGCTCGATCAGGATGCCAAGGCGATCAACTCGATGACGGGCCTCCCCCTGAAGACCCTGCCCGTCGATACCACAGCATCGGCCTACATCATCTTCACATCCGGTTCCACCGGCACGCCGAAGGGCGTGGAGGTCTCGCATCGGTCCCTGACGAACTTCCTGCTCTCCATGGCGAAGGAACCTGGCTTCGGTGCGGATGACACGCTTGTCGCAGTCACGACCATCTCGTTCGACATAGCCGGTCTGGAACTTTACCTGCCGCTGATATCGGGCGGAAAGGTCGTCATCGCCAGCCGGAGCCAGGTCCAGGACGGCTTCGAACTGGTCAAGCTCATCGACGAACACGATGCCACGGTGCTGCAGGCAACGCCTACGCTTTGGCAGATGCTGGTGGAAGCGGGCCTGAAGGACCGGCCGGCGCTGAAAATGCTTTGCGGCGGCGAACCCCTACCCAAGGAACTGGCGCGATCCCTACTTCAAATCGGTGGCGAGCTCTGGAACATGTACGGCCCGACGGAAACGACGATCTGGTCGTCGCTGCAGCGCATCACGGATGCGGATCAGCCAATCACGATCGGTCATCCGATCGCCAATACCCAGCTCTTCATCCTCGACCAGAGCGAGAATATCGCGCCGGTCGGTGTCATTGGCGAGCTGCACATCGGAGGCGACGGGCTTGCCGAAGGCTACTTCGATCGTCTCGATCTCACCGAGAAGGCTTTCGTTCCGCATTGCTTTGCCATCGGCAGGCCGATGCGGCTTTATAAGACCGGTGATGTCGGACGACGGCTTGCCGATGGGTCGCTGCAGCTACTCGGGCGGCGTGACCAGCAGATCAAGCTGCGCGGCTTCCGCATCGAGCTTGGCGACATCGAAGCCGTCATCTCCAAGGTGGAAGGCGTGCGCCAATGTGCGACCGTCGTCGCCGAAAACGCCAGGGGCGATCGTTCCTTGGTCTGCTACATCGTGCCGACCGCGGAGGGCGGCGAAGCACTTGCGGCCGATATCGCGGCGCATGCCAAAGCCAATCTGCCGGCGCATATGGTGCCGAGCTTCTGGGTGATGGAGAGCGAGCTGCCGCAGACCGGCAACGGGAAGCTCGACCGCAAGACCTTGCAGCAGCGCGGCGTGCCGCAGCGTGTTGTCGCGCCAACCAAGGTCCAGCCGAAAACCGAGATGGAACAACGGCTGCTGGCGATCTGGCAGGATGTGCTCAACCTCGGCGACATCGGCATTGACGACAATCTCTACGCGCTGGGTGCCGATTCACTTGCCATATTCCGTATCGCCGCCCGCATGCGCGACAACGGGCTGTCGCTCGAGGCAAAACATCTATTGCGTCATCCGACGATCGCCGCGCTGGCAGCCTTTGCCGACGCCCAGGGAGGGGATCCATCCGATGCCGTGCATCTCCACATTCCATCACTGCGAGATTTTCGTAACGGCGCGCGCCGCGGCCTGGGGGCATCTCTATGAGTACAGTCGATAACAGCCCAAGCGGTTCGCTTGCCGAACCGCAGATCATCGGTGAATTTCCTTGTACGCAGACACAGCTTCGCTGCTGGATTCTCGATCAGCTCAATCCCGGCAACCCCGCGCTCAATGTCGCGGTTCGATGGGAGATCCGGGGGGTATTCAGGGTCTCGACCCTTGAAGCAGCCTTTCGAAAGATCATTCAGCGTCACGAGATCCTTCGAACGCGCTTCATCGAGAGGAATGGCAGGCCCTTCCAGCAGGCCGTCAGCGACGTCAACTTCAAGATGTCGGTGATCGATCTGCGCGGCATGCCGCCCGAGCAGCGCCAGGCGCGGATCCTGTCGATCGGCGAGGAGACGGCGCAGGCGCCATTCGATCTCAGCGCGCCGGGCCTGTTCCGCGTCACACTGCTGATGGCGGAAAACGAGCGCGGCTTCCTGCTGATCACGGCCCATCAGAGCTGCTTCGACGGCTGGTCGATCCGTGTCCTCGGGCGAGAGGTCGGCGAAATAGCCGCCGCAATCGATGCGGGGCGTGCACCGGTCCTGCCCGAGCTGCCCTTGCAATATGGCGACTATGCCCTCTGGCAGCAGGAATATCTGCAGAGCTACGGCTTCGAGACGGAAAAAACCTTCTGGCGCGAAACTCTGCTCGGCGCCCCTTATTTCGAGGTCATTTCCGACCGGCCTCGCGGTCAGGTTAAAACCAATCGCGGTGATATTCTCTCCATTGTCCAGCCACTCGCCTTCACCGATCGCATGGATGCGGCCGCGCGCGCTCATTGCGTCTCGCAATATAGTTTCGGCGCTGCCGTCCTCAGTGCGGCCCTTCATCGGTTGACCGAGGCTCCGACCGTGCTCTTCGGCTCGCAGATCGCCGGCCGTGAACATAGCGATCTGGAGGATATGATCGGCGTCTTCATCAACAATCTGGTGCTGCGTTTCGATTTCGGCTCCGATGTCAGCTTCGCCGAACATATTCGTTCCGTCAGCGCGACGATCGAAGGGGCGCTGAACCATCAGCGCATGCCGTTCAACAAACTCGTGGAACTGGTCAATCCGGTGCGCGATCCTGCGCGCAACCCGCTGATCTCGGTCAACTTCAATCTGCAGAAAGCCTTTCTTGAGGATCGTCGCTACGGCGGCTTCGAGCTGATCAGCTCGCCCTCGCAATCCCCCGGCGTCATCTACGACCTAAGCTTCATCATGATCGGACGGCCGACAGGCTGGCGTATGTCGATCGAATACAATGCCGACCTTTTCGAAGCCAGCACCATCGAAAGCCTCCTGCAACTATGGAGGAACGCTTATGAAATTGCTCTCGATCGCCCTGAGGCGCCGCTTTCTTCGCTCATTGCGCCGGACCGGCACGTGGCAGCTGCCGCCGAGACTGCGCCGATGGATGGCGCCGTCACAGGCAAATCGCCGCCGAATACGCGAATGGAAGCGCTTGCTGAAATCTGGAAGGAAGTCCTACAGGTTCCGCAAATACGCCCGGATGATGATTTTTTCGCGCTCGGTGGCCATTCGCTTCTCGCGCTCCGGCTTCTATCGGAAACACGCGCAAGATTTGATGCAAGCCCGACATTGCAGCTTCTATTCAAACAGCCGACGTTTGCGGGCTTTGCAGCTGCGGTCTTCAACAGCGAGGAGATCGAGAAACCGCGGGAAAAAGCAGTAAACCCGTGGGAGTTGATTACCTGCAAACATGGGGTGGGGACCGGGGCGGTCTATACCCTCAACCATCCATTCCTGTACTACCGTCTTGCCAATGAATTGCCGGACGAGATTTCGGTATACAACGTCAACATGTTCCACGCGGATCTGACGGGCGGCCTGGACGGTCTCAGCATCGAGGATATCGCCAGCCATGCGATCGATGCCATGCGGATCGACAAGGCCGCGGACCGCATTGCCATCGTTGGGCTCTGCGTCAATGGCGTCCTCGCGATGGAAATCAGCCGGCAATTGCGCGAGAGAGGCATAGATGTCGGCATCACGGCCATTATCGATGCCTGGGCTCCAGGCTATTTCGCCTCCCTGCCGAAGCGGGAGCAAGCGCGATGGCATCGGGAGCGGCGGCGCAAACGTCTTGCCTATTTCACCCGGAAACTGCTGTCCCGCCGTATCCGGCTGATCGACTATCTCAAGGAGTTCGAAGTCTCACTGGCGCTACTGAGGATCCTCGGCGTCAAGGCCGGTCAATACTCTCCGGAAGAAGAGGCGAACGAGGCTGTTACCAAATTGCTGGTGACGGCGGCTCGCCGCTATAAGCCGCCGCGGACAAGGGACGAAAGCGTCGTCCTGCTTCGAAGCAGTGCGACCCATCCTCGGGCGCGCAAAATGCGGTTTGGATGGGGTGAGGCGGTCGGAGAGGACTGCATGGTGGTCGATATCGACGGCTGGCATGAGGATTCGCTGACCAGCAACGGCATCCGCGACCTGGCGTCGACGCTCTCGGGAAAACTCACCGATGGCTAGAGCAATTCCACGAAAAGCGCATAGCGGCTTTCAGTCCGGAATTACGTGAAAACAAAAGGATAGAGCGCTTTCGCGACTCGAGAAAGCGCAAAGGCTTCAGGTAGCCGCCAATGCCTCGGACCATATCCGGCAAATGGTCGAGCCATAGAGGAAACAGTTATGAACGAGACCAAGCCATTGAGGGTCGGCATTCTCGTCGCGCGCGGACATGCGCTCGAAAATTGGGAGCTGATGATCCTGGATCGAATTCTGGCCGCCCCGGGCCTGGAGCTTGCAGCCGTGCTGACCCATCCTCATCCGTTCGGCGTCGGCAAGGCATCGAAGCTGTTGTCCTGGAGTGCGCGACTGGAGGCTCAGGCTCTAGCGCGTCAACCCGCCTATTTGCCAAAGCATTTCAATAGCCGCCGTCGTTTTGTCGACTGCTACGAATCCGATGGCGACAAGACGGGCGCTGTCGACAACATCACGGCGGCGTCGCTGCGCCGTCTGAAGCTCGACCTCGTCATCCGCATGGTTCCAATGAGCATGGCCGACGAAGCGATCGCGGCTCTCCCATTCGGGGAATGGGCCTTCAACCTCTCCGACCAGCGATCGGCGGATGTGGATTGGTACGGCTATGCCGAGATCCTTGCTCGCGCGTCGACTGCCGATCTGGTCCTTTATGCCAAGCGCGGTGGCAAGGCCGGCAGGTTCGAGATTGCGCGGGCGTCATTCAACATCAAGCCCAGTGCAGCGCGATTGAGTGCCTTCGTAAGGGAGCGAAGCGTTACCCTTCTGCTGCGGGAGCTGACGCGGCTCGCCGACACCAGGCGGTTCAACCCATCCGCTTTTGCTGGCTCGATCATCGAGCAGGCGCCATCGCCCGGCGATCTCTTTCGCTACGGCTGCATCGTTGCGGGATCGATCTCGGTCAAGGCCATCAAATCGATCAGGGCGAGACTCCGCGCCGAGTCGGCCATATGGACACTTTATACGGGACACGGTCACATCGATGATTTCGATCCGAGCAAGGCCGTGGAAATTCCACCTTCCGATAACAGGATCAAGGCCGATCCGTTCCTGTTTCAGGAGGATGGCAAATGCTACCTGTTCTATGAGGCCTATTCCCACGGCGACCGCAAGGCGCATATCGCGGTCGGCCGTTTCGACGGCGATGCGCTCACGCAGGTTGGGGTGGCGCTGGAGCGCCCCTACCATCTCTCCTATCCATTCATATTTCGCGATGGCGACCAGATCTTCATGATACCGGAAACGCATCAAGCACGGCGGCTCGAGGTCTGGCGCTGCCGTGAGTTTCCGGTGAAATGGGAGCTGCACGCCACTGCCTTCGAGGGCCAATCGCCGGCCGATAGCGTCTTGATCCGCCATGGCGGCAAATGGTGGCTATTCACCAACCTGTCGGATTTCCATGCCTATGAAGACCATTGCAGCGAGCTCTATCTGTTCGAAGTCGACGGCCCGGCGCTCACAGGCATAAGACCCCACAAACGAAATCCGGTCGTGATCGGGAGTACCGAGGCTCGAGGCGCAGGGCGCATCTTCGAACGTGGCGGCAGGCTGTTGCGGCCCTCGCAGCACAATGCATACGGCATTTATGGCTATGCTCTCAACATCATGGAGATCGAGAGACTCACGCTCGACGACTATCGTGAACGCCGCATTCGCACCATTACCCCGGCTTTCAAGGCCGGACTTCATGGTTGCCATCATTTCGATGCCGTCGACGGTCGCTACATTCTCGATGCGCGGCTGACCATCTGACTGATATTTCCATTGCGATAGCGCAGGCCTACCTGGTGCCCGCCGGTCGAGGCAACAACGGCGCCAGCGAAGTTGGCCGGTGTCGCAAGCTCCAGAATGGCCCAGTTTTGCGGTGCATCCTCGTCCTCCTCCAGCCGTTCCAATCGCGATTGCTTCGATCTGTCGAACGTGACATCGAAACTGTCGAGCGGCAGCGACAAGCCGGCACCATGGGCTTTGATGAACGCTTCCTTGCGCGTCCAGCAGCGATAGAAACCATCCAGGTAGCTGTCAGCCGGCAGAGATCGAAGCGTCTGATACTCCTTGCGAGAGAAGAACCATTTCGCAATATCTTCCTTCAGGAACCGAATTTCCTCGATATCGATGCCGAGTTCATAACGATCGGAAACAGCAAGAACAGCCCGGTCGGCGCTGTGGCTGAGATTGAAATGGATGGGACAAGCGCCGCCGATCGCGACGTAAGGCTTGCCGTTGTCGCCGTAGTCGAAGCCTATCGACCGCGGCGGAATGCCGAGATAGCGCCCGAGGATAACCCGCATTCCGGTCCTGGCGGCGACGAAACGATGCCTGTCCCGCTCATGGACGAAGCGAATGGTCCGAACGCATTCGTCGAGCGACAGCAATGTGATATACATGCCGAGATCAGGCAACGGCATGTCCAGCTTCCAGTGCCAGACATCGATTATGTCAGGCCCGATATTCTCCATGTCAGATCGTTGCGTAGAAGAGATTGGCGTTCTTCGATTTTGCCTGCCGTGACATCCGCCTCGCCATATAGGCGACCAACGCGACGGGATAGTTTTCTCCAAGGCTGATGCGGCAGCTGCGCTTCAGGATGTCAAGTGTCTGCGCGCAAAGTTCCGGTGTGTATTCGATCTTGCGATCGGTCCAGTGGAAGGGGTTCATCGCCGGATGGCCTGTGCGTTGCTGCAGAACAGGTTGCCAGTTGGTATAGACATGGCGGCTGGAATCGAACAGCCGATAGACACCGCGCTTGTTTTCCTCGGCAAATCGCTTGGCCTCGTCCGACGTCTCGAAGATGACGTGGAGGCCCGCCGCATTGCCGATATCGTTGTGGGGCCCCACCATGATCTGTCCGCTCTTGGCGAAGATTTCACTCATCACATCATAGCGCTCACGCAAGCGGGCAATCATCGGATCAAGCTTTTTCAACTGCACGTTCAGCATGGCGCCTTGAATCTGGCTCGCCTTGAAATTCACCCCCAGCATGGGCGGTTCGTTGGCATTGTCGAGATGGCCGCGAAACATGGAGCCGATGTCGTGATACATCCGGGCGCGCGCAAACAGCCGCGCGTCGTTCGTGACAACGGCCCCGCCCTCCCCGCAATTGATGTTCTTGAACTGATTGAAGCTGAAGGCTCCGAAATCACCGATTGTCCCAACCCGCTTGGTCTTGTAATGCAATCCGACAGCCTGGCATGCATCCTCGATGACGACGAGGTTATTCTCCCGGGCAATGCGCATGATGCTGTCCATGTCGCATACCATGTTCGACATGTGGACCGGAATGATTGCCCTCGTCTGTGGCGTAATCTTACGCAGTATGTCCCGCGGATCCATCGTGAGCGTGTGGTCGATATCGACCAGGACCGGCACCGCGCCGGCGGCCAGTGGGGCGGCAGCGGTCGCGATCCAGGTATAGGCGGGCACGAGCACTTCATCCCCGGGACCGACGCCGGCGGCAACCAGCGCCGAGATCAATGCGCCGGTTCCGCTGCTGGTGGCCAAGGTATGGCGGACACCGAACTTGGTGGAAAAATCGGCTTCGAAGCGCCCGAGCGGGCCGCCGGTCTCGTCGCTGTAGCGTGCCAATTTGCCCGAGGCAAATACCGGCGCGAGCGCCAACCACTCCCGTAACCCCACCTTGGCCATGATCTTCGCTCCCAGGAAACTCGGCATTTGCTGGAGAGCCTAGCCTGTGATTGATGCATTTTCAGCATGGACTTCCGACTGAAAGAAGCGCCGGAACCGATCAGATCACCTATCCGAAATCGGTAGATATCGCGCCCGCCTATGCCAATCGAACAGTTATCCGCATGCTCGCGATGCTGGTAAAAACTAGGAAAACGAGCGGGAAAACGATCATGATAACCAGTGACTTGAGGTCTATGCCGGAAGGCATTGAAATACATGCCGATATTGCGATCGTCGGTGGCGGACCGGCCGGAATTGCGATCGCCCGCGAGTTGGTCGATACCCGCTTTCGGGTCATTGTCATCGAGAGCGGCGGCCAGGATTACGAGGCGGAAATACAGGCGCTGAATTCCGTCGAGAACATTGGCGAGCCATTCATGTCGGCGAATGCCGTGCCCGAAGGACGGGGCTATACCGGCGGATTGGCATGGCTGAACGATGTTCCCGCATTCGAGTTGCGAAATCGCATGCTTGGCGGCAGCAGCCATACATGGATCGGCAAATGCGCCGCCTTCGATGACATCGATTTCCTGAACCGACCGTGGCTTCCGCTCTCCGGCTGGCCGATCGATCGCGGGCAGCTGCTGCCTGCTCTCGATCGTGCCGGCAAACTGCTCAACCTCGGGCCGAACCTCTACGATGAAAGCCTTTTTGCGCTGCTTCGTTCACGCCCGGACGATCTTGGCCTGGACAAGCGGCTTCTGAAACCTTTCTTCTGGCAATTCAGCCACATGCGCCATCCGCGTGCCGAGCCGACGCGCTTTGCCCGACTTGCTGGCGATATCACGGCCGCGAACATAAGCTTCCTGACGCATGCCACGGTGACCGAGATCAATGTCGACAGCCAGGGCCGTCGGGTGACCTCGCTCAATCTCCGGAGCGCCACCGGCCGCAGCGCGACTGTCCGTGCAAACACGATCGTTCTTTGCGGTGGGGGCGTCGAGAATGCACGCCTGCTGCTCGCATCCAATTCCCTTCTGCCGGCGGGCATAGGCAATGAGCATGATGTTGTCGGCCGCTATCTCTGCGACCACCCCCGAACATCGCTCTGCCGCTTCACGGGACGCGACATCGACGTGATCGCACGTCATTTCAATTTCTATGGCCTCAGCCACGAGGGGCGCACGCATTTCTATCTCAGGGGCCTGTCCCTAAGCCCTGAAATTCAGGCACAGGAAGGCCTTACCAACTGCGCCGCCTATCCGGTGCAGCTCCATGCTCGGGATGATCCCTGGGCGGCGCTGAAGCGCTTGACGAAGGGGGTGGGCAAGACCGTCATGGGAGATCTTGCAACAGTCGCGAGATCGGCTGATATGATCAGCTCGGGGCTCTACGAACGCCTCGTGCGCAAGCGCGGCCTGCCGCATCGCTCGACGGAATTGCGCTTCGACGTCATGGTCGAGCAACAGCTCGATCCCGAAAGCCGTATCATGCTCGCCCAACAGCGCGATCGCTTCGACCAGCCATTGCCGCGGGTCAACTGGAAAATCGGCCAACGCGAAATAGCCAGTGTCAAACGACTTGCAGGATTGATCTCGAAAGAATTCGTTCGCGTTGGCTTACCGAAACCAGTGCTGCCGGATTGGATCGCGGCGAGGGAGAACACCCAGCCCGTCTTCATGGATATGGCCCATCCTTCCTGCACCACCCGCATGGGAACCGATCCGCGAACGAGCGTCGTCGATACCAATGCCATGGTTCACGGCATCGATGGCTTGTTTGTTGCCGGCAGCTCGGTCTTCCCGACGCCGGGCCACGCCAATCCGACGCTGATGCTACTCGCCTTGGCTATCCGCCTTGCCGATCACCTCAAGCAACGGCACGCCTCCAAGCAATCGCACAGACCGGATCATCGGAACGAAGCGGACCTATCGCTCCATCGCGGCTAAAACCTTCCGCTCGAATCGCGAAAATGCTCCGGCCTTTTTGCGCGATTCCCGACGGAAAACCGCTATGCACTTTTCCCGGAATTATCCTAGCCCAGCCGAAAATAGAAACCGGCGCTCTCGCTACGGCCGAGTTCCGGGTGCGTGTCTATGGCGTGGGACAGGGAGGGAATGGACCAGCGGTCGACCTGCTTGTAGCCGAGCTTTGCGATATCGTCGATGAAGTCCGCCTCGTTGCGCATGTGATAGGGGACATAGGACCTGCCGATGCGTTCCAGCGTGACGACCGTGCCGCCCTTGCGGAGCGCAACCTTGTTGAGGATCAGGTGCTGCGGCCGGGAGGGCATTTGCGATAGCAGTCCGGACAGCGGCATATCGAGATATTGCATCAGCCCCGATCCGAGCAACAAAGGCATCTCGCCGGCATCTCCAATCCGATCGACAAAGGACAGGCTCGTCAGGCCTTCCTTCTCGGCAAGGCTCTGCCCGGCGCGGACGATGGCCGGCAGATCGTAGACGACCCAGCGAAAAGCGTCGTCGAGCGGCAGCAGGGGACGGAAGGCGCGATATTTCGTGCCCATGTGCCCACCAGCATCGACGAGGCCATCGATCTCGTGCAGCAAATTGCGGACCCAGAACAGCACCGGATAATCCCAGGGGGCCACCTCACACATTTTGACGAAGGCGACGGTTGCGATCTCGTCATGATCGTAGCCAGCCATGGTCTGCCTGCGGGCGGAGGCCATGGCGGCGTCATAGGTGTCATAGGCGCCGGTAAACCGCCGTGGAAAGGGCAAGAGATAATTCAGCCTTCCTCTGGCAAGGCGCAGTGGCGAAAGCCCTTGAGCGGCCGCCTGTGCGGCGCTCTTCAAGGCCGAGCGCGCATGCGCCGACCATGACGCATTGGATTGCAACGAAGCCGTCATCCTGCATCCCCCTATCTAAATCCATCCTGTCGTTGCCGGTCACCGCCTGCCCGAGAGAATCGAAACCGCACCTCCGCTCATCTTCTCCAGAGCAAGTAACGTGCAGACATAGATTGCACCGCCCGAGACCACCTGCAGCAGTACAGTCAATACGCGCTGCATGCTGAGCGATCCGGCGAAATAGCCGAGCCCGTAAACCGCCGACGCCATCAACACCACGGCAACGGCAAGATAACCGCTCTTGCGCAGCACACGTCCCCACCGAAGGCCGCCATAGTTCTTTTGCAGGTGCATCGATGTTAAAAAGGAGATCAACGACGCCAGACACTGTCCCCAGGCGGCAGCGGCCACGCCGAAAGGCGCCAGAAGCAGGATCAGGGAGACGGAGACCACCGCATTCAACAGCAGGGTGGGAGGCATGCGCCTGATATTGCCCGACAGGGATAGCAGGGCTTCCGTGACGTAGCCCGGCATCAACAGGATCTGTTTTATCGACAGGATCGCGACCAGAATCGCCGCTGGCGCCCATTTTTCGCCGAGGACGATGTCGATCAAATCGGACGATATGAGCGAAAGGCCGAGATAGATCGGCGTCGAAATTGCCATGAGAACCGTCATGAAGATCGTTGCGGAAGGACCGGCGTCGCGAACCTGCCTTCCGTCCGCTCCGATCACGATCGCGGCGCGGCGAAACAAGGTCCAGGCCAGCATTCGCGCTGGTTCGCCGATGAGTTCGGAAAATGCCGCGACGATACGTTCCGCGACACGATAATAACCTGCCTCCGCGAGGCCCAGAAAGCTGCCGATCGCGAGCGTTCCGGAATAGGATCGCAGAAAGAGGATCAGCCGGTTCGACAGAATATGGCTGGAAAATTCGAGAATCTCGCGCGCGAAAGGCCAGGTGAGATGCAGCTTGGGACGCCAGCCAAGCACGGCCACCGAGCCGGCAAGACAAACGAGCTGCGAAACGAGCCGGCCGGCCGCGAGCGAAAACACGTTCCAGCCGAGCCACAGCCCAAGCATCGTAGCGCTAAGCCCGGCAACTTCGCTTGCCATCCGGATGGTGGCCTGCTTGCGCAGCAGGCCACGTGCGACCAACAACCCATCGTAAACCGCGTAAAGGGACGATGGCAAAAACCAGCAGCTGAAAAGAACGAGGAGTAGCGCTTCATGCGGCCTGCCGAAAAGGAGCCAGGCAATGGCGGAAGCAAGCAGCCCGACGATCGTCACGAGCACCCCGGCGACGATCGAAAGCGTGCCGATCTGGTCGAGCTCGCGATCCGTACACTCGGCCTTCATGACGAACTCGCCCCATCCGCCTTCTGAGATCACGACGAGCATGACGACAATAGCGGAACTGAACGCGTAGAGACCGAATTCGGCCGATTCCAGCACACGGGCGGCGACGAGGAATATGAGAAGCTGGACGACCTGAGATACGACTTTCGAAACGAGCGTCGAGGCTCCATCGCCGACGATCGCGGGCATGCGGGCGCGTAGCCAGTAACGTATGCTCGTCCAGACGGCACGCTTGGGGCGAGGCGGAAAGTTATCCATCAGCGCACCGTCGCGGCAAGTAAATACGAGCATAGGCGGCCTTCGCATCGCCCGGTTGAGAAATCCCATTGAAGTGTAACATGATAATCCACAGTTGTTTCCAGCCTTGCACCAGATAAAGTCTATAGTGTTCCCATTCAGGACATGATTCCGTGCAATGAAGCGCTGCCTGCAAGCGGGGTGCGCCGGAATTATTCGATTTTCCATCAGAGAAATTATTACCCTGAACGTCAGAGTCCGATGGAAGTTCTCGGCAATAGAAGAGGGGCTTGCCGGCAATCGTCATGAAACACCACGCAGAGCCGCTTATGAAAGACGAAAACCATGATCGCATCGCCCCGGAACGGCCGGGTGGATTGCGCCAGAAACTTTTGCTTCGTTGGATTCTGGTGATTTTCTGCCTTGTCGTCTGGATTGCCGTAGCCGCTTTTTTCATTTGGTGAGACGTTCTTTTTCGTTGCGTGCAAGCAGCACGACGCCAACCGTTTTTACGAGAATTGCAAAATCGGTGCGCAAGGAACGGCTATGGAAGTAATCCAGATCAAACTGGATACGCTCCTCGTAAGTGGTATCGGCATGGCGGTTGACCTGCCAGAGGCCCGTGATCCCCGGCCGCAGCCCCAGATAACAATAGAGATTGGCTCCATAGCGATCGAGCTCCGCGGCAACGACAGGTCGAGGTCCGACCAGGCTCATCTCACCGCGCTGAACGTTCACCAGTTGTGGTAGCTCGTCGGCGCTGCTCATGCGCAGGTATTTCCCGAGCCAGTGCACGCGAGGGTCGTTCGTCAGCTTCTGTGTCGATAGCCACTCCTGCTTTCGCGTTTCGTCACGTGCCAGTAGTTCCGCCAGCTGCCGATCGGCATCCTTGCGCATCGTGCGGAATTTCAGGCAGTCGAACGGGCGTCCATCGCGGCCGACGCGCGTATGGCGATAGATGACGGGCCGGCCGTCGACCAGAAGCAATGCAATCGCGATGACAAGCAGCGCCGGCGCCAGAAACAACAGCCCGAGCCCAGAAAGAACAAGGTCGACAATACGCTTGGCGCGTCCCCTTCGTTCCGCCCGCTTCGCCTCGCGGCGAGATCGCTCGCGATGGGCAATGCTGTCAAAAGTCGATAACATCTTCCGGACCCCTCACCACCATCATGCTTCCTTCAAAGGCTGCCAGCTGCCCCAATCCTTGACAATTGACCCTGCGGACATTGGGTTAGTCCCATTGGCGTAGGACGCCGGGCACAGAGCTACCCACAAGCCTCAGCCCGCTTCGTCGATCAGTCGATGGGCGGCTGAAAAGTCGTCGTCCAAGGTCGACCGCAAGTTCGTTCTGGCAGCGTTTGCGCGGTCGAGAACACGATCGTACAGGGTAAGCAATGCGTCGCGCCATGAGACAGGTGTGTGCGCCAGCTCGCCTGATCGGCGGAGGCAATTCACGCTCATCCGTCGAAGAAGTATGTCATCGCTGGCAAGCCGGCGCATTCCGCTTGCCAGCGTTTCCACCTTGCCGCCCTGAAAGGTCAGTCCGCATCCGAGCATCGCGAGTTCGTCGCCGAGAAGCGCGGTATCCGGCAAGATCACCGGTATGCCGCTCGTCACGGCCTCGAGCGCCGCCAATCCGAAAGGTTCCGGCACCCGAGAGGAAATGACGAGGGCGCGCGCGTCGCAAAGGATGTTCCGCATCTCACTCTTGGATTTCCAGCCGTGAATGACGACTTCGGGAAAGTCCCGCTCCAGCCGACCGCGGCCGGCGCCGTCGCCTATGATCTGCAGCTTTCCACCGGCAAGCCGCGCCGCGATCGCGGCATCTTCAAATCCCTTTTCCGGCTCCAGCCGACCAACAAAGAAGAAATCGCGCTTCTTCCATGGCTCCGTAGGATGATCGAGGAAGGGTTCGACCGGATTGCGAATTGCCTCGATATTGCCCATGTTGATCTGGCCGCGGGCGAAGTATTCGCGCATACGTTGATGTACGACGATGATATTGGCGGCAAATTGCTGGATGGGGTAATAATGCTCCCTCACCATATGGCGGGCCGATCTCCAGATCTTCTCGTGATAGCCGCGCTTGTCGCAGTTTGTCGCCAGACAGCCGAGCGACATCGGCGTCAGAGGGCAGACCTGGCTTCTCCGGTAATTGGCAAATCCTCCGTTCGGGCACGAGAGGAAATAGTCATGAGCGTGCAGGACGACTCGGTCCCGAACCGGCCATAGGGCGCGGAAAATCGACGGCGATAGGATCTTCGACCAGCCGTGGACATGATAAATAGTGCCCTTGGTATCGACGCGCGACATGAGAGCGCTCAAGCCTTCATAGGCCCGATGGCTATAAAGACCGCTGGCAAGTGCGCTGAGACGCGGCTGCTGCGTTAGCGGCTGTGCGGCCAGATTGATGGTGTCGGCCGCTGGCTGTTCGGAGCCGGCGCCATCGCCGGCGAAGTAGGTCACGGCTACCCCGGCTTCCTGCAGCAAAGTGGCCGAGAGCATCGCCAGATTCGATGCTCCGCCTATCCTGGCGGAGCGGTCGTTGATGATGACGACACGATCGAGGTCGGATGAGCGTGCCACCGGATTATTCCAGCGCTTCGATGTTTTGGGGCGCCAACCTGCCCTTGAGGAGATCGCGAAGCGCGATGACATTGCCCTTAAGGCGGCCCTTGCGGTCGACCCAAGGCTCCGGTCGCCAGACCTTGACGAGGTTAGCCGCGAGATTGCGGCCGATCTGCATTGTTGCCTGCGGCACGCTCATCGTGCGCTTGCGCATGAGATAGAGCGGGTTGGCTATTTGCGAATAGCCGAGACGAACACCGCCCGGTCGGCCACCTTTCGTGCCGAGATGAACGCCTTCGAGTTGCTTGACGCTCACGACCTGGCCGTAATGGGCCACGAGTCTGCTGAAATCGACATCCTCGAGCCAGCCATAGAAGGGTAGGTTCTCGTCAAAACGCAGGGCCGCGGCTTTGACGACGGCCATGCGGATCGCCATGTTGCAGCCATAGGCATTGTAAACAGATCGGATTTGCATCGAGGGCTCGGAGCGGCGGCGGCGCTCCGTGCCGACCAATCGTAAGCCGTCACGAACGGAAATGCCCGGTCCGGTAATGCCGTCGGCCAAGACCGTGCCGGTGCACATGGCGACATCCGGCTGCAGCTGAAACAGTCGTTCCGTTTCTGCGATATAGGCAGGCGTCATCAGAAAATCATCATCGAGGAAAAGGACGATATCCGCGTCCTGAACGCTGTCGAGAATGCGATTGCGCTGACGGCAGAGCCCGCGCTCGCTGATAAGCACCCGCACCGGAATGTCGAGATTTCTAAGGCAGCTCGGATCGATGTCTTCCGGGGAGGAAAGGCAGACGACGATCTCGTCCGGCTTCCGTGTTTGGCTGGCAACATGGGGGAGGATGGACGACAGGATATCGCGGCGGCCGGAGCTTGCAACACCGAGCGTGATCTTCAAGGGCCGGCCCGTTACGCTGCCCGTAAGTCGTCGCGCCGACGCGCGCACCTGGCGACGATCCTGACGGCGGCGCCAAAGCCGCTTGTCCTGGCGGTGGCGCCTCTCATGGCTGCGGTTGGCGATGATGCCGAGGATATTGATCGTTGTCGTGCCAAAGCTTGCCAGCGCGTCCGACAGCCTCTCCACCGTCATCTTGTTCGTCTGACCGACGACGACGACAATGCCCTCGAGATAGGTGCAGATGACGCGGGTATCGGCAGAATCCTCGAAGGCAGACATATCGACGATGACGACCTTGTATCGCCGGCGCAACAAGTCGATCTCAGCCTTCAGCGCGGGCAGATGCCCATAGCGCTGAAAAGCGGTCACGGATTTTTCGGTCTCGTCGACGGTGACGACCGGGACGCCACCATGGGCCTGCATGACTTCCGCCTCGGGCTCATGCTCGGCCTTCGCGACAAGCAGGCCGCCTTCATGGGCGACGGCATAGCGGCGCGGCGCATCGTTGATGCTCAAGGCCTCCATGCCGAAATCCGTGCCGGCTTCGGTAACCACGCAGCTCAGTCTCGCATTGAGAAAGTCGGCGTCGACGAGCACAACGGATGCACCTTCGTGCTGATAGAGCTGCGCGAGATTGGTCGCGATCGTGGTCTTGCCTTCGCCGGTGCCGACCGAGGTGATGCCGATCACCATGGGTGCGTTCGGCGGAAATGCGGAATCGATCGAGTGCTTGACACCACGCAAGGCTTCCGAAAATTGCGAATAGGGCGTATCGAGCACGGATCTCAACGGCAGCATCGTTCGTCGCCAGCCCGCGTTGGCGGCCGCCATTCTTCCCGGCAGGAAGGACGGGCTCATGTAGACGGGCACGTGGCCAAGAGAGCTGATCCCCAATTCCCGCCGCAGCTTTTCACTGGAGCTAACGCGGCGATCCAGGCCGTCCCGCAAGAGCGCCGCCATGACACCGGCCGCAAGGCCGAGCATGGCCGTGAAGGGCAGGACGAAGGAAGACTTCGGCCAGCTCTTTGCCAGCGGCACGGCGGCCGCGGTCACGACACGAACATTGCCAAGCGGAAACGATTCCTTTTGCAGCGCGCCAATCAGCTGCTGCAGGATGCTTTCATACATCCGTCGGTAGGTGGTGGCGCGGCTTTCCATCTCCGACAGCTCCACCCTTGCCAGATTCTTGTCCGTTCCGGCGTCCTTAAGCGACGCCAATTCATCGCTGAGCAGCTTCTCGCGGGTTTGGGCGACTTCCAGATTTACCTTGTAGACTGCCTGGATACGCTCGAACTCCTTGCGCATATCTCCCTTTATTCGATCGATTTCCTGCTGCGCGGCAATGATGGCGGGATTATCGGCATCATATCTGCCGGTAAGGTTGTTCAATTTGATTGTCGCAGCTCCGAGATCCTCCTGCAGCTTCTGTATGCGCGGATTGTTCATCGTCTCATCGACATCGCCTTCGACTTTACCACCCGACATCAGCTGGTTGAGTGTCGCGAGCTTGGCTGATTCTGCCGCCGTCTGTGCCTTGGCCGCGACTGCTTGACTACTGATCTCCGATAGTTGCTGCTGATCGAGGGAGGACGATGTACTGATCTCCATGATGCCGTTTTTAGCGCGAAACTCCTCAACATTCATCGCCGCCTCGCGAGCTTGCCGTCCGACTTCGATCAAACGTGTCTCCAGCCATTTGGCACCACTTTGCGCTGCCGATGCCCGCTCCGACAGGCCGGTGCTGATATAGGCCTCTGCAATCGCGTTCGCCGCCAGAGCCGCCTTTTGCGGATCGACCGAACTATATCCGATCTCAAGAATGTAGGACTGGCCAACGCGGGTAACCTCGACTCTGGAGAGGAAGGAGGCCATGGTGCGGCGCATGAGATCATCCTCCGTGGTTTCCACTTTCGCGCTGCCATCATCGCCGTGCTTGAAGTAGCTGAAGAGTGCGCGCAGCTTGTCATGCAGCGTCGCCTGCCAGGACATGCCGCCGACTATTTCCGGATCTTCCGTGAGATTGAGTTTCTGCACGACCGCGCGCGCGATCGCCTCGGATTTGACGATCTCGACCTGGCTCGCGATTTCCGCCGCCTCGATGATGACCGTTCCGGTGAAGGCGTCCTGCGAGACGATGCGTCCCTGGTCTGGATCCATGACGAGCCGCGTGGTCGCCAAATAGACCGGCTGGGTGGTCGCCATGTAGAAGCCGCCGACGCCGAGGCCCGCCCCCGTAAACAGTGCGAAGATCATCCAGTGGCGCTGCAGGAAACGCCAGACGTCACGAAAGGAGATATATTCGCTGCCCCCTGTCCCCTTGGCGCTCGAAGGAATGCTGCGCAAGCCCTTACCGATCTCGTGAATTGCCATGATTGTCGCCCCACATTGCTCGCTTATCACTATTGAGATTGGCCGGTATCGGCAGACGAAAGCGCCGTGCCGTCCAGGCTTCCGGAAATATTGTAGCGCACATCCAGAACGTCCCCCGGCTGCAGCACGGTCGCTTCCGATGCCTTGATCGCATTGGCCTCGTCGCCGTTGCGGGTGATCCAGTATTCCATCGGCTGGAGATCGAGCGCCTTCATGCTCTGACTCCTCGAAAGCGAAGCGCCCGAAAGCTGCAGAAGTTGCAGCGTCGTGTTTCGCTTTAGTTTGGTATCCTCGATTTCGGTCTCGGTAGTCTGCAGCAGTTGGCCGGCATCGGTCTTGCGCTGGCCCTTGAGATTGAGCGCGTCACGTTCGGTCTCGCTCAGCTTCTGCTTTGCCTGCATCGAAGCAACGACAAGATCCAGCTTGCCTGCCTGCATCTCGGCGACGATCCGCTCCAGCGAGGTTTTCCGAGAGGTGGTCAGGATCTTCGTGTCGACCAGCTTGGAAATGTCGCTCAACTCGTCCTGCGCGATCTTCACCTGCTCGTCCTGCGACGACATCTTCTCATCAAGGATGTTGATTTCGTTGCGCAGCAGCACTTCCAGATCCGCGGCGGCGGCGAGTTGCTGACGCAGAGCATCTGCCCTGGCATTGAACAGGTCTACTTCGCTCGTCATGATCTGCCAGATGGCCGATCCCTCGGGAGCGACCTTGATCTCCGGCGGGAATGTGATCGCCGGCTGATCGTTGAGTTCGGCCATCAGGCGGGCCCGCCGGGCGCCGAGCTGTTTCAGCTGCAGCTCCATCCGGCTGATCTCGCCGGCATAGCTGACCTGCTGCGCCTCCGAGTAGTCACCGGTCTGGCTGGACCGACGCTCACGCCCACCCGCCATGGCAACCGCCTGCTTCACCGTCAGGCCGGGCCTGAACTCCAGCTCGCTCGGCTTTTCGACAGCGCCGGACACGTAGATCATCGGATATTTGACCACCTCGACCGAAGCGGTCGGTGCAAGCGCCAGACCGGTGATCTGCTTCAGCTTGTCGCCGATATCGGCGCTGATGTCCTCGACGGTCTTGTCGCCGACCCGCATTTCTCCGATCATCGGAATTGAGATCGAACCCGATTGCGACACGACATATTCGCCGTTCAGCGCCGTCCATTCCTTGTATTCGCCGGTTGCGGCGATCCATTCGACGATGGCGACCTTGATCCGCGCCTGAGGTCCGACACGATAGGCGTCGGCCGCCGCAGCACTCGCCATGCCATGCATCCCCACGCCGGAAAGAAGCAACGCCATCAACCAGGGCGCCATCAATCGAGATGGCCTGGAGATGGAATGGTAAGCCGAAGCGCACACTCTGGACATGAGTCTAAATCTCGCTTTCTTGATCGCTTGCGCCATCACACGGAAAAGGCGCCATGGAGCGAGATCAGCAGCTGAACGCATAACGTGTAAATCCCCTACCGAAGCAACAGGGCTTATCATTTCTGGCAGGGAGGTAGGCGACGCTGCCGTCTCTTGGTCGGATGGGCATATCCTTGTGTGCAGGCACATACCGGCAGCTAAATCTTTTGGTCACTCGCTTCGGCCATTTGTATGCCGCGCTGAACCGATGTAGGCCCTGTCGCAAAAGTTGCCGGCTGCCCAATGTTGTCTCGACCCATGGAGGGAAGAGCAATGCGGGTAGCGATCGTGCATTATTGGCTGGTATCGATGCGCGGCGGAGAAAAAGTGGTCGAGGCGCTCTGCGACATGTATCCGGACGCCGATATCTTCACTCTCGTCTATGATGAAAGCCGTGTCTCCGAGAAGATTCGCAGGCACAAGATTTTCACCTCCTTCCTTCAGCGGATTCCGGGTGCCGCCAAGACCTACCAATCGCTCTTGCCGCTGATGCCCTTCGCGTTGGAGAGCTTCGACCTCACCGGCTACGATCTGATCATTTCCAGCGAATCCGGCCCGGCCAAGGGTATCATCCCGTCGCCGCGGGCGACGCATATCTGCTATTGCCATTCCCCCATGCGGTATCTTTGGGATCACTATCACTTCTATCGATCCCATGCGGGCCTCGCATCCCGGCTCATATTGCCGATGCTGGCGCCGATGCTGCGCTCCTGGGACGTCAATACGAGCATGCGCGTCGACCGCTTCGTCGCCAACTCGCATCATGTCTGCGACCGCATCGGCAAGTATTATCGGCGGCCCGCGACCGTGGTCTATCCACCCGTCAATGTCGATGACTTCACGCCGGCGCCATCGACAGAGGATTTTTATCTCTGCGCCGGCCAGTTGGTTCCCTACAAGCGGATTGATCTGGCGGTGAAGGCTTTTACCCGGATGAATCGCCAACTGGTCATCATCGGCGAAGGCAGCGAAGCGGAGGAGCTCAAACGTATCGCCGGTCCCTCGATCACTTTTCTCGGCCGGATCCCATTTCCAATATTGAGAGAAAAGCTCGCGCGCTGCCGTGCGCTGGTCTTTCCCGGCGAGGAGGACTTTGGCATGGTTCCGGTGGAAGCGATGGCCAGCGGGCGACCCGTCATCGCTTACGGAAGTGGGGGGGCGCTGGAAACGGTCGCGCCGGGAGTGACTGGCATTCTCTTCGACCAGCAGTCCGTCGATGCGCTGATCAAGGCCGTGATCGATTTCGAGGCCATGCAGCACCGCTTTCACCCGGAAACACTGCAAGCGCATGCGGAACAGTTCAGTCCCCGCAAATTCACCGCGAGCATGCAAGCGATCATCAATGAGGAGTTGCTTATTCGCAAGGCCGCAAGGCTTCGCAGCCACCCTGTCGTTCAAGGGGGCCGCGAAGCGCAATTGCCGGTCCTTGCGATGGAGCCGCAAAGCAGGACACTTCAGTAGAAGGCGGCGGGACTGCGACCGCTGGCGTCGATCGGAAAAGAGGACACTCCACGAATCAACCATGGAGCCATCGAAATCACCCGATGGAAACACTGCAATCTAAACGCATCGTGCGATCTGGGAGTGCAATCTTCTAGCACTCAAAATGAAACAGATAATATCGCCGCGGTCGATTTAATCTGCACATGTTTTAGCAGTCATTGCTAAATATGAAGGTCTAGTAATATATTCGCTTAAAGCGGCTGTCACGTTCTGATAAGTTACGACTTGCGCCCGCACGATCGATGAGACTGCGATTGTTGATGCGCACGCTCCGATGCGAACGGACCAGTTGAAACTGAAGAATGGCCGGATTTTGTTTGACCGGCTTGGGGAGGACGAGGCCATATGCCTGAGAACCGAGTGGATCGGTCGCAGCAAATTCCATATGAGTCCGAATCCGACAACGGTTTAGAGGCGGTTATTTCGCTTTGGAACCTCGATCTCAAACTGCTCGACTCCTCTAAGGGATTCAAAGAGCATATCGGCCTTCCCACCCGGAACAAGGTGACATTGTGGGAGGCCTATCCGGCACTTGCAAAACCGGCGCTTGCCGAGCTCATTCGTCAGGTAATCGATACAGGTGAAGCTCGCACGATCCCGCTCGACGATCCGAGGCGAGGAAAACGCAACGTTGTCGTCTCCTACATTCGAGTAGGCCTCCTGATCGTCGAAACCAACGGGGCAAGCTCGAATGGGAACCTGCCATCCGACGACGGTGAAAAAGCGCGGCTGATCCATCAGGCAACACACGACGCGTTGACCGGATTGCCCAATCGCCGCCAATTCAGTACCGCGCTGGCGCAGCTCCTTCCGGCGAGCGGCAAGATCGGGCCGGCGCTGATGCAGCTCGATCTCGATGACTTCAAGCCCGTCAACGACACGCTCGGCCACGGTGCCGGCGACATCGTGCTGAAACTCGCCGCCGCACGAATCAAGGAAGCGCTCGGCGAGGGCGGAACGGTCTACCGTCTCGCCGGCGACGAATTCGCCATCATCCAGGTCGGACCGCAGCGTGCCTTCGAGGCGGAGCGACTGGCAGACGCGCTGGTGAGCGAATTCAAGAAGCCGTTCACGGTCAACGGCATCTCTCTTTTCGTCGGCGTAAGCGTCGGCATTGCAATTGCGCCGCGCGACGGCAACGAGGGGGAACAGCTGATGAAGGCTGCCGATGTCGCCCTTTATGCCGCCAAGAAAGAGGGACGACGGCGGGCGCGGACTTTCGATCCGGCCATGCTGATCGTGGTCGAACAAAGGGAGCTGCTGCGACGAAGCCTGCGCGTGGCGCTGCAACGCGACGAGTTCTTCATCGAATATCAGCCGCTGGTGGAGTCTTCGTCCCATATAGTCGGCTTCGAGGCGCTGCTGCGCTGGCGGCATCCGACCCTCGGGATCATTCCGCCGGCCGCTTTCATTCCCATGGCCGAAGCCGACGGCCTCATGCGCGAAATCGGTCAGTGGATGCTGGAAGAAGCCTGCCGCGAGGCCTTGGCATGGCCGGCGCATTATACGCTCGCAGTCAACCTTTCTCCGGCGGAATTCCTGACGCCGGGCCTGACCGATCGCATCTCCCAAACGCTCGATATCGTCGGATTTCCAGCCGAGCGCCTGGAGCTGGAAATCACCGAAGGCGTGCTTCTGGAACGCACGACCAACAATCTCGACACGCTGAACACGCTGAACGTGCTCGGCATCCAGATTTCCCTTGATGACTTCGGCACGGAATATTCCTCGCTCAGCTATCTCAAGAATTTTCCCTTCGATACGATCAAGATCGATCGCTACTTCATCAGGGATATTTTGCAGGACGGCAAAAGCCAAGCCATTGTGCGCTCCGTGATCGGGCTTGCCCACGGTCTGGACATGCGGGTGACCGCGGAAGGCGTCGAAACGCAGCAACAGGCCGCCTGGCTCCGGGAAGAAGGCTGCGACCGCCTGCAGGGCTATAGCATCAGCCCTCCGCTCAGCGCCGACAAGCTCGATGATTTCATAAGGCGGGGTGCGCGCACTCAACCGGTCACCACATTCGACGAATATCACGCCAGCCCGTGAGTTTCGCATTTCGTTCGGGAATTTCTTGAGGGGGTAACATGGAGGAGGTGCAAATGGGCGCGGCCTTCGAGCCATTGCTTGAGCTGGAGATGGAGATGGCGACCCTGGTGGCGGACTGGTCGCATTGCGACCAATGCGCCGCTTATGTGGCACGCATGGTCAGCCATGATCGCCACGATCCCATCCGTCATGCCAACCTGCTTTCGTCAGCCCTGAATGAACTCTTCGAGATGTCGTTTCATACCAGGGAAAGCGGCGGCACCCTTACCTGCCGCTTCTACCGGAATGGCTTGATCGAGCGAATCGAACTGACTTTTCCCTGCTCGGCCGAACAACGCGCTTCATATCAGGCAATCGTCGAGCGCATCGGAAACGGCCATGCGCTTGCAAACTATCTCGATGTCATCACCGATGACGCCGCGCGTGCCGAGCACGCGATCCTTCTTGGCCTTGCCGTCAATTACGATGCGGATATCGAGCTGTCCGATCAGGATACAGGCGTGATGACTTTCGTGGTGGATCTCGCACTCGAAAGGCTACTCAATTGAACAACCCCTCCTCTAGCCGTTTCACAGCGCAATTCGATGCCAACAATCAGGAATTTTCCCTGTCGGGAGTCCTTAGACCGCATTCGGTTGCCGAGCTCGCCGATGATCTCGCCCTGCTGCGAAACGGTATCGAGACGGTGAACGGTGTCTGCTACATCAATCTGAAGCGCGTCATCCACATGAACAATACGGCGTTCCGCGCCCTGACGCATGCACTCCTCGATGCCACCCGGTCGAGGCCGGATCTCAAACTGACGGTCGTCGCCTCGAGCGTCGTCGCATGGGCATCGCGGCTGTTTCGCCATTTGAGCGATCTGTCGCCCAACATCGCCGTCGAGATCTACGATTCAGCCTTCTATCCCGGGCAGACGTTCGTGGAGAACCAGAGCTTCATCCCGATCCTCCGAACCCAGACGAAAATGACCTGGCGGCACGAACGCGAGATATTGCCGCGACACGGCCTTCGTGAGGGTTTGCATATTGCCGACATCTGTTGCGGCATCGGCGATTTCGCCATGCTGCTGCGAAAGGATTTCAAGCCGGCGCGGATCGTTGCCCTCGATCACTCGGTGACGAGCCTGGAATATGCCCGCAAGGTCGCGGACGACTTCGACGTCCAGGATATCGAATATACCTATGGCGATGCATCCCAGATGCTGTTCGAGAGCGACCAGTTCGATTTCGTGACCTGCAGGCATTCGCTGCAGATCTTCGACCGTCCGGATATTCTGCTGCGCGAGCTCTATCGCATATGCAAGCCAGGCGGCAGGGTCTACATCACCAACGAGAAGAACTCCCATTGTCTTGGCGAGCCCAGAGCCGACAGCATCCAATGGACCTATAACGAGGTCGCGAAGCTGTTTGCCCATTTCGACATGGATGTCGAAATGGGTCCCAAGGGCCGCCGCATGCTGCTGGATGCCGGCTTCAAGGATGTGCGGATGGAAAGCTTCATGGTCACCAATCTCGACGGCGATCCCCAGGATTTCGCCGACATCATCACGGCGTGGCGGAATGTCTACGCAGATGAGATGGCGGTCCGAAGAGGGGATTCGGCCGCATTCATCGAGCGATTCAAACAAGGTTTCGCCGACCATATTTTTGCCGCGCTCCACCCAAGAGGCTATGCCGGCTGGCCGATCTGGGCTTCCTCGGGACAGAAACCGCTATGACAGACGCGTCAACCGCCAAGCAACGGCTCGGACTGCGCTCCTTTCGCGCCAAATTTCTACTCGTGGTCGGGGGTGCCGTTCTTTTCGACCTGCTCGTCAGCGGCGGCCTTGCGCTCTGGAACGTCCAGCGTCTTTCGCGCAACGCCACGACGGAAGTGGGACAAGGCCTGGAGAAGGCGAGCCAGGATTACATTCGCTCCTATGCGGATTCGACCGCCGCGGAGGTCGGCCTGCTGATCGACCAGGTCCATTCCGACGTGAAGGCGCTGGCGGGCGTGCTGCAGGGACAGATCGACAACCCCGCGCGAAGCGTGGATGTGGGGGCCGCCATGAGCAGGGCGTCCCCGGGTGCCGTAACGGTGTCCTACGACCCGGTTGGCCAGTGGTCACAGAACTTGCCCGGCACGCCCTCCGTCATCAGTGTCTGGGGGTACCTGCTCGATAAGGATCACCATCCCCTGCCCCAGGTACAGGCAGACATAGAGTGGAGCGCGGTGCTCGATCTGGTCGCCCCTTCATTGCTGCATAACGGCGCGTCGAAGCTGCAGATGTATTATATCGGCCCCAGGGAGCGTCCGATTTTCCGGACCGCTCCCTATACGACGCAGGCACAGACCTTCGACCGGCTCTATCCCGGCCATAACAGCGCCGATTTTTGGACATTCTTCTTTCCGGGCCTCTACGAATCCTGGCAGCAATGGGCTTCCAACCCGTCATCACGGCCGGTTGCCGATTACATCACCCAGACCGCTCCCTATACCGACGCCATCACCGGCAAGCTGATCGTCAGCTTTTTTCATCCGCTCTGGACGCCGGATCGGCATCAGGTGGCCGGTGCCGCTGGCGCTGATATCACGCTCACGCAACTTGCCGAAATCGTCGAGCATGTGAAAGTCGCCCAGACCGGCTTCGGCTTCCTTGCCATGTCGAATGGAAATGTCGTCGCGATCAATCCCGTGGGCGAGAAGGTCATCGGCTTGCGTGCCGCCAATGATGCCGCCGCCAAGGGCGTCACCGGCGTCGATCGATCCTTGCGCAACAGCACGCAAACGGCAATCACCACGCTGCCACTCGAGGCCGACGGCGTGATCCAGCATATTACCCTTAGCCAGCAGGGAGAGGATGTTCCCTACCTCGTGGTCGTCAAGCAATTGCACCCGACCAATCTTTGGGTGGATGGACCGGTGCAACGCGAGGTCATGTCGCTCGGGATAGTCGTGCCCGAGCGCGAGATCTACGCCTCGCTCATTGCCGCCAAGGATGAGATATCGCGGGCGACCAACCGCATCCTGCTTTATCAGATCATGGCGGTCCTTGTGTCGCTGATGATCGTCACAGCGGCGGTCTTCGCTGCTTCGAAACGCGTCACCAGCGGCATCAGCGCGCTGGCGAGCGCCGCCAAACGCATACAGGCGAAGGATTATTCGGTCCGGGTCGATATCTCGACCAGGGACGAGGTGGCTGAGGCCGGCATCGCATTCAACCGGATGGCGGAGGATATCAGCTTCCACACCGAAAACCTCGAAAAGCTCGTCTCGGACCGGACCAAGGAGATCGAGGCCGCCAAGGAAGAGATTTCCACCCTCAACAGCCAATTGAAGAACGAAAATCTGCGGCTGGGTGCCGAGCTCAATGTCGCCAAGCAAATCCAGCTCATGGTCCTGCCGCGGGCCAAGGAACTGACGGCGATCAAGCATCTGGAGATCGCCGCCTACATGCGCCCAGCCGACGAAGTCGGCGGCGATTACTATGATGTTCTGCAGAACGGAAACAACCTCAAGATCGGCATCGGCGACGTGACCGGCCACGGGCTGGAGAGCGGCGTGCTGATGCTAATGGTGCAATCGATCGCCCGCGCCCTGCAGGAAGCAGGCGAGATGGATCCGGCAAAATTCCTGACCGATCTCAACCGCGCCATCTTCAAGAACATCGAACGGACACGGACGGACAAGCATCTCACCTTGTCGTTCCTCGACTATGACGGCGAGAGATTGACCATATCCGGCCAGCACGAGGACATGATCATCATTCGCCAGGACGGCAAGGTGGAGCGGATAGATACAGGCGATCTCGGTCTTCCTGTTGGCCTCGAGCCCGACATAGCTCCCTTTATCGATACGCGGCAAGTATCCTTCGAGAAGGGCGACATGGTAGTCCTGCATACAGACGGTGTCACCGAAGCGGAGAATTCGAAGGGCGAACTGTTCGGCTTCGACAGGCTTTTGGAGGATGCCCGCCGGCTACATGGCGGGACTGCGGAAGAAGTCGTCGAGGGCATACTCGACGATTTGATGGCTTACATCGGGACCCATAAGATCCATGACGATATTACCCTTGTGGTGATGCGGCACAGGTGAGGAGATGACAACAGCAATTTTCGGCAAGGAACATCTGGTTTCGTTCGACGGCACCAATGCCCTTCGCATTCGCCTGTTCGACGGACCTCTTCACTTGGCGTGGCGCCATTCGGCCACGACATCCGACTTTATCGCGGAAACGATGGCGCTCGATTTCCGTGCTTCCGAGCGCCAATACAAGACGGTACGGCACGATATCGGTTATTTGACCAACGAGCTCATCGAAAACTCCATCAAGTTCCGCGCCACGGGCGAGATCCTGATCGAGGCGTTGAGGGATGACCATCATTTCAGGATGCGGATCGGAAACTTTATCGACCGCGACGCGACTGAACGCTTCCAGGAATTATTGCTGAGGGTTACGGCCGGCGATCCCGGCGATCTCCTGATAGAACAGATCGAGGCAAGCGTTCTTGCCGGCGACGATGCATCCGGGTTAGGACTGTTGACATTGATGAGCGACTACCAGGTCCAGTTGGCCTGGCATTTCGACGAGGATGGTCCGCACAAGCGGATCAAGCTGCAAACCTATGCCGCAATGGCGATTTCATCGGCGTGAACCAGCGAGAGGCCTTTTATGGAAATCAAAGAAGAAGCATTCCGCGTCTGGTCCGAAGGCAGCACCCTTTATTTTGACGGAACCATGCGTCTGGCGGGTCCCGACGCCTATGCACCGGTCTATGATCTGGCCAGGACGATCCTTCATGGGGGCGGAGGCAAGGCGACTTTCGATCTCACCGGTCTGCAATTCTTGAATTCTTCGGGCATCAACCTGCTTGCCAAACTGACGATAGAGGCGCGCAAGCATCCGGATGTTCATCTTACCGTCTGCGGCTCGTCGCAAATTCCCTGGCAGATGAAATCATTGCCAAATCTGAAAAAGCTGCATCCGCGCCTGGATCTGCGCCTGACCTAGCCATCAAGCGCCCGCGCCCCTATCCTTGCCGCTCCCTCGGGGTGTCAGAACGCTCATGGTTCGGGCATTCGCCCTTATGGAATTATCCGCTTACAAGATCTCAGATGAGCCACGGTGCTTTGTTGCTGTCGCGCAGGGCGCGGACACGAAAACTTGCTGGAGAAGAGGAGTATCGTGATACAACATATCGCGCGAATTTATTTGAAGCCGAATTTGGGTCGACTCTCCCTTACGCCTATCGGCTTCGCCATCTGGGACGGAGATAAATAACAATACTCATTGATATCTCTAAAATATCTTATAATACCAACGTATATCTGAATTCTATAGTAAAAACTACAATTTAAATCACACGCCCAATGTAAATTATTTTAAATTAATACATCAGCGCTGATAGCGACAAAAATGGACAGAATGTAAAACTTCTGCATTCCTTGATAACGACAGCATAGTTAAACGTTAGTAAACTATAGCCATAAATTGCAGAAATAATTCCCAGTTGTAAACAGCCTACAACAAGGCGGAAGTCTTACTTCGCCTTGATACTCGGCTGCGTGTCTAAAGTACCGGGAGGGTTTGATGGGCATAGCGTTCAAATCTGCAGGCATCACTCCAAAAAATACCAAGAGACGTACGATTCTTGTTGCGGGAGGCGCGGGGTTCCTCGGCTCGCACCTTTGCGACCGGCTTCTGCAGGATGGCCATGAAGTCATCTGCGTGGATGATTTTTCAACCGGGCGGATGGACAATTTGTGGCATCTTCTTCGCTATGACACGTTCAGCTTTATCCGCCATGACGTCATAGCGTCACTCGATCTGCCTGTCAGCGAGATCTACAATCTGGCCTGCCCGGCATCTCCGCCGCATTATCAGGCCGATCCGATCCATACGATGAAGACATGCGTTTTCGGCTCGCTCAACCTGCTGGAGCTAGCCGCTCATCACCAGGCGCGCATCTTCCAGGCCTCCACATCGGAGATCTATGGAGATCCCCAGGTACATCCGCAGCCTGAGAACTATTGGGGCAACGTCAATTCCTTCGGCCCCCGCTCGTGCTACGACGAAGGCAAGCGTTCCGCCGAAACGCTTTTCCGTGACTTTCACGCTAAGCACGGCGTCGACATCAGGATTGCCCGTATCTTCAACACCTATGGGCCGCGCATGCGCCCCGACGACGGCCGCGTCGTATCCAATTTCATCGTCCAGGCACTCAGGGGCCAGGACATCACGGTCTATGGCGATGGCTCCCAGACGCGCTCGTTCTGCTATGTCGCCGACCTGATCGATGGTTTCGTCCGCCTTATGGCCGACCAAACGGTCATCCATACGCCTGTTAATCTCGGTAATCCGGGGGAATTTACCGTGCGTGATCTTGCCGAACAGGTGATCGCGATCACCGGCTCCAGCTCAAAGATCGTCCATAAGCCCTTGCCGGTCGACGATCCGCGTCAGCGCCGGCCCGACATCAGCGTCGCGAAACGCGAACTGGGATGGGAACCGTCGGTCGCGCTAGCGGATGGGCTGAAGTCCACCATCGCCTACTTCGAACGGCAGCTGGTTCGTCCAAGCAGCGAGCTTTTCGAAGTTGCGTGATGGCCAGGCAAAAAATACTCGTCGTGGGTGGCGCCGGCTTCATCGGCAGCCACACCGCGAAACTCCTTCATCGCCAGGGCTTCGAGCCCGTCGTCTATGACAATCTCTCGACGGGCCACCTGACCTCCGTGCGCTGGGGGCCCTTCGTCCAAGGCGATATTCTCGACACGCCCCGCCTTGTTGAGGCGATCGATGGCCACAGGCCTGCGGCGGTCATACATTTCGCCGCCTCGGCCTATGTCGGCGAGTCGGTTGAAAATCCCGCGAAATACTACGCCAACAATGTCACCGGCACGCTGTCGGTTCTAGAGGCGTGCCGCCGCGCGCAAGCCAATAGGCTGATCTTTTCATCGAGCTGCGCGATATACGGAATTCCCGCCCATCTGCCGATCCGCGAATGCGAGACGCCTCGACCCATCAATCCCTATGGCAGAACGAAGCTGATTGCCGAACACATGCTCGCCGACTATTCAGCCGCATACGGACTTTCCTATGTGGCACTACGCTACTTTAACGCCTCGGGCGCCGATCCCGAACGGGAACTGGGCGAATGGCATGATCCCGAAACGCATCTCATTCCACGCGCGTTGCTGGCGGCGGCCGGCGCGATCGAAACCTTGGAAGTCTATGGAGACGATTACGACACGCCGGATGGTACCTGTGTGCGCGACTATATCCACGTGCTGGATCTCGCCAGGGCGCATGTCCTGGCAGTCGAGTATCTATTGGCTGGTGGTGACAATCTTGCCGTCAATCTGGGAACAGGGCACGGCACGTCGATCAAGGAGATCGTCGGGGAGATCGAACGCGTTTGCGGACGCAAGGTTCCCATCGCCATGCACGGGCAGCGACCGGGCGATCCGCCTGTCCTTTATGCCGCTTCCGAACTTGCCGCCGAGAAACTCGGCTTCCACGCTCTGCATTCGAATATCGAAACAATCATCCGGACCGCGGCTCCCTTCTTCGGACTGGAGATGCGAGGATGACATCGATCCGGACACGAGCTGAAGCAATGAAGGAAAGGGCGTTGATGACGCCGGTCCTGCGGGGTCGCCAGCGCGCGGAATATGTCGCTTGCGCCACGCTATGGCTCGCGGCGCTTGTCTATTTCTGGAGCTGGTGGTTTACACCCGCACACCATGTCGACCCGATGGGATCGGTCTTGCTGACCCTGGTGCTTGCCTGGGTGACGATCATTCCAGCCTATTTCATCATCGTCTTCTTTCGCGCCGAAAAGCCGACGGGGCAATTGCGGCTTCCCGCCGGCAGCCGCATCGCCATGGTCGTCACCAAGGCACCATCGGAGCCCTTCGCGGTGGTGGCCCGGACGTTGGATGCCATGCTGGCACAGAATGTGCCGCACGACACCTGGCTCGCGGATGAAGATCCGTCACCCTCGACGCTGGATTGGTGCCGCAAACATGGCGTCCAGGTATCCACCCGCAGGGGCCGCGAAGATTATCACCGCCAGACCTGGCCGCGGCGCACCCGCTGCAAGGAAGGCAATCTCGCCTTCTTCTACGATCACTACGGCTATGAAGGCTATGATTTCGTCGTGCAGCTCGATGCCGATCATGTGCCCGAGCAAGGCTATCTTTTTCAGATGCTTCGCCCCTTCGCCGATCCGGCGGTCGGCTATGTCTCCGCGCCGAGCATCTGCGATCGGAATGCCGGTGAAAGCTGGTCGGCACGCGGCCGTCTCTATGCGGAAGCCAGCATGCACGGATCGCTTCAGGTGGGGTTCAATCACGGGCTGTCGCCGCTTTGCATCGGCTCGCACTACGCCGTTCGCACCAAGGCCCTGAAGAGCATTGGCGGTCTAGGCCCAGAGCTGGCGGAAGACCACTCCACCACGCTGATGATGAATGCGCACGGCTGGCGTGGCATTCATGCGCTCGATGCCATTGCGCATGGCGATGGCCCGCGCACCTTTGCCGATCTCATCACCCAGGAGTTTCAGTGGTCGCGCAGCCTGATGATGATCCTGCTGCAATATTCGCCAAGCTTGATCAAGCGGCTGCCGCTGCGTCTCAAGATCCAGTTCCTGTTTTCGCAGCTCTGGTATTCTCTTTTCTCGCTCTTCATGGCGCTGATGTTCGTCATGCCCATCATCGCGCTTGTTAGAGGCAGGACCTTCGTCGATGTCTCCTATCCCGATTTTCTGCTGCACTTCGTGCCGCAATCCGTTCTGCTGATCCTGTTCGCTTATCGCTGGCGCAGTACGCATACGTTCAGGCCGGCCAATGCCAGGATCCTGAGCTGGGAGATGACATTGTTCCTGTTTGCCCGCTGGCCGTGGGCACTCGTGGGCGCTCTGGCTGCCATTCACGATCGGGCGACCGGATCGTTCGTGGATTTCCGCGTCACGCCGAAAGGCACATCGGAGGTCGATCCGCTGCCGTTCCGGGTCCTTGCACCCTATGGCTTTCTCTCTCTCGCCTCCATCTTGCCGGTGCTATCCGTCAGCGCGGAGGAGAGCAGCGGCTTTTATATCTTCGCAACGATGAATGCCGCCATCTACACTTTGCTGCTGCTGGTCATCATCGTCCAGCATGCGCGTGAAAACACGCTCGGCGCGAACAAGCGCTTTTATCGGCCAGCGCTCGCCAGCGCTCTGCTTGCTCTGACGGCGCTGCCATTTGTCGGCATCATGGAGCACGGCCGCGCCGGAGTACAATCACTGATTTGGGACACCGACGGCTACGTGCTGTTCGACAATCGCTTTTCGGTGGCGGGCGCCGGCATTGGCGGGCGTGGACTGCACAGAATGGTGCTCAATCCGCACTGGCACGTGAGTGACACGGACAATTGAGGTTCATGACGGGAAGGACGCTATTGGCGGGAACGCACATGAAGATAGCTGTTATTGGAACCGGATATGTGGGCTTGGTCAGCGGCACATGCTTCGCCGAATGGGGCAATCGTGTCGTCTGTGTGGACAAGAATGCCGATAAGATCGCCGCCCTTCGTCACGGCAGGATTCCGATCTACGAACCGGATCTCGACGAGCTGGTGGAACGAAACTATGCCGCGGGACGGCTGGACTTCACTTGCGACATCGCAAAGGCGGTCGAAGGAGCAGCCATCGTCTTCATAGCGATCGCTGCGCCCCCGCATCCAGGACAGGCGGATGTCGACCTTTCCTTCATTTACCAGGCAGCGCGCGAGCTCGCGGCGCTTATCTCGGCTGATAGTATCGTGGTGATAAGATCGACGGTGCCGGTCGGAACCGGCGACGCCGTGCACAGGATCATCAGCTCGGTCCGGACGCCTGGCACCTTCGCCGTCGCCTCCAATCCGGAATTTCTGCGCGAAGGCATTGCGGTGCAGGATTTTCTCGCTCCGGACCGCATCGTCCTGGGCGTGGAGGAGGAATGGGCCTGCAAACGGCTTGTCGAGCTCTATGATGTCCCGATCGAGCGCCAGAATACGCCCGTCATCATCACGATGCGTCGGACGGCTGAGCTGATCAAGCATGCCGCCAATGCCTTTCTCGCCACGAAGATCACCTTCATCAACGAACTTGCCGATCTTTGCGAGGAGATGGGCAGCGATGTCGGAGAGCTGGCGCTCGGTATGGGGCTCGACAAGCGCATCGGGGCAAGCCTCCTTGCCGCCGGCCCTGGCTATGGCGGCTCATGCTTCCCCAAAAGCGCGCTTGCGTTGTTGCAGACGGCGCAGGACCATGGCGTGGCGTTGCGTATCGTCGAGGAAACCCTTGCCGTCAACGAGATGCGCAAGCGGCGCATGGCACGGAAGGTCAGCAAGGCACTTGGCGGCGATATTGACGGCCTGACCATCGCCATTCTCGGCCTGACCTTCAGACCCGATACCGACGACATGCGCGACGCGCCCTCCGTGCCGCTCATCGAAACCCTGCAGCGCCTGGGTGCCCGCATCCGGGCATATGACCCCATCGGCATCGAGAATGCAGCAAAAGTCCTCAGCAGCGTCGATTTCCACGAGGATCTTTATGAATGCGCGAGAAACGCGGATGCCGTCGTCGTCATGACGGAATGGGACGCCATCCGAAAGATCGACCTGGCCCAGCTCAAGAAGAAACTGCGCCAGCCTGTTCTCATAGATCTGCGAAATGCGCTGGATGCGGAAGCCGCCCGCCGGATTGGCTTTCACGTCTGCTCCATAGGTAAGTCGGCAAGCACACATAGCAGCCTGCGCGATATCGCCAAACGACGAAACCGGCAGCGAGCCGTAAAGGCGGCAACCCCAAAGCTCGTTCCAATCCACGATACGGGAGAAGCAATATGAAGCCATTAAGGACACAGACCTCCCTGGTCCCCGCCGCATCGCTGGCATGTGCGATCGTGCTTGGACTTGCAGCGGGGAGCAATACGGCCTTGGCCGCAACGACCACCAAGGTGCCGGATGGAGCAAGACCCATGACGGCGGTTGAACTTTACATGCTCTATCACGACAAGAGCTGGCGCTGGCCTGATGGTGCTGGCCGAATGCAGGATACCGACCGTCGGTTTTCTGCCTGGGTCGACGGGACCAACGGACAATCCTGGGCTGAAGGCCGCTGGGCTGTGACGGACACCGGCCGTCTGTGTCTCGAGGCAACCTGGCACGCCACGAACGGCCAGTTTCCCGCCAAGACCTGCTTCATCCATCGCATTCTCGATGGAACGATCTATCAGAAACGCGAGACTGGCGGAGCATGGTTCGTGTTTCGCCATCCCGTCACCAAGAAAACCGACGAGGCGACAAACTTGATCGCCGATGATCTGGTCTCACAACGACTGGAGGCCTTGAAGACCTCTTTGACCGTCCACAAGACCGAATAGAGGAAGGAGGCAAAGCTATGAAAACTCTATCAAAGCTGACGACGGCCTTGCTTGCGGCTGGCGCCCTCTGCGGGGGCGTATACGCTGCCAGCAACGGCCTGGACGCGAAGGCCGAGACTCGGCCTCTCTTCAACGACAAGAGGCCGATCATCACACCCCAATCGCTGCCGGGGGGTGCCTATGATCCCAACGGGGACTTTTCCAGTGACCCCAATCCGAAGATCGAGCATCTTTTCCTGCCTTGGGAAGACGTCGATCTGTCGACGCTGAGTACGGCAGACGATTATGCCCGCAAGCGTGGGCGTTCGCTGCTGATCACCATCGAGCCCTGGTCATGGGCCCGCGACTGGCGCGTCACGCCTACCGATCTACTCAATGGAATTCTGGCGGGCCACTATGATTCCAACATGACGGCGATCTGCTCGGCGGCCGCGAAGCTCAATGCACCCGTCACCATTCGCTGGGCGCAGGAAATGGATGAGAAGAACGGGCAGTTCACCTGGGCCTACTGGAATGCGGAGGAGTATGTGAAGGCCTACAGGCACGCCGTCACCGTCTGCCGCAAGAGCCTTCCCTCGGCGAAGTATATGTGGTCGCCGATGGGCAAGGATGGGCTTGAAGCCTATTATCCCGGCGATTCATTCGTCGACGTCGTCGGGCTGTCGGTCTTCGGTTACCAGCCGTTCGATCAGCGCAAGCTCGGGCGAGATTCGACCTTCGTGGAAGCGACCAAACCCGGCTACGACCGTGTGAAACGCTTCAAGAAGCCGATCGTGATCGCGGAACTGGGCTACCAGGGCAACGAGGCCTATGTTCACGCGTGGGCCGAGGAAGCCAACAAGCCGCATTCCGAATTCCCTGACCTGAAAGCGGTGGTCTACTTCAACGACCGTGAAGTCTATCCCTGGCCGGATGGTCTGGGCAGGCCGGATTGGCGCGTCGCCACGCCGCCTCTCTTGAATTGACCGCGATGATGAAAGATTGAGGAGAAACCCATGTCTTGGTTCCGTTTCATCATCCTGAACGCCATGTTCGCGATGCTGCTGGCCGGCACCGCGAACGCGGCGACACAGCATCAAATCGATCGAATGACAGCGCGTGCGGCCCATCAAGCCATGCCAATGAGCGCCAAGGAACTGAAAAAGCTCTACTCGGGACGTTCCTGGATATGGAAGGACGGGGCCGGCTTCTTCTCGCGTCATCACCGTCGATTTACAGCCTGGTCGCATACGGGCGCTCAAAAATCCTACGCAAGGGGCATCTGGTATGCGACCGATCGCGGTAGGCTCTGCATGAGCGCTGTCTGGTACAGCAAGAAAAGTGCCGCACCCAACGTGTCCTGCTTCCTGCATCGCAAGAAGGCCGGGATCATCTATCAGAAACGAGCATCAGGCGGAGAATGGTATGTGTTCCGTCATAATCCGATCAAACATGATGACGAAGTTCTGAAACTGCGGCCGGGCGACTATGTTCGCAGACATCTGCCCGGTTGAAGTCGAATACTCACATAGGGGCTTTCTTTTGGATAGCGGGCGGCATGCGTCTCACCTGTTCCGTCGAACCGCCATCCGGGAAATGCCCCTATTCTTTGCCGCGCGCAGTGCGTGGCATCAGCCGGCTCAACTCAAAATGCGCTGCGATTGTAGCAATGCGACGTTCTTCCAAATCCACTTGGTGTGCAGATATAAGGAGAACCTTTGAAGTAATTCTCGGCGGAAACCGAAGTCGTCCTGGTAAGTGAACTTCCGCTATAGAAGACGACATTGTCCTTTTGATACTTCTTCATGTACAACTGCACAGTCTTATTCTTCACGTGCACATTCTCGGCAGCATTTGCAGTTTCATGCATGACCACCGAAGATGCAATCGCAAGTATTATCGATAAAGAGACGCCGACCTTTCGATTACCTGCGGATAGATTGCAAGAGTTCTTCCAAAAACTCATAAGTTTACTCTCCTTGACAAGTTTCCTTCGTGTATTTCAGCGGAAAATATTTAAGCAACTTCTATAAATATCTTGAAAATATTAATGAAATCTGCTTAATTTCCCCTTACAGCCTTCGGGGCGGGGACCTGCGACAATGCTGCCTGCGATGATAATAACTTGGCGCGACATTCGGCGGATGCACAGAGCCTCGGCTCAGACATCCACAGACTTCTTTGGTTTGCCGGCCAAGGCGCACCGCGAGGCAGAATTCTTTGCTCAAGACATGAAACGATCACTTTCCTTATGTCCGTCCGCCAACCGGCGGGCGCCCGGATGGACTGAAATTCAGGCTGTTTTGCGACAATTGGGAAAGATCGTAACCGGACAAGGCCTGTACTTTCCGCGCGCGACCCATTTTGGGCGTCGATCACCTATAGGGGCCAGTCCCCTCCATCCGCCCGCGGTAAGGATACCGCCGCGACTGCCAGCCGATTTGGCACGTTTTGTCGAAAGGCCGCCACGATGATGTGGAACAAGACCGAGACTACAGCCGGACAACCAGCTTTTGTCGAAAGGCGCCGGTGGCCCCGCATTTCCGAAGCTCCAATTTGCGGCAAGACCACGGATGTGCCAGAGCTCGTGTCACTGCCATTCTCCACGTCCCATGAGGCTCCCAGTCAGCAATTCCCGGCTTGGCAGAAGCATATGGCGCCGCTGATAGACGCGTATCTTCCCGAAAGCGGCCAGGCCGGAGAAGGTTTCGTGGCATCTCAAACCGTCTGGAATCTTGAAGGGGCGCTTCTCATCCAGCAGCAAACGCCAGCCTTCAGCTATGAACGCTCTCCGGAGAAACTACGCTTCAGCGCCATAGATCATTGGCAAATCACATTCCTGCGCACGGGCAAGACATGGACCAGCGTCAATGGACATGTGGTCGAAAACGAGCCCGGGATGATGGAAATCCGGGCACTTGGCTGCCCGTTTTATGGCCGCACCATAAGCGCGCAATCCGTTACCCTCATTCTACCTTGCGATTTGTTCGCCGATCATGGCGGACTGCCTGGAGCAAGCAACAACATCGTCCTGGGGGGCGCGCGCGTCAAGCTGCTGGCCGACTACATCGCTTTTCTCGAAGCGAACCTCAACCGTTTGACGAGGGATGATCTGCACAGTGTACGCAACCAGCTGCAAGAGATGATATTTCATAGCGTCACGCCGCTGGTGGATGGCCATGCGATCGGCGATCGCAGCTCCGAGATCGGACTGATGACGAAAGCGCGTCGCTTTATTCAGAGCAATCTCGGATCAGCGGAGCTCACGCCGGAAGCGTTGAGCCGTGAATTGGCAATCTCCCGAACCAGACTGTACGAATTGTTCCAGGCATCGGGTGGCGTGTTAAACTACGTGCGCAGAAGGCGCCTCCTGGCCGCACGCGCAGCACTAGCCGACCTGAACAATGGTCAGAAAATTGCAGATATCGCAAGTAATCTAGGCTTCGAATCGGCAGCCAACTTCAGCAGGGCCTTCACACATGAATTCGGCTACAGCCCAAGCGAAGTCCGCAGGCATAGCGGGGAATGCAAGGTAGAGCATCTACCACGCGTGACGAAGACATCCAGCTTCAGCGACTGGCTTAATACACTGGGTATTTGACGGGTACAAACAATGCAGTGGCAAGACAATTTCGACGCAGTTCGGACGCTGCTGAACACATGTCTCACGGACAATAGCGGATAAAGACATGCATGTAGTTCATCAATATTTAGGTGTAGTGTCATCCACAACCACGGCATCATCTTTTAATCCGGTTGTGGTGAGGACGTTGTTTCCCCCTGAGTAATCTCACAGGCCAGCAGGAGTGGTTTGCCGAGCGCCGGGGCATCCTGCTTGCCCAACAAAACGGCGACCGCCGCTGCCGCTATTTCCTGAATCGGCTGCTTCACTGTGGTCAGGCGTGGTATTGTCATGCTCGCGAGCGGAATACCATCAAAGCCGACGATGGAAAGGGCAGCCGGGATTGGGATCCCCAAATCATGGGCTGCACGCATGCAACCGATCGCCTGTTGGTCGGAACTTGCAAAGATGGCAGTTGGGCGCTCGTGGCGGGCGCGCGCGAGAAGATAGTTTCCAGCGGACCGCCCGCTTTCATAATCGAAAGCCGCTTCCGCGATCAGCGGCGCCGCGTTCTGCTCGCCATCGCCGGCCAACTTCATCGCATCGAGATAGCCCCGGAGGCGATCATTGGCTGGGACGGAGTCTTTGGGACCCGAAATGAAGCCGATGCGGCGATGGCCAAGCTTCACAAGATGCTCGACGCCGAGGCGCACGCCGCTGCGATGATCGGCGGCAATGCCGGAATATCCCGGCAGGAGGCGGTCGACGATGACGATTGGCAGGCCCCTCGGCGGCTTGAGCGCATGGAAATCATTGCTCGGAACAAGGATGATGCCGTCCACCTTCCGACTTGTCAGCTGACCGATGCGATCCGCTTCCTTGGCCGCGTGATCGAAAGAGGTCATGACGATGATGTTATAGCCATGCTTCGCCGCCGCTTGCTCCGCGGACTGGACGAGTTCCGAGAAGAAGGGATTGGTGAGATCGGGAATGATGATGCCGATGAGACGGCTGACCTTGCCGCGCATGCTTCTGGCAGAAGGATCGGGCGTATATCCGAGCTCTTCGATGATGCTTCTGACCCGTGCCCTCAATTCATCCGTCACGGAAGGATGGTCATTCAAAACCCTTGAGACGGTCCCGGTGGAAACCCCCGCCAGCTTGGCAACGTCTCGAATTCCAACCTTCGGCATAACGGAACCAATATCCCTTCATTTCACCTTCCGGACCATGGAGGCGCCTGAGCAGCCTCTCAGCTAATGGTCTCTGCCGCCTTAGTCAAAGGGCTTCATGTCAAGCCGATCCCCCACCGCAAAAGCAACGCCGGCTCGATGGAAACGGTTCATCATACCCATCTTCCGAGACCGGTAAAGCTCCAAATTCACCTGTTTTTCACCGCAAAATCGGTGCCTTGACAATTCCTGGCGGCATGATACCCAATATACGTGGAAACGGTTCATTGTCGCAGACAACTCAGGTGGAGCTGAGCTCAGGACCGTTCGGGAGGAAAGAAATGACCAATTCTAAAAAACGCGAATCCGTCTTGATCAACACCAAGCGGCGTACGGCGCTGAAACTGGGGCTTGCCGGCACCCTGGCGCTCGCGCTGTCCTGCGGCGTGTCGCCCGCCTTTGCCGCCAGCAAGCCGAAAGTCGGGCTGATCATGAAGTCTCTATCCAATGAGTTCTTCAAACAGATGAAGGCCGGCGCCGACAAATATGCGGCCGAAAACAAGGATAAGTTCGACTTCAAGGCCGTCGGCATGAAGGACGAACGGGACTTCGCGGCCCAGGTCGATGCGGTCGAGAACTTCGTGACGCAGAAATACGACATCATCGTCGTCGCGCCGGCCGATTCCAAGGCCATGGCCACGCCGCTCGCAAAGGCGGTGAAAGCTGGCGTGAAGGTCATCAACATCGACGTGCCGCTCGATGCCGATGCCAAGAAGGCGGCCGGTATCGATCTCGCCTTCTTCGGGCCGGATAACACGGCCGGCGCCAAGCTTGCAGGCGATGCGCTCGCCAAGGATCTTGGTCCCGGCGCGAAGGTGGTGATCCTCGAAGGCAATCCCGAGGCCGACAATGCCAAGGAGCGCAAGGCAGGCTTCATGGACTCCATCAAGAACGGCAAGCTCGAGCTTCTCGACAGCAAGACCGCGCATTGGGAGACGGAAGAAGCCAACACCGTGATGACGAATTTCCTCACCAAGTACAAGGATATTCAGGGCGTCATGGCCGCCAACGACTCCATGGCGCTTGGCGTGGTCAAGGCTCTCGACGCGTCAGGCCAGGCGGGCAAGATCAAGGTCGTCGGCTTCGACAATATTCCGTCCGTCAAACCGTTGCTCAAGGATGGCAAGATGCTGGCCACCGTCGAGCAGTACGGCGCGGAAATGGCGGCCATGGGCATCAAGTATGGCCTTCGCGAATATGCCGGCGAAAAATTCACCGGCTGGGTCAAGACGGATGTGACACTCGTCACCGCCAAGGATCTCAAATAGTCGATAAACCAGCCTTGCGGGTAAGGATGTGCTGGCATTTGCCGGCGCATCCGCTTTCCGATCGATCTTCTGGTCGGCCTTTTACCGCGAGGCGTTAGGCCCAGCGGAAGGCGGCGCGAGGAAGATCGCCATCTCCGATTCAAAACGGAAACGCTGATGAGGTGGACGTGCCAGAGACTGTAGATGACGCCATCCTGAAGTTGGAAGGAATAGGCAAGCGCTTCCCGGGCGTCGTGGCCCTGAAGGATGTCTCGATAGAGATCGGTCGCGGCAAGGGCCACATTCTTCTTGGCGAAAACGGCGCCGGCAAATCGACCCTGATCAATCTGCTTGGCGGCGTCTTCAAGCCGGATGATGGCCGCATCTTGTTTGACGGCAAAGCCTATCATCCGTCGTCTCCGCTGGAAGCGTTCCAGGCGGGCATCCGGGTCATTCACCAGGAGCTGCACCCACTTTCCAATCTTACCGTTGCCGAAAACCTGCTCTTTGAGCATCTACCGCGCCGATACGGCCTGGTAAATTATAAGCAAATGAATGCCAGGGCGACGGAACTGCTGGCGGAAGTCGGCCTCAACGTGGCGCCGACGACGCTTGCCAGCAGCTTGAGCGTCGCCCAGCTTCAGCTTCTCGAAATCGCCAAGGCGCTGTCCAATGAAAGCAAGCTTCTCGTCCTCGATGAGCCGACGGCGACCCTAACCTCGAAAGAAGTCGACCGCCTCTTTGAGATTCTGAAGCGACTGAAGGCGCGGGGTGTCACCACGCTTTACATATCGCACCGCCTCGAAGAGATCTTCGAGGTGGGCGATGACGTGACCATCCTGCGCGATGGGCAGCATGTGATGACGCGGCCGCTCGAAGGGCTTGGAATTCCAAAAATCGTCGAACTCATGGTCGGGCGCGAACTCGCGCAGCATGACGCCTTTCGCGGCGACAGCGCCATCTCCGGCGAGGCGCTCGGCGTCTCCGGCCTCAAAGTGACGAACCATAGCCCGGAGCTGTCATTTTCCGTCGCCAAGGGAGAGATCGTCGGCATTGCCGGGCTTGTCGGCAGCGGCCGCACCGAGGCGGTCCGGGCCATATTCGGCGCCGATATCAAGGCGGCCGGCGAAATCCGCATAGACGGCGAGCCGGTCGAGATTGCCTCGCCCAGGGACGCCGTAACCGCAGGACTATGTCTCGCGACCGAAGACCGCAAGATTCAAGGTCTCATGCTCGATATGAGCTGCGCGCAAAACAGCACCATCACCAATCTCGGTAAGATCTCCCGCAACGGATTGATTTTGCGCAAGGCGGAGGATGATTCCGCGCAGCGCCTCGTGCGTGAATTGCGGATAAAGACACCATCCATCCATCAGGCCGTCAGGACATTTTCGGGTGGCAACCAGCAGAAAGTCGTCATCGCCAAATGGCTGTTTCGCGGCCCCAAGGTGTTGATCTTCGACGAGCCGACCCGAGGCATCGATGTCGGCGCCAAGGCGGAGATCTACGAGCTCCTGTGGAAATTTGCCGCCGAGGGGAAAGGCGTCCTCGTCGTATCTTCGGACCTGCCGGAACTGATGAGCATTTGCCATCGCATCATCGTCTTCTCGGACGGCAAGATAGCCGGGGAAATACCCCGAGAGCAATTTGACGAGAGCAGGATCCTCTCGCTCGCTTACAAGGAGTACAGTCGTGTCCGGCAACATTGAAAAGACGACCGAGGCGAAAGAGGCCAGCGTCTGGGACAAGCTCATCCGGATCTCGATGAAAGAGGCCGGCGTCGCTATCGCCCTAGTCCTGATCTTGATCTTCTTCTCACTGACGGCGCCTTATTTCGCGACGCCGGAGAACTTCCTGAAGATCTTCGTGCAGATCGCTATCAACACCGTGCTTGCCGCCGGCATGACCTTCGTCATCCTCACGGGCGGCATCGATCTTTCCGTCGGATCGCTGCTGGCACTTTGCACGGTCATCGGCGCGACGATCATGATCGATCCGCGGTTTTCTCCGTGGCAGGCGATCGCTCTTGCATCGCTCGCCTCGATGGGGGCCGGCGCGATCCTGGGCGCCATCAATGGATGGATATGCGAGAAGTGGAAACTTCCATCCTTCATCGTCACGCTCGGCATGCTCAACGTCGCGAGCGGCCTTGCGCGTGTCGTCAGCGACAACTCCACCATCACCGGCCTGCCGCAGCCCTTCGTCGATTTCGGCAATCTGATTTTCTGGGGTGTTCTTCCCTCGATCTTCCTGATCGCGATCGTCGTCGTCCTCATCGGCTGGTTCGTGCTGCGCTACACCGTATTCGGACGTTTCGTCTTCGCGATCGGCACCAATGAGGAGGCGGTCCGCCTCTCGGGCCATGAACCGAAAAAATACAAGATAGCGGTCTTCACCATCTCCGGACTGACCGCCGGCATTGCCGCCATGGTCTATCTACTACGCCTCAATGTCGGCAGTCCGGTCGCCGGCATTGGCTATGAATTGAACGCCATCGCGGCCGTGATTATCGGAGGCACCAGCCTATCCGGCGGCAAGGGCTCGATCATCGGGACACTGGTTGGCGCCTGTATTCTGCAGGTGCTGTCGACGGGGTTGCAGCTCTTGGGCGCCGACGACAACATCAAGCCGATCGTCATCGGCGCCGTCATCGTGCTCGCAGTCATTCTCGACAGCTATCGCGGCCGGCTCATGCGGATCCTGGAGAGCCGCTGACAGGGCGGCTCTTTGGAGCAGGTAGGCGCCGAATTAATCTATCGTCAGGTCCGCTGCAACTTCCATGTCCGGATTTCGAACGGCATGATATCGGCTGGACCGGTGCGTTCGATCGGCTCCTCCAAAATGTTCAGCGACCCCGAAGCCTGCCATCCCGACGGCAGCGTCAGAGAGAGACGGCCGCGCCGACCGGCCGGTTCGTAAAGCCGCAGGATAAGGCCCTCGCCTTCCTCGGCCGGCTTCAGGCCTGAGAAGGCAACCGGCGTGCCTTCGATGTCAATTGGCGACAGGGTGCCTGCCGCAAGACCGCTTGCCTCCATGCTGACCAACGGCTGGTTGAGATCGATCGCCTCCGATAGAACTCCGCCTTCATACCAGGCGCCCTCATGCGGCATCAGCGCATAGGTGAAGCGCTGCTGGCCTTCGTCGGCGAGTGGGTCGGGATAGATCGGCGAGCGCACGAGGCTCATGCCGATGACATTGCCGCGGGCGCTATGACCGTATTTGGCATTATTGAGCAAGGCAACGCCGAAACCGGGCTCGCTCAGATCGACGAAGCGGTGTGCCGCCGCCTCGAACATCGCCTGCTCCCACGAGGTGTTGGTATGCGTCTGCCGCTCCACGACCCCGAAGGCGCATTCGAAAGTCGCTGTGCGCGACCGCACGGCGACCGGATTCAGGGTTCTGAGCAGCGTTCGCCGATCATGCCAATCGATGGTCGTCTCGATATCCAGTCTCCGGGCATTGGCCGTCAGAACATACAACTGGGTCACGGTCGAGTTGCGATATCGATAGACAACTTGGATCGCTGCACGATGCGGCCCCTCCTCGACCAAGGCAATGCTCTCCGGCTGTTCGAGCCGGATGCCTTTCTCGGCATAATCTGCGTCCACGTCCCAGGCGTCCCAGTTACGTGGCTTGTCGGCGGGATAGACCCAGAGCTGGTTGGCGGCCCCTTCGATCGCCTCCCGCCCCGTTGCCTTGTGAACAAGACTCGAGACGGCTCCGTCCTGACCGATGACGATAGACAAATGCTCGTTTTCGAGGTGATTGCTATCGGCTTTCAGAACCCCGGCCGGCCTTATCGCCTCGCGATCGAAGACCGCGACGGAAAGAGGCGCGATGGGATCAGCGGAGGCCAGAACCGTTCCATCAGACAGCAATGCGGTGAGTGGGCGCGCCGACAAAGACGGGTTAACGACGACAAGCGCATCGGCGACCCCGCCAAGAGGAAGATGGGCCGACAGCGTCTCCAGGGCACTTGCCTGCTCCGCCTTGGCCTTGCCGATTACGTCGTCAAGTTCCCGCTCGGCATCCACGTAGACCTCGCGAATACTCGATCCGGGAAGGATATCGTGAAACTCGTTTTTCAGAACGACGCGCCAATCGGCCTCAAGACTTTGAGGTTTGGCGGCGCCCAGCATATGGGCGAGCGAGGCCAGCGTCTCCGCCGTGATCAGGGCGCGTTCGGCCTGGCGATGCTTGCGCTTGACGCCGCTTTGCGTCGTCAGCGTTGCGCGATGGAGTTCGAGGTAGATTTCGCCATCCCAGACCGGAAGTTCCTTGTCCTTAGCGGTGAGGTGCGCCCTTTCGTAAAAACTCTTTACCGTCCCCCAGCGCGCCTTCGGGATCGCCGGGAAGTCGCGCAGCTGTACCTCACGCTCGACCATCTCCGGCGTGACGCCTCCACCGCCATCGCCGTAGCCGACGGCCAGCAACGAGGTGTCGTGCTGCGTCTTGCCGCGGAAATTCTTCCAGGTCGGCACGAAGCAATCCGGTTGCACGAAGCCGTTGTAGCCTTGCATGGGATTGTCGAATGTATGGGTCAACACCTTGCTGCCATCGAGCCCCTTCCACCAGAAGAGATCGGACGGAATGTGATTGGTTTCGCTCCAGTTCACCTTGATCGTGAAGAAGCTATCGATGCCCCCAAGCCGCAGGATTTGCGGCAAGGCACCTGAAAAGCCGAAACAATCCGGCAGCCAGCAGACGCTATGACGCAGGCCGAAATGCTTTTCGAAATAGCGCTGACCATAGAGAACCTGGCGCACGAGGCTCTCGCCGGTCGGCATGTTGGTATCCGGCTCGACCCACATGCCGCCGACGGTTTCCCATTTTCCCTCGGTAACTTTCTTCTTAATGCGCTCGAGCAGTTCCGGATCGTCCTCTTCCATCTGCGCATAATATTGGGCGGTCGATTGATTGAAGCGGAAATCGTCGGAGCGTTCCATCAGCGAAAGCGCTGTATTGAAGGTGCGGCGCATCTTGCGACGCGTCTCGCCATAGGGCCAAAGCCAGGCCAGATCGATATGGGCATGGCCCGTCAGCAGCAGCTCGCCATTTTGCGGGAAACGCGCCTGAAGCTCTTTCAGCTGGGCCAGCAGGCGATCATAAGCAGCGGCGGCGGAAGCGCTCTGCGCGTCGCTGAGACCGGCCGGATCGCCCTGAAGTTCCGGCAGCTCCCAGATCTTCTGCTGCATTGCCGCCCCTCCGGTGCGCGAGATATAGGCTGATGTCTCCGATGGCCAGTCGAGACTGCGCAGCGCCCGTTCGGCGGCATCGATCAGATGCGGCACGGCTTCATGGCCATCGAGAATATCGGCAGCCTCGCCGATCTGCTGCAGAAGAAGATGCAACCGGTGGACGGCCTCATCCAGCCAGATCAATCGCGCCTTGTTCAGCTTCGGCGCCCTATTGGGCTCGCCGAAGGGAAAACGCGCGACGCTCTCGGTTGTGATCTGGAAGTCGCCCCCCTTGATCGGAAACTCCTGGTGATAGGGGTCCAGACCGAAGGTCTCCGCTTCGCCATCAGGGTAACGCAGCGTCAGCAGGCTCTCGCCGCCAAGATCGAGCTGCAGGCGGGTTTGTTCAAGCGGCCAGTCCCGCGGCCCCGTTGCCTTGGCGGCAAAGCGAACCGTCCCTTCACGATGCGGCCAGTCCTGATGATGCGCAATCGGCTCCCCATCGAAGGTCCAGCCGTCGATCGCGAGACTTTTCCTGTCGCGCCAATGCGCAAGCTCCGTAGTGCGGACTTTCAGGCGATCAAGGCGTTGGGCAATAGTGAGGGACATTGGCGGATCCTATCGGGAAATCGGCAACTGACGACGGGGGAGAAAATAAATCAGCGCGAGTTGATCGCCGGCCCCGCGCCCCTCTCCCTCCCTGCGGATCGCATAGCCCAGGTTTAGATTAAGTAACTTTGTTTTGGCGTCAAGGCGTACGGAAATAAGTTGCAAGAGTTTTGTGTGCCTCGACCCGGACACGTTCGAACTGCACCGAGCCGCTACCAGCGCTTGACCTTAACACGCGGAATAGAGAAGTGCCCTAAATCTGTCGCCACGCCCCGATCAGCATGCGCATGAAATGCTCTGCAGCGGGGGACAAGGTGCCTCCGCGGCGGCGCACAATGCCGATGGTGCGCGAGATCTCGGGGTTTCTGATGGGACGCGTGATCAGGAAGGGATGTTCTCCCTGGGGGGTCGCCATTTTCGGCAGCACGGAAATCCCGAGCCCCGCCTCCACTAGGCCGAGCGATGTGGAAAGATGGGTCACTTCGTAAAACCAGTTGAGCTTGATGTTGGATCTGGCCAGAGCGGCATCGAGCAAAGTCCTGTTCGCGCTTGAGCGATGAACCGTAATGAGGGGATAAGGCTCGAGATCCTGCCATCGGACCTCTTTCTTTTCCGCTAGCGGATGGTCCCGCTTGGCCGCCAGGACAAACGGGTCTTCCGCTAGCCTCTCGAAGACCAGATCGCTGTCCGAGCTTCCCATGATATTGATTCCGAATTCGACTTCGCCGCGCGCCACAGCCTGAAGTGCTTCGGTCGCAGTCAGATCGAGGATCCGAAGCCGGATATTCGGATATTCATGGTTGAACTGGCGGATGACGGAAGGCAGGAAATAAAATGCTGCCGTCGGCAGGCATGCAATCGTTACCAGGCCTCCGCGCTTGGCTCCCAGTTCCCGCATCGAAAACAGCGAACCGTCGAATTCTTCGAGCATACGCTGCACCAGAGGCACGAGTTCGGTTCCAAGAGCGGTGGCCGCGACATGGCGCGTCGTCCTTTCCAGCAGCGGCGCGCCGATCGCCTGCTCCAGCTTTTGAATGCGGCGGCTGAGCGCCGGTTGCGACATGTTCAGCTGATCGGCCGCGCGATGAAAGCCCTGCAGCTCGACCACGGCGAGGAAGGCTCTAAGGTCAAGGATCTCACAATTGATGTTCATTTCGTATCAATGTCCTCGATTTTAACATTTCACATATCAATCATTAATTCCATAATAGCAATAACAAGCCGAATTAATACGATAATCACATCATATGGCGAGAAAAACGCATGAATGATTTACTCTCCATACCGTGTGTCCTGATGCGGGGTGGCACCTCGAAAGGCCCGTTCTTTCTGGCGTCGGACCTGCCACAGGACCCGGCCGAGCGGGATCAGGTGCTTTTGTCCGTGATGGGCTCGGGGCATCCGCTTCAGATCGATGGTATCGGAGGAGGAAATCCGGTCACCAGCAAAGTTGCCATCTGCGGACCGGGAACGGTGCCCGGTGCTGATGTGGACTATCTGTTCGCGCAGGTTCGTGTCGACAGGCAGATCGTCGATACCTCACCCAATTGCGGGAACATGTTGGCGGCTGTTGGGCCGTTCGCGATAGAGGCGGGGCTTGTGCCGGTCGCGGGAAACACCACCCTCGTCAAGATCTTCAACGTCAACACCGGCAAGATGATCGAAGCCGAGGTTCCGACGCCGAATGGTGCGGTCGCCTATCTCGGCGACGCGAGAATTGACGGCGTACCCGGTCAGGCCGCTCCGATCGCGCTCACGTTCAAGGATGCGGCGGGTGCGCGAACGGGTGAGCTTTTTCCAAGCGGCAAATCGACAGAGACGATCGCCGGCATCGATGTGACCTGTATCGATTGCGCGATGCCGATGCTCCTGATCGAGGCAGCCTCGCTTGGCGTGACCGGATACGAGAGCGCTGCCGAACTGAACAGCAATCATTCGTTGATCGAACGGCTGGAAGACCTTCGCATCCTCGCCGGCGAGAAAATGGGAATGGGTGACGTTCGCGGTCAAGTCACTCCGAAACCGGTCCTCATCTCTCCCGCCCGACAAGGCGGCGCATTGAACGTTCGCTACTTCATGCCGAACGAATGCCATCCGTCACTGGCGACGACAGGCGCTGTCGGGATCGCAACGGCCTGTGTAAGCGAAAACACCGTCGCATCCCGCCTTATCGGCGTTCAAACACCGCCTATCGTGCTTTCCATCGAACATCCCAGCGGCCATCTGGACGTGAAGTTGCAGTTGCGGGATGGGAAGCTCGTCGCCGGGATTCTTCGCACGGCGCGCAGGCTGTTCGAGGGCCATGTCTTTGCAAAGCCTGCCAAAACGCTGGTTTGTGCAGCATAATCAATCAACCTATGGTGCCGGGAGGGTGCCAAAATGGAGGAGATCAAATGAAAAAGCTTATTCTCGCACTCGCGGCAGCGGTAGCGCTGTCCGGAACGGCTTTGGCGGAACCTGTTCGCATAAGCGTCGGTTCCTACAACCTCAACAACCTGCCTTTCCCGGTCGCGCAGGGCTTGGGTCTTTATGAGAAAGAAGGGCTGGAGGTTACCGTTGAAAACTTCGCGTCAGGCGGATCGAAGACCTTGCAGGCCCTGGTTGCCGGCTCGACGGATGTCGCTGTCGGCTTTTACGACCATACGATTCAGATGCAGTCGCAGAACAAGCACGTTGTCGCCTTCGTGGAGCTTGGGCGCAATTCCGGGCTCGTTCTAGCTGGCGGCAAGGACGCGAAATTCGATCCGAAAAATCCGCAAACGATCAGGGGCGCCAAGATCGGAATCACCGCTCCGGGATCGTCCTCGGATTTCTTTATTCGCTACTATCTTCAGCGGCATAAGCTCTCGGCGAACGACGTTTCGATCATCGGCGTCGGATCGGGCGCCGCGGCAGTGGCGGCTCTTCAGCAGGGCAAGATCGACCTGCTCGTCAATTATGATCCCGCGGCGACGTTCGTTGTCGAGAAGGGCGTCGGAAAGATCCTGATCGACGCCCGCAATGACGATGGCGCCAAGGAAATCTATGGCGGCATCTATCCGACATCGGTCCTTTACGCCACGCAGGACTACATCTCCAAGAATCCGGAGACCATTCAGAAGGTCACCAATGCAACGGTAAAGGCGCTTCAATGGATGAAGACGCATAGCGCCGCGGAGATTGTCGAAAAGCTTCCGCCGGAATTCATTTCGGGCGACAAGGAGACGTATATCAAGGCAGTTGAAAACGCGCGGCAGATCTTTTCCACGGACGGGCTGCTCGACGAAAAGGATATCAAGACGCCTCTCGATGTTCTGACATCGTTCAACGACAAAGTCAAAGGTGCCAAGATCGACCTGTCCAAGACCTATACCAACGAATTTGTAGCTAAGGTGCCGGCGACGGCATCGAACTAAGGGAGGTTAAGATGTCCGTGACAGCCTTAAAGCCGGCAACACAGACACCTCATGCAGCGGCGTCGTCCAAGGCAATGGTGGCAATCGAAAATGTCACCATGTCCTTTGGCTCCTTCGTCGCGGTCCAGGATGTAAATCTGACGGTGGCCGATGGTGAATTCGTCGCCATCGTGGGGCCGACAGGCTGTGGCAAGAGCACGATCCTGAATGCGATCGCCGGCCTTCTCAAGCCGGCAAAGGGCTCGGTCTCGATTGATGGCGGCGTGGTCTCGGGCGTCCAGAATAACATCGGCTATCTATTTCAGCAGGACGCGCTATTCCCTTGGAAAACCGCGATCGAGAACGTGGAACTAGGCCCCTTGTTCCAAGGTGTCGGCGCTGGCGAGCGCCGGGAGCGGGCCCTCAAATGGCTGGCCAAGGTCGGTCTTAAAGGCTTTGAGGACCGCTATCCGCATCAGCTTTCCGGCGGCCAGCGTAAGCGTGTGCAAATGGCGCAGGCGCTGATAACGGGGCCGAAAGTCATCCTCATGGACGAGCCATTCTCCGCCTTGGACATTCATACCCGGCATCTCATGCAAAATGAACTGCTTCGCCTGTGGCAGGAAGAGCGGCGGGCTGTGGTTCTGATTACGCATGATCTCGAGGAAGCGATTGCCCTGGGGGATCGTGTCGTGGTTCTGGCGTCAGGTCCCCGGTCGCGCGTCATCGACAGTTTCCCTGTCGATCTGGAGCGTCCTCGCGATGTCGCGGAGATCAAGCTCGATCCCCGTTTTACTGACCTCTATCGCAATATTTGGGCTTCCCTGCGCGGTGAAGTGGAGAAAAGCTATGAACGCCATGACTGAGAGACTTACCCAACTGGCATTGCTGCTGGTGATCGTCGGCGGTTGGGAGATCGGCGTGAACCTCGGCGTGGTCGATGTCTTCTTCTTTCCCTCGCCCGTCGATATCATAAAGCAGGTGTTCGCATGGGTTGCCGATCCCAGCTTCTTCAAGCATGTGACCATTACCTTGACCGAAACAGTGCTCGGCTACGTTATCGGCACGGCTCTCGGCGTGGCCGCAGGCGTATGGCTCGGCCTGTCGCGCTCGGCTGCCCGGATCCTCGATCCATTCATCAAAGGCCTGAACGCCATTCCGCGCGTGGTCCTTGCTCCGATCTTTGTCCTTTGGCTCGGTCTGGGGCTCTGGTCCAAGGTGGCGCTCGCCGTCACGCTCGTATTCTTCGTAACCTTTTTCAACGCGATGCAGGGCGTGCGTGAAGTCAACCCCGTCGTGCTGTCGAATGCCCGCATCCTCGGCGCGAAGAAGTCCGAGCTGCTGCGTCACGTCTATTTCCCGGCCGCGGCGAGCTGGATTCTATCTTCGCTTCGAACATCCGTGGGGTTCGCGGTCGTCGGCGCCATCATCGGTGAATATCTGGGTGCGTCGGCTGGCCTGGGATACCTCATCGCGCAGGCGGAAGGTAACTTCGATGCCGTCGGCGTCTTCGCGGGCATCTTCATCCTGGCGGTGTTCGTCCTATTGATCGATCTCGTCCTGGATTTCGTCGAAGCTCGCCTGATCAAGTGGCGTCCCCGCGCGGCGGAACGGACCACCTAATTGCGCCACGGTCGGAGAGAGAAGGAAACCGGCGAGCATCTATCCGCACATGTTCGCGGTTCGCCGCAACGAAGCCGGATACGGAAATCGGCAAGAGGGTCTCTGAGACGATTGTCAGCGTCGGAAAAGACCGAGGCTTGGCGAACATCGGACTTTATTGCTCGCTCTCTCCAACTGAAGGCTGATTGCGCATTACACGCGGAACGGCTTTGTTTCCGTCGGACTCCATTGATGGGCGGCAAAATGATGAAGCTCGTGGGCGCCCATTCCGGACAACGGTCCGAGCAGTTTCTGGCAGGGTTCGCAAGCCACTGAGATGGCGTATGGCTCCGAATTCATCCCGCCTTTAAAGCGCGTCGGTGAGCTTCTATCGCCAGCCCGTCGTTTAGGGCAAGCGCTGATACGGAGAACCAACCGCGAGGATTGTATTGCAGGCGTGGGAAAAGGGTCCTTACTCGTAAAAGACCGCAAATGTGGGCCGGAGTCCGATGCCACAGGCTACAAAGGCCGATTGGATACATGATCGAGCCGGCGCCCGGCCAGCGAGCGATAAGTCGCGCAATCGATGGCTCATAGAAGAAAATCGAAATACAACGACCTCTTGCTGCGGCTGAATTAAGCTCAGGCTCTAAGCCGTGGGCGGGTCGGACTGGAGGGAGGATAGCGCATCAACTCCCTTCGCTCTTGGGATGCTGATACGCAACGTCCGGCTGGAACCGACACTCCACGGCGCTCGCTAGGATATCTGTTCGAACGTATCGGCGTTGGTTTGCACGGAATGAGCCCAACCGAGCTCTCGCGCCCGACCGGATTGCTCGGGCTTCCTGCTGGTCACAACATGCCAGATCGTCTGGAGCTTTTTCTCTCGCAACATTCCGGTGAACGAGCAGATGGAGGTCGAACCTTCGCCCGCCATTCCAAAAGCGAAATTTATGCAATCATCGAACCAAACGCCAGCCACCGGCAACTCGGAGCCAAAAAAGACACTGTCTTGCAGCGCGGTCTTGAATGTCCCTCTGATTAAACCATCCTGCTCGTCGGTGATCTTGACCGTCGAGCCATATTGATTGCGCCAAATTCCAGTCCAGCTCATGATGGATGTCTCCTTGACGTTTTTGTGGGCGGCAAGTCGATCAGGCGTTGCGGGCCTGTTCCGGACGTCTGGTCAACCGAATTCCTCGACAATCCTCACACAGACGCCGGCAGACTTACGGAGCGTTATTCACGAATAGGACGCCCGTAGGCTGCTTTTTTCCCTTTGCCTTTAGAGACCGGAGATGTTTCGGCTTCGCGTTCCGTCTCTTGGTGCTGCTCTTCGGCCCGTTGCCAATGATCGAGATCGCGTCCGTCGGGCCGCCCTTCTTCCTCCCAGATCCTATAAGCTCGCTCGCGGCGCTTGGCTTCATCATCATCCATTGACTTGCTCCTTGATGTTGAATGCGGATTTCTAAAAGCTTGGACAGCGTCGGCGATCTAATCGACCAGGAAATCGAAAGTTCCCTCTGGATAATTTATTGCGGAGAAGCGCGTGCAGGTTGAGCGCGCGGTGGTGGCTCGCCGAAGATGGCGCAAGCTCAGGAGGCATGGCTGAAAGTTCCGCTTTGGCAGTCGGCGATGCATTTTTCAGCTGCTTTTGCTCCGATGAAGGAACTCTGGATGCCCACGCGAGTTGGGGTCTCTCTTTCAAGGAGGACAGAGACATGCAAGTGAACGCAGCAATGACGCGCGACGTGCGCGTCGCAAATCCTAATCATTCCATTCGCGACGCCGCGGTCATGATGGCCGATCTGGATGCCGGCGTTCTTCCTGTCGGCGAGAACGACAAGCTCGTGGGCATGATCACGGATCGCGACATTACAGTCCGCGCTGTCGCACGCGGCAAGGGACCCGACACCAGGATCAGTGACGTGATGTCGGCAGAAGTTAAATACTGCTTCGAAGACGATGATGTCGACGACGTGATGACAAACCTGGGGAACATCCAGGTGCGGCGGCTGCCGGTGCTCAACCGAGACAAGCGGCTGGTCGGCATACTCTCGCTCGGAGATCTCGCTGTTTCCATGGCTGATGGGTCCGCCGGTCCCGCGCTCGCCGAAATCTCCAGACCCGGTGGAGCGCATTCGCAGACCTGAACCAGCAATTATCGAAGGAACGACGCCATGTCCGCATCGAAAACAACCACGGACCATGAAACAATCCGTAAATGGGTGGAAGCAAGAGACGGCCGTCCATCACGTGTGAAAAGCGCCGGCGGCAATGGCGGCCTTTTGCGGATCGATTTTGGTGAGCCCGAGCAAAACTTCGAAGAAATCGGCTGGGACGAATTCTTCCGGATCTTCGACGATAACAAGTTGGCGTTCCTCCATCAGGAAGAGACGGAGGACGGTCGCGAAAGTCGCTTCAATAAATTCATCAATCGGTCGTGATGTCGGCGGCGGTCTTACGCCGGCGACAGCCATAATTCCTGGAAAGGCGGTTTAACATGCCCAAGATGATGGCCATTAGAATGCATGAGTTCGGCGATGCCGATGTCTTGCGGCTTGACCAGATCGAACGGCCCTCCCCCGGTGAAAACGAGATTTTGGTCAGGGTCGCGGCGGCAAGTGTCAATCCTGTCGATTGGAAGATCCGCAAGGGTGGCTATCCCGCGGTCAAGCAAGATGACCTGCCGATCGTTCCCGGACGCGATCTCGCGGGCACTGTCGAGGCTCTTGGTCGCAAAGCAACCGGCTTTGCCAGCGGCGATCGCGTAATCGCGTTCCTCGACACGAAGCGGGGCGGCTACGAGGAATATGTCGCCGTTCCGGCTGCGTTGCTCACGAAAATGCCATCCTCGATCAGTTTCGAGGAAGCCGCGGCCATTCCGCTCGCCGCCATGACCGCATGGCAGGGATTGTTTGATCATGGCCGCCTTCGAAGCGAGCAGCGGGTTCTGATCCATGGAGGGGGTGGAGGCGTGGGCCATTTCGCGATCCAGTTCGCGAAGGCCAAGGGAGCTTGGGTCGCAACGACTGTTTCGGGGCTGGACATCGATCTTGCGCGGCGCCTTGGAGCGGATCAGGTCATCGACTACAAGTCCGAACGTTTCGAGGATATGCTCGATCCCGTCGATATTGTCTTCGACCTTGTCGGGGGTGAAACACAAAAGCGCTCGTTCGAAGTTATCAAGAACGGAGGCGTTCTGGTGTCGACACTAGGCGAGCCGGAACGACCGGACACCGCATCCGGTAATATTCGGGTTGCCGGCTATATGGCCACGCCGAATGCGGGCCAGCTTCATGAAATCGTCGATCTGATAGAACAAGGGCAGGTCAAAGTCCTGCTTCACAAGGTTTTTCCGCTTGATATGGCCGCAGACGCTCAACGAACCCTGGAAAGCGAGCACGTCCAAGGAAAAATCGTTCTGAGCGTGGACTGATCGGCGAAGATAGATGGATTGCCGACACCGGACTTATTTCAACCGATCGGAAGGGTGATGGTAGACCAAGCTGTCCGGTGTGGTTGCACAGCAGTCGTGCAATTCTGGAATTCCATTCCGTCAATGCAAGGACGATCGAGAACGCCTAGCTCGATCCGACTGCAATAACGCCGCCTGACGGCCAAATAATCGCCTTGGCACCCAGGCAAATCTCGCCGACGCGCCTGAGCCGGCCATCCAGATCATCCCGATGACCTGCGCGTCATCGGGATGACAGGTTTGAAAGAGCATTTCGCTGCGGTTGCCCGGCACGATCAAAGGCATGCAGCGGGGGCGACCGTTTAGCCTCGCTCTGGATTTACTTCGGGGTCACGTCGAAGCCGAACCATTTCTGAGACAGCTTCGCGATCGTACCGTCGGCTTTTGCCGCCGCGATCGCATCGTTGAACATCGCCTTCAGCTGGGTGTCGTCCTTGCGCAGACCGACGGAACTGCCCCGGCCGAGGAGGCCGCCTTGGAAGCGCGGTCCGGTCACGGTCATATCTTCATTGCCGGGTTTTGCCGCGGCCGTCGACAGATAGGCCATCGACGCCATGATGAGATCGACGCGGCCGGCCTTCAGGTCGAGGTCATGCTGCTCGGTGGTCTTGTATTCGCGAATATCGGCGACGCCCTTCAGATATTTGTCGAGGAAGGTTGCCGCGATCGATGCAGTCTGCACGCCGATCGTCTTGCCCTTGAGCATCGGTTCGAGTTCCTTCAGCGCCTTGACCGCGCCGGCTTCATCCGTCGCGAGGGAAAACACCTGGCCCTTCATGGGAAGATCGGCAAGCGGGGAATCCTTCAGGGTTGCGAACGTCTGGCCGGTGGTGCCGTAGGAATCGCTAAAGGCAATGACCTCCTCCCGCTTGGCGGTCGCCGACATGCCGGAAATGATCGCGTCGAATTTACCCGCATTGAGTGCCGGGATCATGCCGTCGAAGGGCTGGATGACGGTCGTGCATTCGACTTTCATGTGATCGCAGAGATATTTGATCAGTTCGATCTCATATCCGTCCAGGCTGCCGTCCGCCTTGGTGAAATTCCATGGACGAAAAGCGCCTTCGGTCGCGATGGTGACATGCGTCCACTTTTTGTCCTCGGCGCGCACGACGCTCGCCGTCGCGAACGTGGCGACCATTATGAGCGCGGTTAGAAGTCCGGTCAGGTATTTCATGATCGAGTTCCCCATTGTGATTGAACTTGAAATTATTGGCTGATGAACTGGCGGAAGCGCTCGGAACGTGAACCGGCAAAGACATCCTGCGGCTTGCCGTCTTCCTCGACGACGCCCTTGTGCAGGAAGATGACGCGGCTCGAGACATCGCGCGCAAAGCCCATCTCATGCGTAACGACGAGCATGGTGCGTCCCTCCTCGGCGAGCGCGCGCATGACCCTCAGGACCTCGCCCACGAGCTCGGGGTCGAGCGCCGATGTCGGTTCATCGAACAGCATGACCTTCGGATGCATGGCGAGGGCGCGCGCGATGGCCGCGCGCTGTTGCTGGCCCCCCGAAAGATGAGCCGGGTAGAAATTGCGCTTGTCGGCGATGCCGACCTTGGCGAGCAGCGCTTCCGCTTCCTCGATGCATTCGGCGCGCGAACGGCCCTGGACGTGGACGGGCGCCTCGATCACGTTCTCGAGCACCGTCTTGTGGGACCAGAGATTGAAGCTCTGGAACACCATGCCGAGTTGGGAACGGATGCGATCGACCTGCCTTCCATCGGCTGGACGATGGGCGCCGCGGGCTGTGCGCTGCATGCGGATCGTTTCGCCCGCCACGGTCACCTCACCGGAATCGGGCGTCTCCAGCAAATTGATGCATCGCAGGAATGTCGATTTTCCGGAGCCTGAAGAACCGAGAATCGAGACGACGTCGCCTTCCAGCGCATCGAGCGAGATACCCTTGAGCACCTCGATCGGTCCAAAGCTCTTGTGCATGTCGCGCACGCTGAGTGCGATTGGCGTGGCAGTCATCGCGGATCTCCTACGGGGGCCGCCCCGGCGGCGGTATCGTGCGTCACCGGCACGGGCGGGCGCAGATGCGGGCTCAGCCGATACTCGGCAAACTGGATGAGGCGTGTCAGCACGAAGTTGATCACCAGGTAGATGGCACCTGAAACGACGAAGACCTCGATAGCGCGGTAGGTCTCCGAAATGATCTTCGCCGCGACGCCCGTGACTTCCATCAGCGTGATGATCGAGGCAAGCGATGTCGCCTTCACCATCGAGATCATCTCGTTGCCGTAGCCCGGCAGCGCCTGGCGGATGGCAAGCGGCAGGATGATGCGCCGGAACATCATGAGGCGATGCATGCCGCAGGCGCGCGCAGCCTCCACCTGCCCATGCGGCACCGAGAGCAGACCGCCGCGGATGATTTCACTGGCGTAGGCCGCGGTATTTAGTGTCAGCGCCAGGACGGCGCACCAATAGGGATCGCGCAGAAATGGCCAGAAAATGCTGTGACGGATGACGGGGAACTGGCCGAGACCGTAGTAGATCAGGAAGATCTGGACGAGCAACGGCGTGCCGCGAAAGACGAAAACGTAGAGCCGGGCAAACCAGTCGAGGACGGTGACGCCCGATAGGCGAGCAAGCGCCAGAAGCAATGCGAGGATGGCGCCGAGGCAGATCGACGTCACCGCGAGTTCGATCGTCAACGGGATCGCCGCGACAAGGCTCACGAAAGTCTCTTCAAGGAATTGCCAATCCATCAGCGTTTCCTCACACCGCGCGACAGATGGCGCTCTGCTTGCTGGATGATCAGGCTGGATAGGGTCGAGATCATCAGATAGATCACCCCTGCGATCAGGTAGAAATCGAACGGCAGTCCCGTCGAGCCCGCGCCGACCTGCGCCTGACGCAGCAATTCGGCGACGCCAGTGATCGAGACCAGCGCCGACTCCTTGAGAACAACCTGCCAGACGTTACCGAGCCCCGGCAGCGCATGACGCAAGGTCAGCGGCGCGATAATCCGGCGCATGCGCAGCCAGCGCGGCATTCCGCAGGCGATGGCGGCCTCGATCTCACCGGGATGCACGGCCTTGAACCCGCCGCGCAGCACCTCCGTGAACTGCGCACCGGACGTGACGCCGACGGCCAGGGAACCGGCGAGGAAACCCGGAAAACCGAGGAAGCCCTCCGCTCCGAACATCTTAACGATGGCCGTGACGACCGCGCTGCCGCCGAAGTAAAAGAGATAGATGACCAGCAGATCGGGGATGCCGCGAAGAACCGTCGTATAGGCATCCGCCGTGGCGCGTGCAATCCGGTTGCCGGCGATCTTGCCCCACGCGCCGAGCGTTCCGATGCAGGCGCCGACTGCATAGCCGGAAATCGCGACAAGAATGGTCATCCAGGCGCCGGCCAGGAGAGCATGACCCCAGCCATCCGGACCGAAGCCAGCAAGCTCGAATAGGGTTGGCTGGTTCATCCGCTTGACCTGAAAGAATGGATGTGCGCAGGGGAAGTCATGGTCTTAGCCTCGGCCGGGAACGGTGGATGCGGGACGCGCTCAATTAGCCTCGAAGGTCGGCGTCAGGTCGATCTTGCTCCATTTTTCCGAGAGCTGCTTGATCGTGCCATCCTTGGCCGCTTGCTTGATGGCATCGTCGAATTTCGCCTTCAGATCGGTCTCGCCCTTGCGCATGCCGAGAGCGACCTCCGTTGCCAACATCGCACCCTTCACCAGGGGGCCGGACATCATCAGATCGTCGTTGCCGGGTTTGGCGAGTACGGAGGTTTCATAGACGCCGCTGTCGAAGCCGGCATCGATGCGGCCTGCCTTGAGATCAAGATCGCGCTCTCCGGAGCTCTTATAGGCACGCACCGTCACATCGGATCCGAAATAGGAATTGATCAGCTGCTCCTGGCTGGTCGACTGGACGACACCGACCGTCTTGCCCTTCAAGGCCTTGCCGATCTCCGCGATCACCGGATCCGCTTTCGCCTTGTCGTTGAGATTGAGCCGCTCACCCGTCATCGGGAGAGGTGAAACCGATCCATCCTTCACGAGCAGGAAGCTTGCGACACCGCTCGCATAGGGTACGGTGAAATCGACCACCTGTTTGCGCTTATCGTTGATGCCGAGCGTCATCACCAGATCGAATTTGCCGGCATTCAGGCTTGGGATCATCGCGTTCCATTCGCCGGCGATCAACTCGCAATCGACCTTGGCGCGCTTGCAGAGATCGTTGATGAGATCGACGTCGAAGCCGGCAAGCTTGCCGCTTGAATCCATCAGGTTCCACGGCGGGAACGCGCCTTCGATGCCGACCTTCACCTGCGTCCAGTCTTTGGCGCCGGCGGTCAGCGGAGCAAGGGAGGCAATCATGCCGAATACGGCGGCAAGCATTTTTCTGTTTTTCATCTTCGTTCCCCTTTTCGGCCGCCTAAGCGGCCTTTTGTCAGATCCGGTATTCTCGGCGTCAGTTCTCCAGAGCCGCTCTCAGGGCGGCATTGGCCTCCCGCAGCGCGTAAGCGATGCGATTTCTCGTCTGACGCGCGTGAACGACGTAGAAAGCGGTATCCTGCGCGCCCTCATCCAGTCTCGCCAGCGAGCGCAGCCCTTCCAGAGAGGGCCAGGCGACGTGCGGCAGCGCGGAATCAGGATGGAAGCGTTCGCCGCTCGTATAGTTCAGCGGCACCAGATGCCGCCCGGCATGCATCAGCGAGGCATCGATCCGCGCCGCTCGTTCCGGCTTGGGATCCCTCACCTGCAGAAGCGAATTTGCGTTGACGCGCAAGTCTTCTATGGCCCGGGACAAGCCGGAGATATCGAGACGGCCGGCAAGCGCTGCCTGCAATTGCCCAATCTGCTCGTCGAGGGAGGCGGCATATTGAGTGTAATCCAGCGGCAGGACGGGCAAAGTCAGCAGCCGCCAGAGAACTTCGAGAACAATCGCCGTGTCCCGGCAAAGATTGTCCGGATCGATATGTTCGGCGGTGTCGTGCGGCGTATGCCACCACCATCCAAGCGCCGTCAGCATCTTGACGGGTCCCGGCGGCTGATGGCTGAGGCTGCCGAACATCGAGGGAATACCGATGCCCCAGAAGGACTGATCCGCGGCGCGGCCATGACGCCTGCCGGCGTGTTTCTGTCCGGTCACACGCTCGATCACATCCGCAGCCAAGGGCCTGAGTTCGTCGATCACACCGGAATTGGTGAGGACGGTAGCACCCTCGCCGCCGGTGGAATCGACATTGACATGGACGGCGCAGCGGCGATCGAGTTCGTCGAAATACTCGTCGGCGTACCAAGCTGAGCCGGAGTAGCGGCCATGGGAATGACCGGACCAGAAGCATATGCGCAAGCCCCTGCGCCATTCCGAGGCACGAAGCGCGAGCAGGCGCGCCGCCTCGAGCATCGTCGCATTGGCGCCGCCATTGTCCATGACCCCGAAATGCCAGGTGTCATGATGGCCGGAAAACAGGACGAAAGGTCCATCGTCGCCTTTCGGTTGAAGCTCGGCAACAAGCAACGGCGTCTTGCGCCAACCCGTGTCCACCTCCGCGCAAAGCGTTGCAGTCACCGCCTCTCCGCGCGCAAGCCTTTCACGCAGGCGGCCGCCATCATCCTTAGCGATCGAGCAGATGACGGTCGTCGGCAGCCTGTCGCGCGTGTGTTGCGACGGGCTGCCCCAGACCGGGGAGACGCACATCTCATAGAGATGCTCGTTCGGACTGATGTGAAGTTCGCCGAGCGCGCCGAAAGCACTCGCAAGCGCGGCCACTTCTTCGGTCGCGATACCATCGACCAGGACGATCTTGCCGGCGATATCCTTGCCGGCGAAATCGGCTTCGGTTCCCTCGCCGACATGGATGAGATTGCCGGTTACTCCCGCGGCTGGTGTCGAGATCGACATGGAATGCGTGATGCAACGAAGGTTCTCGCCATCGATCTCAACCGTGGCGGCACGTGGCAAGCTGATGAAGGCATCGTGCGACAGAAGCCGCGTGCGATAGCCAAAGCCGTCCATCTCAGCCTGGAGATAGCGGAAGCTTTCCAGCTCTTCGGCCGTGCCCGAAAGCTTTACTCGGCGCGCGAATTCGCCGATATGCGCCATCAAGCGCGCGCGATCGGGCTTCAGACCGGCCTCAGCCATTGGCCTTCTCCGGCAGCGGCGGCTCGACATCGTCCGGGATCGGGTTGACGAAGGGCGTACCTTCGAGGCGTGCTTTGTGATCTTCCTTGGCGGCCGCGATGAGCGCGGGATTGCGGATGAGTTCGACGGCCGTGCTCGCCATCACCTTGGCGGCATGTTCGGTGCCCTTGTGAGCGACAGGCAGCTTGCCCTGCGCGACGAGCTGCCAGGAGTGGCCGGGCGTGCCGATCGCATAGGTGGCGCCGCGCATCTGCACGGTCGGGACGACCCAGCTGACCGTTCCGACATCGGTCGAGCCGACCAGGGTGCCATCGCCGGCGTTCAACGGAAAGATTTCCTCACAGAGCGCCTGGCCCTTCTTCGGCTTCAATGCAAATCGGCCGTAGGAAGCGGCAATATCCTCCGCGCTGAAGGTCTGCTGAAACTTCAGCGCGGTCTCGCGATCCGCGTCGTCAAACACGGGCGGCCCGAGCCGATTCAGCTGCGCGAACATGCATTCCTCGAGCGGTGTATTGCCAACGAGATTGGCGTCGCCGCTGATGATCTCGCTGCGAACCGTCGTCTCTGTCATCAAGGCGGCACCCTCGGCCACCTTCTTGACCCGGGCGACCAGCGAAAGGAGTTCCGGCAGGGTCCGCGCCCGCACGAGATAACGCACGGTGGCGCGCGCCTGCACGACATTGGGGGCCGCGCCGCCGGTATCGGTGACGGCATAGTGGATGCGCGCCGTCGACGGCATGTGTTCGCGCATGTAGTTGACACCGACATTCATCAGCTCGACCGCATCCAGCGCGCTGCGGCCAAGATGAGGCGTGGCAGAAGCGTGCGAGGCACGGCCGGAAAAATGGAAATTGATCTCGTTGCAGGCGAGCGAAATGGGATTGTTGACGCCGGCGAAGGCCGCCGGATGCCAGGAGATCGCGATATCGACATCATCGAAAACGCCAGCACGAACCATGAAGCCCTTGGAGGATCCACCCTCCTCGGCCGGGCAACCGTAATAGCGCACCCTGCCCTTCAGGCCGTTTTCTGCGAGGAAATCCTTGACCGCGGCCGCCGCGAGCATCGAGCCGGCGCCCAGCATGTTATGGCCGCAGCCATGGCCATTGCCGCCATCGACCAGAGGCCGCTCTTCCGCGACACCGGCTTCCTGGCTCAATCCGGGCAGCGCATCGAACTCGCCGAGGATCGCGATGACCGGACCATCCTCGCCCGCTTCGCCCATGACAGCCGTCGGCAGGCCGGCGATGCCGCGCTCGACACGAAACCCCTGACGCCCAAGCATCGCGGCATGTTCTTCGGCGGATCTGTATTCCAGGTAGTTCGTTTCAGGAATGTCCCAGATCCGATCGCTAAGCGCGAAGAATTCCGCGCTTTTCCTTTCGACAATGTCCCAGACCGCATCGGAATTTTGCATGGACTTGCCATCCGCCTCATATAATGGATACTAAATTGGTACCAATTTATGTGCCAATAAGAACGGATGCGCAAGAGATGAGCATGAATATTTTTTTGGCAGCCATAGCGCGCGCCGTGTTGAAAAATGTGGACCTATGATAGTCATCGCCAACTTGGGAAGGTCTGGGAGAGCTGCATGAACTCGCTGGAAGCTGAAGCGGCGGCGCGGTCGCACGGAGGAGAGGCGCCCGACGTGACCGAGCTCATTCTCCAGGACATCCTCGCGGGCAGGCTCCCACCGGGAACATGGCTGAAGCAGATCGATCTGGAGCGTCGGTACAGTTGTACGAGGCCGCAGGTGCGACGGGCGCTCGACCGCCTCGTGCAGAAGCGGCTTGTCGAGCACATTCCCAATCGCGGCTATCACGTGCACGAGCAGGACGGGCGCCGCGCCCAGGAAGTAAGCGATATCCGCGTGATCCTCGAAGTGGCGATCAGCGATCGCATCGTCGCCAATGCCGGCGATGCGGATATTGCCAATTTGCGCGCGCTGGCTTCGCGCTTCGATGATCTGGTGCTCAATGGCACCATGCTCGAGCTTTACGAAGCCAATCTCGCTTTTCACCGCTACCTGCTGGTACTTGCAGGAAATCAGGAGCTTGTCGAACTCATCACCGAAATCCGGCAACGCACCTCATCGGCACCGGTCTCGCAATGGCGAACCCGAGCCCGCATCGAGCAGTCCGGCCGCGAGCACCAGCAGATGATCGACGCAATAGAGAAGCGCGACGTCGATATGCTCAAGGAACTGACCCGCAGGCATATTTTGCAGACATGATTAATATCGACCACAGCCTGGGGCATGCCCTGCGAGGCTATCGGCCGGGGCCGCGACCCCATTTCACATCGCGGGCCTATCCGCGCCTGGATCTGTCCCAGATCATTCGGACCGTCTTGCCGTGAACGCAATGATGGCGGCCGCCAGAAACAGAACACCGCTATAGGCGAATGGGCTCCACCACCCGACGCCGTCGAACAGCAGCCCGCCTGTGAAGGCACCGGCGGTGATTGCCGCCTGGATCAGCGCCACCAGCAGCCCGCCGCCGGCCTCGAGTTTGTCTGGGATGGCCCGGGTCATCCATGTGTTCCAGGCAACAGGAATGGGCGTGGCGAAGAACCCGAACAGGCAGAGGAGCGCGGCGACCGCAATACCCGAAGGTGCGAGCGGGATCAGCAGCAGAGCGATCGCGGCGAGCGCCGCGGGGAATCCGGCGAGGACGGCATCCAGATGCGCTCGCAGCAGGAAGCCGATCAAGGACGTGCCTAGCAGGCCGAACACGCCGATGCCGAGGAGCACGACCGACAGCTCGTTCACATCAAGCCTCGTCACATCTCCAAGGAGCGGTCGAAGATAGGTCGACAGCGCGAATTGGCCCATGAAGAAGAAGGACATGGCGGCCATGCTGATTGCCAAGACGCGGTTTCGCAGCAACCCGAGCGGACCGCCCCCGTCATTCTTCGAACCGCCGGGTATTCGCGGCAAGGCGAAGATTTGCCAGACGAAGGCGATGATGCCGACCGGAACGACGATGAAGAAGGCACCGCGCCAGCCTATCAATCCGCCGAGAAAGCTTCCCAACGGCTGAGCGATGACCGTGGCCAAAGCAGTACCGCCCTGCAGCATGGCGAGGGCCTTTGGAATGTCCTGTTCGGCAGCGATGCGCGCGACGATAGAGGTGGACAGCGACCAGAAACCGCCGATCGCGATGCCGATCAGCGCGCGGCCGAGCATGAAGACGAGATAGTTGGGCGCGAATGTGATCGCCAGACCCGAGAGCACCATCACGATCGTATAGGACAGGACCACCGTTCGCCGATCCAGCCGCCACAGCACCGTGTTGCTGAACAGGCTGGTGACGACCGCGAAAAATCCGGAAACGGAAATCGCCTGCCCCGCCTGCCCCGCGGTAATGCCAAGCTCCTCTGCGATCGGGGTTAGCAGGCTGACGGGAAGAAACTCGGAAGCGACGAGGGTAAAGGTCATCAGCGTCATGCAGATGATCGCGGCCCATGGGCTGGCCGCACGCTCGACGGCGCGGTCATAGGTGGTTTCCATAACAATTGTCCAAAGTTGCCTGAACGCGCTGTTCAGCGGAAAGTCTTGATGGTGGCAGGGGCGCTCGTCGCGGCGATGAATTGCCTTTTCTTCATGGCCTGCTCCTCACATCCCGAGCAGTGCCCTGATGGCCCGGCACTCATCCATGGCCTTGTAACCATGCGCGACATCGGCAAGCGGAACCGCCAGATCGAAGACCTTTCCGGGATTGATGAAGGATTGTCGCGAGCATGGCCCGGTCTCCCGTCGGGGCGCGTTGCGCCTGTCCGTTTCGCATTCGGGAGAATACATAGCATCGCTCGATAAATCGGATTAGACGGGGTAATTTGCATGAAGCTATCGAAAATTGATATTAATTCGGCCCGCGATTATGGGATAGGACAAGCTCATGCCACGGGAAAATTTCAACGAACTGCTGGTGTTCCTGGCCGTCGCTGAGGAACGGAGCTTCACGAAAGCGGCCGCAAAGCTGGGCACATCCCAATCGACGCTCAGTCATGCGGTGAAGAAACTTGAAGAACGTCTTGGCATGCGCCTGCTGGCGCGCACGACGAGAAGCGTTGGACTGACGGAGGCGGGCGAACGGCTCCAACAGTCCCTGTCGCCTCGCATCGCCGAGATCGAAGCGGACATCGAAGCCTTGACCGTCTATCGGGAACGCCCGGCAGGAACCGTCAGGATCACGCTTTCCAACCACGCCATGGAAAGTGTCGTGTGGCCGAAATTGTCGTCCATCCTTGCCGATTACCCTGATATCAAGCTTGAACTCAGCGTCGATGGCAGCTTCCGCAACATCGTCGAGGACGGGTTCGATGCCGGCGTCAGGCTTGGCGAAAGCCTCGAGAAGGACATGATCGCGGTACGCATCGGCCCCGACTGGAGGCTGGTGGCGGTCGGCTCGCCAGAGTACTTTAGAACCCGATCAGCACCGCTGACCCCACAGGAGCTGATGCGTCACAACTGCATTCGTCGACGCCTCGGCCGCATCGGCGGTCTCTATGCCTGGGAGTTCGAAAAGGACGGAGAGGAGATCCGGGTCAGGGTCGAGGGCCAGCTCACGTTTAATACCGATCGCGAGATGATATCGGCCGCTCTCGACGGACACGGAATTGCCTACGTTCCGGAAAGCTATGTCGAGCACCATCTGGAGGCGGGGCGACTTCAACTTGTCCTCGACGACTGGTGTCCGAAATTCGCGGGCTACTACCTCTATTATCCCAGCCGCCGACAGAATCTTCGCGCATTCTCCGTCGTCATCGATGCCCTTCGCGAAAGAGGCTGAAGTCAAACACCAACGATCCGACCAAGGCGCTGTTATCGGTGCCGGAGGGCGGTCAGGCCAATCGAGAAGCCGCAGCGGACTTGGGAGGCGGCTCGGATGCTGCTCAGCCCGCTAAAATCAATCAGCCGCAGCGGCAGCAATTCCTGTGATTGATCCGAGCTTTAGGGCGGGATCAGATTGGGATAGGTTGTAGCCTGCCGGATGCATCCTGAGATCCGGACAGCTTGCGCGACGGTGGAATCGTTCGGCTGTTCATTCCGCTGCCTCGTCGATTTCCATGTAGCGCGCCAATGCCAAGGCCGCATTCAGCATATGTTCGCGCACGACTAGGGCCGCTTCCGTCGCATCGCCCCGGATCATGGCGCGCAGGATCGCCTCGTGCTCAAGGAATGAAGCCGTCAATCGCTTCGGTTGCCGCAGCTGAGTCCTGCGGAATGGCAGCAGTCTTGCCCGCAGCCTCATCAATTCATCAAACAGAAACTCGTTATGCGCACCGCGATATAGCGTTTCGTGGAAGGACAAATTGAGCTTGTCATACTGTTCAAAGTCGTCTGCCTTCGCCGCGAGTTCGGAACGCTCATGAATTTCGGTCAGAACCGCGCGCTCCACGCCCGTTATCCGATGGGTCGCCAGACGGACGCACATGCATTCCATCTCGGCGGTTACTTCGAACATCTCCATCAGCCGCGGCAAGGTCAGCGGCAGGACGGTTGCGCCTCGCCGCGGACGAATCTCAACGAGCCCGATCGCCTCCAACTGACGTAAAGCATCCCTTACCGGCGTGCGGGAAGCGCCGAAGCGGCTGCTGAGCGTTGCCTCGTCCAGGCTTGTGCCGGGCCTTATGGCGCCGGAGGAAATCTCATCCATCAGCACCAGTTTAATGCGCTGACCGATCGATCCAGCTTCGTCAAATTCCGTCATGTCAAACCTTGTTTCCGATTTGGCGGGCAACCATTCAGTTTTACATCATCCAATTCGACAGATAGCAATCGATATGAAGCATGGTGCCGCATTCGGCCCGTTTTGCCTGCTGGCGAGGAGGCCATCGACGACGGCTGGATCGGCAAGCATCGGGGTATAGCCGGGCGCCCAAATCGTACCGGCGATCCCGTGCAGGATGCGGCATCTAAAAGCCTTTTTCTGCACCGGTTCGACCGGCTTTCCCCATTTTGTTTCAGCCCCCTGCAATCGCCCTGACGGCGAGATAAAGGATCGAAGGCGCTACAAGGCAGCCCAGCCCCGTGTGAAACGTCGCCGTCAGCGCGCCATAGGGGACGAGACGGCGATCGGTCGCCGCCAGGCCGCCGGACACGCCGCTGACGGTTCCCATCAGGCCGCCGAACATCATGGCGCTGCGGGGATTGTCGAGACCGATCGCCTTGGCGACGATCGGGGTTCCGACCATGACAAGGACCGCCTTGAAAACACCGGTCGCAATCGACAGCGCGATCACGGCCGAGCTTGCGCCCAGAGCGGCACCCGTCACAGGTCCCACGATGTAGGTAACGGCACCGGCGCCGATCGTCGTTATGGATACCGCATCCGTATAGCCGAAAGCGACGGCGAGCAACGAGCCGACAATGAACGGAAGAACCGTGCCGAGGCCAAGGGCAAGCGCACCGACAGCGCCAGCCTTGCGTGCTTGGCCGACATCGACCTCGAAGGCCGTGGCGACGATGGCGAAATCGCGCAGCATGGCTCCGCCCATGAGGCCGATGCCACTAAGGATTGGAATATCCACCACCCCTTTTTCGCCTCCGGTCCACAGACCAGCCGCGAAGGCGGCGGCGAGCCCCAGAACGATCGCGATGGCCGAGCCGTGGACGCGGCCGAACAGGACATGTTTCGAAATGGCGTTCGACAGCCACATGACCAATCCGACGATGGCGAATGCGGTAAGCAGGCTGTTGGCGGTCAAGCCGTGTTTCAAGATCTCCATGGCGGCCTCCCTCAGATCGGATTGCCGGAGGTGGCAAGCTCACCCCTGGCCCTCGCTTCGATTTCGTCCATCGTTTCGCCTCTCTCGCCGATGCGACTCATCAGGGCGACGGTCGCAAAACAAACGAAAACCGTCACGATACCGGCGATCAGCACCAGCGGACCGCTGCGCGCGGCCACCAACACGTTTTGCTGCGCTGCCATGGCGACGACGATCGGGATGTAGAGAGCGCCCCAGAACTCGACACCGAGTTTGAGCGGCAGCGTCAACAAGCCCCGCCTACTCAGCCAAAGCCGCGTGGCGATAAGCAGGATCATGGCAATGCCGACACCGCCGACATTCGCCTTCACGCCAAGCGCTACCCCCAGGAGATCACCGAGGACGCTTCCCAAGAGGGTGCAAAGGGCAAGCATCGCGACACCAGAGATCATCATGAGCGATCCTCCCCGCATGCGCTTCGATAGAAATACGAGTTCACCATTTTTCCTCCTCCTATGCATACGGATAGACCGCACGACGATTTTAAAATACACTTTGTTGCAGTTTTCGCAATTGTGTGTACATTATATTTCCGGAAACACGCTCTTGCGCATACATAGGGCTATCAAATGCTTGATTGGAATACGAAAGGTCGCGACAGGCTGGCGCGTCTCGAGGCCGGCCAGCGTTTCTCTGCCGGCAAGCTCGTCGACCCGCAGCAGCTCGTCGCTTTCCTGGAAGCGATCCTGAAGCCTGGAGATCGCGTTTGCCTCGAGGGCGACAACCAGAAGCAGGCGGACCTTTTGGCCAAGGCGCTGTCCAAGGTCGATGTCGCCAAGATACACGACCTGCATATGGTACAGTCGGGTGTGGTCCTGCCGGAGCATCTCGACATTTTCGAAAGCGGCATCGCCCGAAGGCTCGATTTTTCCTATTCCGGCCCGCAGTCGGCTCGCATCGCGCGCATGATGTTCGGCGGTCAGATCGAACTGGGTGCGGTCCATACCTATCTGGAACTCTTCGCCCGCTATTTTATTGATCTGACGCCAAAGGTGGCGCTCATCGCCGCCGTCAGCGCGGACAGAGAGGGAAATCTCTATACCGGGCCGAATACGGAAGATACGCCAACGGTCGTGGAGGCGACGAGCTTCGGCAAGGGGCTGGTCGTCGCGCAGGTGGGCGAGATCGTCGACCGCGTGCCGCGCGTCGACATTCCCGCCGACCAGGTTCATTTCGTCGTGGATGCCAAGCGACCCTTCTATGTGGAGCCGCTGTTCACCCGCGATCCGGCGGCGATTACCGAAACGCAAATCCTGACCGCCATGCTGGCGATCAAGGGGCTCTATATGCCCTATGGCGTGCGCCGCCTGAACCATGGCATCGGCTTCAATACGGCGGCCATCGAGCTGCTGCTGCCGACTTACGGTGAGCGGCTGGGATTGAAGGGCAAGGTCTGCACGCATTGGGCACTGAACCCTCATCCCACCTTGATCCCCGCCATCGAAGCCGGATGGGTGGAGCAGATCCATTCCTTCGGCTCCGAAGTGGGTATGGAAGACTATATGCGGGCTCGCCCCGACATTTTTTTCACCGGGCCTGACGGCTCGCTACGTTCTAACCGTGCCTTTTGCCAGACCGCCGGACTCTATGCCTGCGACATGTTCATCGGCTCGACCTTGCAGATCGACCTTGCCGGCAACAGTTCGACCGTGACCGGCAGCAGGGTCGCGGGTTTCGGCGGCGCCCCCAATATGGGATCGGACGCACGGGGCCGGCGCCATCCGAGCGAAGCCTGGCTGCGCGCCGGCCGGGAAGCCTATCCCTCCGCTGCGACCCCTGCCCTGCGCCGGGGCCGCAAACTGGTCGTCCAGATCGGCGAAACCTTCGGCGATGGCATGGTGCCGATGTTCGTCGAGCGTCTGGCCGCCCTGGATCTGGCCGACAAGCTACAGCTCGATCTGGCTCCCGTGATGGTTTACGGTGACGACGTGACCCATATCGTGACCGAAGAGGGGATCGCCAATCTGCTGTTGTGTCGCGACAGGGACGAGCGGGAACAGGCGGTCCGCGGCGTGGCCGGTTACACCGAAGTCGGTCGCGCCCGAGACCGCAAGATGGTGGAGCACCTGCGTCAGCGCAAAGTCATCCAGCGTCCCGAAGACCTTGGAATTGATCCCCTGGATGCCGATCGCAGTCTGCTGGCCGCGCATTCCATCAAGGATCTGATGCTCGCCTCTGGCGGCCTCTACAGGCCGCCTTCCCGGTTCCGCAATTGGTAGGCCGTCCCTATGGAAAATCTGCTTTACGAATTGAAATCGACGCAGACTGGCGGGACCCGCGCCCTCGCCTTGGTGGGCGTCGTCGCGTCGGGCAACCTCGAAGTATTGCTTGAACGACGGGAGGCGCCGGACCGTTGCGTCATCGAGATCGCGACGCCGGCCCATGGTTTCGCCGAGCTGTGGGCAGCGGTTACCGAAGATTTCGCGGCACGCTCCGCCGCCGGCGGCCTGCGCATCACGATCAATGACGGCGGCGCCCGGCCGGATATGGTGGCGCTGCGCCTGGCCCAGGGTGTACGGCTGATGGAGAAGCCAGAATGACCGATCCTCGCACGCCGCGCCGAAGCTGGTATGAAGACTCCGCCCGTGGCCGGCTGCTGCATCTGCTCGATGCCGACAGCTTCACCGAATTCCTAGGCCCGGAACGGCGGGAGACGAGCCCTCACCTCTCACTCTTCGATTTGCCCCGGCAGTTCGACGATGGCATCATCGTCGGAGCCGGCCGCATCGATGGTCGCCCGGTACTAGTAGCCGCCCAGGAAGGGCGCTTCATGGGCGGTGCCATTGGCGAGGTGCACGGCGCCAAGCTGACTGGCCTGCTGCATGCCTCGGCTAAGATGCGGCGGGATATCGTCATTCTCTTCGACACGGGCGGCGTGCGCCTCCAAGAAGCCAATGCCGGTGAATTGGCAATCTCCGAGATCATGCGCGCCGTGCTGGAGGCGCGATCCGAGGGCGCGCGCGTCATCGGTCTTCTTGGCGGCCGGGCGGGCTGCTATGGCGGCGGCAGCCTGATCGCCGGCTGCTGCTCGGCGCTCATCATCTCCGAGCAGGGTCGCCTATCCGTGTCCGGGCCGGAGGTCATCGAGACGAACAGGGGCGTGGAAGAATTCGACTCGCGGGATCGGGCGCTCGTCTGGCGAACCATGGGCGGCAAGCATCGCTACCTGATCGGCGGAGCCGATATCTTCGTCGAGGACGATATCGCCGCCTTCCGCGCCGGTGCGATTGCCGCGCTGCAACGGCCGGCCACTTTAGACCCGACGGTACTGCAAGCGGAACAGACGCGGCTCGAACATCGATTGCGCCAATTCGGCGATGCCCATGATGCTACCGAGATATGGGCGCGGCTGCAGATCGAGGACTCCGGGCAAATACCGGAGCGGGACATCGGGACTTTCCTCACCACGGCCAATATCCATCGGGAGAGCGCCGATGCAGCTCGCTGACATCCTGTCCTCACTCTTTCCCGCCGGCCACGAGATAACCCTGGCGGATGGGCTTGTTACCGGCTGGGGGCGGTTGGACCGACAAAACCGGATCGACCTGATCGGCATTGCCGACAAGACCTATCCGGGCGTCGATGAAGCGATAGCGCTGGCCGGGCATATCCTGTCAGTCGCCCGGCGGCCGGACAGTTCACCCCTGTTATTCCTGGTCGACTCCGGCAGTCAACGCATGAGCCGGCGTGACGAACTGCTGGGTCTCAGCGAGGCGCTGGCGCATTTGGCAAAGGCGCTGTGGCAAGCTGAGCATGCGGGACACCGTACGGTCGGCCTTCTCTATGGCGGCAGTGCTGCCGGCGCCTTCATTGCCACCGCGCTGGCTTGCGGATCGCTGGCAGCCCTGCCCACCGCCTGGCCCGAAGTCATGGACCTGCCATCCATGGCCCGGGTAACCAAGCTGCCGCTTGCCACGCTGAAAGAAAAGGCGGCGACAACGCCCGTCTTCGCGCCCGGCCTCGATAATCTTCTCGCAACCGGCGCCATAGCGGAAGTGTGGGATCCGGCGTCCTCCTTGAACGCCCAGCTCGCCGCGCTTCTCGCCAAGCCCATTTCGCGCGATCCGCGCGCGCAATGGGGCGCGGATCGCGGCGGTCGGCCGAAGGCCGCCATGATCGCGGCCGAAATAGAACGGCTGGCTTTGCTCCATGGTTGATGTCGCCGCCCTCCGCCGTCACGATCTTGTCTATGTGCGCTCCGAAGCATGGCTGGGCTTGCTGCAGGGCCGAGTCCAGGGCGAAATGGAGCCCGATCTGCTGGCATGGGCGGAATTGGGACGACCGGCAATCTTCCGTCGTCGGACCAGCGGCGACGCGACGGATATCATACCCTTGGGGCTGCCCCTTCCTCCAGGCATGGGGCGAAAACGGCTCGCTCTCGCATGCCCGCCAGCTGCCGTCATGCAGACGGCAGCTCCTCCTCTATTGAGGGATGCGCTACCCGCGGCGCCGGCGCAATGGTGTCAGGCCATTGGCGCGCTTCTGGAGGCAGCCCCCTCTTGTCGCTGTTTCGGAAGTCTGGCTTGGCAATACCTGACCGGCCTTTCCTATCTGGCCGATACTTCCGATCTCGATCTTCTGGTCGAGTGTCGCTCGGACGCAGATGCAAGGCGAGTGACGGCTTTACTGACCGATGTTGCCGAACACGCGCCCATGCGGATCGACGCGGAATTGATCACGCCCTACGGCACGGCCGTTCAGTGGCGGGAATGGCTGTCGGAAAACCCGGAACTCCTGGTTAAATCCCATACTGGATCGGCCCTTATTGCGCGGGAGGCGCTCTTCGCATGACGTTTCCATTGCTGACCGAACCATGTCCCGTCGCCGTCAAGCATCGCGATCCCGCGCTGATTGGACGGCATGCCGCCCAAGCGCTCGTCCTGGAGGTGGAAACCTGGCCCAAGCCCGGATTGGTCAGCCACATCGACAACGGCGCTCACGCCGACATGGACGCGGATCTTCTGCGCCTGAGCGCTCGGACGCTGGAGCCGTTCTTCGTCGCGCTTGCGGAGGCGGGCGCGATGAACGCCGGCATGGATCGCCTGCGGCAAATCGGCATTGAGGCGGAAAAGGCAATGAGGGATGCGACCGGCGGAGTAAACACCCATCGCGGCGCCATCTTCGGCCTTGGCCTTCTGGCGGCGGCGGCCGGCCTGGCGGCGAACCGCGCCTGGCAGGCGCCGCTCGGCACCCTTGTCGCACAGCGTTGGGGACGTGACATCCTTAACCATGCGCCGGAGCACGACACTCACGGCAGCGTGGTGGCGCGACGCTACCAGGTCGGCGGCGCGCGGGCCGAGGCTGCCGCCGGCATGCCATCCGTCTACGATGTCGCCCGCCCCGCGCTTGCCGAAGGGCGGCGCCTGGCCATGGGTAACGAGGAAGCCGCGAGGGTTCATGCCTGCATGGCCCTGATCGCGGTGGTCGACGACAGCAATCTGCTTTATCGTGCCGGCCCGGAAGGGTTGAATTTCGCGCGTGACAAGACCAGCGCCTTCCTGGCGGACGGCGGGGTCGGACGCGCGAGTTGGCGATGGGATGCCAAGGCCGTTCACGAGGCGTTCGTGGCGCGCAACCTCAGCCCGGGCGGTTGCGCCGATCTCCTTGCGATGGCATTGTTTACCGAGGTGTTGGAATCGTGACCCTCGCGCTGCTGTGTTCGGGCCAAGGCCACCAGAGCCGGGAAATGTTCCGGCTGCTGGCAGCGGAACCCGACGCGCAGCTCATCTTCGAGGCCGCGGCCGCGGTGCTTGGGGCGCATCCAACGGACTTCTGCCGGACCGCACCCGAAGCCGCGTTGCATGCGAACCGCGAAGGTCAGATCCTGTGCGTGATACGTGCGCTTGCGATTGCTCGCGTCCTTTTTCCGGCCGGAGCGCCAAGCGAAACAATGGTGGCTGGCTACAGCGTCGGTGAAATGGCGGCGTGGGGGGTGGCTGGGATCTGGTCACCCATGGACACTTTGAGGCTGGTCGATCAGCGGGCGCGGGAAATGGACGCCGCCGGCGGCCCAGATGACGGACTTGGCTATGTGCGTGGTTTGCCAATGGCGGCGGTGCGGGAGCTTGCCGATCGTTTCGGCTGCGCAATCGCCATCGTGAACCCCGATCTCCTGTTCATCCTCGGCGGCGCCAGACAATCGATCGATGCGCTATGCACCGCCGCGCTTGAAGAAGGCGCGGCACGCGCCGCGCCGATGCCAGTGCATATCGCCTCCCATACACCGCGGCTCGCCGGTGCGGTGGCACCGTTTGATAAAGCCCTTGCCTCGGCAGCTGTCAACCGCCCGGCGCTGCGCCTCATGACCGCCACCAGTGCCACGATTGTCGTCGATCCGCAACGCGCCCGCGGAGGGCTTGCGCGGCAACTGGCCGAAAGGATCGATTGGGCAGGCGTGATCGAAGCCATGGCCGAACGTGGCGTGACGACGATCCTCGAACTGGGGCCGGGTCGAGCCCTGGCGGAGATGGCAGCTCTTGCGCTACCCGGGAAAAGAGTACGTGCGGTCGACGAGTTTCATAGCCTCATAGGGATCAAAGCCTGGCTGGCTGCCGACTGAAACCAAGGTCTTCCCGCTACCGACTTGTATTACCTGTCCTCGGATGCCGCGATGCAACCGATCTTCAGGCCGGTGGCGGCGAGCAATGGCGAATGAGCTTACTCCAGCCGCCGGCCGGTCGCCGCGTCGAAAAGATGCAGCCTTCCAAGATCAGGTATCAACGAAAGACGGCCGCCAGCCTGCGTGGCCACCCGCTCGCGCAGCGCTATGACGAGATCGTCGGACCCGATACGGCAAACAATCAGGGTCTCCGCTCCGGTCGGCTCCACCACCACGACTTCCGCATCGATGCCGCCCTCGCCCATGGCAATGTTTTCGGGCCGCATGCCGTAGACAACCTCCGCGCCACGCTTGACGTCGAGCCCTGCGGGCAATGGAAGGCGCGCTCCGCCATCGGCGAGGAATTCCAGCGGGCCAGCGCTGCTGATCTTGCCGCGAATGAGATTCATCCCCGGGGAGCCGATGAAGCCAGCAACGAACAGGTTGGCGGGTCGGTCGTACAGTTCCAGAGGCGAGCCGATCTGCTCGACATAGCCGTCGCGCATGACGACGATCCGGTCCGCCATCGTCATGGCTTCGATCTGGTCATGGGTGACGTAGATCGTGGTCGTGCGTAAACGTTGGTGTAGTTGCTTGATTTCCGAGCGCATCTGCACGCGCAGCTTGGCGTCCAGATTGGACAGCGGTTCGTCGAAGAGAAATACCTGTGGCTGACGCACGATCGCGCGGCCCATGGCAACGCGTTGGCGCTGACCGCCGGACAGATTGCGCGGATAGCGCTCGAGCAGGTTTTCCAAGCCGAGGATCTGCGCCGCATCGCGCACGCGCTGCCGGATCTCTTCCTTCGGCGCCTTGGCCAGCCGAAGCGAAAAGCCCATGTTCGCCGCGACGGTCATATGCGGATAAAGCGCGTAGGATTGGAACACCATGGCGATGTCGCGGCTCTTGGCTTCGACATCGTTGACCACCCGACCGCCGATCGCGACCTCACCGCCACTGATCTCCTCCAGTCCGGCGATCATGCGAAGAAGCGTCGATTTTCCGCAGCCCGAAGGGCCGACAAGAATGACGAATTCGCCATCCTCGATATCGATATCCACTCCATGCAGAACTTCGAAGTGACCGTAGCTCTTGCGGACACTCGTCACGCTGACCGATGCCATTATGATCTCCAGTTAGAAAAGCGTGTGTCTGATCGCCAACGCCTTTGCCGACCGCCATGGCCGGAAAGCGCGCTAGGGCGACTATGCGAGCGTGGCCGCGGAATAGGGTTCCAGGGCCGCATCGATAGCGGCGATGCAGAGATCGCGCGCCCGAGGCGGAACCCTCCTTGCGACCACTGCCGGATAGACCCGGCCGAGATACTGGCTGATGAGCGTTTCCGGAATATCGCCTTCGAAGCGCGCGAACAGGGTCTCGACTGCCGCGGCCGCCTTCTCGTTCGGCCAATAGTAGCGGATGCGATCGCTATAGCTGAAATGGCGCTGCAGGCGCTGTTCCTCGGTCGAGCCCCCATAATGGGAATTCCAATGACCTGGATTTTCGAGCATGAGGGCCTCCATTGTCGTATAGATCGCATCAGGCGGAGCCCTTCCGGCGAGAACCGATGCGATGGCATCGAGGCCATAGAGCGCCTCCCGCAAGGCAAAGGTCAGGCCCGGGCCGACCTTGAGGATCGCAAAACCGCCCTGCACGAGGGCGGCGAGCGCGTCCCGGGGCTGATAGTCCGTGGAATGCGCCTCAAAGAGCAAGCCGGGCATTTGGTCGAGAGCGCCAATCAAGCCATCCGCGCGATCGGGTCTGTAAAGGACGACATTGGCATTGCCGAACTCGACGCCGGGCTGGACGACGATGGCGATCACCCGCTCCAGGGCGCTTTCGACACCGGCCTTGGCGAAGGCGGCACGATGCACCGCCAGCGTGTTTATCGCCGCCTCTGCTCGCGTCACCTCAAGCTCGTCGAGGGCGTGGGTGGCGCCGCCCGGCGGCGGGACCTCGGTTCCGATAATATAGACCGGTGGTCGGAGGCCGGAGCGACGAGCGGCCTCTTCCGCCACGCGGGCGAGCCGCGCGGCACGCTCCGCCGTCAGTTCGTCGGCCAAGGCGACGGGCTCGCCCGCGCAGCCCATCGAGGTATCGAGATGGATCTTTTCGAAGCCCGCCTCGATATAGGTGGCAATCATCGCTTCGGCCTTCGCCATTGCTTCCTCCGCGGGAAGCTTCCTCCACGGGTTCGGCCCAAGATGGTCGCCGCCCAGGATGAGGCGATCGATGGGAAGGCCGACCGCGACGGCGATTTCCTCGACGAAACGGCGGAAATCGCGGGGTGTCATCCCGGTATAGCCGCCGTCCTGATTGACCTGATTGCAGGTCGCTTCGATCAGCGCGACCGCCCCTTCCGAAGCCGCACGCTTGAGCGCCGCCTCGATAACGAGCGGATGCGCGGAGCAAACGGAGGTGATGCCGTGCGGCAGTGTCTTGACGCGATCGCCGAGAAGCTTCTTCAGCGCGATGCCGCGATTGTGCTCGAAGGAGGCGTTCATCCGAGCATCACAACCTTGGTCAGATGACGGGGCGATACCGTATCGACACCCTTCGACTGTGCTGCCCTTTCTCCAAGGATCTGCAGAGCCGGCAGCACGTAGAGGCTCACGAGTGCCGGATCGCAATCGACAGTCAGTTCCAGATCGCCTGGACCGCCAAAGCCGATGACAGTCGCTCCCTTTTGCCGCAACTCCTCGATCAGCAGGGCTTCCGCGACCTTCTGATCGGCGCTGTAAAGCATGACAACAGCGGTATTTTCATCGACGAGGCTGATCGGACCATGGCGGTATTCGAGCGGATGGAAGCCCTGGGTGACGATCTGGCTCATTTCCATCAGCTTCAGCGCCCCCTCCAAGGCAATGCCGTAGAGCGATCCGCTGCCGAGGAAGACGAAATGCGAGCGACCTTTGATGATCTTCGGAAGAGCCGCGTCGAGCTGATCAGCCAGGCGGCGTGCCGATTGGGCCATCGATGGCGGGATCTCCATGCCGACCATCTGCATGCCCAGAAGCAGCATCAGGCTCGCCGAAACCGTCATGACGATGCCCTCATCGCCGTGGGTCGCCGCTTCGATCAGCCGGTCGCAGTTCTTGGCAAGCGAGCTTTCGGGCTCGACCGTTATGGCGGTGACGAAAACGCCGGCCTTGCGGCTTGCCTTGGCGGCGGCAACGGTTTCCGTCGTTTCGCCGCTGCGCGAAAGGGCCACCAGATGGGCCTTCCGCCAACGTGGCCAGACGGCGGCTGGCCGGTTCAGCCATTCCGCACCCGGTACGGCAATCGCCGGATAGCCGGCAAGATTGGCGTGAGCCGCAAGCGATAAAGCAAGATTGTAGGATGTGCCGCAGCCCAGAAAAACCGTCAGTTCGGCATCATGCGGGGCGGAGACCGGTCCGATCGCCTTTTCCCAATAAGGGAATTGTTCGAAGATCACCTTTTCCGTCGTATTCATATCAGCTCCGATTTACTTGACCGATCCTGCCAGCAGACCGCTGACGAGGTATCGATTGAGAAAGATGACGACCAGGGCGGGAATGATGATGGCGATCGATCCGCTTGCCGTGATCAGCCCATAGTCGATGAAGTTCTTGGTGACGAATTCCGGGATCAGCACCGTCAGGGGCTTCGTCGCCTGCGGCGAGAAGATGAGCGGGACGAGATACTGCCCCCATGCGCCAAGAAAGGTTAGGATGGCCGCCGCCGTCAGGCCGGGACCGGCAAGCGGCAGGACGATGTTGAAGAAGATGTAGAGCCTGCCCGCGCCATCGAGCTGTGCCGCCTCCTCAAGCGCGATCGGCAATGCCTCGAAGACGCTGCGCAGCAACCACGGGACAAAGGCAGATAGGCCGACACATAGATCAATGCCACGCCGACATAGGTGTCGACCAAATGAAGGCTGATCATGATCCGGTAAAGTGGGATCAGCACCGCGTAGCCGGGGATTGCCAGTGTCGCGACCACAGCTGCAAACAAAAAACCACGACCAGGAAACTGGATCCGCGTGAAGGCATAGGCGCCGAGGGCCGATATCGCCACGCAAAGAAGCGTCGCGGCCACCGAGGTGACGATGCTGTTGATCAGTGCCGCGCGAAACTGCGACCAGACCTGAACTCCGCCGATCCTGGCAATATCGATGCCGAAGAGGCGCGAGAAATGGTCCAGCGTGAAATGCTGCGGAAAGAAATGGATCGGTCTAGCCGAAAAGTCCTCGGTCGGAGTGATGGAGCTTGCAAGCGTCCAGTAGATCGGCCCGAGCGACCAGATCAGGAGAACCGCGACACCGGCCCAGATCAGCAAACGATAGGAAAGGCTCTGTTTCATCAATCAAACCTGGTGTTGCGATAGACCCGCAGGACATAGACGAGCGAAACCAGCAGCGAGACCAACGTGATCACGAGAGACAAGGCCATGCCGTAAGAGAAACGCAGGTTCTGGAAGGTCTCGAGATAGATCTGGACGAGAACCGGTCGCGTCTCGAGGCTGGAACCCGCCAAGACCCAGGCCTCATCGAAGAGGTTGAATGCATTGACGGTCGCGTTGGTCATGGCAACGGCAATGGCGCTGCGCACCAGCGGAAGCGTGACCAAGGCGAACATCTGCGTGCGCGTTGCACCATCGATGCGCGCGGCCTCATAGAGATGAGCGGGAATGCTCTGCATGGCGGCCAGCACGATGACGACGGTGAGGGGCATCATGCGCCAGACGTGAACCACCGTGACGGCGATGATGGCGCTGGTGCGATCGTTGAACCAGACGTGGTTTTCAAATGGCAACCCCACGGCCGATAGAATGCCATTCAGCAATCCCGCGCCGGGCTGATAGATCCAGAGCCAGATCACCGCGTTGACGACACCGGGCAACGCCCAGGGCAGGACGACAGCCGCGAGCAGCCATTGCCGTCCAACCTTGACCTGATTGATGAGAGCGGCAGCCAGCACGCCGAACACCGTTTCAGCGATGACCGCAAGCACGACATAGAGAAATGTGTTGATCCATGTCGTACCAAGCGCCGCGTCGGAGAACATGCGGGTGTAGTTCTCCAGCCCGACGAAAGGTGTTCCCGCCTGCATCGGATTGACCCTGTGCAGGCTGTCCCACACCGTTCTTCCGATCGGGTAGAAAACAAGGGCCGCCATCGTGATCAGGATCGGCGAGACAAGCAGGATACCCAGCATGGTGTCGGCCTTGACGCCGGCACCACGCCTGCTCCTGCCATCGGCAGAGACTGCGATTGTCATTGCGCCGATGCCTGCTTTGCCGCTTCGGCGATGTTCTGCATGGCCTGATCGACGGTGACCTGGCCCTTCGCCGCGCTATTGATGGCTGTATTTACCGCGCTGGAGAATTCCGGATACCAAGGAGGCGTACCCTGCGGGAACAGCGGCTCGACGGTCTTCGATTGCGCGACCAGCGTATCGCCACTCAGCAGCTGGCTGGCGGCGTTGAGCTCGGACAATGCCGAGGTGCGGGTCGGCAATGCGCCATTGGCCGCGTTCTTCTTCTGGAAGTCCTTGCTGGTGAACCATTTGACGAAGGCGATGGCGGCGTCCCTATTTTGTGAAACGCGGGGAATCGCGAGTGCTTCGGGAAGGCCGAAGCTGCGGGTCTCGCCGCTTGCCGTCGGCACCAGGATCGCCTCGATCTGACCGGCCACTTTCGACTGCTTGGGATCGTTCATCTGACCGATCCTGCCCGGCTCGCCCGAGATCATGATGCTCGTGACGCCCTGGGCAAACATGCTCTCATTGATCTGGCTGTCCTTGAGGCCGGTCGACGCCGGATCGACGAGCCCCTCCTTCAGCAGCATCAGCTCGAAGGCGAGTGCCTTGTAGCCGGCCGAATCCTTCGAGACGAAAAGCGGCTTGAAATCCTTGTCGAACAGTTCGCCGCCGAAGGCCTTGGTTAGCAGGTACCAGCTTGTGGACGCGCCTTCGGTCGCCGAAAGCGGCAGGCCGATCGGATAGGTCGCGATCTTCTTTTCCTTGATCTGCTTGGCGGCGGCGACAAGTTCGTCGAGTGTCCTCGGCATTGTCGTGATGCCCGCGTCGGCGAAATGCTTCTTGTTGATCAGCATGACGCGGAAGTCGTTGGTATAGGGCACGCCGAGCAGATTGCCGTTGACCGTGAAGATCTTGGAGACACCGATATCCTTGACCGTATCGGCGTCGATCACGTCGTTGAGCGGCAGATACCAGTCCGCGGCGCTGAACTGGCCGGTCCATGACCAATCGAATTCGGTGACATCGGCCGGCGCTGTTCCCGCGATCAGCGAGGTGACGAGCTTGGGGCGGATATCGTCCCACGAGAGTGTCTGCATATTGACGTGAATGCCGGTCTCGGCTTCGAAGTCGCCGGGAATGTTGGGCGCCTGTGGCGAAGGCATCAGCACTGTGATCGATTGACCGGCAAGCGGTTTCGCATCCTGAGCGAGAGCCGGAACGGCGGCAACGAGCGCCGCCAGAGCGACGAATGGCAAAGTAAATTTACGCATGTTCCCTTCTTTCCTTGTTATTGAGGTCTGCTTCACCTGAATGCACCGCCGCGGTCTTTGCCGTTGCGGCGATTTGCGTGATCCAGCCGTCATCCACCGGCCAGTCGAGGAGTCGGGCGGCCGCCAGGAGGGCGCCGCCGATGGGAGGAAGCTTCGGGCTCACGGCCGGGCGACCGATGCGCCGCTCGAGCGCGGTTAGCAGGGCGCGGCTTGCAAATGTTCCGCCGGCATGGGTCCAGTCTGCCGACGGATCGCAATGCGGCGCTATGGCGTCGATATGCTTTGCCAGTTCGGATGCGGCCTGATCGATCAGTCGTTTGGCTGCTGCGTCACCAGCGCGCGCAACGCGATCGACGAGAACTGAGAGGGCAGCGATCTCGGCGCGAGGGTTTTCGAGTTCGCTCACCCATCCTCCCAGCGCATTGACCGGGTCGATGCTGTCGAGGCTCAGGAATTCGAACATGGCCTTCGCCAGCGTGGTCGGACCTGCCCGCCCGTCGAGACTCTGACTGACGAGGCTGAGAGCTGCCCGCCCGATCCAATAGCTGCTGCCCTCGTCGCCGATGACATCGCCCCATCCGCCGACGCGCGCAGATGCGCCAGCGCTGTTGCGTGCCCAGGCCATGGAACCCGTTCCGGACAGGATCAGAATACCGGGCTTTCCGGCGAAGGCGCCGAGATGAGCCGCGTCGACATCGTTGAGAATATGCCGCTTGGCCTTGGGGAAGCTGGTCTCTATAGACTCGCGCTGCCGTTCCGACAAGTGGGCGACCTCACCATAGGCCGGCAGCGCGGCGGCGACGGCGGCCGGCTGCTCCCGCTCCAGGAAGGGGCGCAGGGCAAGATCCAGCTCGCGCCGCCAGTTCGGATTGTCCATCGGATTGACGCCGCCGCTCCGCGTCATCTGGAGTACGTTGCCGGCTCTATCAGCGAGCGCGACCAGCACCTTGCTGCCGCCGCCATCGATGCCGAGGATCAGCTCGTCGCTCATTCCGGCGCTCCGAGATCCGCGATTGTCATCTCGACGCCGAGGTTGACGAGTTCGCCGCGCCAATGGGCGGAAAGACCCGCATCGGTTATCACCTTGGCGGCACTCAGGGGAGCGACCTTATAGGTCGCCATCGTGCCGAATTTGGAGGAATCGGCGAGCACGAAACGGTGCGCCGAGCGGCTGAGCATGCATTTATTGAGGCTCGCTTCGGCGCTGTCGACACTATAGATCGCGCCATCCGGGCTGATGGCGCTCGCGCCGAGAAAGAGTTGATCGAACCAGATGCTCTCAAGCATCGCTTCGGCCTGCGGCCCGACGAGCGAAGCATTTTCGCTGCGAAGCTGGCCACCGAGCAAGACGACGTCCAGATTGGGAATATTAAGGAATTCCTGCGCCACGGTCAGGCCATTGGTGAAGATGCGAAGTGGGATCGGGTTGAGGCGGATAAGACGCGCGAGCTGCAAGACGGTGGTTCCGGCGTCGAGAAAGATCGCCGTGCGCGGGCTCAGCAAATCGTAGGCAGCTGTTGCAATTGCACGCTTGGCCGACAAATGCCGCTTGGCTCGCTCCTGAAAGGCAAGCTCCACCGAGGAGCCCTCGGCGATGCGAGCGCCGCCATGTACCCGGTCGATGGCGCCTTCCCGTTCGAGCACCTGCAGGTCCCTGCGCACCGTTGCCAGGGACGCGCCGATGGCGTCCGCGAGCGCCTGGATGGTCGAAAATCCGTTCGCATAGAGATGACTGCGAATAGCATCGAGACGATCGACTTTCACCCCACCGCCTGACTCAACGAAGGTTCCTCTTTCGCAATTGCTTCTATTTCGCTCAAACTTCCACCCAATAAGATCAATGTTAATCAGAATTTTGATCTTTTTTGATTTATTCCAGTGATCACCTCAGACCAAAAATGCAAACGCGCGGCCTCCTCTGTTGAGGAGACCGCGCTTGGGAATTACCTTCGCTGAAGACGTGATGGGCTAGTGGTAGGCGGGCAAAAGACTGCCGTGCTGCTCGATCATATCGTCGACAAGCGTCCATATTTGATCGGGTGACAGTTCCGCCGAGGTGTGCGGATCAAGTAGGGCCGCCTGATAGATGCGATCTCGCTTCTTCGTCACTGCCGCTTCGGCCGTCAGCTCCTGCACGGAAACGCTTAAGCGCATGACGGCGGCGAGCTGCGAAGGTATCCGCCCGATGCGCATCGGCTGAATGCCGTTGTGATCGACATGGCATGGAACTTCGACAATACACTCGTCAGGCAGATTTTGGATCAGTCCATTGTTCGGGACATTTCCGTAGATCAGCGCGGGCTGCCCGGTGACTGCCGCGTGAATGATGCCGGCCGCGTATTCGTTGCTCCGGCAGACATCGATCGGCTTGCCGCCTTCAAGGTCGCGACGCAACTCGTGCCAGTCGGCGATCTGGACCTCGCAACGGCGGATATATTCATCCAGGGGAATATTGAGCCGCTCTATCAGATCGCTACGGCCTTCCTTGATATACCAGGATGTATATTCCGAGAAATGCTCGCTCGATTCCGTGACGAAGTAGCCAAGTCTTTTTAGAACGTCGAAACGCACCCGATCGTCAGCTGGAATGCGTCCTTCTTCGGCCAGAGCGCGCAGACGCGGATAGAGGTCCTCGCGGCTGCCGTCGGCGTGCAGCTTTTCATATTTGAGAAAGAAGGCGACATGGTTGATGCCGGCCGAGAGATAGTTGATATCGGCGACATCCTCGCCGAGGCAATCGGCAAGATGGGTGGCCGTGTGCTGCACGCTGTGGCAAAGCCCGACGGTGCGGATGTGGGGCGCGATCTCCTTGATCGCCCAGCAATTGATCGCCATCGGGTTGACGTATTGCATCAGCAGGGCGTCGGGGCACACGTCTTCCATGTCACGGCAGATTTCTTCGAGAACAGGAATGGTGCGAAGCCCGCGGAAAATACCACCGATCCCGAGCGTATCGGCTATGGTCTGCCGGAGACCGTGCCGTTTCGGGATCTCGAAGTCAGTCACCGTGGCCGGCTTATAGCCGCCGACCTGCATCATCAGGATGACGAAATCCGAACCTTTCAGCGCTTGTCGGCGATCAAGCGACGCCTCGACGCGCACCTTGTCGAGATGAAGCGCCTCGCAGAGCCGGCGGGCAACGATTTCGGATGTTTTCAGGCGCTCCGGATCGATGTCGAAGAGGCTGATGACGTAATCGCCACCCGTTTGACTGGAAAGGACGTCGCCCAGAATATTCTGGGCAAAGACGGTGCTGCCGGCACCGATCAGGCAGATCTTTGGCATGAAGGGATCTCCGCTTGGAATAGCTTTGAGCCTCAATGCCTCTTTCAATTCGGAATTTCCTCCTGCTATCAATGAAATTATTCCCGGATTCGCGCCACCAGATAGGTCCCATGCCGAAACCCAGCCATTCCGTCGAGCGCGAAGCTCTCATCACATCCGCCGGCGGCTTTCTGATCGAGCGGCACATCGCCGATGCCATGAGCGCTGCGCATTGGCACGACCATGTCGAGCTGAACTTCCTCATGGAAGGGCAGATGACCTATATCTTCAATGGGAGGCAGGAGCAGGTCGAAGCGGGGCGACTGGTGCTGTTCTGGGCCGCCATTCCGCATAGGACGATTACGGTCACCCCTGGTGCGCCACTCATCTGCATCTATCTTCCGCTCGTCGACTTCCTGAGTTTGCCGATCGAGCGTAGCGTACGGCAGTCGATCATGCAGGGACGGTTTTCGGCCGACAGCCGCCCCTACCCCGCCGACGCGATGCTCCTGGCGCAATGGGTGGCCGATTGGGAGCATGGCGACATGGCTCGGCGTCGGCTGATCCTCGACGAGGTCAAGGTCAGAATACGGCGTTTCGTTCTCGATGCTCCCGACGACAACCGTGATTACGCCCAACGGCGCTCGGTACCGGCCGTCGGCATCGCCGTGCAGCGCACCGAAACATTGACGGACCTTATTCATACCCGTTATTGCGAACCGGTAAGCCTGCCAATGCTGGCAGGGCTCGCCGGCATCCATCCCAGCACGGCCAACAAGCTATTCCGCAGCGTATTGGGCATCTCCGTCAACGAATATCTGACGCGCTATCGCCTGGCCCGGGCGATGCAGCAGCTCGCAGAAACCAACAGCCCGATCCTTCAGGTCGCCTATGACTGCGGCTTCGGGTCCAGCAGCCGGTTCTACGACATCTTCAAACGGCGGACGGGAACGACGCCGAGACTGTTCCGGTCGTCGCTCGGACGGGATGGAGGCACTGATGATAGCGATGCAATGCCGTTCCTAACCATTTGACGGCGCCGGACCAAAGCTCTCGCGCCGAATGAGCTTGCTTTCGATGACATGACGCAGGGCCGTTGCCTTATCCGGCGCATCGATCCGCTCCATCAGCAAGCTCACGGCCATCTGGCCCATTTCCTCCACCGGCTGTTCGATGGTCGATAATGGCGGCAGCGAATATTCGCAGACCGGAGCGCCGTCGAAGGATACGATGGAAAGATCTGTCGGAATTTTCCAGCCCATGCGTTGAACGCAACTCATGAAGGAAATCGCCATGTCGTCGCTCGTGGCAATGACGGCCGTCGGCTTCAAGATGAGATCGGCAAATTCCGCCGCCGCGGCGACGCCGATCTGGAAACCATGCTGATAGTCGAGGCTGCCGCCGGACCTGACGATCGCGGTCTCCGGCAGACCCGCGGCGGCAAGCGCTTCAACGGCGCCCAGATAGCGTTCTCTATCGTGATAATTGCCCTCAGGGCCGGCAAGATAAAGGAAACGGCGGTGGCCAAGAGCAAGCAATTCGGCCGTGGCCTCGCGAACGGCCTGCCGATCATTGGTCACGACGCTCGGCAGGGCCGCGTGGCTCATATCGAACAAAAGCGACACGATCGGCAGGGCCGAATCCTTCAGTGACCGACCACCATGGACCGGTAGATCCGAGGAGAGGATGATGGCGCCACGCACCGTGCCGCCGAAAGCCAGATCGAGGATATGGCGCTCGGAAGCCTCGTCGCGATCGAGGTTGGCAATCATCAGGTGATAGCCGTTCTGGCTCAACGATCGATTTATCCCCTGCAGGACCAGAGGAATGACCTGCGAGACACCGTAATAAAGCGAGCCCGGCAGAATGATCATGACGACGTTGGACTTGCCGACACGAAGCCCCCTCGCCATGGCATTGGGCGTATAGCCGAGCTGCTTGGCGGCGGCATCGATCTTGGCGCGGGTCTTCTCGTTGACGCGACCGGGATTGGCAAGCGCCCGGCTCACCGTCGAGATCGCGACGCCTGCCAGCCGAGCGACGTCGGCCATCAAAGGGCCGGAATGCTCTTCTGCTGGCAGATCCTTGTTATTCTTCACTTTTTGGCGTCCTCCCCAATGCCTGTCGCGCGGGATGCTACGGCAAAGCTTATCATTTAGCAAACGTTTGCCAAAAATCGCTTGCATATAAAAACGACTTGTCTACTATCTAGGCACGGCAAACGTTTGCCACTTGCAGTGCATTGAAATCATTATGGATTATTTGCCGTGGATCGTGGTTCCGCGAGCGATCTTCCATGTCTTAAGAACGGATAATCTCATGAACTCTGCGGAACGGCTGCGTTTTGGTGTCGATCTCGTCACCTTTTTCCACCCCGGATTTTGGGGCGTAGGGGATTATGACGGCATCATCGCGCTATCGCGCAATGAGCCACGTGCCTTCTGGGACAAGATACTGGATGCCGTGCAAGCCTCCGGCGTCACCGGCGTGGAACTGACCTTCTCGCCCTTCAACTGGCAGGATGCGACGAAGACCTATGGTTCGGTCGAGAACTTCGCCGCAGAGCTTTCCAGGCGTGGCCTGACGCTTGCGAGCGGCTTCTTCGCGGAACTCGAAGCCGCCGGCGATTTCACCGAGGCCTCCGCCCAGGCCGCCATCATCGATAAGGCAGAAAAATATGCCGAATTCCTCAAGGCATGCGGCAGCGATATCATGGTCATCGGCGCGCCGCTTCGCCAGACGCTCGGCGCTCAGCCGGTACGGTTCTTCGATTTCGAGCAGGCGCGCAAGATTGCCGATTTCCTCAATCGCCTCGGCGCCGCTCTCTACGCCAAGGGTGTGCGGCTCGCTCTCCACACCGAGGCGCATTCGATTTTCGCGGCAGCGCGCGACGTCGATCTGCTGATGCTGCTGACCGATCCCGCCTACGTGCATATGTGCCCGGATACGGCGCATATCATCGTTGCCGGCTCCGATCCGCTGCAGCTTGTCGATCGTCACCATGAGCGCGTCATCATCGCCCATTGGAAGGATGCGCTTGGCCCGATGCCGGCCGATACGGTCATCGACGAGCATATCCATGATCGCCATCGCCCCTATTTCTGCGGCTTCGGTCTCGGCCGGGTCGACTGGCCGGGCTGGGCCAGGCTGCTGCGCGACCGCGGCTATGAAGGCTGGGCGATACTCGAGCTGGATGCCGCGCCCGATCCGGTCGGCGATATCGCCAACGGCCTGACGCTGGTCAGACAGGCGCTCTTGCCGATTTATCGCTGATACCAACGATCCGAAAACGAATAGCCCCGCCAAGAGGGCTTTCCTGAAGAGGTGGAACGATGAAAGACATAGTGAAAATGCTACTGATGGGAGCCGCGCTCGTTACGGCTTCCATTCCTGCCCATGCGGAAGACAAGCCGCAGGCCGAGGTGATGACCTCCTGGACATCAGGCAGCGAAGCCGCCGCCCTCAGCGTCGTCAAGCAGGAGTTCGAAAAGCGCGGCGGCACCTGGAAAGACTCTTCCATCGCCGGTTTCGGCGCGGCCGATGCCGCTTTCCAGAACCGTCTGGTCGCCGGCGATCCGCCGACCGCAAAACAGGCCGTGCTCGGCCTTGCCAATGCCGATTTCGTCAATCAGGGGCTTATGAACCCGATCGACGATGTGGCGAAAGCCGGCAAATGGGCCGACGTCCTGCCGAAATCGATCTACGATCTCATCACCTATAACGGCAAGGTCTACCTCTCCCCGACCGGCGCCCATGGCGAGAGCTGGGTGTTCTATTCCAAGGATGCCTTCGCCAAGGCTGGCCTCACCGGCGAGCCGAAGAGCTGGGATGAATTCTTCTCGGCACTCGATAAGCTCAAGGCAGCCGGCATTCAGCCCGTCGCCTGGGGCGGCCAATCCTGGCAGGAATCCAAGGTCTTCAACATGATCCTGCTGACCCAGGTCGGCATCGACGGCTTCCTCAAGATCTATGCAAACAAGGACAAGGGCGATACATCCGTCGAGGGCGTGAAGAAGACGCTCGATATTCTCGGCAAGCTTCGCGCCTATGTCGACGAGGGGGCTGCGGGCCGCAACTGGAACGACGCGACCGCCATGGTCATCACCGGCAAGGCGGGCGTGCAATTCACGGGCGATTGGGCCAAGGGTGAATTCGTTGCAGCCGGCAAGGAACTGGGCAAGGATTATGGCTGCATGCTCGTGCCGCAATCGCCGGGCATGGTCTACGTCGCCGATTCCTTCTCCTTCCCAAAGATCGCCGATGCGGCCGCGCAAAAGGGCCAGACCCTGCTTGCGGAGGTCGCCATGGATCCGACCGTGCAGGTCGAATTCTCGCTGAAGAAGGGCTCGGTGCCGATGCGCACCGACGTCGACAAGTCCAAGCTCGATACCTGCGCGCAAAAAGGCCTTGAGCTGATGAGAGCCGGCAAGATCGTGCCGGATCAGGCGCTGATCCTTTCGCCGCAGCAGGCCGGCGCACTCAACGACTTCGTTGACGAGTTCTGGACCAATCCGTCCGAGGACAGCGCCTCAGGCGCGGAGAAGTTCTTCGCGATCTTCGAATAGCCTTCCAGCGAGCCGATCCTCGAATTCCGGTCGATCGGCTCCGCCCATCCTTTTGAGAAAGTTTGCCTATGCAAACCAAGCGCAGACGACCCCTTGCTGCGACCTTTGCCCTGCTGCCGACATGGATTGCCGCGATCGTCGTCTATATCGGCACCATGGTCTGGTCGGTGCGCCTGTCCTTTACGGATTCGACCATTTTCCCCTCGTCCAACTATGTCGGCTTTGCCCAATATGCCAAGCTGTTCCGGACATCGCGATGGCTCGCATCCCTGGAAAACGTGCTGATCTTCGGCGTTCTCTACGTCGCCGGCTGCCTTGTTCTCGGCTTCGTGCTCGCCGCGGCCCTCGATCGCAAGGTTCGTTTCGAAAGCCTCTTTCGCACCATCTTCCTCTACCCCTATGCCATGTCCTTCGTGGTTACCGGCCTCATCTGGCAGTGGATGCTGAACCCGACCTTCGGCATTCAGGCGACCGTCAGGGCGCTCGGCTGGCAGAGCTTCGTCTTCGACTGGATCGTCAATCGCGACATGGCGATCTATACGGTGGTCTTCGCCGGTGTCTGGCAGGGAGCCGGTCTCGTCATGGTCATCGCACTGTCAGGCATGCGCGGGATTGGCGAGGAGCAATGGAAAGCCGCCCAGATCGATGGCATTCCGGTCTGGCGCATCTATGCCTCGATCATCCTGCCGCAGCTTGGGCCGGCGCTTGCCGCATCGGGCATGCTGCTCTCCATGGGCGTGATCAAGACCTATGACCTCATCGTCGCGCAGACTGGTGGGGGCCCTGGCTATTCGACCGAGGTGCCGGCAAAATTCATCATGGATAATCTCTTCGAACGCCAAAACCTCGGCCTTGCGAGCGCCGGCGCCACCGTGCTCGTGCTTTCGGTCGTCATGGCCGTCGCTCCGTTTCGCTACGCGCTCCATATGCGCGCCAGAAGAAGGGGAGCACATTGATGGCGGCTCTTCATCCCCGTGGTCCCAAGCCATCACGGCTCACGGCAGGCCAGATCGGGCTCTATGCCTTCCTCATCCTGTCCGCGCTCTTCTTCCTGCTGCCGCTTTATACGATGCTCGTCACCTCGCTAAAGACGATGGAAGAGATCCGCCAGGGTCGCATCTTCGCCTTCCCCGATACCATCGATTTCACCGCCTGGAAGACAGCGTGGTCGGGAGCCTGCATGGGCACCCAATGTCTGGGTGTGCGCATCGGCTTCTGGAATTCGGTCAGGATCACGGTGCCGGCAGTCGCGATTTCCGTCTTCATTGGCGCGATCAACGGTTATGCCCTGTCCTTCTGGCGGCCGAGGGGCTCGAACCTGCTATTCGGCCTTCTGATGGCCGGCGGCCTCATCCCCTACCAGATCTTCCTCTATCCGCTGGTGCGGCTGCTCGCCAACCTCAGCCTTTATAACTCAGTGGCAGGCGTGGTCCTCGTCCACGTGATCTTCGGCCTGCCGCTGGTGACGCTGCTGTTTCGCAACTATTTCGTCGCCATTCCCGAGGAGCTCTGCAAAGCGGCTCGCGTCGACGGCGCCGGCTTCTGGCGGATCTTCATCGAGATCATGCTGCCCATGTCGGTGCCGATGATCGTCGTCGCCTCGATCTTCCAGTTCACCGGAATCTGGAACGACTTCCTGATCGGCCTGGTCTTCGCCGGACGCGACAACCTGCCGATGACGGTGCAGCTCAACAACATCGTCAACACCACCATGGGCGAGCACGCCTACAATGTGAACATGGCTGCCACCATTCTGACCGCCGTCGTCCCGCTCGCCATCTATTTCTTCTCCGGCCGCTGGTTCCTGCGTGGTGTCGCCGCCGGCGCCGTCAAGGGGTAATGCCATGCAGCCTGCCGTCTCGGTCAAGGATCTCAAGATCGCCTATGGTGATCACACCGTCATCGACAAGCTGTCGATCGACATCGCTCCGCGCGAATTTCTCGTGCTGCTCGGCCCTTCCGGCTGCGGAAAGTCGACCCTGCTCAACTCGATCGCCGGCCTGCAAGACATCCGCGACGGCGAGATCTGGATCTCGGACAAGAATGTCACCTGGGCCGAGCCGAAGGATCGCGGCATCGGCATGGTCTTCCAATCCTATGCGCTCTATCCCCGCATGTCGGTGCGCAAGAATCTCTCCTTCGGCCTGCGCGTGGCGGGTCTTCCCAAGGCCGAGATCGAGGCGCGCATCGCCCGCACGACGTCGCTTCTCCACCTCGACAAACTGCTCGACCGCCGACCCTCGGAATTATCGGGCGGCCAGCGCCAGCGCGTCGCGATCGGCCGCGCCCTTGTGCGTGAGGTCAATGTTTTCCTGTTCGACGAACCGCTATCCAATCTCGACGCCAAGCTGCGCAACGAGCTGCGCGTCGAGATCAAGAAGCTGCATCAGAGCCTCGGCAACACGATGATCTATGTCACGCATGATCAGGTCGAGGCGCTGACGCTTGCCGATCGCATCGCCATCATGAAGGACGGCGTGATCCAGCAGCTCGCCAGCCCTTCCGAGATCTACCACCGCCCGGCCAATCTCTTCGTCGCCGGCTTCATAGGGGCGCCGGCGATGAACTTCATCGAGGGCGAGATCATTTCGAAGGCGGACGCGCCGGTCTTCGAAAGCAACGGACTTGCGATCCCCCTCGCCGGCTACCCTTTCCTCAGCGCCGTCAACGCAGGTCCCGCCACGCTTGGCATCCGGCCGGAGCATATCGCGCCGAATGGCGCGGACGTGGGTTGGCCTACCCTTCCGGGCACTGTCTCGGTCGTCGAGCCGATGGGCGCCGATACCGTGCTGTGGTTCGACTGGGCGGGCCGAAGCCTCTCCTACCGCGTCATGGGAGATGCCGCGCTCCAGCCGGGTGCGGCGATCACGCCCGGCCTCGATATCGCCAAGGCCTCCCTCTTCGGCGCTGACGGCGCCCGCCTCTAAGACCACTTCCACAGCATACGGAAATTATCCATGTCTCAGACTGTCTATGACGCGCTGGTGATCGGCTCCGGCGCCGCTGGCTCCTTCGCCGCCAAGGAATTGACTGCCCAAGGGCTGTCGGTGCTGCTGCTCGAGGCCGGCCCGGCGGTGACCCAGAAGGATTTCGATCCGAACCGCAAGAAGGCGCCGGCCAGCAGCATCAATATCTGGGAGCGCGCCCGCGCCACGCTGAAGGGCCAGCCGATCCAGGCGCGCGCCGCCTTCTTTACCGAGCGCTTCAGCCATTTCTTCGTCAACGATCGCAAGAACCCTTATACGACCCCCAAGGATGCGCCATTCCTGTGGATACGCGGCCGCCAGGGCGGCGGCCGTCTGCACAGCTTCGGCCGGGTGCTGCTGCGCTGGACGGATGATGATTTCAAGATCCGCTCGAAGACGGGCAAGGGCGTCGACTGGCCGGTTTCCTACGACGAGCTCGCGCCCTATTATGCCGAGGTCGAAGCAAGCCTTGGTCTCTATGGCAATGAGGATGGCGTGGAGACATTGCCCGACGGCGTCTACGCCCATCCGGCGAAACTGACCCCGGCCGAAGAAATCTTCAAGACGGAAGTCGAAGGACGCTGGCCGAAGCGGCATGTCGTTTCCTGGCGCTATATCGCGCCCGATGCCGAACGGACGCCGAAGCCGCTGCGCGAGGCGTTGGCGACAGGACGGCTGACCATCCGCCATGACGCCATCGTGCGGCGTATCACCACCGACGATGCCGGCGGCCGGGCGACGGGTGCCGAGTTCATCGACCGCGCGACCGGCAAGGTCGAGGCCGCGCGCGCTGCCCTCGTCGTGCTCTCCGCATCGCCGATTGAAAGCGTCCGGCTGCTTCTCAATTCGGCCACGGCTCGCCACCCCCATGGGCTCGCCAACAGCTCGGGTGCGCTCGGGCGCTATTTCATGGATCAGCTTCCATGCCTTGCCTTCGGCTCTTTCTCCAAGGCGAAAGGATGGGCGACCGATGATTCAGCGCCTGTCGATCCCTTCTACAATCCATCCGGCGGCATTTTCGTACCGCGCTTTGGAGAGGGCGACACAGGCCGCGGCGATTTCGACTATCAGGGAAGCATCGGTCGGGCGCCGACACCGGATGACGAGCCTTCACGACTGGCCTTCTTCGGCTTCGGCCGTATGCTGCCCTATGCCGACAATCGCATCACGCTCGATGCAGGGCGCAGGGATGCCTGGGGAATTCCGGTGCCCCATATTCGATGCGTCATGGGCGAGGAGGAACATGCCTTGCTGCGCCGTCAGGAAGAGGTATTGATCGACATGGTGCGCGGCGTCGGCGGCGAGCTGGAATTCATCGGCTCGCCCACCGGTCTTAGGGAAATGGGCCGTGGCGCCTTCCGCGATGCCGATCCGTTCAGCCGCTTCATGTTCCGCAGATGGTTCCGCAAGACCATGTGCATGGGCGCCGCAATCCATGAAACCGGCGGCGCGCGCATGGGGGCATCGAACAACGACTCCGTCCTCAATGCCCATAACCAGAGCTGGGATATCCCCAACCTGCTCGTGACGGATGCTTCCGCCTTTCCGGGCAGCGGCATTGCCGGCACCACGCTGACCGTGATGGCGCTGACCATCCGCGCCTGCAGGAACATCGCCGATCGATATCGCGCCGGACAATCATGATCAGGCGCTTCGTTCCGATTGGAATTCAAACCTTCGGTCGACCTCCATTTTAGATATGGAGGCTCGCCGCACTCCTCCATGGCCGCCGTCCGTGTAACCTTCGCGGTTTCGCCATCTGATGGAAATAGTTTGGCTTTGTCACCTTGCCACTGTAAATATCGTGCATATCTTTCTGCCCAACTACATCGAGCGATTGTGCAGGACGAAGAGGTGGGTTCGACCACTCCGTTACGGTGCCCAACCCAGAAGAAATTCGCGCCGAAATAGCTTGAAAAATTAGAATGTCTTTCGCCAATTGCAGGGAAATCCGGCTCTAGCGCGCAAAGCCATTTAAAGCGCACAATCTCCCCTCGCCACGAAGCGTCGAAAACCGCTTCTCGCGCCAGCATCTGGAGGAGATGCGGGACAAGCCCCATGATTTGACGAGCGTCGGGAACGCTTAGGGAGGAACAATGCTTGAACGACTTTTCAAATTGAGTGAGCACGGCACGTCCGCGCGCACCGAACTCATCGCCGGCGTGACGACGTTCCTGACGATGTCCTATATCATCTTCGTCAATCCCGACATTCTGTCGACGACCGGCATGGATCGCAACGCGGTCTTTGTCGCCACCTGTCTCGCAGCCGCGCTGGGTTCGATCGTCATGGGCCTCGTCGCCAATTGGCCGATCGGCATGGCACCGGGCATGGGGCTCAATGCCTTCTTCGCCTTCACCGTGGTTTCGGCTCTCGGCTTTACCTGGCAGCAGGCGCTCGGCGCGGTCTTCATTTCGGGCTGTATTTTCGTCCTGTTGACGGTAACCGGCGTGCGCAGCTGGCTGATTGCCGGCATCCCGCATTCGCTCAGAAGCGCGATTGCCGCGGGTATCGGTCTCTTCCTGGCGATCATCGCGCTCAAGAGCGCCGGCATCGTCGTCGCCAACAAGGCGACCCTCATTGGCCTCGGCGACCTCAAACAGACCGGCCCCCTTCTCGCGATCTTCGGCTTCTTCGTCATCGCCGTTCTCGATGCGCTGAAAATAAGAGGTTCGATCCTCATCGGTATTCTCGCCGTCACCATTCTCTCCTGGATCTTCGGCGTCAGCGAGTTCCACGGCATTGTTTCGGCGCCGCCGTCGATCATGCCGACCTTTTTGCAGCTCGACATCGTCGGCGCTCTCCATGGCGGCCTGGTCCATATCATCCTCGTCTTCGTGCTTGTCGAGGTTTTCGACGCCACCGGGACGCTGATCGGCATCGCCAAGCGGGCGAACCTGATCCAGGAAGGAAAGCCGAACAGGCTGAGCCGGGCTCTGCTTGCCGATAGCGCGGCCATCGTCGCCGGCTCACTGATGGGCACGAGCAGCACGACGGCCTTCGTCGAAAGCGCGTCGGGCGTCCAGGCCGGTGGTCGCACGGGTCTGACCGCGATCACCATCGCCGCCCTCTTCATCGCCGCCCTCTTCTTCTCGCCGCTCGCGGCTTCCGTGCCAGCCTATGCGACGGCTCCGGCGCTGCTCTATGTCGCGGGCCTGATGATGCGCGAGCTGACCGAAATAGAATGGGATGACCTGACCGAGGCGGCACCCGCTGCAATCACCGCGCTTGCGATGCCCTTCACCTACTCGATCGCCAATGGTCTTGCTTTTGGCTTCATCACCTATGTGGCCGTGAAAGTCTTCACCGGCCGCTGGTCGATGCTGCATCCGGCAACACAGATCGTCGCGGCCCTGTTCGTCGTACGCTTCGCCTTCTTCGCGGATTGACGGCGGAATGATTTCAAGGCCGGGTCGTTCGCTGGAATGACCCGGCCTTTTGGCGTTCCGCAGATTGCGAGGAACGGGAACCACTTTGACAAATAAGGGGCGCTGCAACCGCAGCGCCCCTTATTTGTCTGCACCGATCGAGATCCGATCAGCGGATCAGGAACGCCTCGTCATAGAAATGCTCCTCAAGATTGACGCCTTTGCCACCGCGATCCACAACGATGAAATCCGAGATGCCGTCGAGGGGCGTCAGGATGCCGTGCCAGACGTTGCGCCAGATATTGACGCCTTGTCCGGGCCTGGTTCGGAAAGCCATGGGCTCGCCCGGACCATTGTCCGTCTCCGGCGCCGCAACGACGAGGAACGGATTGCCGGTCAGCGGCACGAAGGCCTGGCTGCCGAGAGGGTGCCGCTCGACCATCTTCAGTTCCAGCGGCAGCGCATAGGGTTCGCCGCGCAGCCAACTGATCATCGTGCGTGCCTCCTCACCAATCGCTTCGACCTTTGCGAGATCATGATAACGAACGCATTTCCCGGCGTTGATGGGGAAACTTTGAGCCCCCTCCATTTCGATGACATCGCCAAAGGGCGCGAATGCGGCTCTCGCCAGCGGCTGAATTTCGATCACTTTCATTCATGGGTCTCCCGTTTCCATTCTCCGAAGTCATCTCTTCCTCGATCGACGATATGTTCGCTTGGGTTTGATACCTGACCCGCTGTGCGGACAGCGGAAATCGACCGGAGCGCGGCTGGCAACCCGGCGGCCGCCATGCCGCGGCTATTTCCATGGTCAATCACTACCGACGCTGATCACGAAGACCGCGGCATCGGATTCCCCCTGCCGCAAGCGCCTCTACCCGATACCCATCAGGGTCGGCCGAACATCGGCGTGCTCATCACGTCCGCCATGCAATACGGAAATCTGCATTTTCATCAAATGCATATCGCGATACCGGCACGTATTTCCCGGCCTCAGCGCATGCGAAGCGCGCAAGCCGTATTCATCCATCCCGCCGCGACATCGTATGAAACGCTCCTCCAAACGTTTCGACATCCAATGTCTAACCGCAAATCACGCGTGCCATTCCCCTTGGAAATTTTGAAAGTCTCGAACGTTACAGCTGCTTTTCATGGGAATGAGCCTGGCGGATAGTAGAGAAAGGAGCGCTACGTTCGGGAGAAGAATATGCAGTCTCATTCGCCAGGAGCCGGACGGCTCACGACCCACGTCCTGGATACGGCGCTCGGCAAACCTGCTGAAGGCTTGCGCATCGAACTCTACCGGATCGAGGGCGATGCACTGCACCTCCTGACGTCCACCGAAACCAACGACGACGGTCGCTGCGATGCGCCGCTGCTATCAGGCGAAACCATGCAGGCCGGCACCTACGAGCTGCGCTTCCATGCCGGTGACTATCTTGGCCGCACATCGGCGAGCCCGATGTTTCTAGACATCATTCCGATCCGCTTCGGTCTCGCTGATGAACAAGCGCACTACCATGTGCCGCTGCTCCTCTCGCCTTACAGCTACTCCACCTACCGCGGGAGCTGAAAATGACATCGACGAAAATCCGCTCCGAACTTCGTTTCATTCTCAACGGCCGGGACATCATTCTTACCGACGTGGCGCCGGACCAGACGCTGCTCGACTGGCTGCGCCTTTCCCGTTCGCTGAAGGGCACCAAGGAAGGCTGCGCCGAAGGCGACTGCGGCGCCTGCACGGTGCTTGTGGGTCGGCTGACGCCCGCGGGTGGCCTCGTCTATGAGAGCGTCAACGCCTGCATCCGCTTCCTCGGTTCGCTGGATGGCTGTCATGTGGTCACCGTCGAGCATCTCGCCCCGAGCGACGAACACCTGCATCCGGTGCAGCAAGCGATGGTCGACTTTCACGGTTCGCAATGCGGCTTCTGCACGCCTGGTTTCGTCATGTCGCTCTACGGACTTTGGATGCAGACGCCGAATCCCACGGATCAACAGATCGAAACAGCGCTCCAGGGCAATCTCTGTCGCTGCACCGGCTATGAACCGATCTTGCGCGCCGCCCGCTCCATCTCCCAATATGGCGGTACGCAAGACGACCCGCTGCTGATCGAACGCGAAACCATGATCGCGCGCCTGCAGGCCCTTCGCGATGGCGTCCGCGTCGAAATCGGCGAGGGTCGAAATCGGCTGATCGTGCCGGCGAACCTTGATGATTTCGCCTCGGTTCTGGAGGCATCGCCGACGGCGACCGTGGTGGCCGGCTCGACCGATGTCGGCCTCTGGGTCACCAAGCACATGCGCGACGTCACGCCGGTCATCTTCATTGCCGGGCTGCAGGAGTTGAAATCGATCGTGGTGAAAGACGGCGTGCTCAGCATCGGCGCCGGCGTCACCTATTCGGAGGCGTTCGCGACGCTTTCGCAGCATGTCCCGGCGCTTGGGCCGTTGATTACCCGCATTGGCGGCCAGCAGGTGCGCAACATGGGCACGATCGGCGGCAACATCGCCAACGGCTCGCCGATCGGCGATACGCCACCGGCGTTGATTGCGCTCAACGCGTCGCTGACCTTGCGCAAGGGCATCGTTCGGCGCACCATTGCGCTTGAAGACTTCTTCATCGCCTATGGCAAACAGGACCGCCAGCCTGGCGAATTCGTCGAAGCCATCCATATTCCGGTTCCTGCAGCCGCGGCGAAATTCGCCATCTACAAGGTGACGAAGCGCCGGGACGAGGACATTACCGCCACGCTCGGCGCCTTCCGGCTGGTACTTGGCGAAGATGGCACGGTTGCCGAAATCCGGATCGCCTATGGCGGCATGGCCGCGACGCCGAAACGGGCCTTCGCCGTCGAAAGGGCGCTGCTCGGCCAGCCCTGGAGCGAGAGGACCGTGGAGACGGCAATGGAGAAATATGCCCAGGATTACGCGCCACTGACCGACATGCGCGCCACGGCGGAATATCGCGCGTTGGCTGCCAGAAACCTGCTGCTGCGCTTCTACCTGGAAACGACGTCCATCGCGGCGCCGGCGCAGGTATCGAGATACGAGGCCGCGTAAGACATGAACAAGCACACTCCCGATCTCAAACCCGAAACCATCATTGGCGGCGTCCATTCCAGCCCGCGCCATGATTCCGCCCACAAGCATGTCTCCGGTGCCGCCGTCTATATCGACGACATCACCGAACCCACGGGCACGCTTCACGTCGGCCTCGGCCTGTCCACCGTGGCGCACGGCATCCTGAAATCCGTCGATCTCTCAGCCGTGCGGGCCGCCCCCGGCGTCGTTGCCGTCCTCACCCATGAGGATGTGCCCGGCGTCAACGATATCTCGCCCTCCTATATGCATGATGACCCCGTGCTTGCCGCCGGCAAGGTCGAGTTTCATGGCCAGCCGATCTTTTGCGTGATCGCCGAAACGCGCGAGCAGGCGCGCCGCGCGGCAAGGCTGGCAAAGATCGAGTACGAGGAATTGCCTGCTGATATCGACATCTGGGATCTGGATGTTTCCTCTCATAAGCAGGTCGTCACGCCGCTAACGCTGAAGCGTGGCGATCCGGCGGACGCTCTTGCGAATGCTCCGCGGCGCGTGAAAGGCCGAATGCGGCTCGGCGGCCAGGATCATTTCTATCTCGAAGGCCAAGTCTCGCTCGCTGTTCCCGGTGAGGACGACGAGGTGGTTGTCTATTGCTCCACCCAAGGCCCGAGCGAGACGCAGCACATGGTCGCCCATGCGCTTGGCGTGCCGAGCAATGCTGTTACGATCGAGGTTCGGCGCATGGGTGGCGGCTTCGGCGGCAAGGAAACCCAGGCGAACCAATGCGCCGCGATCGCTGCCATCGCCGCCAAGAAGCTGAAGCGCGCCGTCAAGATCCGGCTCGACCGCGACGAAGACATGATCGCGACCGGTAAGCGGCATGATTTCGCCATCGACTACGAAGTGGGCTTTGACGACGAAGGCCGCATCCTTGCCGTCGACTATACCTTCGCGCTTCGCGCCGGCTTCTCAGCCGATCTGTCCGGTCCGGTCGGCGACCGTGCGCTGTTTCACTGCGACAATGCCTATTTCTTTCCGCATGTTCATGCGAAATCGGCGCCGCTCTATACCAATACCGTCTCCAACACGGCCTTTCGCGGCTTCGGCGGTCCGCAGGGAATGGTCGGCGCCGAACGGGTCATCGACGAGGTGGCCTTCGCCGTCGGCAAGGACCCGCTCGAAATTCGCAAACTGAATTTCTATGACGCGATGGGCGTCGATGGTGAGCGCAACCTTACCCCCTACCACCAGAAGGTCGAGGACTGCATCGTTCAGCGCATCGTCGCCGAACTGGAGGAAAGCGCTGACTATGCCGGACGCCGCAAGGCGATCGCCGAGTTCAATGCCAAGAGCCGCATCGTCAAGCGCGGCATCGCGCTGACTCCAGTGAAATTCGGCATCTCCTTCACCAAGACGGAGTCGAACCAGGCCGGCGCGCTGGTGCATGTCTATAGCGATGGCTCCGTGCACATGAACCATGGCGGCACCGAGATGGGACAAGGCTTGCACCTGAAGGTGGCGCAGGTCGTGGCGGAAGAATTCCAGATCGATCTCGACCGGGTGAAGATCACCGCGACGACCACGGCCAAGGTGCCGAACACCTCACCGACCGCGGCCTCCTCGGGTGCCGATCTCAACGGCATGGCGGCCCAGAACGCCGCACGCCAGATCAAGGAGCGACTGATCGCCTTTGCCGCGGAAAGCCATCAGGTATCGCCTGACCAGGTTCTCTTCCTGCCCAACCGGGTGCGCATCGGCGACATCGAAATGCCGTTCGACGATCTCGTCAAGAAGGCCTACATGGCCCGCGTCCAGCTTTCGGCCGCCGGCTTCTACAAGACGCCGAAAATCCATTGGGACCGCAAGGCGGGCCGCGGCCATGCCTTCTACTACTATGCCTATGGCGCGGCGTGCTCGGAAGTATCGATCGATACGCTGACCGGCGAATATGTCGTTGAACGCACCGATATCCTGCACGATACCGGCCGCTCACTGAATAAAGCCATCGATATCGGCCAGGTCGAAGGCGGCTTCATCCAGGGCATGGGCTGGCTGACGACGGAAGAGCTCTGGTGGGACGGCAAGGGGCGGCTTCGAACGCACGCGCCCTCGACTTACAAGATCCCGCTTGCATCCGACCGGCCAAAGATTTTCAATGTGGCCCTAACCGATTGGTCGGAGGCCCATGAGCCGACGATCCATCGGTCCAAGGCGGTCGGCGAGCCGCCGCTGCCGCTCGGCCTCTCCGTCTTGCATGCCCTTTCGGATGCCGTGGCGAGCGTCGCCGACCACAAGATCTGCCCGCGTCTCGACGCGCCGGCGACACCCGAACGGGTGCTGATGGCGATCGAGCGTCTCAAGGCGGCGAAGAAGGAGTAAGATCATGCCTGCCGCCCGTGAAGATATCCGGGATTTTCTCCGCCGCGAACCGGCATCGATTCTCGTCGAGGTGACGGGGGTCGCAGGCTCCGCGCCGCGCGACGCGGATGCCTGGATGCTGGTTTCGGAGCGGGCAATCTTTGCGACGATCGGCGGCGGAACACTGGAATATATGGCGATCGACCAGGCACGACGGGCATTGCGCTCCGGCCTTGCGGCGGAGCCGATGAACGTACCGCTCGGCCCGGAGATCGGCCAATGCTGCGGCGGTCGGGTGGGCCTCGCCTTCACCGCCCTCAGTCCAGTGCTTGCGAATGATCTCATAGCTCGGAGCGACCGCGAGATGGCCACACGCCCACATGTCTATGTTTTCGGCGCCGGTCATGTCGGCGATGCGCTTGCCATGGCGCTTTCGCTCGCGCCATTACGCGTGGTACTTGTCGATACGCGAGAGGAAGAGCTTGTCGCCAGCTCCGTGCCAGGCATTGAAACCTGTCTCACGGCCATGCCTGAGGCTGTCGTGCGCGATGCGCCGGCCGGCAGCAGCTTCGTCATTCTCACCCATGATCACGCGCTCGATTTCCTGATTGCCGCCGAGGCGCTCAAACGTAACGATGCAGCCTATGTCGGCATGATCGGCTCCAAGACGAAGCGCGCCACTTTCCGCAACTGGCTGTCGCGCGAAAGCGGGCACGATGAGCTTTTCGATCGCCTCGTCTGCCCAATCGGCGGAACGGCCGTGAAAGACAAGCGTCCCACGGTCATCGCCACGCTTGCCGCCGCCGAGATCATGACAGCGGCGCTGACTTGGACGGCCGCGGCACAGCTAGCCGCGACAAAACCTGTTATCGGATAACGGGCAACTGCTTGAAGGGATTGGCGACCGGCACGCCGAGCGGCGCGAAATGCCGCTCATTGGCCGTCAAAACCGTGAGGCCGCATGCAGCGGCGATGGCGGCGATGGCAATGTCCTCGAAGCCGGGGTCGTGAGCACGCGCCCGGTCAAGCATCAGGCCAGCATGCTGCGCCTCCTCAACTCCGAAGGGCAGGATACGGCCGGCATAGAAATGTTCCACCGCGGCGAGCCAGCGGCGCAGGTGCTCCGCTTTCGTCGTCGCCCCAATCCTAACCATGCGGGCGATGCCTGCCTCGATCTCGGCGATGGTGATGGCCGAAAGATAAAGCCGGTCACTATTGGCGCGCAGCCAGGCCGCGAATGCCTCAGCGCCGACTTGGCGCTTGATCGGCGCATCGGCCGATACGATATTGGTATCCAGAAGATACAAGATCAGAAGCCATTTTCACGCAATGAACGCGCGGGCTTTCGCGATCGCTCTGGAATATCGGCGGGCTCGCCGGGAAAGGCGAGAAGCAGATCGGGGAAATCAGGTACTTTGGAGACCCTTTGCCATTCCTCGAAGGAAACCAGCACCGCTTCCTTCCGGCCATGGCGGGTAATAACGGTCGGCTCACCGGCCACCGCTTGATCGACCACGGCCGAAAGCCTCGCCTTCGCATCCTTGAGCTGGATTTCCTTCATGCCGCCTCTCCATATGACCACCGATAGTCATATGTGATTTCACTGAATTGAGCCAAGTGGAGATCAATCTGTCGCGTTCGATTCACGAGGCTGCGGCCACTGGCTCGTCCTCGAGCAGCTTGCCGATCAGCCGCTGACAGCGCTCCGCCATGAAATCGATCATCAGGCGGACCTTCGGATCCTGGAAACGCTTGTGCGGATAGATGGCGGCGAGCTGAACCGGAGCTGGCGGACTTTCCTTCAGGATCTCCACCAATCGCCCTTCCCTCAGATAGGCTTTAACCTCGAACAGCGGTTTGTTGATGATGCCGCGGTCTTCCAGCGCCCATTGGGTCAGCACATCGCCATCATCGCTGTCATAAGGGCCTGCGACCTCGAACTTGCGAGTACCTTCCGCCGTCATCAGCGTCCAGTAATATTCCTTCGATCCCGGATAGCGCAGCAAGAGACAGTCATGCTTGTCGGCGATCAACGCATCCGCGCTCGCCGGCACGCCACGACTTGCAAGGTAGGCAGGTGATGCGCAAAGCACCCGCTCGCAATTGAGGATACCGCGCATGCGCAGGTTCGAATCCTCCAGCACGCCAAGCTTGAAGGCGACGTCGACGCCTTCGGCGAGGATGTCGACATTGTGGTCCGACAGGCGCAAGCGTACTTCGATATCCGGATATTTGTCATGAAATTCCGGAATGCCCGAGGCGATCAGCCTTCGGCCGATGCCGAGCGGCGCGGTGATCCTCAGCGATCCCTTCGGATTTCGCGAAAGATCGGCGATCGCCGCTTCCGCCTCATTGACCGCCTCGATGATCTTCACCGCTTTTTCGTAGAAAACGCGGCCATGTTCGGTCGGCGAGAGCTTACGCGTGGTGCGGTTGAAGAGGCGCACGCCAAGATGACGCTCGAGCTCCTTGATGCGGTTGCTCGCCACCGCAGGCGTGACGCGCTGGTCGCGGCCTGCTGCCGAGAGAGTACCGAGTTCGACCACGCGAACGAAGACGCGGACATTATCAAGATAGGACATGGCTCCTTCTACCACATTGGCGCGCGGAACAAACCAGGGTTCATCTTATAGATTTTTTTGAAAGTGTTGGTGGATTCACCGGGATTTTCGAGAAAATCACCCGATGGCAAACAGTCCCGTGAAGATCAGGCCCATGAAGGCCGGGAGGAGTTCCCATGTATGAATATGCCATCGCCTGGGACTGGCTGACATTCGCCGTCCGCTGGCTGCACGTCATCACCGCCATCGCCTGGATTGGCTCGTCATTCTATTTCGTGGCACTCGACCTCGGCCTCAAGAAACATCCGGCCCTGCCGCCTGGCGCCTATGGCGAGGAGTGGCAGGTGCATGGCGGCGGCTTTTACCATATCCAGAAGTATCTGGTGGCGCCGGCCAACATGCCGGACCACCTCGTCTGGTTCAAATGGGAAAGCTACGTCACCTGGCTGTCGGGCTTCGGCATGCTCTGTCTCGTCTATTATGCCGGCGCCGATCTCTACATGATCGACCCGGCCGTGCTTGACGTCTCCAAGCCGGTGGCGATCGCCATTTCGCTCTGCTCGATCGCCGGTGGCTGGCTCCTGTACGACCTGATCTGCAAGTCGCCCTTCGGCAACGATAATACCCGGCTGATGGTGGCGCTCTATTTCATTCTGGTAGCGGTGGCTTGGGGCTATACCCATCTCTTTACCGGCCGCGCCGCCTTCCTGCATCTCGGCGCCTTCACGGCGACGATCATGTCGGCCAATGTCTTCTTCATCATCATCCCGAACCAGAAGATCGTGGTTGCCGACCTGCTTGCCGGCCGTACGCCAGATGCGAAATACGGCAGGATCGCCAAGCAGCGGTCGACGCACAACAACTACCTGACGCTGCCGGTGCTGTTCCTGATGCTGTCGAACCACTATCCGCTGGCTTTCGGCACGCAGTTCAACTGGATCATCGCCTCACTCGTCTTCCTGATGGGCGTCACCATCCGCCACTGGTTCAATACCCGGCACGCCAATGCCGGCAACCCGACTTGGACCTGGCTGATCACCGTCATCCTGTTCATCATCATCATGTGGCTCTCCACGGTACCGAAAATGCTGACCGGCGAACCCACAACGAAGATCTCCGCCATCCAGCAGCCCTTCATCACGGCGCAGGATTTCCCAAAGGTCCGCGATACCGTGATGGGTCGCTGCTCCATGTGCCATGCGAAGGAGCCGAGCTGGGAGGGCATCGTGGCTCCGCCGAAGGGGGTGATGTTCGAGACCGATCGCGATATCGCCGCCCATGCGCGCGAGATCTACCTGCAGGCTGGCCGCAGCCACGCCATGCCGCCCGCCAATGCCTCTCACATAACCGACGAGGAGCGCCGCCTGCTCGTCTCCTGGTATGAAAGTGCCATCAATGGGGAGAAGACCCAATGAACGAAGTCCTAATCCGTGGTCGCGTGCTGACCTTCCTTGCCGAGCCGCAAAGCATAGATGACACCGCCTCCTATCGCTATATCGAGGACGGCGCCGTCTTCGTCCGCGACGGCAAGATCGTGGAAATCGGCACCTATGGCGACGTGAGAAAGCTGGCTGACGCCGGCATCAGGATCGCGGACCATCGCCCGAACCTCATCCTGCCGGGCTTCATCGACACGCACCTGCATTTCCCGCAGACGCAGGCGATCGCCTCCTATGGCGCGCAGCTGCTCGAATGGCTGAATACCTATATTTTCGTCGAGGAACAGAAGTTTGCACGCGCCGCCCATGCGGCCGAAGTGGCCGACCGCTTCATGGACGAACTCCTGTCGAACGGCACGACGACGGCGGTTGCCTATTGTTCGGTGCATCCGGAAAGCGTCGATGCCTATTTCGCGGCGGCGCAAGCGCGCGGCATGTGCATGATCGGCGGTAAGGTGATGATGGATCGCAACGCGCCGGAGGCGCTGCGCGATACGCCGCAGCGCGGCTATGACGAAACAAAGCGGCTGATTGCGAAGTGGCACGGCCGCGGACGCGTCCATTATGCCATCAGCCCTCGCTTTGCGATTACCTCGACGCCCGAGCAGATGGAAATGAGCAAGGCGCTCGTCGCCGAGCATCCGGACTGCTATGTCCAGACGCATCTCTCGGAAAATCGGGATGAGATCGCCTTTGCCACCTCTCTCTACCCCGAGGCCAAGGATTATACGGATATCTATGCTCGCTACGGTCTGCTCAACGACCGCATGCTGCTCGGCCATTGTATCCATATGAGCGAACGGGAAGTCGCGGTGCTTGCGGAGATCGGCGCGGTGGGTGTCTTCTGCCCGACCTCGAACCTCTTCCTCGGCTCGGGACTTTTCAACGCCGCACAGTTCGACAGGCTTGGCGCGCGCTGGTCGGTCGCAACCGATGTCGGCGCCGGGACCAGTTTCTCCATGCTGGAAACGATGGATGAAGCCTACAAGGTGTTGCATTTGCAGGGGCAGCGGCTGACGCCGTTCAACTCCTTCTATCGCATGACGCGCGGCAACGCCCTGGCGCTCGGTCTCGAAAAGCGGATCGGCTCGCTGCAGGCGGGCGCGGACGCCGATATCGTCGTGCTGGATTCCAGCGCCAAGTCGGCCATGGAATTCCGCATGCGCACGACAACCTCATTGGCGGAGGAGCTCTTTATCCTTCAGACCATGGGTGATGACCGTTGCGTTGCCGAAGTCTATGTCGCCGGCAAGGCGATGAAGACCAAGGGTAAGAAGACAGATACGACGCTACGCGAACAACTGCAGCTCGCCTGACCAAGTAAATGTGGCGGACCGGCAACGCCGTCGTCTCGGCAGAGACGGCGGCGAAGACGTTCAGGTCCGCTTCGAGCGTCCACCCATTGCCTTCGTCAATTCTTCCGCTGCGGCCCGCACGACAGGGCCGAGCGCAGCAACCCTTTCATCCGGCAACCGCACAGCCGGGCCTGAAATCGAAATTCCGGCGATAGCCTCGCCATATTCATCGAAGATCGGCGCCGCCACGCATCGCATGCCGAGCGTATGTTCCTCATCGTCGATCGACCAGCCGCGCGAGCGGATCTCGTCCATATCCGCGAGCAGCATAGGCAGAGTGTCGCGGGTTTTGTCGGTGAAATGCTGCAACGGACGCTCCTGGAGCAAAGTTTTTATCTCGCTGTCCGCCCAGGTGGAGAGGATTGCCTTGCCTATGCCCGATGCATGGATCGGCCCGCGGCGGCCAGGGCGGAAGAAGGCGCGCATCGGCGCGTGGCTTTCCGCTTGCGAGATGAAGACGACGTCACCGTCCTCCTCGATGGCGATATTGGCGGTCTCGCCGGATGCCTCCATCAACTGCTTGAGGAAGGGCCGGCTGATCGTGCCGAGCTTGCGGAAGCGCAAGTAGGCGGTTCCGATCTCGAAGGCTTTCACCCCGATCGTCCAGGCGCCGGTCTCATCGTCATGCGCCACCATGCCGTGCTGAGCAAGAGACGTCAGTAGCCGGTGGACGGTGGACGGCGCCATAGCCGACCGGTCAGCGAGATCGGTCAAAACCGCGCCGTCGGCTTGCGCCACCAACTCCAAGAGTTTCAGACTGCGATCGAGCACTTGGACGGATGAAGCCGCCGCGTTCCCTGCCGGTTTCCGGCCCGGCCTGCCCCTCGTCTTTTCCCGATTTTCCGCCATGACGCTCACTCTAGACCAAACGCATGCCGCACAATTTGGCGCGACCCGCTTGGGCTTCATGACATATCCGCTTCGCCGCGATTGTTCCAGATTCGTTGAAAATGTTTATTTCCATATGATGGGATTAATTTCCATTTTTTGATTGCGCTTGTTCACCCATGCGGTACCTTCGATCCAGAAACGGAGGAAATCTCATGGCGAAGATGCGCGCAGTCGATGCCGCAGTGCTGGTTCTGGAAAAGGAAGGCGTCAATTGCGCCTTCGGCGTTCCCGGCGCTGTGATCAACCCCTTCTATTCCGCAATGAAGGCACGTGGTTCTATCCGCCATGTACTTGCCCGCCATGTCGAGGGCGCAAGCCATATGGCCGAGGGCTACACCCGCGCTCGCGCCGGCAATATCGGTGTCTGCATCGGAACGTCCGGACCTGCCGGCACCGACATGATCACCGGCCTTTATTCGGCTTCCGCCGATTCCATCCCGATCCTCTGCATTACCGGCCAGGCGCCGCGCGCCCGTCTGGACAAGGAGGATTTCCAGGCCGTCGATATCGCCAAGATCGCAGCCCCCGTAACCAAGTGGGCCGTGACCGTCATGGAACCGGCGCTGGTTCCTTACGTCTTCCAGAAGGCATTCCACACGATGCGCTCGGGTCGCCCTGGCCCTGTGCTCATCGATCTGCCCGTTGACGTCCAGCTCGCCGAGATCGAGTTCGATATCGACACCTATGCGCCGCTTGCCCCCTACAAGCCCTCGGCGACGCGGGCACAGGCGGAAAAGGCGCTTGCCATGCTGAACGCGGCCGAGCGGCCGCTGATCGTCGCAGGCGGCGGCATCATCAATGCCGATGCTTCCGACCTGCTCGTCGAATTCGCCGAAATCACAGGCGTCCCGGTCATCCCGACGCTGATGGGCTGGGGGACGATCCCGGACGATCATCCCCTGATGGCCGGCATGTGCGGGCTGCAGACCTCGCATCGCTACGGCAATGCGACGCTGCTTGCCTCCGATTTCGTCTTCGGCATCGGCAATCGCTGGGCGAACCGCCATACAGGAAATGTTTCGACCTATACGGAAGGGCGAACCTTCGTTCATGTCGATATCGAGCCGACTCAGATCGGCCGTGTCTTTGCTCCTGATTTCGGCATCGTCTCGGACGCGGGTGCCGCCCTGAAGCTCCTCCTCGACGTCGCGACCGAATGGAAGACCGAAGGCAAGCTGCGCGACTGGTCGGCCTGGGCCGAGGAGTGCCGCGAGCGCAAGCGGACCATGCTACGCAAGACGCATTTCGACCAGACGCCGCTGAAGCCACAGCGTGTCTACGAGGAGATGAACAAGGCTTTCGATCGCGATACATGCTATGTCTCGACCATCGGGCTTAGCCAGATCGCCGGCGCGCAGTTCCTACACGTGTACAAGCCGCGCAACTGGATCAATTGCGGCCAGGCCGGCCCGCTCGGCTGGACGCTGCCGGCAGCACTTGGCGTGCGGGCGGCAGATCCCGACCGCCCGATCGTCGCACTGTCGGGCGACTACGACTTCCAGTTCCTCATCGAGGAGCTGGCCGTCGGCGCGCAGCACAAGCTCCCTTACCTGCATGTGGTCGTGAACAATTCCTATCTTGGCCTCATCCGCCAGGCCCAGCGCGGCTTCAACATGGATTTCGAGGTCAGCCTCGCCTTCGAGAACATCAATGCCGCTGATAATGCCGAACCCGGCTATGGCGTCGACCATGTCGCCGTTGCCGAAGGCCTCGGCTGCAAGGCGATCCGCGTGCGCAGCCCGAACGAGTTCCAGGAAGCGTTCACGACAGCAAAGCAGCTGATGGCGGAGCATCAGGTTCCTGTCGTTATCGAGTTCATTCTGGAGCGCGTCACCAACATCGCCATGGGCGCCGACATCAATGCCGTAGTCGAATTCGAGGAGCTTGCCGAGCGCGGCGAGGACGCACCGACGGCGATCCTCGCATTGCTAGACTAAAGGAGGAACACAATGCCGAAATTCGCGGCCAATCTCACCATGCTCTTCACCGAGGCACCGTTTCTGGATCGTTTCGCGCTGGCCGCCAAGGCGGGCTTCGAGGGCGTCGAATATCTCTTTCCTTACGATTTTGCCAAGGAAGCGCTGCGCGCCGAACTCGATCGTCATGGCTTGGCGCAGGTGCTGCACAATCTGCCCGCCGGCAACTGGGCCGGCGGCGAGCGGGGGATCGCGATCCTGCCCGATCGTATCGACGAGTTCCGCCGCGGCGTTGCTTCCGCTATCGACTACGCGACGACGCTCGGCTGCAGCCAGATCAATTGCCTCTCTGGCATTACACCAGCCGGTGTGCCCGATGAGGTGCTGCGGACTACCTTCATCGTCAACCTCAAATATGCGGCGGAAGAGCTCGGCAAGCACGGGATCCGGCTACTGGTTGAGCCGATCAACCGGTTCGACATTCCCGGCTTCTATCTCAACGCGCCGGACCAGGCAGCCTCGATCATCGCCGAGGTCGGCAGCGACAACCTGTTCATTCAGTACGACCTCTATCATCAGCAGCGCACCGAGGGCGAATTGATCGGCACCTTTAGGAAGCATCAGGCACGGATTGCCCATGTGCAGCTCGCCGACAATCCGGGTCGCAATGAGCCGGGCACCGGCGAGATCGCCTACCCCTTTGTCTTCGAAGCGCTTGATGCGCTCGGCTATGACGGCTGGATCGGCTGCGAATACAAGCCGCGCAGCACGACCGCGGCGGGGCTCGGCTGGTTTGCCGCAGCAGGCCGCCACGCCGAAAGCGCAGCCATTCTCAATATCAGGAGCTAAACAGCATGGCACATATCGGATTTATCGGCCTCGGCATCATGGGTACTCCCATGGCGCGTCATCTGCAAAATGCCGGCCACATCGTCGTCACATCAAAGTTTGCCATTCCGCCGCGCCAGGAGCTGCTCGACAACGGTCTGCAATTCGTCGAAACGCCGAAGGAGCTTGCCGAAACCGTCGACACAATCATCCTGATGCTGCCGGATACACCTGAAGTGAAGGACGTGCTCTTCGGCGAGAACGGCGTTGCCTACGGACTGTCCAAGGGAAAGCTCGTCATCGACATGAGCTCGATCTCGCCGATCGAGACCAAGGAATTCGCCAGAAAGATTCGCGAGACCGGCGCCGAATATATCGACGCGCCCGTCTCCGGCGGCGAAGTCGGCGCCAAGAACGCCTCGCTTTCCATCATGGCCGGCGGTTCCGAAGCCAGTTTCGAGCGGGCGCTGCCCCTCTTCCAACTGATGGGCAAGAACATCACCCTCGTTGGCGATTGCGGCGATGGCCAGGTTACCAAGGTCGCCAACCAGATCATCGTCGCATTGACGATCGAGGCCGTGTCCGAGGCGCTTGTCTTCGCCTCCAAGGCCGGCGCCGATCCGGCTCGCGTGCGCTCGGCCCTGATGGGCGGTTTTGCCTCCTCGCGCATCCTCGAAGTGCATGGCGAGCGCATGATCAAGCGCACTTTCGAACCCGGATTCCGCATCTCGCTGCATCAGAAGGATTTGAACCTCGCCCTGCAGGGTGCCAAGGCGCTCGGCGTCTCACTGCCGAACACCGCGGCGACGCAGGAGCTTTTCAACCAATGCGTCGCCAATGGCGATAGCGGGCTCGACCATTCCGGTCTCGTCAAGGCGCTGGAGCGCATGGCGAACCATCCCGTCGCGTAACGTGTGAGAAATCCGATGCCTGATATCGCCGATCCCCGCGCCTTTCTGGAAAAGCTGTTCTATGCGGCGGTCGCAGCCGCCGATCCGGATAAGGCACTGGTTCCCCATCTGCCTGAAAAGCCGAAGGGCCGGACGGTGGTGGTCGGTGCCGGCAAGGGGGCGGCGCAGATGGCGCGTGCCTTCGAGCGTCTTTGGGACGCACCGCTCTCCGGTGTCGTCGTCACGCGTTATGGCTATGCCGTGCCGTGTGAGCGCATCGAGGTTCTCGAGGCCGCGCATCCCGTGCCGGACGAAAGCGGTCTGCATGCATCAGATCGGTTGATGGCAGCGGTAAATGGTCTTACGGAAGACGATCTGGTCGTCGCCCTGATCTGCGGAGGCGGCTCGGCACTGTTGCCCGCGCCGGCAGGCGATCTCACGCTTGCCGACGAGATCGCCGTCAATCGGGCCCTGCTTGCCTCCGGCGCACCGATCGGCGCCATGAATGCCGTTCGCAAGCAGGTCTCGCGCATCAAGGGAGGGAGGCTGGCGGCCCTTGCCCATCCGGCAAGGGTCATCTCCCTCGTCGTTTCCGATATCCCAGGCGACAACCCAGCCCTGGTCGCCTCCGGCCCGACCATCGCCGACGAGACGATCCGCGCAGATGCACTTGCGATCATAGAACATTACGGTTTCGACTTGCCCGACGCGGTGATGCGTCATCTCGCAGATAATAGCGATGAACCGCCCCTACCCTCCGACCCTCGTTTCGCTCGCAACGAGGTGAAGCTCGTTGCTTCGGCGGCCATCGCGCTGGATGCGGCCGCCGATGTCGCCCGCAAGGCCGGCGTCGAGACCATCGTGTTGTCCGATGCTATCGAGGGCGAGGCATCGGAGGTCGGTCGCCAACATGCGGCGATCGTCGCCAAGATCCTGCAGCGAGGTATGGCGTCGCAAGACCCCATGCTTCTTCTGTCTGGCGGGGAAACCACAGTAACGATCAAGGGCAAGGGCAAAGGTGGCCGCAACAGCGAGTTCCTCCTGTCCTTCGCCTGCGCCATTTCCGGCCAGAAGGGCATCTCAGCGCTCGCCGCCGACACGGACGGCATCGACGGCTCGGAGGACAATGCCGGCGCCTTCGCCGATGGCACCACCGTTGCCCGGCTTGCCGATCGAAAGAGGGATGCGGCCGACTTCCTTCAGCGCAACGACAGCTGGTCGGCCTTCGCCGCTATCGACGACCTCTTTGTGAGCGGCCCGACTGGCACGAACGTCAACGACTTCCGCGCGATCCTGCTGCAATAGATCATCGCCGCCCGCCAATCGAGCGACTCGGAGTTATGCAGCCGGTGGCGTGACGCATTCTGTATTGAGCGGCGCAGTTGGAAAGCGTATGAGTTCAACAAAAAGCTGAACTATTTTTCTTGCTGGCAACGCCAACCGTTGCGGGCAAGCCGGGGACCGTATCTATCATGAATTTGTTGCACTTGCTCACTATCGAGGAGTAGCAAGGAGAAGTGCTGTCGCGCCAGTCACTTTTTGGTGTGGTCACCGCACGTCTTGGGGATGATTGATGGGGAGATGAAATCGCAACGTCCTTAAAGCCGCCGAAGCTGCCGAGAAAATCCATATCGGCATCCGTCGACTTCATAGCAAAAGTGCAGATCAGTAGCACGTAACCCGGATCTTACCGAGCTGAAAATAGATCAGCGAGTTCGGACAAATGCTACGCTAAATCTTGAGCTGTTAAGTTTGTTTCCATCGCCCTGTGGAACTTAACCGATCTTTAACAGCCAGTTGTGCAGGCTGGAGATAGAACGGGCAAGGCCCATACCCCGAAAGCATCGGACCCTCAATGCGTCTTCTCGCCTCAGTTATTTTTGCAGTCCTTGCTTTGTTCGTCGCGCCCGCCCTGGCGCAGGACGTGCCGTCGGTGACGATTACCGGTTCCTCGGGCTCGGTGACCTTCGATCGCAATCAGCTTGAGGCGATGGGCCTCGTGTCGATCAAGACTTCGACGCCCTGGAACGAAGGTGTCGTCAACTTCGAAGGCGTGCCAATGGCGCTGTTGCTTGAAAAGGCCAAGGCCCAAGGTGCGACGGCCACCGTCATCGCCCTCAATGATTATAGCGTCGATATCCCGACCAGCGATTTTACCAAGTTCGGCACGATCCTTGCCGTCAAGCGCAATGGCGCATATATGCCTATCGACGATCAGGGCCCGTTCTTTGTTATGTATCCATTCGACAGCAACCCCATCCTGCAGGGACAGCCCTATCACGGTCGTGCCGTCTGGCAGGTCAAGGCAATCTCCGTGAAATAGCCCCGGGGCCGCATGCGCTATCTCCGCACAGCGCTGATCATTGTGATCCTGGGTTTCATCACCTCGGCGATCTATATTTCCGCCTTGGTTTTCCAGCGCCAGACCGCCCTGCAAGATGTCGGCCTGGGCAACATCACCTGGACGATAGCCCAAGCTCCGAGTGAGTTCACCAGGCTCGAACAGCGCGTCAGTGCCATGGGCATGAACGATGGCCAGGTCGATGCACACGAAGTCAGGCTGCGCTTCGATATCGTCGTCAATCGCCTTAAGACCCTGCGATCCAACGGGGTCGAGAAGTTCGTACAATCCAACCCTCATATCGGCGAGACCCTCGACGACCTCGAAGAGGCGCTCAACCAGACCCGCCCACTGCTTAGCCAGCTTTCTGTGCCTGGCACACCGGCGCGGATCCTTGCGATCCTGGAGCCGATCTATCCGAAGCTGGCGCGGCTCTCCAGCGACAGCAACATGTGGTATTCGGCGCGCATTGCCGAAGACCGGCGTGGCCTCCTCGCGCTGCAACTGGCCCTGACATGGGTGACCGTCGGCATGCTCATCGGCGGTTGTCTGCTGATTCTGCTGCTGCTCATTCACAATGGTCTTCTGGGCCGGGCGCAGAAGATCCTGCAGGCCAAGGAGCAGACCCTGGCAATCCAGAATGCACGGTTCGATGCGGCAATGGAAGCCATGTCGCTCGGTCTCTGTCTGCTTGACGACCAATATCGCGTCATCGTGCACAATCCCCGGTTCCTGGCCCTGTTCGGTCTGGACGAAGTCCGGGCGAAGATCGGCACCCCCTTGGCTGACCTCATCGCGCCCGAATTACTGCCTCCTGGACTATCCACCAGCGGGCCGCCCGGCGTTGCTGGCGATAAGGCGCGTGTCCGGAATGACATCGCGGTGCTCAGCGACCATATCCATCATCTCGCGAATGGCATGGTGCTGGCCGTATCGCACGAGCCGACGGCTGAAGGCGGTTGGGTCTGCACTTTCGAGGATGTCAGCGAGCGTCATCGCGCGCAGGATCGTGTGGTGCACATGGCCCATCACGACGCACTCACTGATATGCCCAATCGGCTGCTGTTCTGGGAAAGCGTCAGCCACGCACTGCGTGCATTGGCGGCCGGCGGCCAGTTATTCACCATACTCTATCTCGATCTCGACCGCTTCAAGGAAGTCAACGACACGCTGGGCCACCCGGTGGGCGACGTGTTGCTGCGCAAGGTCGCCAGGCGGCTGCGCAACACCGCGTCACAACATGACATCGTGGCGAGATTGGGCGGTGACGAATTCGCCGTGCTGCATCGGTGCCTGGACTCCACCCTCGACAGCGCCCGCGATCTGTCGGAACGCCTCATTGCCAGCATCAGCCGGCCTTATCGTGTCGATGGCAACGAGATCGTTGTCAGCACCTGCATCGGCATCGCGGTCGCACCGCGCGCTGGCGGTGATACCGGTCAACTGATGAAGAACGCCGACCTGGCGCTATACCAGGCCAAGGCCGATGGTAAGGGAGTCTACCGTATCTTCTCCCCGCAGATGGAGGAGGATCTCCAGAACCGGCGCAATCTGGAGGCGGATATGCGTCATGGCATCAAGCTTGGGCAATTCGAGATTCATTATCAGCCGCAGATTTCGCATAAGACCCGCAAGATCGTCGCCAGCGAAGCACTGGTGCGCTGGCGCCATCCCGAGCGCGGGCTGATCCCGCCGGCCGAATTCATCCCGCTGGCGGAGGAAACCGGCTTCATCGATACGCTCGGCAAATGGGTGCTGCAACGGGCATGCGAGGATGCCCTGAACTGGCCCGAGGACGTGCGCGTTTCGGTCAACCTCTCTCCGGTTCAGTTCCGTCAGACGGATTTGGTCGATATGGTCAAGAGTGTGCTGGAATTCACGGAATTCGATGCACGGCGGCTGGAGCTGGAAATCACCGAGTCGGTGCTCTTGCGGGACAATGCGGCGAACATCGAGGTACTGAACCGGCTGCGTTCGCTCGGCTTGACCATCGCGCTTGATGATTTCGGCACCGGCTATTCTTCGCTGAACTATCTGCAGCGCTTCCCCTTCGATAAATTGAAAATCGATCGCAGTTTCGTGCGCGATCTGGAAAACCGGCCCGACAGCTTTGCCATCGTCCAGTCCATCGCTACGCTCGGTCGTAATCTCAAGATGCTGACCACCGCGGAGGGCGTCGAGACGCAGACCCAACTCGACATGGTCATCAAGGCCGGTTGCTCGGAGAGTCAGGGTTATTACTTCAGCCCGCCTGTCCCGGAAGCCGAATTCCGCGCCATGGTCGACCGGAAGAACAGCAATACCGGCGGAACCTCAAATGGTCGAAGCCCCAAATCTGGCAGAGACAAAAGTCCTGAGAAGACCGCAGACGCTGATTCCACGGACGGGCAGTATTAGCCCATACCCGACTGCACGGCACTGACCTAATGAGTGGATGACAAGTTCTCGGGGAAAGCGACCTGCCGTTCAAAGCTGATGCCAATATTGAGGGGTGCGTCCGACGACAAAGGATGGGGGCAGTCGTCGGACGCTGCACTGTCCGGCCCGAGGGTGGCATTCAGGCCGGCAATTAGAATATTAGCATCTACCGCAAATTTAGGTGAGCTACCCAATTGGATTGGAAGGCGGATAGGATGACCCCGATCGAATTGTCACGTTGCTCGAGTGAAAACCGTTCTTCGCAGCTTTGCCGTCCGAGACTTCATTCATGCGATTGCTGAATTCCGCCTTTATTGGCGAGAATATTATTCCAAAATCGTTTCGGAAATTAGCAAATCACTATAGGCTCGATTTCGACTCGGCTGCGCCTACGCTTTGAGCGAGCTCACTGCGCCGCCGGGCAAGATAATCCTGCGAAGAAAAGCCGACATGCCCAATAGACCCTCTCCGCTCGTCGCGTTCCAGTCGAAGACTTTCCGCTCTCTCTGGTCAGCAACGCTCATCTCCAATCTCGGCGGATTGGTCGAAGGCGTCGGTGCCGCGTGGCTGATGACCAGCCTCGCGACATCACATGGCATGGTGGCGCTCGTTCAGTCCTCCACCACCCTGCCCGTCATGATCTTCTCGCTTGCGGCCGGAGCGCTGGCTGACAATTACGACCGCAGGCGGATCATGCTAATTGCGCAGACGCTGATGCTCTCGGTCTCGGCGACGCTGGCGATCCTGTCCTACAGCAATGCATTGACCCCATGGCTTTTGCTCTGCTTCACCTTCCTGATCGGCTGCGGCGGCGCGCTCCACAATCCGTCATGGCAGGCCTCGATGGGCGATGTCGTGCCACGCGAGCACCTTCCGGGTGCGGTCGCGCTGAACAGCATGAGCTACAACCTCATGCGCAGTATCGGGCCGGCGATCGGCGGCGTCATCGTCGCGGCCGCCGGTGCGGCCTTCGCGTTCCTCTTCAATGTCTTCTGTTACTTCGCGCTCATCATCACCCTGTGGCGGTGGAAGACCGCGCCCGCTCGCAATACGCTGCCACGCGAGCCGTTCGGCAGTGCGATGTCGGCGGGCTTTCGCTATGTGCTGATGTCGCCGAACCTTCTCAAGGTCATGTGCCGCAGTTTCGTCTTCGGCTTGACGGCGATCGTCATCCTGGCGCTCCTGCCCCTCGTGGCGCGCGACCATGTCCACGGCACGGCGATCACCTACGGCATCATGCTCGGCTTCTTCGGCTTTGGCGCCATCTGCGGCGCGATGCTGATCGGCCGCATCCGCGATATCCTGAGCAATGAATGGGTGATCCGCAGCGCCTTCTTCACATTGGCGGTGAGCTGTTTCCTGCTTGCGCTAAGCAATCAGGTATGGCTGAGCTGCCTTATTCTCATGCCGGCCGGCGTCGCCTGGGTGCAGGCCTTCTCGCTCTTCAATGTCACGGTTCAGCTTTCCACGCCACGCTGGGTGGTCGGCCGCGCTCTGTCGCTCTATCAGACCGCGACCTTTGGCGGTATGGCGGTCGGAAGCTGGCTGTGGGGTGCACTGGCCGACGCCCACGGCGTCACGGGCGCGCTTTTCATCGCAAGCGTCGGCCTGGCAATAGGCGGGCTGCTTGGCCTGCTGCTGCGCCAGCCGGATTTCGAATCGCTTAATCTCGATCCGACGAACACCTTCAGCGAACCACAATTGCAGCTCGACCTGCGTTCCAGAAGCGGCCCCATCCTGGTCATGGTGGACTACGACATCGATCAGGAGGATGTGGCGGAATTTCTAGCCGTCATGGCCCAGCGTCGCCGGATGAGAATCCGCGACGGGGCAAAGCAATGGTCGCTGTTGCGCGATCTGGAAAAGCCGAACACCTGGACGGAAAGCTACCATCTGCCGACCTGGATCGATTATGTTCGCCACAGCCAGCGCCAGACGCATGCCGATGTCGAGGTCGCCGAACGCCTGGACAGATTGCATCGCGGCGACCGCCCGCCCGTCATCCACCACATGATTGAACGGCAGACGGTGCCTAGGCACGACGACATGCCATTGAAGCCCTATCTCGACGCGACATGATGGTCATGGCTGGGGACTCGCAACGGCGGAGCCGCTTCCAGCGTGCTGGCGCGCCATTTCGCGTGGCGAACAACCGAAGGCGCGCTTGAACATGGTCGTAAAGGCGGCCGGGTTCTTATAGCCAAGGTCAATCGCGATCGTCGTCACCGGCACGCCGGCGACAAGCCGCGGAAGCGCGGCATGCAGACAGGCCTGCTCGCGCCATTTGACGAAGCTCAGCCCCGTCTCCAGGCGAAACATGCGGGTAAACGCGCGGCGGCTCATGCGCATGTGGCTGGCCCATAGATCGATCGTATCATGCGTTGCCGGCCGCCTGAGGAAATCCTGGCATTTCTGAGCCAGCGTCCTGTTGCGCGGGATCGGCAGGGATAAGGGCAACGGCCTCAACCTTGCCAGTTCGTGCAGAAGCAATGCCATCAGGGCGCCGGCCCGATCATTGACGTCGTAATCGACCGGAATATCGACGGCTTCGGCGATGAGCGTGCGCAGCAGGGGCGAGATTTCGACCACCTGACAGTGATCCGGCATCGTCTTGATCGCTTCCGGCTCAATGTAGAGACTGCGCATGCTGACCTTTCCGAGCATGCGAACGCTATGGATCACGCCCGGAGGGATCCACATCCCGCGCTCCGGCGGCATGACGAGCGTGCCGTCAGGCGTGGTCACCACCACGACGCCGGAAAAACCGTAGAGCAGTTGGGCGCGGCGATGCTGGTGCGGTTCGACGCGGTGGCCGTCGCCATACTCATTGCCGAGGGCGATGAGTGGCCGGTCGACATCGATGAATGGGTCTATGCGGCTGTTCCTGACCATTCTGGCCCAGTCTCGTAAGAATTACGCCCTGTCGCGGTAGCGGGCAATTTTGTTTTCTAATATCAGCGCGACGACACATTGAAAAGTGACGATCATGAGCCAGGTGATGAATCCGCCCCGCGCGGCTACGACGATATATCCGGTTATTATGGTGGCGAGCCTTGGCCACTTCATCAACGACGTCACCCAGGCATTGCTGCCGGCAAGCTATCCGGTGCTCAAGACTGGCTTTGACCTGAGCTTCGCCCAGCTCGGCGTGCTGACATTCGTCTACCAGATCACGGCCTCGATCCTGCAACCCTTCGTCGGCTGGTACACGGATGGACGGCCCCAGCCCTATTCATTGCCATTCGGCATGATCTGCAGCTGCGCCGGCATGATCACGCTCGGCATGGCGCCCAATTACCCAGCGCTACTCATGGGCGCGATACTGCTCGGTTTCGGCTCCTCGATCTTCCATCCGGAAGCCTCCCGCCTCGCCCGCCTGGCATCAGGGGGAAAGCATGGCTTCGCCCAGTCCCTGTTCCAGGTCGGCGGCAATTTCGGCACCTCACTCGGGCCGCTGCTCGCAGCCTTCTTCATCCTTCCGCGTGGCCAGCATGGAATGGCGGCGCTTGCGAGCCTGGCTTTTGCCGGCATTCTTATTCTCGCTGGCCTCGGCCGCTGGTATCAGCTGAATGGCAGCCATCTGCGCGCGCCGGCGAAATCTGGCAAGCCCCATAAGGCGCTGAGCCTGTCGCGCACCCGCGTCGGTCTTGCCATTGCCGTCCTGATCGCGCTGATCTTCTCGAAGTATTTCTATCTGGCGAGTTTCACCAGCTACTACAATTTCTATCTCATGGCACGGTTCGGCGTGACGGAACGGACGGCTCAGCTCTGCCAGTTCGTGTTCTTCGCCGCGGTCGCCGTCGGCACGATGGTCGGCGGCCCCGTGGGCGACCGCATCGGCCGCAAGAAGGTCATATGGGGTTCGATCCTCGGCATCCTGCCCTTCACCGTCGTTCTGCCCCATGCCAATCTCGAAACGACGATCATTCTCAGCGCAATCATCGGCACGGTCATTGCGTCGGCCTTTTCCGCGATCGTCGTCTACGCGCAGGAATTGCTACCGGGTCGTGTCGGCATGGTGTCCGGCCTGTTCTTCGGCTTCGCCTTCGGCATGGGCGGCATCGGCGCTGCCGCGCTTGGCGTGCTTGCCGACCACACCAGCATCGAGTTCGTATTCGAGCTTTGCGCCTTCCTGCCGCTGATCGGACTTTTGACGATCCTGCTGCCGAACGTCGAAGACTAAGGGCCCTCTGGAGCGAGGGCCCATGGAGGAAACATCGGCGCCTTGTCCTCTGGCTTTCACGAGGCGGAGATTCTCTTCACCCAGGCTTCGACGTCATCGCCGCTGCTCATGTCGGTCTGCACCAGTCCGTCGATCATGAAGGTCGGGGAAACGTGAATGCCGTTCTGCCGGGCATATTTGCAGTGCCACTTGATCTCCCGATCAAGATCCGGGATGGCGAAAGCCTCCTTCAACTTGATACCGCTGTAGCGCTCCAGCCGCTCGATCAGTTCATTCGGCGTCACATCCATATTCGGCCCGCCCGCGTGATGGGCGAATTCAAACTCCTCGCGGTGCGCCCCGATCGCGGCCATCACCTTCCTTGCGGTTTCCCTGCCGCCGCCAAGTGTCGACGCGGCGAGGATGCAGCGCACCAGAACACCCGAATACATATGCCAGGGCTGCGATTGCAGGCGGATCCTGATGGTGATCCTGTCCTCGCCCGCCTGCTCCAGCAAGGCATCGAGCTTGTTGAAGGCCCTGACCGAGAATGGGCAGGTCGGTTCCAGGAAAACCTCGAATATACGAGGTCCGTGACCCCAACTTAGCGGCTCTGCATGCCAGGCGGCATTGGTCATATTGATATCCTTCTTCGGTCTGGAAAATCCATATGGATGCGGAAGCTAAATCATGACGCGCAAAAATGCGCAGCGTTTTTGTGACACCGACACGCGCGAGATCAGAAGTCTTAAGGGCGAGAAACGAATCTGAGAGATCGCGATGCGCTCCCGACGGACTCGTCCGTACCGGTCAAGGTTGCGGTACAAAAAGGTCACACACAGACGGGTTTACTCTAGCATCACCATGAATTCGTCGAATGGCCTACAACCGGGTATTGAGTCATTGGGTAGAGTGTCTATTTCTTCGCGCCGCAGCTGTGGGCGCAAAGTGGGACTTCCGGAATTTTGCGAGGCCTCTGCTTCGCTTCCTGCTTTGCGGATGCCCACACAATCAATCGGAGTTTCAGGCAGACAATGACATTCCCGACAATCAAACTTCCAGAGAGAGCCCTGAGGCTTGGCCAGAACCTTATTTCAATGCCGAAAGCCGTCTATTTCTCCCTGCCGATCCTGATCGGTCTGACGGTTTTCATGGCTGTTTCCGAAGTGCCGGGCATATTGAGGGATTGGACGATCAGCCAAAATCCCGTCAAGCTCGCCAACGGCGATATCCGCGATGGGAAATGCTCGACCCGGAAGGGCTTCTTCACAACCTGCGAGGCGCATCTCAACTACGTCTACGATGGCCAGGCCTATGACAAGGATGTGGAGATCATGTTCGTCGATATCCATGTCGGTGACTATGACACGGACCTGGTCATCTCCGGTGACCATCCGGACCTGGCGACCCTCAGCCTCGGGCTGGATATGCTGTGGAACCGGATCATAACGCTAGCCGTGTTCGTCGCCCTTCTTGGGGGCGCCTGCATCGCCATGATCTTCCAGATCCTGCGTGTCTGGCGTGTTCGTGGGCAATTGCGCCGGGCTGCTCAGCTCGAGCCGGTCCCGGTGGAAATCACAGCCTTCCAGCGGCGAGGCAAGCGGCTGACGGTGACCTATACCGACAAGATCGCCGGCAGAAAAACCGGGCGCGTGGCCCATACGAGCCTCGAGCCAGGACAGGAACCCCTGGTCGTCGGTGCAAAGAACGGCAAGGCGGTGGCGCTCGCCGTCTGGCATGGAAATGCGGCTCTCCCAGTACTTTTGGACAGCCGACTGGAGCGGATCGACATGCCGGCGGAGGAACGTACCGGCATTCTCGCGCCCCTGACATCGGAACTTGGCGGTCATCCGCCGCAGCTCGTGGCTCAAGGGAAGAATGGGCCGTCCGTCATGGCGCGGCTTGCCAGGGTTTTCCTGGTCATACTTCTCTTCGTCGCCGGCATTTTCGGTTACTGGGTCTGGTATGTGACCAGTGCCAGTTCGCAGTTCACCTCGCCCGCCATGGATCTCAACAATATGATGCCGGCGCCACTCAACCGCTGGGGCTGCGATCAGCTAAAGGAGCGCTTCGGTGATCAACGCGCGCCCTTTGGCTGTACAGCCTCGGACTATACGAGCTGGAAGTGACGTTCGACCGACACAGGTGGACGCGGCCTCCAACGAGTCCGCGTCCACCTGCCATGCCTTAGACCGTTACTCGACGATCTCGGCGGCAATTGGAGATGAGCCACGCAACGGCCGACGGAAAAGCCCGGCGCAGGCGACACCCACCAGAGCGGCGCCGCCGCCGATGACGTGGTAGGCGTGCACCGGCTCGCCGAGGATCACGATGGCGCCGAGCGCGGTGAAGACCGGCAAGAGGTTCATGAAAGCCGCGCAACGATTTGGTCCGAGAATGTGGACGCCGCGCACCCACAGGAACGGAAGAACGACGGAGGCAAGGCCTCCGGCATAGGCAATCAGCGGCAAGGTCTCGGCATTCAGCGAACGTAAGGGCGCAGGCGTTGCCAGGAACGCCGGAAACATGATGACCAGAGCGCAGATCGCCTGCATATAGGTCGATTGCCAGCCAGCGACTGGGAGGCTCCAGCGCTTGAGCAGAACCCCATATACGGCATAGCTCAGCGCCGCTATGAACATCAGCGGATCACCGAGATGCACGCCATCGCGAGCAAGCGCCGTCGGATCGCCGGCACTCACCAGATAGATAAGCCCGGCAAGCGACAGAACTCCGCCGCCGACCATGCCGACGGTCGGCGTATCCTTCAGCACAAAGGCGCTCAAAGCCACCGTAAGCAGTGGCGTCAAGGCCGTGAACACCGCCATGTTTGTCGCCGTGGTCGTTTCCGCCGCCAGATAGGACAGGCTCTGGAAGAAGCACATGGCAAGGAAGCCGAGAATGGCGAATTGCCCGAGATGCGGCCAGATGACGAAGCGGTTTCGCCAGGCGGGGATGGCGACGAAGGTGCTCATCAAGCAGACGGCGAGAAGCAGCCGATAGAAGGTGATTGCCTCCGGTCCGATCGTGTGCGCTGACAGCCGGGAGACAATGACGTTTCCGGACCAGAGGACGATGGCGACGAGGGGATAGAGGAATGCGAGGTTGTTTTTCATGTGCGATAACCATGGACCAATTCGAAGGCCCTGGCTTATCGTCTTGAAGCCGGTCCGTATCACTCTATGATGACCATGATTGTAGAGATTGGGACATGCAAAGCGATCCGACGCGCAAACATCTTGAGTTTCATAATACCCATCGCGCCATGGCGGCCATGGACGTCAACTATCCTGACGGCGCCTCCACCGGCTGGCATTCGCATCCGCGCGGCCAGTTGCTCCATGCGATCGAGGGGGTGATGATCGTGCGGTCGGCGGAAGGATCATGGGTGGTGCCGCCGAACCGGGCGCTGTGGCTCGCCGCCGGGCTGGAGCATGACGTGAAGATGTCCGGCGAGGTCAAGATCCGAACCGTTTTCATCGATGCGACGGCAATCCGCCATATGCCGGCGGAAAGCTGTGTCATCGAGGTTTCGCCGCTGTTGCGCGAGCTGATCGTTGCCGCCGTCCAAGTTCCGCTCGACTATGGGGAAGGCAGTCGAGACGACCGTCTCATGCAATTGCTCCTAGATGAAGTGCGTGTCTCCGATGTCTTGCCCCTTCACCTTCCCATGCCGGAGGATGAACGTATCAAACGGATATGCGAGGCGATGACCGCACATCCTGCCGACACGTCGACCGCGGGGCAATGGGCCGAACGTTTGAATGTAACGGCCAAGACGGTGCACCGCCTCTTCGCCAGGGAAACGGGCATGAGCTTCGCGCGATGGCGCGAACAGGCACGCCTCCTGTCCGCGTTGAGCAAACTGGCGAATGGCGAACGCATCATCGACGTCGCCTTCGATTGCGGCTACGCCAGCCAGAGCGCTTTTACCGCCATGTTCCGCCGGCACTTCGGCAAGCCGCCGTCGGAGTTTTATCGTTAGGCGCGCTTTGCCGGCGACTTCAACGAGAACCCGAGAATCGGCGAGCGGCTCTTCGAGTTCGGGCCACGCGAAGTCAGACTGCTACTCGTAGGCCATTTTGAAACGCGCTACGAAATTCAGCAATCGACGATCTACATTCCGCGACTGTGGCACACGAGGCAAGATCGGTGACAGGCTCGAACATCGACATCGGCTCTTCCTGAGCCGAACATTGGATCATTGGCGTAGCCGTGATCCGAAGATGGCTCGACCGAAAGCATCGGCCTAACTATATTCCCTGGATCGTCCTCCATTCCGGACGTGGGATTTGGCGGAAGCACACAATCATGGACCAGTTCAGCAGCACCGCCGCGACCCTCCTCTCCAGCAAGGATCGCGGCTGGAAGGGCCTGGAGGCGAATTTCCTTCATATCAAGGCCGGCCGTACCCATGTGCCGGGGTCGCAGACGCATCGGCTCGGCATTCATTTCGGACGGGCCGTGAATGCTTTTTGCGAATGCGACGGCCGCCAATACCACCGTCGTCAATCGCACGGAGATATCGATATCGTCCCTGCCGGGCTGGATGGCTGGTGGGAGGACGACGGGGACTGCACCATTCTGCGCCTGAATATCCAGCAGGAACTCCTTCAATCGGCTGCGGAAGCACTCGGCGGAAATCCGGAAACCATCTCCCTGTCGCCAAAATTCCAGCTTCGGGATTCTCGGATCGAATCGATCGCCTGGGCGATCAAGGCTGAAATTGAGGCGCCGGTTCCGTCGGACAGGACATACGCGGAAGCGCTGGGATTGGCGCTGGCGATCCGCCTGATGGAAGGCGGCGAACAGTCTTCGGTCAGTACAGTCGCGACAGGCGCAACTTTGACAATCCGCCATCAAAGACACCTGAGGGATTTCATCGAAGCGCATATAGATCAGTCGCTGTCCCTTGGCGATCTCGCCGCGACGGTCGGTCTCAGCGTATCGCATTTGAAGCCACTCTTTCGCGCCACTTTCGGCATGCCGGCTCATCACTATGTACTGACGCGCCGGATCGAGCGCGCCAAACTGCTCATCCTGTCTACCGACATGCCGCTCGCAGAAATCGCTTTGGCGACGGGGTTTGCCCATCAGAGCCACATGACGTACTGGATGCGCCGGATCCTCGGCCTCACCCCCGGCATGCTGAGCCGAATGCATTCATGACTTCGATTGTCGTCCAAACCTGCCATTGACCGTCCGAACCTGCGCGATCCCATGCGCATACAGGGCTAGGCTGCAGCAGGATCGACAGGAGAAGATGCAATGCACGCAATTCTGGGCGCCACCGGCAAGGTTGGCCGCACGACCATCACCACACTGCGCAAGGCCGACGTTGCTGTCCGCGCAATTCTGCGTGATGGCTCGAAAGCACAGGCTTTTTCCGATCTCGGCTGCGAGATCGCCATTGCCGATATACATGACCGCGAGGCGCTGGCGACCGCATTCAAAGGGGTAAGCGCCGTCCAGATCATCTGCCCGGTCGATATTCGTGCCGTCGAGGCCTATTCCAGCATGAAGCGAGTGGTGGACTGCCTTGGCGAGGCCCTAATGGCCGCCAGGCCGCGAACCATTCTCGCCATTTCCGACTATGGCGCACAGCATAGCTCTGGCACCGGCGTCACCTTGATCTTCCACGCCCTCGAAGCACGGCTGCGTCAGCTGGAGGCCCGAAGACTTATCCTGTTGAGGTCGGCCGAGCACATGGAAAACTGGGCACGTCTGGCGAAGCTGGCGGCAGAAAGCGGCCGATTACCGAGCTTCTATGATCCGCTGACCAAGCCTCTTCCGACCATCTCCGCCCACGATGTGGGCTTGCTCGCCGCCGAGCTGCTTTTGGAGAAGCAGGACGCCGCTCTCAGGATCGTCCATGCAGAAGGCCCCCGGCGCTATACGCCGAACGACGTTGCGACGGCCATCGGTTCACTGACCGGTCGCGATGTCGTTGCCCAGCTGCTTCCCGAGAGCCAGTGGCAGGCCGCGCTCATCGGCGCGGGCCTATCCGAGGACTACGCGCGACTTCTCGTCGAGCTTTATGCCGCTCATAATGCGGGCCGAATAGACGCTGAACAAGATGTCGGTGAAATTCGTCGAGGCCGGAGCGAAATAGCGGAGGTATTGGGGCGGATTCTCACCGCCTGAGGCAGTCCCTGCATGCCCGCAACGGATCGTTTGCCGCCCACCACACCATTTCAGCAGCCCGGGATCGTCAGCACGACGGTCGTGCCGCCGCCCTTGCGGCTGTCGATCGTCGCGTGGCCGCCATGTGCCTCGGCTATGGCCTTGACAACGGCGAGGCCGAGGCCTGACCCACCGCCTCTTCGTGTTCTGGCATCGTCAGCTCTCCAGAACCGTTCGAAGGCCCGTTCGCTCTCCGCAGCCGTCATGCCCGGACCGTCATCCGAGATCATGATGACGCACAGATTGTCGACTGCTTGCGAGGTCACCGCTAGCGTCGAGCCTGGAGCGTAGCGCGCGACATTGTCGATGAGGGCAAGGACGGCCTGCCGGATACGCGCCCGGTCGGCAATGACAGGCATCTCCTGCAAGTCGGATTCGATCCTGATGTTGAGGTTGGAAAGCGTCGGCATTACGGATTCGAGGATGTCGCCGATTTCCTCTCCGAGGTCGAAGCGCGATTGCTGCAGCTCCATGCGCCCGGCATTCATCAGCGAAAGCGTCCTTAGGTCGTCGACGATGCGCGTCAGGGCATCTATATGCCCTATCAAACCGCGAAACACCTCCTGGCTCGGTTCGAACACCCCATCCGCCAGCCCCTGCATGCGGCCGCGCAGGATCGTCAGAGGCGTGCGCAGTTCGTGCGCGATCGCCGAATTTGAATATTGGAGTTCCTTTTCCGCTCTTTGCAGCTCCTCCGCCATGCGGTTGAAGTCGTTGATCAGACGGTCGGCTTCGCCAAAACTGCCTTCGCCGGTCGCCCGGCCGGCAAAGTCTCCCTCCGCGATGAGACGCGCAGCCTCCGTCACGGCCGTCAGGGGCTTCACAAGGCGCCTGGCGAGCCGCCATCCAACATAGGCGCCGACGGCCTGGCCGATCGCCACGTTGATGCCGAGCACGACGAAATCGCTGACTGCCCAATCATCCGGCGGAGCGGAGTCCTTGAATAGCCATTCGTAGGCATAGCCGTAGATCAGGAATCCGAAAAACATCACCGACAGGGCGACGAAAGCCACGATCGTCGTCGACCAGATGATTTGCCTGTTAAGGCTGTTGCTAACCGAAGTCGCCAAGGCGGTAACCCACTCCCCTGACGCCATTAAGGAGGTCGCCGACACCGGCGGCATCCAGCTTGCGGCGAAGTTTGCTCATGTGGCTGTCCACGGTGCGGTCGAGCGCATCTCCCTCGGGAAGGCAGGCATCGACGATTTCGCCGCGTTCGAAGGCCCTGTTCGGGAAGCCGGCCATGTATTCGAGGATGCGGAATTCGGTGCGCGTCAGGTTCAACGGGATGCGGCTTTCGCCGTCCTCCACCACCGCCATATGGGCTACCGGATCTATGGCGAGCCTGCCGACCCGCAGCACCTTATTCGCAGCGCTTCCCGTCGCCCTCCTTAGAACCGCCCGCGCCCGGGCGACCACCTCGACAGGGTTGAACGGCTTGACCACATAGTCGTCGGCGCCCGAGCGCAGCCCATGCAGCTTGTCGAGGTCGTCGGCGAGCGCGGTGACCATGATGACGGGCGTATCGCTTCTTTGGCGAATGGTGGCAAGCACGGTGTGACCGTCAAGCTTCGGCAGCTTGATATCGAGCACCACGAGATCCGGCCTCAGCCGCTGGTGATGGGAAAGCCCGATCTCGCCATCCGAGGCCGTCAGCACCCGAAATCCCTCGCGCTCGAAATAGCGTTCAAGGATATCGGAAATCTCCGGCTCATCTTCCACGATCAATATCAGCGCGTTTTCCATCCAGGGCTCCTTTGCCGGGAAGAAACGTCAGACGGGCCTGCACGTCAATATTCCTCCACCCTCCTCCATGAAACCTCCACAAAACGTCGACCAAAGAACAACAATCCCGATGTTTGCTTAGGCTCGGACGAAAGTGCCACTCGCGCCCGGCGTTGAAGCGGCTCCTTTCGGATAGTTCATGCCGGCAAGACGCGGAGCGACGATCTCGGCGCGTCACGGCCAATTGGGAATACATTCATGCGATCTGCATTCGAACTGCCTTGCTGGAAGGCAATATTGGCGGCGGCGGCGATGCTCGCGCTGGTTTCCGGCCACGCGTACGCACAGGGGAGCGGCGAAACGCCCCCGCCCGCCGTCGGTGTCCTGGAAATCAAGGCGCATCCGGTCCCTGTCATGAGCGAGCTTCCCGGACGCATAGCCGCGACCAGGATCTCCGAAGTGCGTGCTCGGGTCTCGGGCATCCTCCAGGAGCGCGTCTTTCAACAAGGCAGCCTCGTCCATCAGGGCGACGTCCTTTACCGGATCGACCCGAAACTGTTTCAGGTGCGGGTGGCGAGCGCCAAGGCGGCCTTGCAGAAGGCAAAGGCCGTGCAGGCCAATGCCAAGCAGCAACTGGAACGCCAACGCTCGCTCCGTGAGCGCAATGTCTCGACGGCCGTCGACTACGATACCGCCGCCGTCAATCTTGCCCAGGCCGACGCCGATGTCGCGTCCCAGGAAGCGGCGCTCGACGAGGCGGAGATCAATCTCGGCTATACGCAGGTGCGGGCACCCATCACCGGCATCATCGGCGGAGCCCTCGTAACCGAAGGAACACTCGTGACTGCCGAGGGCGCGTCCAACCTCGCGCTCATCCAGCAGATCAATCCGGTCTATGCCGACTTCACGCAATCGGCGCAGGATCTCCTGGCGTTGAAGCGCGCCGTCAGCGAAGGCAAGCTGCAGAGCCCGGCGCCCGGAGAGGCGTTGGTCGAACTCGTCCTCGATGGCGGGAAAAGCTATTCCAAGTCCGGCAAGCTTTTGTTTTCGAATGCGAATGTAGACCCCAATACGGGACAGGTCATGCTGCGCGCGGAATTTCCCAATCCCGATGGCGATCTTCTGCCGGGCATGTATGTGCGTGTGCGCATCGAGCAGGCCGTCCAGAAGAGCGGCATTACCATTCCGCAGAGAGCCGTGACGAGGGACGCCGAAGGCAATCCTCAGGTCCTCGTGCTCTCTTCCGATCAAACGGCCCAGATACGCAATATCGCCCTCGGCGCATCCCTCGGCGCCGAATGGATCGTCCTTTCGGGCCTGAAGGACGGCGAAACCATCATCGCCGAAGGGGTCCAGAAGGTCACGCCCGGCGGCAAGGTCGCCCCCGAACCATGGACGCCACAAAACGCGGAGCCGAACACCGCAGACCAGGCCGCAAAGTAATTAAATCATGGCACAGTTCTTTATCGGGAGACCCGTCCTCGCATGGGTCTTTGCTTTCTTCATCATGATCGCGGGGATCATTACGATTCCTGTATTACCGGTGGCGCAATATCCCGCCGTCGCTCCGCCGCAGCTCTCCATTTCCGCCTCCTACCCCGGCGCTTCCCCGCAGGAAATCTATCAGGGGGTTACCCGCCTGATCGAGGAGGAGCTGAACGGCGTCCATGGCATCGCCTATTTCGAATCGACCTCCGACAATTCCGGCTCGGTGAGCATCAATGCGACCTTCGTCTCCGGAACCGATATCGGCAAGGCGACCGTCGACGTCCAAAACGCCGTTCGACGCGTCGAGGCGCGGCTGCCGCAGGCGGTCCGCACGCAGGGCATTCAGGTTGAGGAAGCGAGCGCCGGCTTCCTGTTGATCGCCGCCCTGACCTCGACCGACGGCAAGATGGACGAGATCGCGCTTGGCGATTACATCAACCGCAATATCCTGGGAGAGCTGCGCCGTTTGCCGGGCGTAGGCCGGGCTCAGGTCTTCGCCTCACAGCGGGCGCTGCGCGTCTGGATCGACCCGGATAAGATGGTGGGTCTTCACTTGACGGCGGCAGACATCGGTGCGGCAATCGCAGCCCAGAATGCGCAGGTCGCGGCCGGCCAGATCGGCGCCACGCCCAATCCGGTCGGCCAGGATTTGACCGTGACCGTAATCGTCGAAGGCCAGCTCGACAGTGCGAAGCAATTCGGCGACGTCATCCTCCGCGCCAATCCCGATGGCTCGACCGTGCGCCTGCGCGACGTCGCGCGCGTCGAGGACGGCGCGGAAACCTATTCGACCGCAAGTCGGCTCAACGGCAATCCGAGCGCCGGCCTTGCCATCCAGCTTTCCTCGACCGGCAACGCCGTCGCCGTGTCAGGCGCCGTCAGGGCGAAAATGGACGAACTGTCGAAATTCTTCCCAAAGGGCGTCGAGTACTCGATACCCTACGACACCAGCCCCTTCGTCAATGCCTCGATCGAGAAGGTCGTTCACACGCTCATCGAGGCGATCGTGCTCGTCTTTATCGTGATGTTCGTCTTCTTGCAGAACTTCCGCTACACGGTCATCCCGACACTCGTCGTGCCGGTCGCGCTGCTGGGCACCTGCGCCATCATGTATGCGACAGGCTTCTCCATCAACGTGTTGACCATGTTTGCCATGGTTCTGGCGATCGGCATCCTTGTCGACGACGCGATCGTCGTGGTCGAGAATGTCGAGCGCATCATGGCCGAAGAAGGTTTGCCCCCGAAAGCCGCGACGCAGAAGGCGATGAAGCAGATCACCGGCGCCATCCTCGGCATTACATTGGTGCTGTCCTGCGTCTTCATTCCAATGGCATTCTTCCCAGGAGCCTCCGGCATCATCTACCGCCAGTTCTCGCTGACCATGGTCGCCTCGATCATGTTCTCGGCCTTTCTGGCGCTGTCGCTGACGCCGGCGCTCTGCGCCACCTTCCTGAAGCCGATCGACGGAAATCACCATGAGAGGAAGGGTCTCGGCGGCTGGTTCAATCGCAAGTTCGATGGAATGACGGCGAGCTACACCGAGATCGCGGCTGGGCTGGCGCGGCGGCCGGGACGCGTGATGGGCGTCTATCTCGCGCTCGTCGTCGGCCTCGGCTATCTTTTCGTCAACCTGCCTGGTTCCTTCGTGCCGGAGGAAGATCAGGGCATCCTGATCGTCGATATCCAGGGACCGCCGGAAGCGAGCGCCAACCGCACGATCGCGTCATTAAAGCAGATCGAAGCGATTTTCAGCGCAGAACCGGCTGTCGAGAACGTCTTCGCCGTCCAGGGCTTCAGCTTCTCCGGAAACGGCCCGAACTCGGCCATCGCCTTCGTGACGCTCAAGGACTGGGCCGTTCGGCCGGCCGGCAGTTCGGTGCCTGAAATCGCCGAGCGCGTCAACGCACAGCTCGCCGGATTGAAGGACGCCACCTCCTATGCGCTGTCGCCGCCGCCGATCGACGGCTTCGGCACAGCAAGCGGTTTCTCCTTCAGGCTCCAGGATCGCTCCGGGCGCGGGCAAAAGGCGCTGAAGCTGGCCGGAGACGAGTTGATGGCAAAGGCGGCCGAGAGCAGCGTGGTGACGAATGTCCGCATCGAGGGAATGCAGGAGGCTGCGCAGATCGTGCTGGCGATCGACCGCGAAAAGGCAAACACCTTCGGCGTCGGCTTCTCCGACATCAACGATGCGATCACCACAAGCCTCGGCTCTTCCTATATCAACGACTATCCGAATGCCGGCCGCATGCAGCAGGTCATCGTGCAGGCGGACGGCCGCAGCCGCATGCAGGTGGAAGACATGATGAAACTGAACGTTCGCAACGCAAGCGGCGGGATGGTGCCGCTCTCGTCGTTCGCGACCGCCGACTGGCGCAAGGGCGATCCGCAGATCGTAGGCTACAATGGTTATCCGACGATCCGCATCACCGGCGAGGCAGCGGTAGGCAAGTCTTCGGGTGCTGCGATTGCCGAGATGGAACGCCTCGCATCCGAACTTTCCGACGGCTTCGGCTACGAGTGGTCCGGCCAGTCGCGCGAGGAAATCACCTCCGGCAGCCAGGCGCCGATCCTCTTCGCCTTCAGTATCCTCTTCGTCTTTCTGCTGCTTGCAGGCCTTTATGAGAGCTGGTCGATCCCGCTATCGGTCATGCTTGTCGTCCCACTCGGCATCATCGGCTGCGTGCTGGCGGCAATCCTGCGCGAGATGCCGAACGACCTTTATTTCAAGGTTGGGCTCATCGCGATCATCGGCCTGTCGGCGAAGAACGCCATCCTGATCGTCGAGTTCGCAAGGGATTACTATGCTCAAGGCAAGTCCCTGCTCGACTCGGCGATCGAGGCGGCCTGTGTCCGCTTCCGCCCGATCGTGATGACGTCACTTGCCTTCACGCTCGGCGTCGTACCGCTCGCCATCGCCACGGGTCCCAGTGCCGCCAGCCAGAACGCGATCGGCACCGGCGTCCTCGGCGGCATGATCTCCGCGACAATCCTCGCCGTCTTCTTCGTCCCGGTCTTCTTCGTCTTTGTGCTGTCCCTCCTCCGGACCAAAAGACCGGCCGAAGAGAAGGGTGCGGGCACCGACGTCCCGCCCGCACCCACTGCTCACTCCGGTTCCGGATAAGGTGTGAAGGGGATAAGAGTGGAAGCGGCCTGAAATGTTCGAGGCCTCTTCCGTTCATGACCAATCAGGTCTGTTAGAAACCGGGCTGGGAGCGCTGGATGCCGGCCCACTGATCCTGCGTTAGAGAATCGAGGCCGCGAGAGACGGATTGTAGGTTGGAGATCGAACATGATGATCGTCATTCTTGCGATCCGGCCTTTGGCGATTTCAATCGCTTCACGTCGCGCGCAATTCCTGACATATATGCGGAGAGGCGACTTGCCGTCGTGGATATGGCGTCATGAACGGGTCAACACCGGAGAAAAGCAAGTTGCGGGCACCCGCGGGCTCCGTCACGGGGCTTTGCTCAGCGTCCGCGACGATGTTTGCAGTGGGAATGGCCTTTCTGGGCTATTGGGGAGTGTATGATCAGGGGCCCTGGCGTATATCCGATTATTTCGTCGTGGCCTTAGCCATTATCGGATTCGCAGCTCTCGGCTCCGTGCCCTGGATCGTAACGACGCCGGTAGCGAAAGAAGAGGCGGAGAAAGTTGTCGGTGCCAGGCGCGCGTTGGCACTTGGGGTCGCCTTGATCTGGCTGTCCGTTTGCATCGCGGTATGCACCTGATCCATTCTGCCAACTTGTCGCATAGCTGATTTCAAAACTCCCCCGGCTGCAAGGGATACCGGCCTGCTGGGCTATGCGAACACCCGTGAAAGGATGGAGCTTTTATCCTCCCGCTTCCTCGATATACATGACATAATCAACGGCCATATGGAGCAGGAGCATTTTTCGATGCAGCGCGAAGCGGTGTGGACGCTGGCTTTGTTTATTCTCCTCGTGTTTAGCGCCGCGCTCGGTTCGATATTGCGCGCGAGATTACCCGCCCCGCATCGCGGCAACGAGACGATGGACTTTCTCCGGGTCGTTACAGCCCTTCTTGTCACCTTTGCCGCACTCGTCATGAGCTTGCTCCTGGCATCGGAGCTGAACGCATTCACAACGGCGTCTCACGATCGCAACCGCTACGCCGCCAGCCTGGCAGAGATGGACCGCTGTCTGAGGAATTACGGCCCGGCATTGGATCATGAGCGACAACTTCTGCGCGGCTACACAACCGCCGTCATTGCCAGCACATGGCCAGGTGAGCCAGTTCCAGCGGGGGTGACATATCCCGACATATCAAAATTGCCTTTGACTGGCGAAGCGCCCGTTCTTGGAGCAATTCTCAATGATATGGGTCTCGGCATTGCCCGCGAGCGGCCCACCGATCCCTTGCATCAGTTGCTCGTGACCCGTTGTAATCAGCTCTTCAGTGATCTCCTGGCGGCGCGATGGACCGTGATCGAGGACGCGCACGGCTCGCTTTCGGCACCGTTTCTTGGTGTCCTGATCTTCTGGCTTATGCTGGTATTCCTAAGCTTTGGTCTTCAGGCCCCCAGAAACCCGCTCACCGGCTCCATTGTCACCGTCGCCATCATTTCGGTGGCGAGCGTCATGTTTGTCATCTTGGATCTCGACCTTCCCTATGGCGGTCTCTTCGGCATTTCGAGCGAATCCATGCGGCATGCGCTCGCCGATATGCTGGCGCCATAGCAGTCGACAAAGCCGTGTACATCGCTCGATCGACGCGTGGGCGCGAAATCATCGGATCGAAACTCGATAGCTGGCGAACGTGCGCGTCTTGCAGCTATGATATGGCGCGCAGGATCCTGGAGAAGGCAGGCGTGAGGGTCGCACCGGGCTCGGTTTTCGGGCCTGGGGGGAAGATTGCGACACATGTGTTTTGCCGTTGATCCTGGCGCTCATCGAGGAAGGTGCGAAGCGACTGAAAGCGCTTCCGTGCAAGCAGCAATAGGATGAAGGATAATGAAGAAACTTATCAATCGACCCGCTGACGTGGTGCGGGAAATGCTGGAGGGCATTGTCGCCCTCGCGCCCGGCCTTGCGCTGCTCGACACGGAGAATGTCATCCTGCGCGCCGACCTACCCGCGATCGCGGACCGGGCGGTCGCCCTGATCTCGGGCGGCGGCGCCGGCCATGAACCGGCCCATGCCGGGTATGTCGGGCCTGGCATGTTGACCGCGGCTGTTACCGGCGAGGTCTTCACCTCGCCGAGCGTCGATGCCGTGCTTGCCGCCATTCGCGCCAGCGCCGGCCCCGCCGGCGCGCTGCTGATCGTGAAGAATTATACCGGCGACCGCTTGAATTTCGGCCTTGCCGGAGAACTCGCCGCTATCGAGGGAATCCCGACCGAGCTCGTCGTCGTGGCGGACGATGTGGCGCTTTCCGGTCTCGTGCCGCGTGAGCGCCGCCGCGGCATCGCCGGAACGGTACTTGTCCATAAGATCGCGGGCGCGGCCGCGGCGAGCGGCAAGAGCCTGAAGGAGGTTGCCGCCATCGCTCGGTCGGCCGCGTCGCGACTCGGCACAATGGGCGTAGCGCTCGGTGCCTGCATCGTGCCGGCCGCCGGCAAGGCCGGTTTCACGCTCGCTGATGACGAAATCGAACTTGGCCTCGGCATCCATGGCGAAAAGGGCGTCGAGCGCACGAAACATCTGCCTGCGGACGCCATCACCGACAGGATCATCGGGCAGATCGTCACGGACATGCAGCTTGCGTTAGGTTCCAGGGTCGCATTGCTCATCAATGGGCTCGGGGCAACGCCGCCCATGGAGCTGGCGGTCGTCACCCGTCGCGCGATCGCATCGCTGCGTTCTCGTGGTCTCAGGATCGAACGGGCCTGGAGCGGCAATTTCCTGACGGCGCTCGAAATGCCGGGTTGCTCGATTTCACTCCTGAACCTGGACGAGGGCGATATCGAACTGCTGGATGCCGATACGTCCGCGACCGCGTGGCCGCGGGGCGGCGCGATCTCGGAAGCACCCCATATCGTGCGGGTGCCGAACATGCCGGAGAGCGAAGCTCCGCTCGGCGATGCGGGCCGGTTCGACCCTCACGATTTGCGCCGCATCGGTCTCGCCGTCTGTGATGCGCTGGAGGCGGCCGAAGCCCATCTGACCGAGCTCGACAGCAAGGCAGGCGACGGCGATCTCGGCGCGAGCATGCTTCGTGGCGCCGAAGCCATTCGCGCCCTGCCCGAAAGCGCCTGGATCAACGCCGCCAACGCGCTGGTCGCAATCGGCAATGCGCTACGGCGGGCGATCGCCGGAAGCTCCGGGCCCTTCTATGCAATCGCGTTGACGCGGGCTGGGCGCCATCTCGGCGAGCACAATCGTTTCTCGCCTGAAGATTTTCGCGCCGCCCTCGCGATCGGTATTGCTGCCATCAGCGAGATCGGGGGAGCAAAGCCGGGTGACCGCACCATGCTCGATGCGCTTGATCCGGCCTTGCGAGCGCTCAAGGCAGCCGGCGTCAAGGTGCCCGCCGCCGAGGCCTGGAAGCAGGCAGCCTCCGCCGCGGCCGAAGGCGCACGCCGCACGGCGGATATGGTACCGAAACTCGGCCGCGCGAGCTATCTTGGCGAAAGAGCTCTCGGCACCCAAGACGGTGGCGCAGCAGCCGTCGCGATCTGGATGGAGGCACTGGCGACAAGTCTCTGATTTCGCTGGCGTAGCGCCAAACCCGACATTCGAACCGCTCCGACCGCCATCCATGTCGCACTTATGGCCATCTTCTTGGCTGTATGAGCATTCGCATTACGCGCTGCAGGATCGGACAGTTAGAGGAACGCCATATAATCGATTTCGCTGTATCGCCAGCTACGGCAGCCAATCCTTCTTCGGGAGAGGCTGCCGATACGGATCGACCAATCGGTCCACCCTGCCCCCGTACGCCGGCAGCATGAGTCAGCCGTGGAAACGAAATACATTCTCGTCCCACTCACTTTCCGGAGGAATCCAAGGTCGCCCGCAGCGATCGACGAGCTTCGGACAGCACGGGAACGTAGAGCGAGCTCAAGGTCGCCGCGAACGTCGCTGTGAGATGATCGGCATCCTTATAAAGCGGCAGACCGTTTCGCACGGCATCGCAACGATCGCTGCCGCAGATGGCTGGAAGCGGATCGATGATCGTTGCACCATATTTCGCAGCCACACGGCTTAGGATCACATGCGAGAGCGCCTGCCTCTTCTCGATATACTCCAAGGGGGGAGCAACCTCCGTTGACGTGCCTTGCATCATCGCCTTGGCGACGGCCTCCGGCATATAGCGCCCCATTTCGGGGACATCCGAGACCAGCACGACCTTGATGCCCTGACTAGTCAGATCGGCAATCAGGCGGTCCATCGATTGGGCGACCGACGCCGATCGATCCTCCACTGGAGGCTGCACGGAAGCATCGAAATACGGCCCCTCATTGGGCATTTCGGCATCGTGGACATATTTGGGCCAATAGGCCACCAGGAAAACCAGTGGAATATGCTGGGCCTTAATCAGATCGAGCACCGCGCCGTTGAAATCGCCGCAAAGCTCGGTATCACCGCGCGGTGTGAGCTGAACATCTGGCAAAGGCGGGCACGACGAATGGCCTGCGAATAGGCCGCTGATCCCAACCTGCCTCGCCGCCGCATCGATGGCGGGCGCCATGGCGCCGGAATGGGAATCGCCCCAAACGAGAAAAGTGGGTTTCGCCGCCTCCTCCGGCCCAAGCGGACAAAGCTTGCCCGCACGAATATCCGCAGCAGGACGCCCTGCCGTGTCGGATTCAGCAAAGCACGGCGGTAGGCTGAAGCGGCTCTGATCGTAAGTGGAAGCATAGACCCGCTGCACATCCGCCGGCAGTCGACCGGGTACACCGCCGTGATGGGCGACATAGTCTCCCAATCCGGCAGCGGCGATCACGACGGTCAGTGCCCCAGCAAATAACGGCGAGCGCTTTACCAGGCTGCCTCGTCCACGGAACGGCCGCTCGATGAAGCGCCATGAGATGATGGACATGGCGAGCGACGCCAGCACGATCAGGCCGCCCTGCATCAGCGAAAGCTCCCGTCCCGTCACCTCGCGGCTGAAGACGATGAGCGGCCAATGCCAGAGATAAAGCGAGTAGGAGATCAACCCAACGAAGACCATTGGCCGCGATCGTAGAACTCTGCTCGCTGGCCCGAGCTCGTCTCGCGCATGGATCACCAGTGCCGCGCCAAGACAGGGTACCAGAGCTGCCGGCCCGGGGAAGAGTGTCCGCTCGCTAAAGCCGAAGACGGCGATCGCGATCAAAAGCACACCGGCGCAGGCCAATCCGGCTCGCACCTGGGGTCGCTTTGGCATCGGTAGGACACCGAAGGCCAGCATCGCTCCTAGGAGCAGCTCCCAGGCGCGAAATTGCAGCAGATAAAATGCGTCGGGCTGCGACCGGAACAGCGTCCATGTGACCGCTGCGAAAGACACGGCCAGCAATCCAGCCAGGATCGATGCGATATACCGTCGCGCAAACCGGTTTAGGACCAATAACAGCAAGGGAAACAGAATGTAGAACTGCTCCTCGACCGCCAAGGACCAAGTGTGCAGCAGCGGCTTCATTTGCGCGCCGATATCGAAGTATCCGCTCTCCTTGTCGAATTGGATATTCGATGTGAACAGGGCGGCCGCCTTCAAGCTACGCGCGAAATAGGCAAATTCGGCTGGCATCAGCAGGAACCATGCCGCGACCGAAGACGTGGCCAGGACAGCGAACAATGCCGGAAAAATCCGCCGGATACGGCGCTCATAGAATCGGACGAGACTGAATTCGCCCGTCGCGATTTCCTTGGAAATCAGTGATGCCATCAGGAAGCCGGAAATGACGAAGAATATATCAACGCCGACGAAGCCGCCGCCAAACCCCGGGATGCTGGTGTGATAGAGAACGACCGGAAGGATCGCCAGGGCGCGCAGGCCGTCGATATCGCGGCGATAGGTGAAGCCGCCAGGCTCGTATCCGGGGACGGACGCCACGGACGACGAGCGCCTAAGAACAAGATTCAAATTCAACGCTCCGACGCCGCCGACACGTGCATACAGCCGCGGCGTGTTGTTTTTCTGGGAAATAGTCTCTTTGACTGACGTAAAGCTGAAGAACCCTGGTTTCGAGTGCTTTCTCGAGGCGTCGGTCAGGGCGCCACCAGAATGGGGCCGACGGAGGCGATCAAGCATCAAGGCCTTCCGATGCGTCGGCGGCGGCGCATCTGACCGGCCGACACGGAATTCCAGCGTGTCACGTCAGCCTGGTCGTCCCCAGTGCAAGAGCGACATAGCTCCCAAACCTTCACGATCTTACAAGGAATAGGAAGGTCAAGGTCAACAATCGGTCCCGCGGCAACCCGCAACAACGATGATCGGATCGCCGAATGGATCGAACCGACAGCACCATTGTCGCTGGCGCGACTTTTTCGCCCATGGCCGATCTCATTCCGCTGTCTTTCAGAGAGTGTCTCAAAAGGGCTTGAACCGCCTGCTTATAGCTCCCATGGTGGCTTCGGGCAGATATCATTGAGCTGGCGCGTCCCATCGCGACGCGATGGGAGACCAAATGCGCGAACTCGATATTACCATTGCCAGATCGATCAACAGCTTCGCCGGCTGCTGATGACCTATCGGGCCGATTTGTCAAACCAGGTCGGACCGGCCCGATATCAGTACTGCATGCGATAACCGATCGGATAAAGCGGGCGGGATGTGTCGTGCGGCACATCGGATTTCTGCGCGCGCACCTCTTCCATCGATGAAGGAAGCTCGAAAGGCAGCCTGCCTTCAGCTTTCCGCTTGCCCTCGATCACATCGAACAAGGCTGTGTCGCTTGCGCCGAAATTGGCGAGGATTGCAGCGGCATGCTCGCGTATGCCGGTGAGGATTGCCGGACGGGCCAGATAGATGGAGACAACCGTCGGAACCTGTTTCGCCGTTTCCTTGAACGTCTCGAAATCGGCATTGCCGTCCTTGAAATCCAAATCGCCTTCCTGCTGACGGGAACCGAAGAAATAGTTCATATGAGGCTGCTGATAGGGCGCGCTGAGACGCATCACCGCAAAATCGGCATCCTTGGCGTCCGTCACCACGGTAAAGCCGCGTGCCGACACGATTTTTGCATCAACGCCGTACAGGAACACCTTTTTGCCTGGCGTCACAGGCAGCAGGCCAGCCTTATTGTCGAGCAAGACCATGGCGCGGCTTTGAGCGACGGTTGCCTCCGCAGCAAATGCCCCATTGCCAACAATCACGTGCGCCTTTTGCGGTTCGACATAGGGATTTTCAAAAAGGCCCTGCTCGAATTTCTGGACAAGGATACGAGTTGCGGATTGATCGATGCGCTGTTGCTTGATCTTTCCTTCCTTCACCGCCTGAACGAGAAGATCGGAAGAAGTGACACCGCCGAACTGATCGACGCCGGCATTGACGGCCTTGGCAAAGCGGTCGACACGGCTCAAATCCTCCACGCCCCAAGGCATGCCGAAGGTTTCCTCGTTCAAAGTCGGCTTTACGCCCGGCTTCTCGCCATCCAGGCAAGTTCCCTTGCAGTCGTTGGTGATCAGCCAATCGCTGAGAACGACACCCTGGAAGCCGTATTGGCCACGCAGCAGATCGGTCAGAAGCTGCTTGCTGTATCCCGCTCCCACCGGCTCCAGCAGCTTGCCGCCGAGCGTCACACCGTCAAGGATCGAATATGTCGGCATGACGCCGGCGACCTTCGCCTTGAAAGCTCCCTCAAACGGAATGAGATGTTCGGCAAAATTATTGCCTGGAAAGGTCGCGTGGCGTCCATAGGCGTTGTGGCTGTCATAACCGTCTTTTGCCGCACCGTAGCCGACCCAGTGTTTGGCCACGGCGACGACACTGTCCTTGTTGATGCCGTTCTCGCCGTTTTGAAACCCCGCCACATAAGCTTCCGCCATGGATTTGGAAAGTTGCGCATCCTCGCCGAACGTACCGTTGGTGCGTGGCCAGCGCGGCTCGCTGGCAAGATCCACTTGCGGAGACAATGCTTCCTGTATGCCGACGGCGCGGTATTCCTGACGGACAATGTCGCCGAAACGGCGAACGAGCGATGGATCGCCTATGGCCGCCAACCCTAAGGTCTCGGGCCATTTCGAGAATCCGCCGGCCGAAACACTCGCGCCGAGTACGAATTGGAAATGATTGCGCGGATCGGTGCTGATCGTCGCTGGAATCCCAAGCCGGCCAGCTTCCGCGATCTCCTGAAGCTTGTTGTTCTGCTCGGCCAATAGGGCGGCATCGCCCGCCAATCGCGTTATGAAGGTCACGACCTTGCGCCCGTCGATCATCTCCTTGGCGCGTGCAAGATCATATTCGGTCCCGACCCCCATCCCGGAACCGGGACCGGCGGATGGAGCCGTGCCATGCATCATGAGGCCGGCCTTCTCCTCTAGCGTCATCTGACTGATGAGATTGGCCGCCCGCTCGGCAGCCGGGAGGCGCCAGTCCTCATAAGGATCAAGTTTGCCATTGCGATTGAGATCCTTGAAGGAAAGCCCGTCAATGGTCAGCGTCTTGGCGACGCGGGCCGAAAGCGCCGGCTGCTCCTGCGACAAAGCCGTTGAAGCGAGCAACGATACGGCCGCACATAAGGCAATGAACTGTTTCACGGCATCCCTCCCCAAAGAATTTCAATCGATCCCGACAAATTAAAGGGGGCAAACCGTGCCGCCTCATGTACTTTGGCGGCACCTGTCGGCCCGTCGATGCCCATCAGTTCGCAACCGCAAACTGTAAGCATATACTAACCTAGTTCATCAACGACCGGGTTGCTGAGAATGCCGAGCCTGTCGATCTCCACCTCCACGACGTCTCCCGGCTTCATCCACAGCGGCGGCTGCCGCTTGGCGCCAACCCCGCCCGGTGTGCCACTGACGATGACGTCGCCCGGTTCCAGCCGTGTGAAGCTGGAGCAATATTCGATCTGCCGGGCGATATCGAAAATCATTTGGCCGAAGGTCGCATCCTGCACGACGGTCCCATTGAGGCGCGTCTGAATACGAAGATCGGGCAGCGGACCAAGTTCGTCCGGCGTCATCATCCAAGGCCCGAAAGCGCCGGTGTCGGGAAAGTTCTTGCCCGGTGTGAACTGATGCGTATGACGCTGGAAATCACGCACGCTGCCGTCATTGTAGCAGGCATAGCCAGCAACGTATCCCATGGCCTCATCGCGGGTGATGTAACGGCCCGATTTGCCGATGATGACCGCCAGCTCGCCTTCGAAATCAAGTTCCGTCGAGACCCTCGGGCGCACGATCGGGGCGAGATGGCCCGTCTGGCTATTGGCATAGCGGGCAAAGATCGTCGGGTTTTCCACCTCCGCACGCCCCGTCTCCTTGCGATGCATTTCATAGTTCAGCCCAACGCAGAGGATCTTGTCGGGATTGGGAATGACCGGCAGCCATTCGACGTCACCTAGCGGCGTGGCGGCGGCGGAACCAGCGGCCTCGGCAACGCCGGCAAGGTCGCCGGCCACAGCCGATTTGAGATCGGCATAGCGTGACGCGAGAACCGCGCCGGCATCGAGGAAGCGATCGTCCTCGATGACGCCCCAGGTCGTGCAGCCGGCGATCTTGACGGTGGACAGTCTCATGGTTCTTGCTCCTTTAGGGGGTCGGACTGGGCGACGGGCGCGTTCACACCCGCTGCATTTGATCGGTGAAGCGCGTTAACTTGCCGAAGCGCTCGATGGTGCGATCCGGGAAGATCAGCGCGAAGGCGGAAATTGCGCCAATGATGAGGATCGCGGCCGTGAACAGCATGGCATTTGCATAGCCGGCCGCGACATGATCGGGTCCGGCTGCCTGCACGATCATGCCGGTGACGGCGTTGGATGCGAGTGCGGACACCGCATTCGCCGAATAGATCACGACGATCAGCCGGCCGCGCTGGACAGCCGGCGCGACGCTACCGAGCGTGATCGGGCCGTATATCGTGGTCAGACTTGGAGCAGCGAAAGCGATCGCGATCAGCGCCAGTTGCAATGGACCACTGACATGAACCGAGGCGATCAGCGCCAATCCACTGACGAGAAGCGCATAGCCAGAAGCGCTGCCGAGGGAAGCACGTTTGCTGGCGCCCTTCTGAAGCATGCGCTGCGCGATCCATGAACCAACCAGCAACAGCGGCGACTGGAAGATATAGACGGCCGAAATGATCGAGCCGGTTTCGGTCTGCGAATAGCCAAGGCCCTGCTGCAGGAAGGGCGGCAGCCACGTGGCCGACATGCCGACGATCCAGTAAGACATGGTCGACATGATGATGACACCGATCACGGTCGGGTCGAGCCAGAGTTTGCGGGCTGGGATCGGGGTCTCGCCCACTACGGCGCGCGCCTTTTCATTTTCCGCGACGGCATGCGGCCCTTCGCCGCCGATGAGCAGCCAGGCGATGATCCAGGCAACACCGATCAGCCCGCAGAACAGGAAGCCCGAACGCCAGCCGTAATTGACGATGACATAGGTCAGGATCGGCCCACCGGCGAGCAAGCCGACACTGATGCCCTGCAACACGACGGCGCTTGGCACGCTGCGCTTTTGCGGGCTGAACCAGTTATGGCAGGCATGCAATGCCGTCGGCAGCCCAGGTCCCTCGCCGAGGCCGAGCAAAATGCGGCAGGCGACCAGAACCGTCACCGAGCTGGTAAAATAGATCGGGATCTGCGCGAGCGACCAGATTGCCGCCAGAATGACAAGGATCCATTTGACGGGGACACGACCGATCATGAAGAGACCGACAAGAACGCCCGAAATCGAGAACAGCAGAAAGAAGCTGCTGCCGATCAGGCCGAACTGCTGTGGCGAAATACCGAGGTCCTTCATGATCGACACGGCGGAAAGGCCGAAGACGAGCTTGTCGAAGAAGTTCAGCGTCTGGAACAGGAAAAGCAGGATAAGGACGGCAAAAGGTCGCCATTTGCTGACGGTATCGATGGTTGGTTCAGACATATGTTCCTCCCAGAACTTCAAAGAAAACTGCGATTGCCGATGCGGGACTCAGGCAAGGCGAGCGCGCAGGTCCGCGATCTGCTGGCGAAGCGCCTCGAGGTTGCCTGCGGCGCCAAAGACATAGTGGTCAGGACGTACGAGCGCAGCGATCGCTTCATGCCGTTCGAACCAGGCCGAAAGCACGCCATCCCTTTCTCGGAGCGCGGCCGGATCGGCTGTATTATCGCCTTGAGGCACAACAGCCTTCACCACGATGCCGTCGATCGCGTCGGCGAGCGCCTGTCCTTCCGCCATCCCGATCCGGCGGCCGTCGAGCACAAGCCGCCATTGCGCTCCGGTAAAGGCATCCATCAAGCGCGGAGCGGGGTCTTCGACGATTGCCGGCTGCGGGAACAACAATCCTCGCGCCGGCGTGCCTTCTTCGGCGATCAGCCCATCCTCGATGGGCGGGACGATTTCCTGCCGGGTAATGGTAAGAGGCCGACCGCCGCCCTCGGCAAGTATGCGGGCATCACGCGCCGCGGCGGCTTCCGGATCGCGTTCGCAGATCGTCTGGCCAATCGCCTTGATCTTGCCGGTCAGCGTCTGCACATGCCGCTTGCGTTCCACCGTGTAGGTATCCAGCAGCGCTTCGGAAGACTGCCCCTTCAGGATGCGGTCGAGCCGCCAGACGAGATTGGAAACGTCGCGCAGGCCCTGGCACATGCCCTGGCCGATAAAGGGCGGCTGCTGATGCGCGGCATCGCCGGCGATCATGACTTTCCCCCGCCGCCATTCGTCGGCCACCAGCGCATGAAAGCGATAGGCGGCGGCCCGCCAAAGCTCGCCGTCTTCCGGCGCCAGCCAGGGCGACAGCAGCCGCCAGACATTGTCGGGCTTTTCCATCTCGCGTGGATCCTCGCCCGGCAGAAGCATGATTTCCCAGCGACGGTGATTTTTGGGCCCCATGATGTAGCTGGTCGGACGCGCTGGATTGCAGAACTGGGCCGAAGTCTGTGGTAGCTTGCCCAGCGCGGTTTCATGTACCTGCAAATCGACTACGAGCCACGGCTCGTCGAAGACGAGATCCTTAAGCTTCATTCCCGACAGTTCACGCACACGGCTCCACGCCCCGTCGCAGCCGATCACATATCTCGCTGTGATCCTCTGGCTCTCGCCGGACGAATCCCGAAGCGTCGCGACCACTTCATTCCCCTGAGGATCGAGATCGACCATTTCCGTGCCAAGTTCTATCGTCACGCAGTCGAAACTTTCGGCATGCCGTCTCAGCACGGCTTCGACCGGAGGCTGGGTAAACACCATGCTCGGGGTGTAGCCGAGCGGATACGGTTCCGGCACCATGTCGATACGACGGATGAGCTGCCCCTCTGCGCCGAAGTGCTGGGAGGCCGTGAACGGCGCGGTATGGGGAAGCACCTCGTCGGCGATGCCCATATTGTCGAAGTGGCGCAGGATTTCGTGGTCGAGCGCGATAGCGCGCGGCTTGTCATAGATACCGGTCAACCGATCGACGACGAGCGTGGAATGGCCTTGCGCGCCGAGCATGCCGGCGGCCACGGCTCCAGCCGGGCCGAAGCCGACCACCAGCACGTCATAAGAGTTCGAAATATCGTTATCGTTCGTCACGGGCATGCCTCTGCAAATGTCTATTGGGCGCATCAGGCGCCGGAAAAGCCGATGCAAATCTGTGCCTTCTTGCAGGCTTCGCTTTTGGGAGGCGCAATGCCCCAGTGATCGGTTCGGCCGGGCGGCCAGACCCATTCCTCGGGTCCTCGGGCGCGATAGGAGTCGTCCACCCGCAGGACTTCGGCGGTGTACTCGATCACTACGCCTTGCGGGTCGACGAAATAGGCAAAGACGTTGTCGCCCGGCCCATGCCGGCCCACGCCCCAGCCGATCGGATAGCCGTGATCGACGACGCGACCAGAACCTCGCATGACGGATTCGAGGTCGGGCATCAGGAAGGCGACATGGTTCAGCCCATTGACCGGTGCCTCGGCCAGCACGACCGCATGATGGTCGTCGTTGCAGCGCAGGAAAGCCATAAGTCTCGACCGGTCCGTCAGGCGGAAGCCGAGGACATTGCGATAGAAGTTCGAAAGCGCCTCGATATCAGCGCTGTTAATGTTGACATGCGCCAGACGTTCCGGCCGGTTGGGAACCACGCGGCCATGCTTGCGGCGGTCGCCGTACACGAATTCCAGAACGGCGCCTTGCGGCTCGCGGATGACGAAACGCTCGCCACCGGCGGGACCATCAGCGGGTCCGATGTCGCGCAGGACAGCACAGCCTGCGGTAACCGTCTTTGCGAACAGCGACGCCAGCGCTTCAGCCGAACCGACGCGAAAACTGATCTTGCGCAGTTCCGAACGGTTGCTTTGCTTTAGCTCCAACACATGAAAATCAGCACCCGTTGCCGCCAGGAAAACCTTGCCCTCCACTTCGGCGACGACATCCAGGCCCCAGACGCGGGTATAAAAGTCGACAGACGACGCGAGATCGGGCGTACCCAGTTCCACGCTGCGCAAAGCGATGACAGGAAATTCAGTCATGGGATCAAACCTCATCCAAACCCAGGAAAGCGCGCGCATTCGCAAATGTCAGGCGCTCGCGCAAACTCGCATCCGCAAACGCCTCCTCGACGCCAGCGATGGGCTCTTTCTCGCGGAAATTGAAGGGATAGTCGGTGCCGATCATGATGCGATCCTCGCCGAAGACGGCGACAAGGCGGCGTAGCATGTCCGGATCGAAAACCAACGAATCCACATAGAGACGCCGCGCCTGCGCGGCGGGGCTCTCATGCGTGATTTCGCTGAGCGCCGGGAAGGCCGAATAGCCCTGCTGCAGCCGCGGCAGCAGCGAGGCAAACGTGCCGCCGCCGTGGCTGAAGGCGATCCGCAGTTTCGGGAATTTCTGAAGCAACCCGCCGGTGATCACGGATCCTGCCGCCAATCCGACATCGGTCGGATGGGCGAGCACCTGCTGAAGCGGCGCTGGCCCAACGAGACGATCCATGCCGGTCGGCCGCACGGCGTGCACGAAGACAGCGGCATTCAGCTTCTCCGCCTCCGCAAAAAAGGGATGGAAACGAGGATCACCGATAGGCACGTCATTGATATTGCTGCCGATCTCGACGCCACGAAAACCGAGTTCGCCGACGAGGCGATGCAACTCGGAAATCGCAAGATCAATATCCTGAAGAGGAAGGCCGCCGAGCCCAACGAAACGACCCTGGCCCTGCCCGATCATCACAGCGATCGCATCGTTGACGTATCGGACAAGGTCGTGGGCCGCGGTCTTTTCGATCCAATAGCCGAAGAGCTCAGGCATGGGAGACAGAGCCTGGATGCGGATACCGGTCCTGTCCATCTCCTCCAGCCGCCGTTCGGCCACCCAGCAGGCATCGCTGACCGTGCGATAAGGCTTGTCATCGATAACGACCGTTGCGTGACAAGCATCCGCGGCAACCATCGAGGGCCAGCCACGGATGGGAGCATTCCCTGCCGCAAGCGGAAAACGTGCGGGCACCACGTGACAGTGGATATCAATGCCGCAACAAGCGCAGCCGTTCGCAAAGGCGCCCGACGCTCGCTCTTTCGTTCCGCTCATGGAGCCCTCCCTCGTTAAGAGCCGTCATAATGTACAAACTTTACCACGTAAAGATAAAATTTATAAATTTTGCGCCGCTGCTTCCTCGTGTATATAAAAAGTGATTTGCAAGCCAGAGAGCACCATGAACGTCAACCTGCTGAAGAAAGAGGCCGGAAGCCCCGCGACATTGGCGACCAGCATCTATGAGCGGCTGAAGGCCGACATTCTCTCGACGCGCCTGGAGCCCGGCCGAAAGCTTCAGCTCCGCTTCCTGATCGAGCACTATGATGCCGGCCAGACCCCGTTGCGCGAGGCATTGAACAGATTGACGACGGAGGACCTCGTCATCGGAAAGGAACAGCGCGGCTTCTTCGTCAAACCCATCAGCCTGGACGAATTGCATGAGCTGACGAAAACGCGCTGCTGGGTGGAGACGCTGGCCCTGCGGGAATCCATGGCGAATGCAACGCCTGACTGGGAAGAGGCGCTTCTGGTCGCCCATCATCGGTTGGAGCGCACCCCGCGCTCACTCAACCCGGAGCAGTTCGAGGACAATCCGGAATGGGAAAGGCTTCACCGCGCCTTTCATGCGCTGCTGATCGGGGGATGTGGATCTAAGCCATTGATAGGCTTTTGCGAGCAGCTGGCCGATAGGCTCTACCGGTATCGAGCGCTTTCGATCCGCAAAGCCTTTCGCGTGCGCAAGGTCAATGATGAGCATGCGCGTATCCTCGGAGCCGTGCTCGACCGGGATACCGTGGAGGCCGAGCGGTTGCTGCAACTCCATTATGAGAAAACGGCCGACATCATCCGGACTGATCTTGATACGGCGACGTAAGGCGCCGCCGCGACCGGCTCGAATACCCAACATAGGGCCAGGGCATTATCTTTGGCAGGGATCTTTGGCAGGCGATAGCCGTTCATGATGCCTTGCGGTCCGAGACGCTGGCCATCGAGACCTGTGTCGCAGTCTCCGCGGGACGCGAAGCGCGCCGTCCAGGATATGAACCGGATCGCATGCCTTGAGCCCCACGAATCGGGAATGTGGAGCGCGCGCCGGCTCAAGCATCGTCGAATGTTTTGAACTGATTCAAACTGGCGGCGCACGCCAAAAAGCCAGCTTCACACAAGTCATTAACGCTACCATCCCCGCATCAGCAACGTGCGAGGAACCAATGAGCATCTTTGGTAGCATGAAAACGGCAGTTTCCGGCATGAACGCGCAGGCAAATAAGCTTAGCACCGTGTCGGACAACATCGCGAACGTCAATACAACGGGCTACAAGTCGGCGAGCACCAGCTTTTCGTCGTTGATTCTCCCTTCGGGCGGCGGCAACTATAACTCCGGCAGCGTCGAAACCAACGTCAGCTATTCGGTCTCGCAGCAGGGCGACACGGTCTCCACCTCGTCGAGCAGCGACTTGTCGATCCAGGGCGCCGGCTTCTTCGTCGTGCAGGGCGCCGACGGCAAGACCGTCCTGACCCGCGCGGGCGACTTTACGCCGGATGCAAACGGGAACCTCGTGAACTCCGCTGGCTATACGCTGATGGGCTACTCCTATGCTTCTGGAGCGCCGGCTGTCGTCGTCAACGGCTTCGACGGCCTGGTGCCGATCAACGTCAATCAGAGCGGTCTTGCCAGCTCGCCCTCGACAACGGGCACCTTCACCGGTAACCTCAATTCGAACGCGACCGTCGTTACCGATACAGCGACATTGCCAAGCGCCAACCCGACCTCGGTTACCTCAAATACCCAGAAGAGCTCGGTGGTTGCCTACGACAAGCTTGGCAACTCCGTCATGTATGACGTTTATTACACCAAGATACAGTCCGCCGATTCCACTACGGGCGCGACCGATCAGTGGGAGGTCAGCGTCTATCGCAATGCCGACAAGAGCACGTCAGGGAGCTCCTCGTTCCCTTATTCGTCGGGCCCAGTCAATGTTCCAAATCCATCCACATTGACATTCGACGCAAACGGCAACATGACGAGCGGTGGGACATTCACCATCACCGACCCAACAACCGGCGGATCCATCGCGATGGATTTGAGCGGGATGACGCAGAAGGCCAGCGACTTCAGCTCGACGGGCTCGACCAATGGTCAGGCGGCAAGCCCCGTGACCGGCGTCACCATCGACAAGAACGGCATTGTCTATGCAAACTACAAGACCGGCGATCCGAAGGCGATCTACCAGATCCCGCTCGCGACCGTTGCAAGCCCCGACAAGCTGACGCTCTTGAGCGGCAACGTCTATCAAGCCAATGCCGATTCAGGCGTGACGGTCACCAGCTTTGCCAACAGCAACGGTCTCGGTTATATCCAGTCGAACTCTCTGGAAGCATCGAACGTCGATTTGGCCGGCCAGCTCACTGACATGATCCAGGCACAAAAGAGCTACACTGCGAACTCCAAGGTCTTCCAGACGGGATCAGACTTGCTGGACGTACTGGTCAACCTCCAACGCTGATCTTCCGCCTGCTCAATCAGAAGGGCCCTCCGGGGCCCTTTTGTCGTACGGCCCGATGACGAAGCCCGCTGCTCGATCAGCATGATCGGATTTCGATCAGTGGGAGAATTCGATACCCACAGCGACAATCACAAGTTCAACCACAGCTTCAGGCAAGCCAGTCGAACTACGCTGCGAGCGTGGGGCGTGAATTTTAGAGAGTGTTAATCCGCCAACGCTTCGGCAAGGCAAGCTTGGTCGGCTTTGAACATGCTGACAGTGCAACGTGGCTACGGAAAGAGTCCTGTTAATGACTTCGATCGTTTCATCCTTGAGCCTCACTCAGATCAGATCTCTTTCAACATCAGCTGTGGCGGCCTGGACCACGGAAGATGTGGCATCACTATCCACCAAGCAGATCAGCGTTCTCACATCAGCGCAGATCGCGGCGCTGGATACAGAGGACGTGGAGGTTCTCACCTCCCAGCAGTTAAGCGCAATTTCGCAAAGCGCCATTCCGGGGCTCACGCTCGATCAGCTGGCCGCCCTGTCAACATCCGCGATCGAGAGCTTCAGTTCCGTGCAGATCACCGCGATCACGACACAGCAACTCCAGGCCCTGACAATCGAACAGGCGGAAGCCCTGACGACGTCGCAGGTCCGGGTCTTGAGTTCGTCGCAAATCGCCGCGCTCAGCGCCGCAGATCTGGCTACCTTTTCGACAGACGATATGGCCGCGATCAGCAGCAAGGCGATATCGGGCCTCTCGACCGCTGCAATGGCCACGCTTTCGACCGAGCAGATCGCGGCGTTGAGCACCAGCAGCATTTCCAATTTGACGACAAGCCAAATCGCGGCGCTTGGCACGACGCAAATTGCTGCCCTGACGACGGCGCAAATCGCCGCTCTCAGGACGACGCAAGTCGCAGCGATGGCCACGAGCGATATAGCGGCCTTTTCAACTGCTCAGATCGCGGCCCTGACGGCCAGCGCGATTGCCAGCCTGAAGACGGCGCAAGTCGCAGCCCTGAGCACCGCACAAGCCGAGGCTCTCACCTCCAGCCAGGTCAAGGCCCTGAGCTCGGCGCAGCTTTCCGTGCTGTCCACGGGCGGTATCGCCGCGTTTTCGACGGATGACATGGCGGCGATCACGGCTGCCGCGGTCGCGGGCCTCTCGACAGCGACCATTTCCTCTCTTGCGACGAACCAAGTCGCCGCCTTGAACACGGCCGCGATTTCCGGCCTGACAACGGCTCAGATAGCTGCCTTGAGCACGGCGCAGATCGCCGCGATGACAACGGCACAAGTCGCGGCGCTCACCGCAACCCAGTTCGCGGTCATGAGCACGGGCGATGTTGCCGCCCTCTCGGTCTCACAGGTCGCAGCCCTCAGCAAGTCGGCCGTTTCCGGCCTGAGCACCGTCCAGATCACCGCGTTGAGCACGGCGCAGATCAGCGCGTTGACAACGAGCCAAATCAATTCGCTCAAGACGACGCAGACCGGAGCCTTGAGCACGAGTGATATCGCAGCACTTTCGACCGCGCAAATTGCCGCCTTCAGCGTGAGCGGCATCGCCGGGCTGACAACGAGCCAGATCAGCGTGATGACCACAACGCAGATCGCCGCTCTGACAACGGCTCAGGTCGCGGCGCTGACGTCGACCCAGATATCCGCGTTGAGCATGGACGATATCGCGGCGCTCTCGACCGCCAGCATCGCCGCAATCACCAGCAAGGCCGTATCGGGTCTTGACACGACAGCCATTGCTGCCCTGTCAACGGCGCAAGTCGCGGCGCTAAGCACCGCTGGGATTGCCGGGTTGAGCGCCGCCCAGATCGCGATTCTGGGCGCGGCTAAAACGAGCGTCCTGACCACGGCACAGGTCGCGGCGCTCGGCTCAAGCCAAATTGCCGTGTTGGGTACGGATGTCATTGCGGCGCTTTCGACAGGACAGATCGCGGCTCTGAAAGCAGCCACCGTTGCCGGTTTGACGACAGATCAGATCGCCGCGCTAAGCACGCAGCAAGTGGAGGCGCTCGCCAGTGCTCAAATCGCGGCGCTGAGCTCGAGCCAATTCTCGGCCCTCGGCACGGATGAGATCGCCACGTTCTCGACGACGGAAATCGCGGCCATTACCAGCAAGGCTGTGGCGGGGCTAGGTACGGAGGTCATCGCCGCCCTTTCAACCGATCAGATCGCCGCCCTTAGCTCGAGCGCGGTCACCGGCCTGACGACGGCCCAGGTCGCCGCGCTTTCGGGCGCTCAGGTCGCGGGCCTGGCGACGCGCGCCATCGCGAGCCTGACGACGAACCAGATCGCGAGCCTGAGCTCGCAACAGGTCGCGGCCTTGACGGCTACCCAGATCAGCGTGCTGAAAACAGCCCAGATCGCGGCTCTCAGCACGAATGACATCGCAGCCTTTTCAACCGCTCAGATTGGTGCACTGACCACGACCGCGATCACAGGGTTGACGACGGGCCAGATTACCGCGCTCACGACAGCACAGGTCGAGGCGCTGTCGTCGAGCCAGCTCAAGGTACTGAGTTCCACTCAACTTGCCGCCCTGGGTTCGGATGACGTGGCAACGTTCACGACAGACGAAATCGCCGCGCTTTCCAGCAAGGCGATCGGCGGCCTCACAACCAGCGTCATCGCGTCCCTTTCGAGCGCGCAGCTCGAGGCCTTGACCACGAGCGCCATCACCGGCCTGACGACCGCCCAAATATCGACGCTGGGTACCGCTCAGCTCGCAAGCCTCACGACCAGCCAGATCGCAGCGTTGAGTTCGACGCAAATGGCGGCGCTGACGGCGAACGACATGGCTGCCCTCTCGACGGTCGACATGGCGGCTATCGCCACCAAGGCAATCGCGGGCTTGAGCACTGGCGCCGTCGCTGCTCTCTCGACAATACAGATTGCCGCCCTGGGCACGAGCACGCTCGCGAACCTGACGACCAATCAGATCGCGGCCTTGAGCACCGCGCAGCTCGCGGCACTCAGCACGACACAGGTCGCGACCCTGACGTCGAGCCAGATCGCAGCCCTCGGCACGGGCACCATTACATCCCTCACCGCCAGCCAGATCGCGGCCCTCAGCACATCCGGCATCCCGGGTCTGACGACGGATCAAATCGCGGCCTTGAGCACGCAGCAAACGCAGGCATTGACGACGGCCCAGATCGCCAAACTGAGTTCGACCCAGGTCTCCGCTCTTGGAACGGATGATATCGCGACCTTTGCGACCGATGAAATCGCCGCGCTTTCCAGCAAGGCGGTAACGGGGTTGAGCACCGGCGTCATCTCGACCCTCTCGACGCAACAAATCGCCTCCTTGAGCGCCGCCGGAATTGCCGGTTTGACGACGAGCCAGATCGCCGCGCTCAATACCGCGCAGATCGCCGCCCTGCCGGCATCGTGGATGACGGCTCTCAGCGCCACCCAGATCGCGGCCCTCGATACCAACGTCATCGCCGCTCTGTCCACGGCACAGGTCGCCGCGATAAGCACGTCGGGGATTAGCGGTTTGACGACCGATCAGGTCAATGCGCTGAGCACCACCCAAGTCGCGACCCTGACAACAAATCAGGTCGCCGCTCTAAAGACCGCTCAGCTCTCCGCGCTGAGGACCGATGATGTCGCCGCCCTTTCAGTCGCCGATATCGCCGTGATCAGTTCGACTGCGATGTCGGGACTGTCGACCGACGCTATCGCCGCGCTGACGACCGCTCAGATCGCGGCCTTGAGCACGGCAGGAATCGCGGGTCTCAGCACCGCGCAGATCGACGCCCTGAGTTCCGGCCAAGTCGATGCGCTGCTCACCAATCAGATCGCGGCTCTCAGCCAATCGCAAATCGCGACCATGGATGCGGATATCGTCGCCTCACTCTCCACCGCCCAAATCGCGGCATTCAGCACGTCCGGGATAATAGGTCTGACAACAGGGCAGATGACCGCGCTTAGTACGGCACAGGCAGAGGCGCTGACCACCGCGCAGGTCAAGGTACTCAGCTCCGTCCAGCTCGGCGCCTTGAGCGCCGATGATATAGCAACGTTCTCGACCGCCGACATCGCCGCAATTTCGAACAAGGCAGTGTCGGGTCTCGGCTCGTCCATCATCGGTTCATTGTCCACGGATCAGATCGCAGCGCTCAGCACGACCACCGTCGCGGGCCTGACGACCGATCAGGTCGCTGCTTTGAGCACGACACAAGTGGCGGCCTTGGCCACAACGCGAATCGCGGCGCTGAGTTCGGCGCAAGTGGGAGCTCTCGGCACAGGAAGCATAGCTTCACTCACGACTGGCCAGATCGCTGCACTCAGCACCGCCGGAATTTCCGGACTGAGCACTGATCAGGTCAACGTCCTGAGCAGCGCGCAGCTTGCCGCCTTGACCACGACACAGATCGCCGCGCTCAGTTCGGCCCAGCTTGGCGTCCTCGGTTCGAGCGACGTCGCGGCCCTCTCGACCGCGGATATTGCCGCCATCGGTTCGAGTGCCATTTCGGGCTTGTCCACGGCAGCCTTGGCGGCGTTCTCGACGGCGCAGATCGCCGCGCTCAGCCCGACCGGCATCCTTGGCATGACCACGGATCAGATCAGTGCCCTCAACAGCAGCCAGATAGATGTGCTATCCACCAAGCAGATCGCAACCTTGAGCTCGGCGCAGGTCGGGGTTTTGGACCCGAGCATCGTCGCGACACTTTCGACCGCGCAGATCGCGGCCCTCGGCGGCTCGGCCGTCGCAGGCCTTACCACCACACAGATCTCTGCATTCAACACCAGCCAGACAGAGGCGCTGACATCGGCCCAAGTCGCGGCTCTGAGTTCCAAACAGATCAGCAGCCTGAGTGCTGCCGATATCGCCACTTTCTCGACCAAAGATATTTCGGCCATCGGCTCCGCCGCCATCTCCGGCTTGTCGACAGATGCCATCGCCGCCATGTCGACAGCCCAGATAGCGGCTCTCAGCACATCGGGCATAGCGGGGCTGACCACCCAGCAGATCGCCGTTTTGAGCACCGGGCAGCTCCAAGCCCTGACGACGGTACAAAGCGCAGCGCTCAATTCCGCGCAGCTTTCCGTATTGACGACAAATGACATAGCTGCTCTGTCGACCAAGAACATCGCAGCCATCACTTCCGCCGCCATATCGGGTCTTTCCACGACAGCAGTCGCCGCTTTGTCGACGAGCCAGGTGGCGGCCCTGAGCACCTCGAGCATTACCGGCCTCACCACGAAACAGATCGCAGCGCTCGGCACCATCCAGGCCGAGGCGTTGACGACAGCGCAGGTCGCGGCCCTGAACTCGACCCAGCTTTCAGCGCTAACGACAGACGACCTAGCCGTGTTTTCGACGCAGGACATCGCGGCCATCGGCTCGAACGCCATATCGGGCCTGTCCACGGGCGCGATAGCGGCACTGACGACAAACCAGCTCGCGGCCCTCAGCACGCTGGGGATCGGCGGTTTGTCGACCAAACAGATCGCCGCCTTGAATACCGCTCAGATCCATGCCCTGAGCAGCAAGCAGATGGCTGCGCTGAGTTCGGCGCAGGTTTCCGCCTTGAGTACGGCGGACATAGCCTCGCTTTCGAACGTCCAGATCGCGGCCCTTAGTTCATCCGGCACGGCCGGATTGACGAGCCTGCAGATAGCCGCCTTAGGCACGGGTCAGGTGCAAGCCCTGACGACGACACAGATCAATGTTCTTGGCTCTAAGCAGGTATCCGCGCTGACGACAGCCGATATAGCGGCGATGTCGACGGCGCAGATTGCCGCTTTGAGCAGTCTCGGCATTGCGGGCCTGACAAGTGCTCAGATCGCGGTCTTGAACACCGCCCAGGCCGAGGCCCTCACCTCGGCCCAGGTCGCCGCTCTCAGTTCGAGCCAGATTGCGACACTGGATGCTGCCAATCTGCAGACATTCTCGACGTCCGATATCGCGGCTATCAGTTCAAACGCCATTTCCGGCCTGTCGACGGCCACCGTCGCCGCCTTCTCGACAGATCAGATCACGGCGATCAGCACCGCCGGCATCGCGGGCCTCACCACCCTGCAGATTTCCGCTCTCGGCACCAACCAGGTCGGGGCGCTCACGACAGCCCAGATCAGCACTCTTGGCTCGAGGCAGATTTCGGCGCTGACAACAGCTGATATCGCAGCCATGTCGACCGCACAAATCGCCGCGCTTAGCACAGCCGGGATACCCGGCCTGACAACGGCACAGCTGGCGGCGCTCAGCGTCGACCAGGCGGAGGCCCTCACAACGGGGCAGATCGGCGCGTTGAGCTCGACCCAGGTCGCAGCTTTGAGCGCGGATGACCTAGACGCTTTTTCCACGGCCGATATCGCGGCCATCAGTTCGAGCGCGATACAAGGCCTATCGACGGCGACGATCGCCGGATTCTCGACGGATCAGGTCGCAGCGCTCAGCGCATCGGGCATTGCCGGCCTGACAACATCGCAGATAGCGGCTCTGAGCACCGGGCAGTTGGAGGCCTTAACCACGGCTCAGGTCGCGGCGCTCAATTCCAAACAGATCGCGGTGCTCGGCACGAACGGCATCGAAGCCCTCTCCACCAATCAGATCGCGGCGCTGAGCACCAGCGGGATTGCCGGACTTACGACCGATCAGATCGCGGTGCTCAGCACGGATCAGGCTGAAGCCTTGACGCCGACCCAGGTTGGGGCGTTCACCTCGAAGCAGATCGCCACCTTCGGGACAGAAGATCTCGCGACCTTCTCGACCGCGGACATGGCAGCCATCGGTTCGCTCGCTATGTCCGCCCTGTCAACCGCCGCGATCGCAGCCTTTTCGACAGAACAGATCGCCGCCTTGAGCACGGCCGGCATCGCGGGCCTCACCACCAGCCAGATGGCCGCTCTCAGCACGGCCCAGGCCGAAGCCCTCACACCCACCCAGGTCGGAGCACTCAGCTCCGCGCAGATCGCCGCTCTCGGAACCGATGATCTCCAGACCTTCTCGAGTGCGGACATCGCGGCCATCAGTTCAAGCGGTATTTCCGGCCTGACGACGGCCATTGTCGCGGCGCTATCAACGGCCCAGATTACGTCCTTGGGTACAGGCGGCATCGCCGGATTGACGACGGCGCAGATCGCCGTGCTCAGCACCGATCAAATCGAGGCTTTGACAGCGGCGCAAGTCGCGGTACTCGGCTCAAAGCAGGTCGCGGTCCTGAGCACCGCCGATATCGCCGCTTTATCGACAAGCCAGGTCGCCGCCTTGAGCACGGCGGGCGTGGCCGGCCTGAGCAGTACCCAGGTCTCCGCCATGAGCGTCGATCAGATCGCGGCATTTTCGACGGCCCAGATCGCCGCCCTGAGTTCAGCCGGAATTGCGGGCCTCAGCTCGGCCGACCTGGCAACCTTCTCCACTTCCGATATCGCGGCGATCAGTTCCAACTCGGTCCAGGGACTGTCGACCGACTTTATCGCCTCCCTCTCCACCGCTCAGATCGCGGCACTCGGGACAGGCAGCATCGCCGGCCTGAGCAGTACCCAGGTCGGGGTGCTTAGCATCGAACAATTCGAAGCGCTTTCAACCACCCAGATCGCGGCGTTGAGTTCAGCCGGTCTGGCGGGACTGACCACGGCGGATCTGACAACCATTTCCACCGCCGAGCTGTCCGTGATCAACTCGGATGCGATCCAGGGACTGTCTACCGCCGTCGTCGCGGCCCTCAGCAGCGATCAGATCGCGGTCCTGACGACCTCTCAGATCGCTTCATTGAGCTATGGTCAGATCGCGGCAATGAGTACGGCTCAGATCGCCGCTCTTTCAACGTCGCAGATCGGCGCCTTGAACGCCCTTCAGGTCGCGGCCCTGGATACGGATGATATTTCGGTCTTCACGACCGATGACATCGCCGCATTGAACTCGGGGGCGGTCGCCGGATTGACCACGCGGGTCATCGCGGCGCTGACGACGGCGCAGGCCGAGGCTCTCGCACCATCCCAGGTCAGCGGGCTGACCTCGGCGCAGGTCGCCGCCCTGACGACCCAGGAGCTCTCGACCTTCTCGACCAAGGATATCGCGGCTTTTAGCTCGAATGGCATAACGGGCCTATCCACTCAGGATATCGCGAGCCTTTCCAGTACGCAGTTGCTCGCGTTGATGCGTTCGCAAATGGCATATCTGAGCTCGGATCAAATCGCCGCGGTCATCTCGAGCTATGTGACGTGAAACGGCACAAAGGCCTTGCGACGGCGATAGGCGAGATCGAGACCCAGGACGCGAAAGGCGAATCCTGAAGATCGCGATATGCCCCGGCATTGCTGGATCGAATCACGCGACAGAGCGCCTGGCGGCGGCCGATTTCAGAAGCTGCCCGAGCCATCGCGAGCAGCGCCCGCGGCATATGACTTGGTCTCGTGGTCTCGAACACCCGCGCGGTCGTTGCAATTCGCCTTGGCGCGTTCGAAAGCTGTTGATTGCCGGCGCGCAACGGCCGATTCCCGCGGCAGGCTGATGACATGCCGACGGCAACCAAGCACAGTCGAGACATCGGCAGCCATTATGAAAATGGTTGCCTTGCCTGCCGCCAGTTTATGGAATGCCCATGGTCACCAATGATGCTTCAGTCACCAGTCCGGTCATGCCCCTTGCCGGCATCTTGGACCTGGCGCGTTCGCAGCGCCTCTCCTTCAACGACCTGTTCCAATTTGCCGAAACACGAAGTGCCGCCGGGCGGAAGCTGGAGGCGGCGGAGGCTTACAAGGTCTGGATTGCGTTCAACGATGGCCACCCCTACCTGCATCTCGTTTACTTCAACTATTCGGTCACGCTGCGGCAGCTCGGCGACATAGCCGGCTCCATTCAGGCGCTGCGCGCCTGCCTGAAGCTCGATCCGCAATTCGGCCCGGCACACATCAATCTCGGACGGGCATTGGAAGATAGCGGCGTCGCGGCGCAAGCCATCGTGCAATGGCGAAGCTTCGTCGACATGACGGCTGAAAGCACTCCGGACAAGCTCGCGCACCGCCTCATGGCGCTTCAACATATTGGCCGCGTCATGGAAAATGCGGGTCTTTTGGATGATGCCGAAGCGGCTCTTTGGCAGGCTATCGAACTACGACCCGACAAGGGCGAGGCCGGGCAGCATTGGAGCGCCTTGCGACAGCGCCAATGCAAATGGCCTGTTCTGACGTCATCCGACCACGTCTCCACGCGTCAGCTCCTCGATTCCATGTCGCCGCTGACGCTTGCCTGCTATTCCGACGATCCCCTGTTTCAGCTCGCAAGAGCCTATCAATACAACAAATCCTTTGTCGGTCGGCCCGACATAAGCGGATTTCCTCGCAAGATGCCGCGCAAAAAATCCGGAACCGCTCAGCGGCTTCGCATCGGCTACGTATCGTCGGATCTGCGCGATCACGCGGTTGGCTTCGCACTCAGGGAAGTGCTGGAGCTGCACGACAAGCAAAGCGTCGAGATCTACGCCTATTACTGCGGGGAGCCCGTGGAGCAAGACGCCACGCAAACGCGCATGAAAGCCGTCGTCGACTGCTGGCGCGAGATCGCCGCGCTCAACGATCAGGATGCGGCACGGCAGATCGCGGACGATGACATCGATATCCTCATCGACGTCAATGGCTATACCAAGCATGCGCGAACGAAGATCTTCGCATATCGACCGGCCCCCGTCATCGTCAATTTCTGCGGCTATCCGGGCACGATGGGCAGTCCTTTTCATCACTATATCATCGCGGACGAGCACGTCATTCCTCCGGAAAATGAGATCTTCTATTCAGAGAAGGTCCGGAGGATCCCTTGCACCCAGCCAATTGATCGCAAGAGAGCGGTCGCCGAAAAGCCGACACGCCTCGAAGCGGGCCTGCCGGACGGCGCCTTCGTCTTCGCCTGCTTCAACGGCATGCAGAAGATCACGCAGGAGACGTTTGCGCGGTGGATGGAAATTCTCGCGGCAACATCCGACAGCGTATTATGGCTGTTGAGCGGCGGTGGCGATGTCGACGCCCGTCTGCGCCAGGTCGCGGCAAATGCCGGTGTCGCACCTGAGCGTCTCATCTTCGCGCCCAAGGCACCAAACGCTCAACACCTCGCCAGGATTGGCCTTGCCGATCTTTTCCTCGACACGTTCCCCTATGGAGCACATTCGACCGCGGCCGATGCCCTGACCATGGGCTTGCCTGTCCTCACCATTCCAGGCAAGAGCTTCGCAGCACGCTTCTGCCATAGCATAGTCGCGGCTGCCGGCGCGACGCAGCTCATCTGCTCGGACCCGCAAGACTACATAGAAAGGGCGATCGGATTCGCAAAGGATTCAACTAGCCTGAAGAGAATAAGGGCGTCCATGCGGGAACAACGAGACACAAGTGTCTTGCGCGATATTCCAGCCCTCGTTCAGCGCCTGGAGACGCTGTTCTGGCAGATGCAAAGAGAAGCCGAGCAAGGAAACATTCCTCAGCCGGATTTGCGCAACCTCGATGTCTACTATGAGATTGGCGTCGGATTGGTGCAAGACCACATTGCCTTTCGCGACGACAGCACTTACAGGCGCGAATATAGAAAGCGGCTGGCCGAATGGCACGACTATTCCCCATTGCAGCGAGACGGTCGCCTCTGGCCTAATGGCACGGTAATCTAGGCATTCCCGTTGGATTTCTCCTGCGCCAATGCCCAAACGCCAAGGTTGCCGAATCTGACGGGCCAGAAGAATCTGACGGATACAGCGGCCGGATTTCCATCACTCTCTGCGGCTTGCCTCACGGGCGGCCAGCCGCTTTCCGGATCATGAAGCTCAGGGCGAGCACGGTAAAGATCAGTGTTCCCGTACCGACCTGCTGCCAGTAGAAATTCAGATCGGTCAATAAAAGTCCATTGGCCACGATACTGAGCAGCAGCACACCCAGCACGGTACCAGTGACGTTCGGCCGCCCGAGCGGACTGAGCGTCGTGCCGATGAAGGTTGCGCCGATGGCATTCAGCAGGAATGCATTGCCGGAAGACGGGATGTAGACGGTGACGGTCGCGGTCAGAATCAGGCCAGCGACGGCCGCGATCAATCCGACCAATACGAAGGTGGGCGCTATATAGGCGGGAGCCACAATACCGGAATAGCGCACGACACCCGGCTGGATACCGATTGACAGCACGACGCGGCCGAAGCGCGTGCGGGCAAGAATGACCGCGGCGACCGCGATGAGGACGATGGCGATTGCGAGCGGCACAGGGAAACCCCAGATCGTACCGTGGCCAAGGAAACGGAAAGCCTCCGGCACGCCGTTCGGCGGCAGATAGACGGGATTGCCGCCATTGGTCAGCAGTTGCTGGATGCTGCGGCCGATGAACAGCGTGCCGAGCGTCGCAAGGAACGGCGAGACGCCGATCCCCGAGATCAATAGCGCATTAAAGGCGCCCACGAGCGCCCCGGCTCCCAATCCGGCAAACGCCGCAAGTGCCACCGGCTGCCCGGCAAGGACGAGCGAGACGAAGGCAAAGCTCGCGAAATCCATCGCCGTCCCCACCGAAAGATCGATGCCGCCAGAGGCGACCGCGAAGGTCATGGCGATGGAAACGATGGCAAGCAACGTGAAATTGTTAACCAGGATGCTCTGCAGGTTGGCAAGGGTCAGGAATGTCGGTGTGATCAGGGAAAAGACGGCGAAGACCGCAACCAGGGCGAGGATCAGCCCATAGCGCACGAGGCTGGCGGCGATCAGCCGCGTCAAGCCAACCGGGGCGTGTGCGGAACCATGGAGCGACATGTTCAGGCCTCCTGCCGACGCAACAGGGTGGTCGCGGAGACCACGATGAGAATGAGCAGGCCCTGCACGCCGCTGACCAGCGTGCTCGAAATATTGAGCAGCTGGAAACCGTTGGTGAGGAAGCCGACCAGCAGAGCTGAAAGCAACGTTCCAGTCACTGTTGGAACCAGCCTGCGTGAAAAGACCGAACCGAGCAAAGCGGTGACAACGACGGGCAACAGCATCTCGCCGGAACCCGTCGTGCTGCCGCTCAGGTAGGAAACCGAGAGGATGCCGGCGATGCCGCCAGATAGGCCGCTGGCGACGAAGCGGAAGGCCAGCGGCGCGCGCGGCATCCGGAAACTCGCCGACAGCGTAAAGGCGCAGACCAAGCGGCGTATATTGCACGATCGCCGTCGCAATCGCCGTGAAGCCGATGAGCACATAGGCGAGGATCGGCATGCCGAGGGAGTCCGAAGCAGAAAGCGCCGAGAGGAATGGCGTGGAAGCCGGAAGGACGGTATTTCCCGTCAGCACCAGTTCCAGGCCGGCAACGACGTTCATGACGGCAAGCGTGGCGAGTAGCGGCACGATACCGGCATAGACGACGGCGATAGCATTGACCGCGCCGATCAGTGTACCAGTCAGGATCGATGCCAGGATCGCCGTGACATCACCAAAGCCGAGTTGCGTGAGGCTGGCATAGACGGCGGCGCTGAGGCCCATATTGGCAGCAAGCGACAGGTCGATACCGCCGGTGACGACATTGGAGCCGCCGGCGATGAGGACGATCGTCAGTCCGATCGCGAGCACGCCGGAGATGGCTGATTGGCCGAGCACATTGCCGATATTGCCAATGCTGAGGAAGTAAGGCGCGGTCAGCGAAAAGACGATCAGGATGACCCCAAAGGCGATCAGCGACCCGAAGCGCAATGCCGTGGCCGCTATATTGCCGGCCGGCCGGGCAGGTTCTTCTAAGGTCGAAAATCCGGAAGGCGCGAATTCTACCTCAGCCGACATGGCGCTGTCCTTCCGACGATCCGGTGGCTTCGGCGAGCACGGCATCCGCCGTCGTCTCCGACGATATGAATTCCCGCACCACCCGGCCACGGAAGAGCACAAGGATGCGATCTGTGATGCCAAGGAGTTCCGGCAGGTCGGAAGACAGGACTATGACACCGGCGCCGCGCGCCGCGAGTTCGCCGATCAGCGTATAGATCTCGACCTTGGAGCCGATGTCGACGCCGACCGTCGGCTCGTCGAGGAGGTAGACCTCGGAATGGCGACTGAGCCATTTGGCTATCGCCACCTTCTGCTGATTGCCGCCCGAAAGCGTGCGCAGCAAGGCGTTACGCCCGTTGGTCTTTACCTGCAGGCGTTCAATCAGGGCATCGACTTCCCGCCTTTCGCCCTCGCGGTCGAGAAAGCCGAGGCGCGTGAAGCGATCGAGGCTGGAAAGACTGATATTTTCCGCGACGCTGAGGTCGAGCGCGATGCCATGGCGGCGCCTATCCTCGGGCACCAGGGCGATCCTGTTATCCGTCGCGTGACTGGGATTGGCGAAACGGACAGCCTTGCCGCCGATTTCGATGCGACCGAAGGCCGGCCTATCCAGACCGAAGAGAGAGCGGACCAGCTCCTTTGCCCCGGAACCGAGCAAACCAGTGAGGCCCAGCACCTCGCCGCGCCGAAGGGTGAAGCTGACATCCTCGTATCTTCCGGGCGCCGAAAGCCGTTCGACCTTGAGGATTTCATCGCCGGGCACAACAACCGGCTTCGGAAACATGTCCTTGATGTCGCGCTCGACCATCAGCCGCGCGATCGCCGCGGCCGATGTTTCCCGGATCGGCACCGAAGCGACGTCCAGCCCGTTGCGCAGCACGGTGACATGGTCGCAGAGTTCCTCGATTTCGTTCAGGTAATGCGAGATGTAAATGACGGTCACGCCTTCATCGCGCAGGCGACGGATCAGACGGAAGAGAATATCGGCCTCGCGACGCACCAATGCCGCCGTCGGTTCGTCGAAGACAAGCACCTTAGGCTGGTTGAGAAGCGCGCGGGTGATCTGGACGATCTGCTTTTCGGCCGTCGACAATTCACCGATCAGCGCGCTGTTCGGCAACCGCACACCGAAATAATCCTTGAGGATATCGGATGCACGGCGCTGCATCAGCCGGCGATCGAGAAATGGCGTGCCTGGTATGCGCGGCTCCCGGCCGAGAAACAGGGCTTCGCCGACCGTAAAAGTCGGCACGAGAAGCCGATCCTGATGAATGAAGTGAATGCCCAGCTCTTCCGCGAGATGCGGGGTCAGCCTATCGAAAGCTTGCCCTTCGATCTCGATCCTCCCGTCATCCGGCTGATGAAGACCGGCAAGCAGCTTGATCAATGTCGACTTGCCCGCGCCGTTCTGGCCGACGAGACCGTGGATGGTTCCACGCCTGACGCTCAGCGACGCACCCGCCAGTGCCTGCGCTCCGCCGAAGCGCTTGACGATGCCTTCAAAGCGGATGATGTCGTCTTTTGCCGTCACCGGCTGCTTGAAAGAAATGGCCGTCATCTCGGTCTCCAGCGGACATGTTCCGGGCGATCCAGCCATGGCGGCATCGCCCGGAGCGGACTATCAGCCGATGCCGAGCTTCTTGGTGACCTCGCCGACATTGGCCTTGTTGGCCAGAAGTGCTGGAACGTAGGTCTCGCGCGGCAACGTCTGCCCGGCGAGGAGCTTCGCAACATTGCGGATGGCGGTGCGGCCGATTTCCGCGGGCTGTTGAGCGACGTCGGCGCCAGCGGGCGATTTCGGATCGGCGATGAGCTGCAGCACTTCCGGGCTGCCATCGACGCCGTAGGTGCGGATTTCGGTGCGGCCAGCGGCGGCAAGCGCCTGGGTCGCGCCGAGCTGCGGGATGTCCCATGCCGACCAGATCGCCTTGATCGACCCCTTTTCCGGATATTTGTTCAAAATCGCGGTGATCTGGGTGAAAGCGTCCTGCACGGTATTCGGGATGACGTCGCGCAGTTCCGGCTGGATGATCTTCACCTTCGGGAAATATTTGACGACATTGACCAGCTGGTCATAGCGGATCGCGCAAGGCGTCACGCCGTAAAAGCCGTTGAAGACGACGATATTGCCTTCGCCGCCGATATCGGAGACGAGCTGGAGCGCCAGGTCCTTGCCGATGCCCCAGTTGTCGGAGGTGGTATTGTTGATCGAATTGGTCGAGCCGACGTCGACCGTCAGAACCGGAATGCCGGCGTCGCGCGCCTTCTTCAGCCAGGGGTCGATGACGCTGAGCGTCCCGAGGATCTGAACGATGGCATCCGGCTTCTGGGCAATCAGCGTCTGCAATTGCGAGACCAGTTTGGCGTCGTTGCGCCCCGCGTCCACGGCGATCGGCTCGCCCCCGAGGCGTTTGACCTCTTCGATCTGGGCATTATAGGCCTGCAGGTCGAAGAAATGGTCGGTTCCGGTCGCGCTGATGGCGATGCGCTTACCCTTTAGGGACGGCTCTTCCCCGGCCGCGAAGGCGGGCTTTCGCCCGATCAGCGAAGCGCCGGCAACGGCAACTCCAGCCGCCGCGGATAATTTCAGCAGCTCCCGTCTTCCTAGACCGCTGTCGGACTTTTCGATGCTCATTGCCACTCTCTCCAATTTGACTTTAGTCTATAAATTAAGTGGACTAACGAGAATGGGGAGAAATGAATTTCCAAAAAGGCGGCCTGGAGAGGAAAGAGTAGACGGCGCGGGTGCTCGTCCCCGGCCGCGGCTTTCAAGGACGATCAGCCGATGGAGACCGTCTTGTCTTGCCGCGTGGGAAGCGTTGGGTCGAGATCAAGTCCGCACCCTGAGCGCTCGCTCCGTCCTGTCCGCGATCTGGGTTACTGCATAGGCTATCACCATGTAGATCACGACCGCGACCAGGAAGGCCTCGAGATAGTAGAAGTTCAGCGCTGCGGTCAGTTGCGACTGCGCGAAGATGTCGACCACCTCGATGGCGAACCCCAGGGAAAGCGCCTTCATGATGACCATGAAGGAATTGGCAAGATCCGGTATCGCCGCGACGATGACCTGCGGAAGCATGACCCGGCGGAAGAGTTGGCTCTTCTTGTAGCCGAGCGAATAGGCTGCATCGGCCTGGCCGGTGTCGAAAGAATTCAGAGCGCCCTTGACGACTTCCGCCTGGAAGGCGGCGACGCAAGCGGTCAGGGCGACAATGAGCGTGACCCAGTTTGGCGTGGAATGGCCGTTATAGTCCACGCCAATCAGCGATGTCAGGAATTGCAGGGTCGAGGGCAGGCCATAATAGGCGAGGAAGATCACCACGACCATCGGCACGCCCTTGAACGCGACCTTGTAGGCGACGACAAGCTGTCGCAGGACAGGGATGCGCCGATATTCCACCATGGCGAACAGGCTGCCTATGATCGTCGAGAAGACGAAGATCGCAAGCGCCATCGCGAGCGTGAGGGGTACCGCACCCAGGATATCCCAAAGATCGGAGAGAAGAACGTCGATATCGAACATGTAGCAACTCCTTCGATCAGACGCTTGCCATCATCCTGGTTCTGCCGCGCTTCGCGCCTGGAGAAAATCTCGCGGAACGAAGCTCGAAAAAGCGGACGACAGACCAGGCGACCAGGCAAAGCAGCGAATAGAGCACCGCCAGCACGAGGTATGTTTCGAACTGGTACTGGTTATAGTCACGCTCCATCACAAGATGAGCGGTCGCCATGACATCGGCCGCGCCGATATACATGACGAGCGCGACGTTATGGATCAGATAGATGATCGAATTGCCGTAGCCGGGAAGCGCGATGTGAACCGCCTGTGGCCCGAGAACGCGCGTGAGCTTCTGGCGGAACGTATAGCCAAGACTGTCCGCGGCATCATGCTGGCCGCGTTCGACGGCGAGATAGGCCGGCCGCATGACTTCGGACAGATAGCCGCCGTGATAGAGGCTCAAGCCCAGCATCGCCGCGATGGTCGGGGACACGAAGTCCGCGACGCCGAACACACCCACAAGCACGGGAAGCCCGTAGAAGGCGACGAACAATTGCAGGACGACGGGCACGCTGCGGGCATAGGATACGTAGAGATCCGCCAAATGGCTGATCACCGGGATCCTGCGAACCCGGAACGTCGTCGCGATCAACGCCAGCACGAAGCCGGCGATCATGGCCGTGAACGTGATCGCAAGCGTCAGCGGCAGAGCCGAGAGCAGCTCTGGGATCATGACGGAAAGGTCCACTTCGGAACACTCCTTCTCTCAGTCTTTGGGCCTGATCACCGGGGTCGGAGGGCGGCGTTACTTCATATACGTGGTGATGTCCTCGCCGAACCACTTCTGCGAGAGCTTGGCAAGCGTGCCGTCGGCCTTGAGCTCCTTCAGAGCCTTGTCGATGCCATCGGAGAGGGCCTTGTTCTCCTCGGAGCGATGGATCAGCACGAAGGTCTGATTGATCGCGACCGGCTCGCTCGTCTTGATGTCGAGCTTCTGCTGGTCGATCACGGTCTGCTCGCCGAGGTTGGATGGCAGCACGAGCGCATCGTATTTGCCGTTCTGCACTTCCTTCAGCCGGTCCGGATAGGGAACGCCGGCGCTCGAGGCGGTGATCTCGATCTTGTAAGCCGGGTTTTGCTCCTGCCATGCCGTGGCGAACTTGTAGATGCCGCCGCCTGCGGTGACGGGCACGATCTTCTTGCCGACCAGATCCTTCATCTCGTTGATGCCGCTATCCTTGCGGCTATAGATCTTGATCAAGCTCGCACCGATCGGGGCGTCAGGAATGAGGAACTGCTTTTCACGGGCAGGCGCGCGATAATAGCCGCCCGTCGCGATGTCGTACTTGCCGGTGGCAAGGCCGGTTTCCTGGGCGATGTCGGCCGCACCTTCCATGACGAACTTGTACTGGGGCAGCTTCGCGTTGATCGCCCTTAGCACGTCGGGTTCGTAACCCTGCGGCTCGACGCCGATCGCGCCCCAGGAGAGCGGCTTCGATTCGGCCGCGGTGGCGATCTTGATCGTGCGGACCTCCTCGGCGAACGAGGCGGTTGCGAAGGCGATCGCGACGCCTGCTACGGCAAGACCGAGGCCACGGCGCGAGATTGAACTCATGGAAGTCATTTCAGGCATCCTTTCTACTGGATCGCGCGTTCGGAATTGAGAAACTGAGCGAGGCGCGGGTTGGAGGGTGTATCGAAGATTTCGGCCGGAGTGCCGTCCGCGGCGACAACGCCCCGGTCCATGAAGACGATGCGGTTCGAGATGTTCTTGGCGAACTGCATCTCATGGGTAACGAGGAGCGATGTGATGCCCGAGGACGTCACATCCTTGATCACCTTCAGGACCTCGTTCACCAGTTCGGGGTCAAGCGACGATGTCGGCTCGTCGAACAGCATCACGTCCGGCTTGACCGCCAAGGCGCGGGCGATGCCGGTCCGCTGGAGCTGACCACCTGAGAGCTGGGAGGGATAGTTGTCGAGCTTGTCGGCAAGTCCGACGCGCTCGAGTTCCCGCAGGGCAATCGCGCGGGCCTCTTCCTTCGGCTTGCGCTGAACGACCACCAGCGGGTCCATGACGTTCTGGATGACGGTCATGTTCTTGAAGACGTTGAACTGCTGGAAAACCATCGCCGTGCGAAGACGGATCGCCTGCACCGCGGCCTTGTCGGGGCGAGCGTAATCCATGCGGATGCCATCCAACGCGATCGAGCCGGAGGACGGCTTGGTCAGATGGTTGATGCACTTGAGAAGCGTCGTCTTGCCGGTGCCGCTCGGGCCGATGATCGACACCACGTCGCCCCGTTTCACCGACAGGTCCACACCATTTAGAATTTGCGTGCTTCCGTAAGACAGCTTTAGGTTCTTGATCTCAAGCATTGCGGGCTCAGGTCCTTTCGGAAGATAGTTCGGAAGGCTCCTTGGTATCGTCATCCGCCCACTCGTCACCGAGGAGTTCCGGCGTGTCGAAAGCCTGGAGGTTTTCAAAGTGTTTCTCGCGGTCGGCGACAAAGAGGGCGCGGACAATGCCGCGCGCCAGGCGATCGGCACCTTCGCTGATCGCGGGGATGTCGCCGGTGAGCTTGCCGTGACTGAGTGTCGCCGGAAAATTGAAGCAGTGAATCCTTGCCAGCGTCGGGCACGAGCCCGGCTCCCTTTCGAGGAATTCGAACGCCTCTCCGAGATCGGGGGATCCCTCGAGCTCGGCGTTGGGCATCTCCGCCGGCACCGGGAAGCGATCGCGCCACAAGCGTATATGTGGGCCGAAGGCGGCAAGCTCCGGTCGATTGCTCAGGTCGATCTTGAAGCCCGTTCCAAAGATCAGAAAGTCGACGGGATAGCCGGCCCTCGGCGTCGTCACGATGACGTGGTCGCCTTCTTGCTCCAGCCTGCTGATAGGGCTCTCAAGATGGAGATGGGCTTGCGGGAAGGAACTGACGCGCAAGACGCTCGGCCGCGGCGGCGGCGTCTGCTGGGCCATGGCATAATTGAGGAAGCGCCACTTCCACTCATCGGGAAGGCCGGCGAATCCGTGCACGACGCCCTGGCTGCCGATGCCGGTGAACTTGTTGATCCGCGGCAGCTCCCTGCGGCGCACGAACATGTCGAGGCGCGCCGCACCGGCTTCGAGAGCGGCCGCTGCATTGTCCATCGCCGAGGCGCCGGCACCAATCACGCCTATCCGCTTGCCGCGCAGCATCGCGAAATCGATGTCGTCAGCGGTATGCGCCCAGAACTTGCCACCGATACTTTTCGCGATATCTGGCACGAACGGGCCGCCCAGACCATCGCGGCCGGTCGCCAACACCGCATGACGCGCAATGATCGTCTCCTTGAGGCCGTCCTCGGTGCAGACAAGATCAAGCATTCCGTCCTCGCGTGGGAGGATCGCATCGACTGTCACGCCGTTGCGGACGGGAAGCTCGAGCACCTTACGGTACCAGATCAGATATTCCATCCACGTCTCACGCGGCGCGCGGTCGAGTGCGACCCACGCCTCCCGGCCAAAGCGCGCTTCGTAGTAGGCGCGAAACGTCAGGGCGGGCAGCCCCATCGCTGGACCGGTGAGCTGCTTGGGAGAGCGTAGCGTTCGCATTCGGGCGAAGGTGACCCAAGGCCCCTCGCGACCCGCGGGTGCCTTGTCGAGCACGACATGGTTGGCGACGCCCAGCCTCTTCAGCATCGCGGAGGCGACGAGCCCGGCCATGCCCGCGCCAATGATGACGACATCGACGACAGGCTGACCGTCGATCATGCGCGGCGGCACCCAGGATTTGGCCGGCAGTTCCAGCCAGGCGAGATCCTGCCGCAGCCGCGCCTCAAGAGCATCGAGACCGTCCGGCAAGATTGAAAGGTCGCTCATATCGACGCTCCCTCAGGTCTCGCGGTTTGCCCGTAAATGGTATCGGCCAGCGCTTCCGCGCCGCTCGAGTCGAACAGGCGGCAGCCTGGCATCGTTAAAGCCACCGCGCGCGCCGCCTCGATCACTGCCGTGATCGTCGATGTGAGCGGCAGCGCGGCGGGCGATATCGCACCGAAGAGAAAGGGGATGGTGTGATCAAGCACGCGCATCACGACACCGTCAAGCGGCACGCCGACGACGGTCGCCGGCTCGACGATGCCAACCCCTAGTCCTGCCCGAACCAACGACAGCGCCGTCAGTGAAGCATTGACGTCGATAATCCGGTCCGGCGAGACCCCTGCCCGTTCCAGTGCCTCATCGACTCGATGCCGCAAGCGATATGGATTTGCCAGGGTGATGATGCGGCGATCGGCGAGATCGGCAAGACGCACCACGTCACGGTCGGCGAGCGGATCGTTCGCGGCGATGGCGACGACACATGGAGCCTCCGCGATCCAGTGTATTTCGAGGCCCGGATGTTCGAGCGGCAGGCTTGCGATCCCCAAATCCGCCGAGCGGGCGAGCACTGCCTGGACGACGTTTTCGGCCGCAAGCGCCTGCACATGCAGATGACGCGGGATCAGATCCGGGGCAACGGCCGCGAGTGCCCGCGGCAGAACGCCCGCCGAAAGCGACGGCGTGGCCGCGATCGTCAGCGTGGGTGGTTCATCACGACCGATCGCCTCCGCGCGCTCACGGATATGTGTGAGACTGGCAAGATGGCGCTCGACCTCGGAATGAAACAGCACGCCTCGCGAGGTCGGCGTGATCCGTGGACCGCTTCGATGCAGGAGCGCATAGCCGATATCGGCTTCCAGATCCTGGATGAGCCTGGTGACCGCCGGTTGCGATCGGCCCAGCAAGCGCGCTGCCCCGGTCACGCTACCCGCGGAAATCACCGCCGCGAAGGCTTCAAGTTGACGAATATCGAAAGAGTTAGAATGCATAATTGACATGAAACACCCCTCTTAATGCGAGTAAAGCATAAGAATTCTCACTTGACGATCGGAATTAGATAATTATTTCGCATGAAATTCGCTTAATCATTATCGTTTGACATAATGATGTGTCACGCCTACCTAGATGCTGCCCCCAAAGACGCACCCGAGGAGCCTGTTTTGACACTCATCGAAACCCTAGTCTCCGTGAAGCCTGGCTCCGCGCTCGCCGAAGCCATGGAAAAGCGCGCTGAGATCCTGCGCCTGAGCGAGGCAGCCCATGACGCGGTGCTGCTGCCACGCGATCCCGGCGGTCTGTCCCATGGACTTCGGGCGGCGCTTGCCGCCCGCATGGCCCGGCAAAATCACAACGAGGCGCTGGCGCGCCACTATGATGCTCTCGTGGAGCGGGCGGGCGAAACCGCGATTGCCCCGCTCTCCTCACCTGGCACGACCGTGGAGGACCCACGCGCCGCCGAGATCGTTCGTCACGCCGACCGGCTGACCGTCGCACCGAGGGAGGCGAGCCGGGCGGACATAGAGGCATTGCGCGCCAGCGGCGTGGCCGATGCCGACATCGTCCGCCTCTCCGAACTGGCAGCCTTCGTGAACTACCAGGTGCGCGTCATCGCGGGATTGGCATTGATCGGAGCAAGACAATGAGCGAGGTCGTCCATGCCTTCACCACCAAAATTCCGCGCTGGCAGCCTTATGTCGTTCCAGTCGACCTCGAGACCGCGACCGCGGAACAGCGCGCGGCCATGCAGGTGACGCCGTCCAACAAGGGCATTTCGCCCTATGTCCTGACGCTCGCGCACGATCCGGAATCGCTGAGCGTCCGCTCTCCACTGTTCAATCTGATCATGTACGGAAAGGATGGGCTTGCTTCGAGCGAGCGCGAACTGGGCGCGACGGCCGCGTCCATCGTCAACCACTGCGTCTACTGCGCCGCGGTTCACGCCTCCCGCTTCATCAGCCAGACCAAAAGAACCGACGTGATCGAAGCAATCTTCACGGACGGCCTGGATGCGGAACTCGACGAGCACCTGCAGGCGATCTTTGATTTTTCCGCACGCCTGTCGCCAACGCCGCCCGAAGCCACGAAAGCAGATGCGCAGGCATTGGCCGACGTGGGCTTGTCTGAATTGGAATCCATCGATCTCGTCTTCTCGTCGGCAATTTTCGGCTGGGCGAACCGCCTGATGCATACGCTCGGCGAGCCGGTGACCGATTAGGTCGGATAGACCGAAATATGGACCATGAGCCCCAGGACCGCATCCGCGGCTCTGGTGATCCGCTTGTCATCACCGTCTGGCGATGCGGCCGCGGAGGTTGCTGGCAAGGCCTCCCATCATTTGACGAGACCAAGCGCCGCCGCCACGTGCCCCAGCCGTTGTTTGCTTGCCGGACGATCGTAGATTCGGCGCTTGCCCTCATGTGATTGCCCCTCGATCGAATGGACGATGGTGACTATGGGCACGCTCTTCCGGTATGAAAGGCCAATATGTTTGATCGCGGCTGCCGCGCCACACGACAGCCTTGCCGCCATGCAGGCCCGTTTTCAAGCGGAGAGGAACAATGTCGCGTCGAAATATTTTTCCGGTGGCAGCGGATCCTTGATGGTTCCGAAATCGACGAACATCTTGTTGAATTCACCCAACCACTTCGTGACACTGCCGTCCTCGGTGAACTTGTTCAGCTCGCCGCTCGTTAGAAGTTTTCGGCTTTTCGCAACCTTGGCCGTCGCATCGGGAGGCGATTGCGTAAAGGCGACCGTCAACTCAATCGAATGATCGAGATTGGCAACCCTGTAGTCCATGGCCTTCTTGATGACCTTCAGGAGGCTCTTGGCAAGATCGGGATCGCTTTGGATCGTCTCGTTGCGCGCCACGAAGGTGTTGATGAACGAGGTATCGGGATAGAAATCCTTGTTCGAGGCCAGCTCCTTCATATCGGGGACACGTGGTTTGATCGCATCGATCAAGGGATACCAGATGCCCGCCGCATCGATCTGCTTGGAGGAGAATGCAGCCACGACGGTGCTCGGATCCATCGGGACGACCTGCACGTCCTTGATCGTCAGGCCAGCCTTGCCGAGAGCCATGCGCAGGATCATCTCTCCGGATGTGCCTTGTGGGACACCGACCTTCTTGCCCTTGAGATCGGCGATCGAGGTAAATGCCGCCTGGGCGATGACGCGATCGCTGAACCCGATATCGTTGACGCCGAGCACCTTGGCATGGCCGCTGGCCGGAAGCCACAGCGCGCCCGGCCCGATCGTCCCGAAATCGCGGCTCCCCGCACCCATGGCCTGGATCTGAATGGGACCATTGGTGAACACCTTCAGGTCCGGCTCCAGCCCTTCGGCCTGCCAAAGCTTCTGATCGTTGGCAATCGCGAACAGGCTCGAATTGGGAAAGTCGGAGAGATAGCCGATCCGGATCGGCTTTGAGGCCGCGCGGGCCGACCTAGCGATCATAGGCATCGCGGTGGCGGCCGTCAGAGCCGCGGCCGTCGTCAATAAACTGCGTCTCGTCAGCATGATCATGTCCTCCTGTGATTGCTGATCTTCAGTTTGAGGCAGGGTGATAGACGGCCCGCCAGACCTCGTTGCGCAGCTCGGAAAACCGCGGCGAAAGCCGCATCTCCTCCGTCCGGGGAAAGGCAAGGTCCACGGGAATGATCTTGTGGAGCCGACCCGGACGGGCCGCCATCACAATAACCCGGCTTGCCAGATAGACCGCCTCGTCGACATCATGCGTGATGAACATCACTGTACGGCGCTCCTTGCTCCACATGGCAAGAAGCTGGTCCTGCAATTGCACGCGCGTCAGGGCATCGAGCGCGCCGAAAGGTTCATCCATCAGCAATATCTTCGGATTGACCGCATAGGCCCGGGCAATGGCGCAGCGCTGCTTCATGCCGCCTGAAAGCATCTTCGGCAATGCATCGGCGAAGTCCGTTAGGCCGACGAGCTCGATGAAATGGTCGGCGATGCCGCGGCGCTCATCCTTGGGACGGCCGGAGATTTGAAGCCCGAACTCAACATTCTGCCGCACGGTCAGCCACGGAAACAGGGCATATTGCTGGAAGATGACACCGCGTTCCGGCCCCGGCCCTTTCACAGGCATATTGTCGACCAATACCTGCCCCGATGACGGCGGGGTCAATCCCGCGGCGATGTTCATGGCTGTCGACTTGCCGCAGCCGGAAGGGCCGACGACGGTGATGAACTCGCCATCCTCGATATCGAGGTCAAGGTTTTGCAATGCGGTAAAGGCTGCCTGACCCGCAAGATCGAAGCTTTTCGAAACGTTCTGAAACGAAATCTTCGGCGTCATAGCTTTTCCTGCCATGCTGTGAGAATACGGTCGGCCATCATGACGATCCGATCCATGAGCAGGCCGAGAACGCCGATGGCGATCAGGCTCACGAAAATGGTGGGCAGATCATAATAGAGCTGGGCCTGCTGCATGCGGTAGCCCAGGCCGGACTGCGCGGCGATAAGTTCGGCTGCGACGACGGTGGCCCAGGACGAACCGAGGCCAATGCGCACGCCGACCATGATATAAGGCGTTGAGGCCGGAATGATCACGCGGCGGAAAATGGTGAAATCGTCCGCTCCCAATACGCGCGCGGCGTTGATGAGTGTCTTGTCGACGCTAATCACCCCCTGGTAGGTTGCAACGACGCTCGACAGGAAAGCGGCGAGGAAGATGACAAAGATCTTCGGTGTCTCGTCGATGCCCATCGTCACGATCGCAAGCGGAATGATCGCCAGCGGTGGAATGGTGCGGAAGAATTGCACATAGGGCTCGATGATGCCCCGGGCGATGCGATACCACCCCATCAGGAAGCCGACGGGAACAGCGACGATCAGGCCGAGGCAGAAGCCCGTCATGACCCGGCCGAGACTGGCCAGCGCATCGCCGAGCAGGATGCCATTTTTAGCCTCGGCGGCGGCGGCCGCGGCCACCTGGGCAGGCGTTGGCAGACCAACCAGCCCTTCGGCCGTCACCAGCCACCAAAGGCCGATGCCGATGACGACAGCGGCCACATTCAGACCCAGCATCGCGGCAGGCGTCGTCAGCAACGGGCGCCGCGGAGCGCCAGGGCGTATGGTCGCGTTCGTCGCGATGGTCATTGGCGTTCGCTCCCAACTGCACATTGCTCGCCGCGAGACTTGTCAGCCTGACGGCTGACACAACGGAAGCCGATATGGGTCGTGGCGCTGTCGATCATTTCCGGATGCCGGGCCGCCGGCCGATAGCGGCGGCAATAAGTCGGCGCGCAAAGATGCGATCCACCCTTCAACACCTTGCGCGGAATGCGGATCGCCGGCTGACGCGGGTCGTAGCTTTGCTCGGCAATGGCGACTCTCGGATTGCTCGGAACACAGCAAGGCTTCGCTGCATCGTCTGGATGGCGGTCCGTCCAGTAATCGTCCGTCCACTCCCAGACATTGCCGATCATGTCGGAAAGACCATAGCCATTTGCGGGAAAGGCTCCGACCGGCGTGGTGCCGAACTCAGCCTTGCCGGGGAGATTGGCCATCGGAAAATCGCCGTTCCAGATATTCGCCATCCTGCGGCCGTCGGGCTCGAGCTCCTCGCCCCAGGCGAAGGTCGCCCCTTCCACGCCGCCGCGGGCGGCGAACTCCCATTCCGCCTCGCTCGGCAAAGCCTTTCCGGCCCAGCGCGCATAGGCTGTCGCGTCGGCATGGCAGATCTGCACCACCGGATGATCCATCATCGCCTCCGTCAGAGACGAGATGCCATCGGGCCGATGCCAACATGCACCCGCCGCAAAGTGCCACCAATCACCCCAGAAGCGCATATCGCCGGACCTCCGCGGCGCTCGAAAGACCAATGATCCCGGCTGCAGGATAGCCGGATCGGCGCCGGGATAAACCGATGGGTCCGGCGTCTGCTCCGCGACCGTCACATGACCGGTATCGGCGACGAAGCGCGAAAAGTCCCGGTTCGTGACCGGCGTGGCATCCATGAAGAAGCCGTCGACCCGCACGCGATGAACAGGCCCTTCCTCGGGATAAAAATCTTCCGATCCCATCAGGAAGCTGCCACCTTCGATCCATACCATCCCATCCTTTGCGGGCGGGGACGATCTGGTTGCGGTTGCCTCCTGAAAATCTGTCATCGCACACCCGCCATGACATCGCGCGTGCGGTAGTTCGACTCGATGAGCCAGTCCCGCATGACATCGAGAAGTTCGCGCTTTCGCGCCTCGCATGCGGGATCGTCCCAGAGATTTTGCACCTCGCCAGGATCGTTCTTGAGATCGAACAACTGTCCGTCGCTCGACCCTTTGAAATGGACCAACTTCCATCCCTCGCTACGCACGCCGGTCATGAATTCCACGCCGCCGCTCATGGCGACGTCACCGATCTGCTCGCAGAATACGTGGGTACGAGGCGTCCACTCACCCGTCTCCAGCGCCGACTTCAGGCTGCGCGCCTCGAAGCTCTTCGGCGGCGTGATCCCCGCATATTCCAATATGGTCGGACCGAGATCGAAGAGCTGGCAGAGGCCGTTTAGCTCCCTGCCACCCTCGAATCGATTTGCGGTCGACCAGATGATGGTGGGCACCCGTGTGACGACGTCATACATCGACCATTTCTGGATCAGGCCGTGGTCGCCGAGGCACTCGCCATGGTCGGAGGTGAAGATGACGATCGCATCCTCCAGATAGCCGCGCTCCTTCAAGGCTTCCAGCAACTCACCGATCTTTTGGTCGATCAGCGTCACGTTGCCGAGATAGTGAGCCCAGAGCCGCTGCATCTGCTCGGGCGACGGATCAAGGCTCCAGACAACCGAATCGTGATCGACCTCGACGTCGTGCTGTCGCTTCTCCTTCAGTTCCTGATGCAAGGAATCGAGCTCCTGGCGCGACGGCTTGGGCAACGGCAGATCGTTGCGCTTGAGGTAAGGCTCGGAATATCGCGCCGGCGGATCGAACGGCGGATGCGGGCCTGGGAAGCCGACCTGCAGGAAAAGCGGTTCGGTCCGTGGATATGTGTCAATCCACCACTTCGCCATATTGCCGACGAAAGCGTCGGAATGCAGCTCCTCGGGCAATTCCCAATCAAAGGCGCCAAGACGCTCGCGATAATCCTCCCGCCGACGATAGGTCTCGCGCTGCTGCTTGACCAGACCATTCGCGGCGAGCGCCTTGTCCCATTCGTCGAAATACCAGCGCCCCTCCATGTAACGATCCTTGTTTTCGACGACGTAACGCTCGTGGAAACCGGAGTCCGAATTGTAGGGAATGGTGTGCATCTTGCCGACGTTGACGCAACGATAGCCGGCATCCCTCAACTGGTCGACCCATGTCCTCTGCCAGCGCTGACCATTGGCGAGCACCCCGGTGGTATGTGGATAGTAGCCAGTGAAGAGGCTGGCTCGTGAGGGAACGCAGCTGGGAGCGTTGATATGACAATCAGTCAGCGTCACCCCCTTTTCGACAAGCGCATCAAGATTGGGCGTAACCGCATAGGGAAATCCAAGCGCGGCGATGGAGTCGTATCGCTGCTGGTCGGTCATGATCAGGATGATATTGGGGCGGTCGGCCACGCTTTACGTCCTTCCCTGCTGCCAGAACGCAAATTTCAATGGAAAGTCTCGTTGGAAAAATTTTGCGCTCTTGTCTCCTCGTTCGAGAAATGACATAAAGTTAACGGTAACGCAACGCTCACTTGAGCAAATTTTTGCGAGGAGAATGGGGGCGAACGTGGAGGAGCGAGAAAAGGGCGGCGCACCAACACTGGCTTCGATCGCCGTCAGGGTCGGGGTTTCCATCAATACGGTCTCGCGGGCGCTTCGCGCGCCCAACACGGTGAGGCCGGAACTGCGGCGAGAGATCGCCAAGGCCATGGACGAGCTGAATTATGTGCCGAACCGGCTGGCCGGGGGATTGTCGGGGACGAGATCCGACATCGTCGGCGTCGTCGTGACATCGCTCTATTATTCTGAATTTGCCTCCATTATCGATGCCCTGCAATCGGCGCTTCTCAAAGACAATCTTCAGGTCATGCTCGCCAATACGCGCTATGATCCTGACCAGGAGATAACGCTCGTGCGCTCGATCCTCAGTTGGCGCCCAGCCGCGGTTGCCATTATCGGTGTCGACCACCCGACCAAGGTCACTGAGCTGCTGACGTCCTCGGGCGTTCCGGTCGTCGAAATGTGGGATGTCGGCGGCGACATCATCGATTCCGCGGTCGGCATGGATCATCGGGAGGCCGGCGGGGCGCAGGCCGACCACATGATTGCGTGCGGTTACCGGCATCTCGCCTTTCTCGGCAGCATGCGCGAAAACGACATGCGGGCAAGGAAACGCGCCCACGGCTCAGCACGCGCCATTGCCGCGGCCGGATTGCCGGATCTCGTCTATGCTGTTCGACAGGAAGGCGGCCGGCCGGCGCTCGGCGAAGAGCTCGCCCGTGAACTGCTCGACAGCAATCCACGGATCGACGGGATCATCTGCAACAGCGACGTCGTCGCCTTCGGTGTCCTGAAGGCGCTGCATGAGCGCGGCAGGAAAGTGCCCGCCGATATCGGCGTCGTCGGCTTCGGCGACAGCGAGGCGGCAAGCTACGTCACCCCTTCGCTCAGCACCATCAAGCCCGACCGTCATCGGATCGGCGAACTCACGGCCGAATTGATCGTCGCGCGGATCAACGGCGAGGACCCGCGAACGAGTGTGGTCGACTGGGAACTGCTTGCACGCGACAGTACCCGCTCGCCCTTTAAATCCCTGAATGGAGATTGACGTGACAGAGGCAAGGAACAGGCCCAACATCGTCTTCGTCATGACCGACCAGCAGCGTTTCGATACGATCGCGGCGGCCGGTTTCGACTACATGATCACGCCGAATCTTGATCGCCTGGTTCGGGACGGCACGTGTTTCAGCCACATGTACGTGACGTCACCGTCCTGCGCGCCCTCGCGGGCAAGCCTGTTCACGGGACTCTATCCGCACACCAACGGCGTCTTCCGCAACGATGAGCGCTGGACGCATAGCTGGGTTCGCCGCCTTGCCGATGCTGGCTATCGCTGTGTCAATGTCGGCAAGATGCACACCTCGCCCTTCGAGGAGTCCTTCGGTTTTCACGAAAGGCATGTTGTCGAAAACAAGGATAGAGCGACCGAGCGGCTGCCGTTTTATCTCGACAACTGGGACAAGGCTTTCTGGAGCCGAGGCATCGAAAAGCCGAGCCGCGTCACATACCGACGGCTCGAAGATTATCGCGAACGTCTTGGCGCCTTTGTCTGGGATCTGCCTGAAGATCTGCATTCGGACAATTTCGTCCCTGAGTTCGCCGCCATGTGGCTTGATCGCTACCGGGGCCAAGAACCATTCTTCCTGCAGATCGGCATTCCAGGTCCGCACCCGCCCTACGATCCGACACAGGACTATCTCGACAAATATAGGGATCGCGATCTGCCAGAAGCGATCCGTGACCATGCGGCAATGGATGGGCAGCCATCGGCACTCAAGAAGCTTAGAGAACAACATATCAGCGTCGATCATGATGCGGTCGTGCATCTTGAAAATCCGACGCCGGAACAATTGCGCCGCCAACGCGAGCATTATTTCGCCAACGTCTCGATGATCGATACGCAGATCGGCAAGCTCATGGAGGCGCTCGAGCGTCGCGGCGTTCTTGAGGATACCATCATCATCTTCACGTCGGATCATGGCGACTGTCTGAACGATCATGGACACAGCCAGAAATGGACGATGTACGAGCCGAGCGTGCGCGTGCCGGCAATCGTCTGGTCGCCGGGCCGTGTCGAGCGTGGCAAGATCGTCGGCGACCTCGTTTCGCTCTTCGATTTCGGGCCGACAATCCTGGAGCTGGCGGGACTTGAAGCGCCAAAATGGATGGAAGCACGTTCCTTGGCTCCTTACCTCACCGGTGCGAACGTCACGCCGCGCGAATTCGTCTTCTCCGAACATGCGGGCGACCGTATCCTGAGCGGCACGGAATTCATGACGATGATCCGCGACAAGCGGTTCAAGCTGGTCCACTTCGTCGAGAGCGACGAAGGCCAGCTTTTCGATCTGTCTGTCGATCCAAATGAAGTCAATGACCTGTGGAGCGACCCCGCCTATCAGGATGTCAAACGCCGCCTGATCGATGAAATCCTGAAATGGCGTATCCGCAGCGACCTGAAGACACAAGGCTGGACGGAGGCGATCCTATAAGCGGGAATGGCAAGAGCCTCGATCGCGAGGCCTTTCGAGCTTTAGGTGGCAATGATGAACGGAATATGCGGCAGGAGAGCCGTTTTCCGATCGGTCAGCCGGCTTGTCGGCACGCACGGGCGTAGGTCTCGAGGACCCCACCGACAAACGTCTTGACGATCCTGTCGACGCTGTCCTTCGCGCCGATCCTGTCTGCCATCCGCCCGAGGAACTGGCTTGCCAGCGTCGGCGGAATTTCGCGGCGATGAAGTGTATCGGTCAGCTTTTGAACGGCGCCAACAGCCTCCGGATAACCCCAGTAATAACGGATGCGGTCACTGTAACTGTAGCGAAGTTGAAGCCGGATAGCCTCTTCGCTGCCATGATAATGTCCCGCCCAGTCGCCCGTATGTTTCAGCATGAGGCGCTCCATGGTGACGGCAAGGTCGCGGTCATAGTCCGGGTCAAGTTCCGTTGCGATCAAGTCGAGCGCCAAGAGACCTTCTCGCAGCGCGAACGTCAATCCAGGCCCAACCTTCAGAATTGGAAATCCATCGCGTACCAGTGCGGTCAGCGCGCTTTCCGACTGGTAGTCTGTCGAATGCGCTTCGAAAACCAGACCCACTTCATGATCCAGCACGCTGGTTAGTTTCCTAGCGAGCTCAGGTCTGTAGCCAACGACGTTCTCATTGCCAAACTCCACGCCCGGCTGGACGACGAAGGCAATGCATCTGTCGAACGCCTCCGACAACCCTTCCCTCGCAAAAATCTCGCGATGGATCTCGATGGTGGCGGTGGCGGCTTCGGCCTCGGTCGGTTCGACAACATCGAGCGTGTGGTCCGCGCCTCCCGGCACCGGGACTTCCGTCCCCAGCACGTAGAGCGGCTTGGTGCCGACTTCCCGCGCAGCCTGCTCGGCAATTTTGGCAAGCCTTGCCGCCCTTTGAGCCACGATCGCATCGTCGAGGGCGGATGGGTCATCGGCGCATGCCATGGATGCGTCGAGGTGAATTTTCGTGAAGCCCGCTCTCACATATTCAGCAACCATGACCTCGGCCTTGGCCATTGCCGCGGAGGCGGTCTCCCGCCGCCAGGGATTGGGTCCGAGATGGTCGCCACCGAGGATGACGTCGGAAGTCGTTACCCCGTTGGCCGCGGCGAGCGCGAGAACATCTCCGGCAAAATCCGCCGGCGTTTTTCCAGTGTAGCCGCCAAACTGATTAACCTGGTTACAGGTAGCCTCTATCAGGACGGGACCACCCTCCCGCCGAGCCAGCGACATCGTCGCTTCAAGCACGAGCGGGTGCGCCGAGCATACCGACGTAATTCCGACCGGCTTGCCCGCGCGGCGCGCGTCTGCAAGGCTTTTGAGGAAGAGGTTCATGCGGCTCTCCAACCTTATCCGCTTCTGGAATAGCAATGCGGTTCCCATCACATGTACATGCCCGGCGCCTTCGCAATCAAGGTTTCCGCCGGGGGCTCAAGAATTATCAAGCCCGCCGCCGAACGCATGAAGGTTCGAACCTTCATCGACTTCTTCGCTTCGCGGCCAAACCTGTGTTCGGGGCGGCCGAAAAGCGCTGACCGCATGGGCCTGGATGTTTCCTGCGAAATCACGCAGCATGGGACGCGCCGGGATGGCCCCGTTTTCAAATCCGACAACCCGCCGACCTTGCACCTTTTGACACTCCCCAGTGTTTTTTCGCCGTCGCAACAAAAATGAACATGAAAGCACACACAGCAATCTTGCGGGACGACATAGTCACCCTATGAGCCGGGCGGATGCGACACGCGAACGCCTTTCCGCTGGTGCAAAACATGAGGCACTGCCATTATGCATATCAAGCTTTTCGTCGTCGGCGCCCTGGCGTCGTTCCTGGCCGTTCCGGCCCTCGCCGCCGACCTCACCTATGAGCGTTCTGCGCCAGCCGCCGAACAGGCTTATTCGGCCTATGACTGGTCCGGCTTCTATCTCGGCGGACAGGGCGGCTATGTCTGGAACAAAGGGACCGTTCTGGGCACCGACCGCAATCTCGACGGTGGCACGGCTGGCGTTCATGCCGGATATAATTTCCAATCCGGCAATATCGTCTACGGTATCGAAAACGACTTCAACTACAATTTCAAGGACAAGAAGGAAGCGGATCTCGAATGGGATGCGTCGGGCCGCGCTCGCGTCGGTTACGCCCTGGACCGGACGCTGCTCTTTGCGACAGCCGGTCTCGCTGCCGCCGGCGGCAAGGTTGATGCCCCCGGCGTTGGGAAAAAAGACGATATCCTGATCGGCTGGACGGCCGGCGGCGGCATCGAGCACGCCTTCACGGATAATGTCATCATTCGCGGCGAATACCGCTATTCCGATTTTGGAAACAAGGATTTCGGGTCGGCGATCGGGGAGTTCGGCGCCACTCAGAACAAGGTGCTTGTTGGCGCGAGCTACAAGTTCTGAAAAAACGAACAGCAAGCCGCGCTGGCCAAAGCCAGTAGACAAACCGGCAATCGGGCGGAGGAAAAAATCCTCGGTCCAATTGCTGGCACCGGCATGTTTCCCGTCTGCCTTTGCAAACAGCGGTTAGCTATCCGGCTGTCCCCATGCCGAGCAGGGGCGGCGGACACGACCGGGTGCGTCTTACTACCTTTTCGTCCGGATCGCGCGTCAAGTGGTGCCGCGCAATTCCACGCGGGGTTCGATCAGCGGATGTCTGGCCTCGCGCCGGCCATCGATCCTGCCGAGCAGCACCTCCACAGCCGTCCGCCCGAGCAGCATCTGGTATTGATCGACGCTCGTCAGGCCGACGAGCGGCATGGCGGCCATCGGAGAGTTGTCGTAGCCGATGATCGCAAGATCTTCAGGAACCCGAATAGCGCTTGTCCGTGCTGCATTGATCAAGGGGGCGGCATCGAGATCGGGCGCCATATCGAGCGGCTCGGCGCCGACACGGTCGTTCATCTTGATGTCCCCGAACTGATATCACTTGTCGCACGCACCGACGGCGATCGACCGATCCAGATCGGCGAGGCTTTGTTCGCCACGCCGTTGACCGGGAAGGAACACAGATTTTCATAGCACCGAGCCACATTGATCTTGATCCAAGGGAGGCGGCCCGCGGGGCTTCGCATGCACCAAGCCGTTGCATTGTTTTTTTAATGCGACGAGCAGAAGCTCTTTACCTGCGATGTTTCCGACCTTCAGAGCAGACAATCGCCGGCCTATATCCATTTTCATCGTGCGGGTAGCTGCCAGCTCGCTAGAAACCAATGAGCCACCATGTCATTTCTTCGGAACGCTAATTGCGAGAGGCTGGTACCGATCTCCGCGAATGAACCCGGGCTGAATGGTGCTTTCAGCTTCTGTTCCGAAGGCGGCGTCTAAAAGAAAGACGTTCAACCGCGGTCTTATCCGCCTGAGGAGACACAGTCATGATCCGCACGTCTTTCATTGCAACCGCACTCGTCGCTCTCGTCGGCATCACCGCCGCGGCCCCCGCCATGGCCAACGATGTGCGTATCGAACAATATGGCTGGTCGAACTCCGCCGGCGGCGCTCAGGAAGGGTATGCAAACCGCATCAGAACCTACCAGAACGGCGCCTACAACCGGATCGTCGGCCATCAATATGGCCGCCACAACCTTTCGGCTATCGGTCAGGAAGGCAATGACAATTACGGCGCCACCTATCAGAACGGTGACCGCAACATAGCTGGCATCGGCCAGTTTGGCTCCAACCACACGACCATTCTTACCCAGGACGGCAATGGCAACATCGCGGCTGGCGTCCAGGTCGGCCATGGCTGCAGCGCCAATGTCAGCCAGGGCGGCAACGGCAATGTCGCGGCCTTCGTCCAGGCCTGCCCTTAAGCGACCGCGCGATGACGTGAAAGAAGTCACAAACGCGACAGCAGACCATTTGGGGAGATGACCCATGCCAAATAGCGTCAAACATCCACGCCGACTGATGACGATCCTCGCGCTGGTCCTGCTTCCCGTCGGCGCCGTTGCGGCCATGACGACTGCCAACCAATCTGACGATGCGGGGCTTTGCGAAATCAAAGCAACGCCTGGAGCAGGTATGGTGAGACTGGATGCGCTCGTCCACGCCGACACGCATGTCGGCGGGACTTACACGTTTCGCGTCGAAAAATCGGGAGACGGTGGAAGTTCCATGATCAACCAGAGTGGCGATTTCGATGCCACGGCCGGGCATCCGGCAATCCTCAGCTCCGTCTCGCTCGGCTCCAAAGGAACCGCATACAGGGCAACGCTGGATATTGTGATCGGAGATAAGAGTTTCAGCTGCACGAAGCAGGTCGGCGACAACTAATCGGCCTCCAAACTCTGCAAATCCCTTTAAAAGGGCGCCGGCTCCTGGCGCCCTTTTGCTTTCGATCAGGTTTAGAGCGGTTCAGTTTCTCACGGAGCCTCTGAACCGCTCTGTCTCTTTGGTTTCACGCAATTCCAGACGACTGAACCACAACTGAACGGGCAATTCCGACGGGGTTCAGCTTAAAGATGCGAAGGTTGGTCATCGGCTCAGACAGCCGGCCAATGGAGATCAGGATGACCCGCAGCGTGTTTAAGATCCTTACCATCACTCTTCTTGCCGGGAGCCTGGGACAGGTCGCCTTGTCCGCGCCAGCCTATGCCGGTGGCCGGATCTCGTTCAACCTTGTGCCTGATAATGCCGAGGATGCGGATCTTTTCTCGACCGGACTGCGCGTCTATTCGCTGTACCGCGGCCTGAAAGACGCCGACATCCGGCAGCTGGGCCGGGGGAACGCGGCTGGCATTGCCCAGGCCGGCCGAGGCAATCTCGGCTTCATCCAGCAGCAGGGCAATGGTCATTCCGCAACCTTGCGGCAGAACGGCAACAACAATGCCTATGGCATTTTCCAGTACGGACGAAATACTGAAACCGATGTGGAGCAGGATGGGGATAATGGCAGTGGCGCTACCTTCAGCTACGGCTGGTAGGCAGTTCACGGCAATCCCGAAGGCGATCCCAGGCAAAAGATCTTCGCTTATTTTGGCAGAGAGAGAAAGCGCCGGCGAACGGCGCGCGGAATGATTTCCTCCTCGATACAGGCGAAGGAAAAGCCGGTCTTTCCTTTCGGATGGGCTTTTATCGCGGCTTGGCACGATCGGAACCAGGGCTGCCGACGGGGGTTATATCCATAGCAAAGGAGAAACCGTCATGATCCGCAAACTGAAATCCGGTGAATATCGTCTCTACTCACGCAAGCTCGATCCGAAGACACACAAGCGCAAGAATCTCGGGACGTTCAAGACCCGCGAGGCGGCCGAAAAGCATGAGCGCGAGGTGCAATATTTCAAGCACCACTAACAGATCGGCGGAGCCGGATGGGCGTCCGAGAAGCAAATCGGAGCTTAGCGTGTTTCTTGAGCTGAAGGGAAGGAGATTGGCTATGACACAGTTTCGAAAGAAGAAATCGCTGTCGCGAGAAGAGGACTATCGCGACTATCAGGATCGCGATGCCCGCGAAGGCTGGCCATATTCCGACGAAAGCGCCCTGGGTTCGACCGAACCGGAAAATCGAGAATATGGCACCACTCCAGCGAACTTTGACGAAGATACCCCCTCTGGCCTGATTGGAGATAACGCGGACACGAACGGGCTTGAGGAAGACACGGCCCACACGATTGGGCCATTGCCACCCAGCCGTATCGATAACGATGAACTGGAAGCGGCGATTACCGAACGGTTCATCGAAAGCAAAGAAATCGATGCAGACAGCATCGAGGTTCATGCCGAGGACGGTATCGTAACATTGGAAGGCAGTGTCGAAACGCAGGCGGCTGCCGAACAGGCGGAAGCGCTTGGGCTGTCTACGCCCGGTGTCGTCAAGGTTCGCAACAATCTGAAAACGATCGGTGTCGATTCCCATATTCCCCCCGATGTGTGATACGCGGGCCCCACATGCCCTAGACGTTGGGAAGATGTTGCCCCCTTGCAACATCGGAATTCGATACCCATTTATCGGCTTGAGATATGCGGTTCCGCTCGCCCGTTGCATTGCAATGGCTGGTCCAGGCCTTAATCGCCCGACCCATCATGCGGTCCGTTCCTTGCCCTCCGTCCGATGACGTGACGGGCGCTTCCATCATCCATTGACATGAGCGCTGGCTTAGTGGCCGGCGCAGGAGATTTCATTGAAAAAATCAAAGGCAATCGACGCGCTCGCGGCGGTGAAGCCGCGCGGATGCGATCAACCCATCAACCAGCTCCCCGACAAAAGCTGGAAACCCTATCCCTGTTTGCTCACCCGCGAGGAGCTTCAGAAGCTGATAGCCGAGCAACTCGGCTGACGGCCGCCATTCATCACCAATAGTGAGGAGAACAAAATGCAGGTCCTGGTAAGAGACAACAATATCGAACAAGCAATCCGAGTTCTCAAACGAAAGATGCAGCGTGAAGGCTTGTTCCGGGAAATGAAGGAGCGACGAGCCTACGAGAAACCATCCCAGCGGCGTATTCGGGAAAAAGCGCAGGCCATCAGCAGACATCGCAAAGCCATGCGCAAAAGAATGAAGCGCGATGGCGGCTGATTAGGTCAGCCAGATCCGACATGAAATCGGATGAACACATCATAATGCATGCAAGTTCATTTCGTTCAGGGCGGCTTTGCCATGATGACCGCGACTATGCTGGCGCTTCAAGGCGCCTTTCGATCCGCCGGCATTGCGCGAAACGCGGGCCAAGCACACCGCTTTCTCGACGGCGTCGGTAAAGTTTACGGCGCTGCCGAGCTAACGCGCCAGACCGTATTGCCGACGTCATCGGCGATTAGCAAGGCGCCAGGCTTGTCGACCGCCAAACCTACCGGCCGGCCCCTCGCCTCGTTGTCGCCATTCAAGAAGCCGGTCACGACGTCTTGCGGAAGGCCTTTGGGCCGACCGTCCGCGAATGTGACGAAGACCACCTTGTAGCCGTTGAATTGGTGTCGATTCCAACTCCCGTGCTCGCCGACGAAGGCACCGCCGCGATACGCTTCCGGCAAACTGGTACCGGTATAGAAGACCATCCCAAGGGGCGCCACGTGCGAACTCAGCGCGTAATCCGGAACGATTGCCTTCGCCACAAGGTCTGGTCTTTGCGGCATGACCCTGGGATCGATGTTCTTGCCAAAATAGCTGTACGGCCAACCATAGAAGCCGCCCTCCTTCACCGAAGTCATATAGTCCGGCACGAGATTGGGACCTAGCTCATCGCGCTCGTTGACGACTGCCCAGAGAGCGTGCGTCTGCGGCTCCCAGGAAAGACCATTCGGATTTCTCAATCCATCCGCGAAGATGCGATGGCGCCCCGTTGCTCTATCGACCTCCCAGATGGAGGCGCGGTCCATTTCAGCCTGTATGCCGTTTTCCGTGATATTGCTGTTCGAGCCGACACCGACATAAAGTAGCGTACCATCAGGGCTCGCCACAAGGCTCTTGGTCCAATGGTGATCGATGGGTCCGCCGGGCAAATCGGTAAGTTTCGTTCCCGGATCGGGGATGCTCGTCTCTCCCGTCTTGTATGGATAACGCATGATCTTGTCCGTCTCCGCGACATACAGGTCGCTACCGACAAGAGCGACACCGAAAGGGGAGGCGAGATGATCGAGAAAAACGCTCTTCGTTTCGGCAACTCCATCCCCATCGGCGTCACGCAGCAAGGTTATACGGTTGCTTCCTTCATTGCTGCCGGCAGATGTCGCCATCGACTCGATCCAGCCCATGATCAGATCCTTGGGACGCTTGATCGATGCCGCGGGCGGCGCAACAGATTCCACGGCAAGAACATCGCCATTCGGCAGCACATAAACCGAACGCGGGTGCTTCAGTCCTGTCGCGAACGCCTTTATCTGCAATCCTTCCGCAACCTTTGGCTTGTCGCCGTTTTGCCAGCCGATCACCTTCGCGACATGCATCGGTGGGATGAGATATTGCGTCTGGGCCGGCAATGTCGGATTTGGTCCGACCTGATCCTTCGGATCCTCTTCGTTCTGACCGCAGCCAGACAGGATAAGGATCGTGCCGCAGATAAGCGCGGCAACGGGGGATGGCGCGGTCAACTTACCTACACCGATCTTCATCTCTCGGCTCCCGGATCTCTGCGGAAAATCAATACCCGCCTTATCCAGCCGCTCAAAAGGACGAGAACGACCACCACGGATGAAAGAATAAGCCCGGTCGGAACGACGGAAGTCCATGCATCCCGGCTATGCACGAGCGCGTTAAAGAAGGACAAGACGAGGATAAGAACGCCGCAGATCGAATAAAGCCAGACTGGTCCGCGCATCAAGGAAAGGCGCCTGCCGAGTGCATCGATTATCATGGCGATTATAGCAAGCAAGCCGAACAGCAAGCCAACCGCGAGCAGCCACGCGGAAGCATCCGCCCACATCATCTCGGCGGTTGCCCAATAGGCCAGGTCCGTTGCCAATGTGCCAAGGAAGCAAACCATCGGGATCGGAATGAGGAGCGAGTGAAGGGGGCGGGGCGGAAGAGGGTGTGCAGCGCGAAGGTCCTGTGCGACCATATCGGTGTCTCCAATATTCCTGAGAGCACCCAAACATTTATCGACTTGCTTTGTTCCAGGCGGACAATTGGGGTCTTATGGACTGCATCGGGCCTTCCGCTCGGCTTCTCGACACGAGCGGAATTCGGCCTCAGCTTGCGGAGTGGCCACCTTTCCGGCTGGGATCGTGGCCATGATGGCGATCTCGTTCGCCGCCGCCGCCGGAAACCTTGCTGCGGTCCCGCTTATCGGGCTCGGCCGGCGGCTTTGGAATATTCAAGGGCGCCTTGGCATTTTCATGGGATGCTCCCGGGCCGCCTTGGCGAATACTGGCCGGTGTTTTCGTCGACGTGGACATTGACACCTCCCTATCGATCCTGTTGATGCCCCTGGTGACTGGTATTGATCCGGCTATTTCCCTGCTGACCTTTCTTGTCGGGATCCACCGTCATGTCAGGCTTATGGGGGTCGGATATCGATGGCTTGGCGTGGTCACCAACACCTTTATCGCTTCGATTCTCCTCGGGAACCGGTGGTGGTCTGCTGTTCATCATCTCCTCCTGTCATTGCCTTGCCAGAAGCTGTGGACGATTTATCTTGGCCGTCTTGCTGCATTCGTTGTCATGGCCAAACCACTTCCAGCCCGGAATGTTCCGAGAATGAGCGCCGTTCGCGGACATAAGCACATGATTTCGATCTGAAGAGCGCGGCTCAGCTCCGTGTCGCGCAGATGCACCGAACTCAAAGGAGAGGCTTGCCCCCAGTGACCGCGACGGTCGTGCCGGAAACATAGCTGGAGAGTGGATCGGCAAGCATGACATAGGCCGTTGCCAGTTCAGCCGGCTGACCCGGTCGCTTCATCGGCACTTGCTTTCCGAAATTCTCGACTGCTTCCGACGTCATTGTCGAAGGGATCAATGGCGTCCAAATAGGTCCTGGCGCCACGGCATTGGCGCGAATGCCTTTTTCCGCGAGCAATTGCGCCAGCCCCGCGGTAAAATTCTGGATGGCCCCTTTGGTGGTGGCATAGGCAAGCAATGTGGGGTTTGGAGTGTCCGAGTTGATGGACGCCGTATTGATGATGGCGCTGCCCGGCTTCATGTGCGGTACGGCCGCCTTGGTCAGATAGAACATGGCATGGATATTGACCTTGAAGGTCAATTCCCATTCCTCGTCACTGATATCGCCGATATCTTGAAAGCTCGCCTGATGCGCGGCATTGTTGACAAGAATATCGATCCCTCCCAGTTCGGCGACGGCCTTGTCGATGATATCTCGACAATGTCTGGGATCCTGAATATCGCCGGCCATCAACACCGCCTTGCGGCCGGCCTCCTCGACCCATTTCTTGGTTTCGTGAGCATCGTCGTCTTCGCTCAGATAGGCGATCAAAACATCCGCGCCCTCGCGGGCAAAGGCGATCGCGACAGCGCGGCCAATGCCGCTGTCACCGCCGGTGATGACAGCCCTTTTGCCGGCAAGCTTTCCTGATCCGTGATAGGTCACCTCTCCATGATCGGGTTTCGGATGCATGTCGGCGGTATAGCCGGGCATGGGCTGTTGCTGCGGCGGAAATGGTGGTCGTGGATGTGTCATGACTTTGCTTCCGGAGATGATTGCGTTGTCATTCCAAACCATCCACCTCGCTTTCGGTTCCATCCATGGCACACTATCCGCCCGGTGCATCGGGGAACATTCAAGTCCGGTCCTGGTTCCTATCGAAAGCTACGTTTCGATAGATCCCGTTTCGCCGATTTTGAAAGGACAGCCCGATGCATCGCTTCGAAGGAAAGGTCGTCATCGTAACAGGTGCTGCATCGGGAATGGGAGAGGCGACGGCACGGCGCTTTTCCAAGGAAGGCGCCAATGTCGCTCTCGTCGACCGCCGCGAGGATGCGCTGGAAAAAGTCATCGCGGATTTGCCAGCCGAACGCAGCCTTAAGCAGTTGGTGGATGTATCGGCATCGTCGGCGGTCGCCGCGATGGTAGCGGCGGTGGTGGAACGGTTCGGTCGCCTTGACGTCATCGTGAACAATGCTGGCATTCACGAGGGTGGCGCGCCCGCCGACATTTCCAACGAGCAATGGCGCGATGTCATGGCGACCGATCTGGACGGCGTGTTTTTCGGTTGTCGTGCGGCCATACCGCATCTTGAAAAGACCAAGGGGTCGATCATCAACACTGCCTCCGTCTCCGGCACCGGCGGCGATTGGGGTATGAGCCCCTACAACGCCGCCAAGGGTGCCATCGTCAATCTGACCCGCGCGCTGGCGCTAGATCTCGGCCGAAAGGGAATTCGCGTCAATTCCGTATGCCCGAGCCTCACGCGCACTGGCATGACGGAGGACATGCTCAAGGATGAAGCCCTCGTTGCCAAGTTCAAGGAACGCATTCCACTTGGTCGTGTCTGCGAGCCGGACGAGGTCGCGGCCGTCATCGCCTTTCTGGCAAGCGACGATGCAAGCTTCGTGACCGGCGCCAACATCGCCGTCGATGGTGGCGTGTCGGCTTCCAACGGCCAGCCGGCACAGGATTGAAAGGGAGACGAGCGCGATGAATTTCAAGAAAGTTGACCTGCGGAACGGCCTGAAGACCTATGTCGTCGTGCTCGATGCGAATGAGGAAGCATTCTCCACGCTCGCCCGCTTCGCCACGGATCAGGACCTGAAGGGGGCTTCGATCACCGCGATAGGCGCGTTTGAACGCGCGACTGTCGGCTGGTTCGATTTTAGCGAGCGAAGCTACCGCAAGATCCCGATTACCGAGCAATGCGAGGTGCTGAGCCTGATCGGCGATATCGCGACAGGCGACGATGGCAAGGCGAGCCTCCATCTTCATGCCGTCCTCGGTCTGAAGGATGGCTCCACGCGCGGCGGCCACTTTCTCGACGGTATCGTGCATCCGACCTTGGAAGCGACCATCGTGGAAACACCGGCGGAATTGCAGCGTCGGCATCAAGAGGATCTCGGCATCGCGCTGATCGAACTTTGAGGTCACCAGCCGCCATCTCCGGCCAATCGGAACATTGCCCGTCGAACAAGGTTCGGTCAGCGGTTCCAACGGCAAAAAAGAGGATATCATGGCGAAGGACACGAGCTTCGAAACATCGCGCGGCGAAGGCGGGGAGACGCACCAGCATATTCCCGAAAGCGGTCCCCATGGCGACGCGGAGCATCTGACCACCAATCAGGGTATCCGGGTGTCGGACAATCAGAACAGCCTGAAGTCCGGGGTCCGTGGCCCGACGCTGCTTGAAGATTTCGTCCTGCGTGAAAAGATCTTCCATTTCGACCATGAGCGCATCCCTGAACGGATCGTGCATGCACGAGGTTCGGCCGCACACGGCTTCTTCGAGCTCTATGAATCGCTGTCCGATGTGACCAGCGCCGATCTGTTTCAGCGCAAGGGTGAAAAGACGCCGGTCTTCGTCCGCTTTTCGACCGTTGCCGGCGGTGCCGGCTCGGTGGATACGCCGCGTGACGTGCGCGGCTTCGCCGTGAAATTCTATACCAAGCAGGGTAATTGGGACCTTGTCGGCAACAACATCCCCGTCTTCTTCATTCAGGATGCGATGAAATTCCCCGATCTTGTGCATGCCGTGAAGATGGAGGCCGACCGCGCGTATCCGCAGGCGGCTACCGCCCATGATACGTTCTGGGACTGGGCGTCGCTGATGCCGGAATCCACGCATATGCTGATGTGGGCGATGTCCGATCGAGCTATTCCGCGCTCGCCGCGCATGATGCAAGGCTTCGGCGTCCACACGTTTCGCTTCGTCAACGATGCCGGTAAATCCACATTCGTGAAATTCCACTGGAAGCCGAAGCTCGGCATTCAATCGCTTGTCTGGGACGAGGCATTGAAGCTGCAGGCGGCCGACAATGACTACCATCGCCGCGACCTCTTCGAGGCGATCGCGGCCGGGCATTTTCCTGAATGGGAACTGGGCCTGCAGCTCTTCGACGATGCCTTTGCCGAAAACCTTCCCTACGACGTCCTCGATGCCACGAAGATCATCCCGGAAGAGGTACTGCCGGTAAAGATCGTCGGACGGCTGGTTCTCGATCGCAATCCGGACAATTTCTTCGCGGAAACCGAGCAAGTGGCGTTCTGCCCGGCAAACATCGTCCCAGGCGTCGATTTCACCAACGATCCCCTGCTGCAGGGCCGGCTCTTCAGCTATCTCGACACGCAGAAATCCCGCCTTGGGACCGCGAACTTCCATCAACTGCCGATCAATGCGCCCAAATGCCCCGTCATGAACTTCCAGCGCGACGGGCAGATGCAGATGCAAGTGCCGAAGGGCCGCGCGAACTACGAACCGAATAGCCTTGGCGACAACGGCGAAATCGGCGGTCCGCGCGAATGTCCGGTGACGGGCTTCCGCACCTATGAGCATCAAGCCGGGAAGGAAGAGCAGGGCGATAAGCTGCGCGTGCGCGGTGAACTCTTTGCCGACCATTACAGTCAGGCTCGTCTTTTCTGGAAGTCCCAGACACCGTCGGAACAGGCTCACATCGCATCGGCCTTCGTCTTCGAATTATCGAAGGTTCAGCTTCAGCACGTGCCGCCCCGCATGGTCGGCAACCTCATGAATGTCGATGCGGGGCTTGCCAACAGGGTCGCCGCGGGCCTCGGGCTCGTCAACCCGACCAGGAATTTGCCGGCACGTGAGCCGATCGATCTCGCCCCCTCCCCCGCTCTTTCCATCCATAAGAACATGAAGGAGACGCTCGAAGGGCGGCAGATCGGCATATTGATCGCCGACGGAAGCGACGCCAAGGCGATCTCCGATCTCGTCGAAGCCCTCAACGACGCCAAGGCGAGGCCTTTCATCGTGGCGCCCAAGGTGGGGGAGACGAAGCTTTCCGACGGAAATACGATCCGTGCCGATGGGCAGCTCCTTGGTTCGCCTTCGCAGCTTTTCGATGCCGTTGCCGTCATCCTCGCGAAGGAAGGCGCCGCTGTGCTCCTCAACGAAGGGGCTGCCGTGCAATGGGTGATGGATGCTTTCGGACACCTAAAGGCGATCGGTCATGACGCTGCCGCCAAGGCGCTTCTCGACAAGGCGGGCATTCAACCCGACGCCGGTGTCGTGGATCTCGCCTCCTTCCTGAGTGCCGCGCCCAAGCGATATTGGGACCGCGAGCCCCGTGTCCGGATGCTCGCCTGATGGGCAAGCTCCCTCACGTCGCTGCCTGCCTCCGTTGGTGATCAGCGGTGTCCACCGATTGTCGCGCCATTCCCTGATCTGATTACCAGCGAGGAAATATCGGAAAATCCGGAAACAACTGCCCGCCATTGGAGTTGGAAGGTGGCAAATCCAAAGAAAGGAAATACCAATGTTGACGAGAATAATCGCAGTCTGTGCTCTTTCGATCGGCATGGCCACGGCAGCCATGGCTCAGCAATCAGGTTCCGGCGGAACAGGCAATTCCGGAAGTGGTAACGGCGCCGGCACCGGTTCGCAGAGCAATGGCACCTCCAACGGAACTGGAGGCGCCAATAGCAATACCACCGGAACCAACGGGACTCCGAATTCCAACGGTCAGTCCCAGGACTGCAATGCCATGAAAACCGGCAAGAACACGACGCAAGGTACGGATACGCAAAACAATAGCCAGTCGAGCGACAGCACGTCCAGCCAGAACTGCCCGCAATAATAATGGTGGAAATCCGAAATGCCTCCCGCATTTCGCACACCTCTTGGCTGTCGGTGTCCGTGACGTGGATCACCGGCAGCGGGAGGGCCAATCAAGGAGACAAATCATGATGAATGGCGCTCAGGAACTTGCCGAGGAATATCTAAGGCTCGGTGGAAAAAGACTTCTGGTAATGGATGACAACATCCTGTCGACCAACAGCTGGGAGGCTGATCCGCTCGAAGCTGAAGCCTTTTGGAAAAGGGAAATCGAGAGTTTGGCACCAAGACAACGCAACGAGGTCATGTCGTTCCTGCCGTCCATCAACGTTACCTGACGGGATCGACGGGCATTGAATTACGACATCGTCTCTTGCACAGGCAAGGTGATCCGGACGCGGTATGAACCATGGTAAAGGTTGGAACGATCCGCATCGGAATTTCCGGGTGGACGTACGCACCCTGGCGCGGCGTTTTCTATCCGAAGGGCGTGACCCAGAAACACGAATTGTCCTACGCCTCGTCGCAATTTCCATCCATTGAAATCAACGGCACATTCTACAGCCTGCAGACACCCGACACCTTCGCAAGATGGCGGGAGGCCACTCCAGACGACTTCGTTTTCGCGGTCAAGGGATCACGCTATATAACCCATCTACGAAGGCTTCGCGATATCGAGGTGCCGCTTGCCAATTTCATGGCCTCCGGCCTCTTGCGGCTGGGAGCAAAGCTGGGACCCATACTTTGGCAGTTTCCTCCCCGGCTGCGGTTCGATCGAGAACTGTTCTCCAATTTCATCCACCTGCTGCCAAAGGACACGGATGAGGCACTTTCCTTGGCCAAGCGGCATGATGAGCGCTTGAACGGCCGAGATTGGTTGATGGCGGACAAAAGGAGACCGATCCGGCATGCATTCGAAATCCGCAACGAGAGCTTCGTGGACGCCGATTTCATTGAACTCTTGCGGAAGCATCGGATCGGGCTCGTTTGCGCCGATACCGTCGAGTGGCCGTTGCTGATGGATGTCACCGCGGACTTTATCTATTGCCGCCTGCATGGCTCGGAAGAACTCTATGTCAGCGGCTACGATGATGAAGCGTTGAGCATGTGGGCGGAGCGCATCGCCGATTGGGCGCACGGGCGCGAGCCGGACAATGCCAACCGTGTCCTGAAGCCATTGAAGCGGTCACGACGGGGTCGCGATGTCTATGTCTATTTCGATAATGACGTGAAGGTGCGGGCGCCGGCCGACGCGCGGCGGCTCAGCCAGTATCTTAGGCTGGTCTGGCAAAAAGGTCCGTAAGGAGGAGCACGCGGCGGCATCATACTTATTCAAGCCGCCCCCAGGCCGGATTCCAGTTCACGCCTTCCGACAGTTCGACATAGATGGGCCGCATAACCTCATTCGACATCTTGTTGCGAGCGGCCCGAAAGGCGTCATCTGGCTCCATTTCCTCACCAGGAAAAACCGTGTCATCCTCTCCTGGCGACATGACCTTGCGCAGGAATCCTCGGATCTGATCGCCGGAATGGTAGAACTTGATGACGATGGAGCCTGGCGGCACGTTGTTCTTACGATACCTATGATAGGTTTCCACCTTACACCTCCTGACGTTGTCGCCTGTTGCCGCGTCCAGAGCACTTCGCCGTCTCGCGCTATGCTCTTTCATTCAGCCAAGGCTTAGTCGATTGACATCGGTCCAAACCACCCTTCCCAGCATTGGTTCCCGCAGCGCAGCCGACATTTGCCCGTCGTCACCTGTTGGCGCGACTAGGAAGGATGGCACTCAGCGCCTGTCTTAGCGTTCCCTTGATCACACCGCTTTCTTCAGGATCCCCTTTCAGCAGGGCGGTGGTCAGGTTGCGCATCTGCTCGAAAGTCAGGTGCGGCGGTATCGGCGGCACTTCGGGATCTGTCTTGACCTCGAGAACAACGGGACGATCGGCGGTAAGCGCTTCATCCCAGGCGGCGCCAAGCGCCTCCGGTCGATCGACGAAAATCCCCTGAAGGCCAATCATGTCGGCGAAGCGATGATAGGGGACATCGGGGATCCGCTGCGAGGCATCAAATTTTGGGTCTCCTTCCATGACGCGTTGCTCCCAAGTCACCTGGTTGAGATCCTCGTTGTTGAAGACGCAGACGACCATGCGTGGGTCGGACCATTCGCGCCAGTATTTCGTCACGGTGATCAACTCCGCCATGTTGTTCATCTGCATGGCGCCATCACCGACCAGGGCGACGATTGGCCGATCCGGATGCGCGACCTTCGCGGCGATCGCATAGGGCACCGCCGCCCCCATGGACGCGAGACCGCCGGACAAGGAGGCCATCATGCCGCGGCGCATGCGCAAATCGCGCGCGTACCAATTGGCGCATGAACCGGAATCGCTCGTGACGATGACGCCGTCTGGCAGGCGTGGCGAAAGCTCCCAGACGACACGCTGCGGGTTGACCGGATTGGCCTCCACGTGCGCCCTCGCCTCCAGCGTTCGCCACCACTTTCCGACACTCGTCTCGATCTCCTTGCGCCAGGAAAGATCCTGCTTCTGCTTGAGAAGCGGCAGCAATGCCTGCAAGGTCTCCCGGGCGTCGCCGACAAGATTGACCTCCATGGGATAACGCAAGGAGAGCATGTCAGGCCGGATATCGATCTGAACCCCTTTTGCATCGCCTTCTTCGGGCAGGAACTCCGAATAAGGAAAATCGGATCCGACGACCAACAGGGTATCGCAGTCTCGCATCAGGTCCCAGGATGGTTCGGTACCCAGAAGGCCGATGGAGCCGGTGACCCACGCCAGATCATCCGGTAGGGCGGCCTTGCCGAGCAAGGCTTTCGCCGCTCCTGCTCCCAGCCGGTCCGCGACCGCGATCAGCTCGTCGCTCGCGCCCAACGCGCCGGCACCGACGAGCATCGCGACCCTCTTTCCGGCATTCAGGACGGACGCGGCGCGCTTCAGATCGATCTCGTGCGGCACCGTTCTCGGTGCCACATAGCCGACGCCCGACATGACCGAGCCATGCTTGCGTGGCGGCGTCTCATAGGGCATCTCCTGCAGGTCGTTCGGCAGGATGACGGCAGTGACCGTCTTGTTCGCCAGCGCGATGCGCGCGGCCCGATCGACCAGATGGCGTACTTGCGCGGGAGCTGAGGCCTGATGGACGAAGTTGCCGGCAACATCCTTGAAGAGCGATGCGAGATCGACTTCCTGTTGATAGTGACCGCCCAGCGCCCGACGGGCCTGCTGGCCGACAAGGGCCAAGACAGGTTGATGATCCAACCGCGCATCATAGAGCCCGGTCACCAAATGCGTGGCACCCGGTCCAGAGGTGGCGACGCAAACGCCAAGCTCGCCTGAGAATTTGGCATAAGCCGACGCCATGAAAGCGGCCATCTCCTCGTGACGAGCCTGAACGAATTCAATTTTTCCATCGGCCCGGTTCAAAGCCCCGAAGAGGCCGTTGATGCCATCTCCGGGATAGCCGAAGATGCGTCGCACGCCCCAATCGTAGAGGCGCTGCACGATAAAGTCGCCAACCGTCTTTGCCATGATCCATCTCCACTTGTCGCGCGCCATCAAAGCGCGTGGGGTCCAACAAGCAGAGGCTCTTTATGTTCCCGCTATCGGAAGAGGCAGTCATTGGAAATGAGGTGGCTCGGTTTGTCTGAACAGTTCCGGGCGTTTTGCTAAGTGGATTTCCGCCTCGGTTATGCCGCCACCATCATCGGTGTCAGCGCGT